>NZ_CP134771.1:6012711-6630422 GCF_031880315.1 Pseudomonas baltica | reverse complement strand
GGACAATCACCTGCTGTGGTACAAACCGTTCGCCGTGACCCAACCGGCTCAGGGCGAGTGGGACCAGCCCAACTACGCGAACCTGTCCAACGCCTACTACCAGGCCGTGGACAGCAGTCGGCAGATGGTCATTACGCCTTTTTCGAAATGAAGCTCAGGTGCTCGATAGCGCTATTGACCGCGCTGACCTTGACCGGCTGCGCGCAAAGTCCGCCGCCCGAAGCCAGTTTCAATGATCCGACTGCATTGCCTTATGTCACTGCCCACGGCGTGCAGGTTCAGGTGCAGGTGCCAAAGGACGGTTTTGTCAGCGCGCAGATGGTGATCGATGCCAAGGCGGCCGAGGCTGCTGCGCTCACCACCAATAATGTCACTCGCAGTTCGGTGCAGGCGGGTGGGGTAGTGGGGCTGCTGGTGGCCAGCGCAATCAATACCCAGACCGGCACCGGCGTGCTGGAGCGAGACGCCCGCGCCGCAGCGCAAAAAGATGCCCGGCCAATGGCGGCGCTACTGAGCAACCAGGCGGTGGACGACAAGCTGACCCAACGCTTCCGGCAGGCAGGCATGACCGCAGGGCTGCCTTTGGGGCAAGGCGCCGTCACCGCGCATTTGATTGTGGAGCCGCAACTGGTGCTTTCGGCCGACCGGGGTAGCTTCACCCTGGTGAGCCGCGTGCAGGTACAGGACATCGCCGGTAGCGCCTTGTACCGCCGGCATATCGAGGTCGTCGGCCAGCCGTTCCGCCGTTGCGGTACGCAATGCGTTGATGATGGTCAACTGGATATGGCGTTGGTGGATGGGCAACTGCAGCAGTGTATCGACGAAACCCTGCGCGTGCTCGCCCAAGACCTGCACGCCGGTGACGGGCAGGCGCTCGGACAGGAGCAGACGGTACGCTATGTGCTCGACGGGCAACGGCAGGTAGAGCGTGGGCGGCTGCTGCCGGGAGGAGGGATTTATCACCGGTATCGGAATCTGAATGGGGCGGTGAAGTCAGTGCCGGTGCCGTTCGAGGGGATGGCCGTGCAATCCGTAAATACGCTTGGACAGCTTATAAAAGCAGAGGATTAGAAAAGCGTACGCAAGCGTTTCTTCTGGCCGAGCGAGTTACGCGTCCGCGATGGCAACCCCGACGGGGAGGGGCGGCTCCAAGCGCCCCCCCTCCGGCACATCAAACGATATCGTCGACCACGCCGCCGTCGACCCGCAGCGAGGCGCCGGTGGTCGCGCTGGCTTGAGGCGAGCAGACGTAGACGACCATGTTGGCCACTTCGTCAGTCGAAGCGGCGCGCTGGATAATCGAACTCGGGCGATGTTCCTTCACGAAGTCGGCCGCGACCGCTTCCAAGGATTTGCCGCTACGCTCTATTTCGCCTTGCAGCATACCGGCCATGCCTTCGGACAAGGTCGGGCCTGGCAACACGCTGTTGACGGTCACGCCGCTGCCGGCAACGCGTTTGGCCAAGCCACGGGCCAAGCCCAGCTGAGCCGTTTTGGAAACGCCGTAGTGGATCATGTCCGCCGGAATATTACGGGCCGACTCCGAGGCGATGAATACCACCCGACCCCAGCCCTTGGCGACCATGGCCGGCAATAGTGCGCGGCTCAGGCGCACCCCCGACATGACGTTGGTGTCCCAGTACTGGTCCCAGACGTCGTCGGCGGTTTCAAAAAAATCCTGGACGCCATAGACGCCGGCGTTGTTGACCAGCACATCGATCGCCCCCGCACCGCTGACCAGCGCAGCAACGCCTTGCGCATTGCCCAGGTCGGCGACGACGCCCGAGATCGACGCGTCAGGCACTTCGGCTTGCAGACGGGCGACGGCGCCATTGACGGACTTGTCGCTGCGGCCGTTGACGACGACCGTGGCGCCGGCCTCAGCGAGGCCTTTGGCAATGGCGTAGCCGATTCCGCCGGTAGAGGCGGTGACCAGGGCGCGTTTACCGCTCAAATCGATTTTCATGGTGACTCCTGAAAAATGGGTGTGAAAGGTTCGAACCCTATTCGTACAAGCCGTTCCTTCCTAACCGATGCTGGGGAAACCCCTCAGGCGTGCCACCTGACAGCTCGGCGGCGCCAGCCCAGTCAGACGGGGCGATGTCTTCGAAACGTATCACGGGCCTCCCGTGTGGCCGCACGTCTCGCATTTGCAGCTCAAGGTTCGCTGCGTAGTCAGTGAGCGGGGCAAGGTATGTCAGGGCGGGGCCTGGTGCAATCGGTTTCCGGCGCAATGTTGGGTGGTTCGCGTATTGCTCTCGACGCCAATGCCGTACATGATGCTCGTCTTTATAGGGTAGGGGGGTATCCCATGTCGCACACCAAGGTGGGAAAAGAGGCGTTGCTTCAGCGGGTCAAGCGCATTGCGGGTCAGGTTCAGGCGATCGAGCGGGCCTTGGAAGGCAACGCAGATTGTGCCAAGACCCTGCACCTGGTGGCCGCCACTCGTGGCGCCATGAACGGCTTGCTGGATGAAATCATCGAAGACCACGCCTGGGAGCACGTCGCCAAGGCGGGCTTGTCCGATGAAGAGCGAGCCCAAGGTACCCGCGAGCTGCTCGAAGCCATTCGCCGCTATGGGAAATGAGACCGCTATGAAAACCACAGCGTTACACCACGTCCATAGCCACAACTTTCTGGGCATCGATCACGATCAAAATGCGCGCCGCACCCTGTGGGTCGTCGTATTGACGGTGGTCATGATGGTCGGTGAGATTGCTGCCGGGTACATCACCGGCTCCATGGCGCTGCTCGCTGATGGCTTCCATATGGCCACTCATGCTGCTGCCTTGGGCATCACCGCGGCGGCCTATGGGTTTGCGCGTAAACATGCGACCAGCGACGCCTACAGCTTCGGGACCGGCAAGGTCGGTGATCTCGGGGGATTCGCCTCCGCGCTCATCCTTGGCCTGATCTCAGCGGGCATAGGCGTGGAGTCGGTCATGCGCTTGCTCGAGCCGACGGCGGTTCAGTTCGGCACCGCCACGCTTATCGCCATTGTTGGTTTGATCGTGAATATCGTCAGCGCGTTGCTGCTATCCGGTGGTGGGCATGGGCATGCACACAATCATGATCATCATCACGACCACACCCATGGCGCGGATAACAACCTGCGGTCGGCGTACGTGCACGTCCTGGCGGATGCGGTCACTTCCGTGCTGGCCATCGCCGCGTTGCTGGCAGGCAAGTTCCTGGGCTGGGTCTGGCTTGATCCGGTGATCGGCATCGTCGGTGCTGTGGTAATTGCCCGGTGGGCGTGGTCGCTTATGAAGGACACCTCTGCGGTGCTGCTGGACAGGACCGACGAGCACGTGGCCAAAGAAATCCGCGAGTTGCTGGATCAAAGCGGAACACTCGCCATCACCGACCTGCACGTGTGGCGCGTTGGCCCGCAGGCCCGAGCTGCCATCGTCAGTGTGTATGGCAGTGCCGAACTCTCGGCGGATGACGTGCGGGCAGTCTTGAAGCCGGTGCATGAGGTCACTCACCTGACGGTGGAATACCGGGAAGCATGATCACTCGGATTGATCCACCGTGCGCACGAAACTGATCGTCACGGGTGCCGCCAAGAACAAATAGTCCTTTTGCGCCGCTCATAACATGGGATTGGTGTTGATTATAGAGCGGCCCAGGTAATAAGTATTTGCAGGAAGCGCAACAATCTAAACTGTGATTTTTACCGAAGGGCGTGGCAAACTATTACGTCAATATTAAAAATTCAATGTTGATGTCTGGGATTTTTAGTTCAAGCCCTGACGCCAGCATCACTCTTGCTCAGGTGCGTATTGCCTGCAGGTCGATAACTAAAAAAGGATTGATTGTTTATGCCATATGGCTCTCGCGCCGCCGCTCGTCCGCGCCCCGCGTTTCTGGCAATTCTTTCAT
Source organism: Pseudomonas baltica (assembly GCF_031880315.1). Lineage (NCBI taxonomy): Bacteria > Pseudomonadati > Pseudomonadota > Gammaproteobacteria > Pseudomonadales > Pseudomonadaceae > Pseudomonas > Pseudomonas baltica. Next base: position 6,626,537 of record NZ_CP134771.1, on the reverse strand, counting down.
TGTGCGCCGCCACCGGTTGCTCGCTTGATGTCCAGGCGGCGGATGCATTCGCTGCCGACTCTCCATGGATGACCGGGGATTGGGGCGGATTGCGCACCGAGTGGCTGAACAAGGGTATCGATATCCAGATGGGCTACCTTGGCGAGTCTGCCTCCAATGTTCACGGAGGCTACAAGAAGCACGATAGGGTGACCCGCTACGCGGACCAGTTCAATCTGGGCGCGAATATCGATCTGCAAAAACTCATGGGGTGGAGCGACACGGCTTTCAGTATCTCGCTGACCAATCGTAACGGCGACAACATCAACGACAAGATTGCCGATCCCCGCGCCACGGGCATGAGTTCGACTCAGCAAATCCAAGGTCGCGGCAGTGTGACCCGGCTGAGCGAGCTGTGGTTGAGCAAAGGCTGGTTCGACGACCGTATCAACATCAAGGCGGGTCGGTTCGCGGTCAGTGACGAATTCGCGGTCGAGGATTGCGTGTTTCAAAGCCTGGCATTCTGCGGCTCCCAGCCGGGCAACTACGTCGACAGCATTTATAACTCGCCCATCAGCCAATGGGCGGCACGCATTCGTTATCGCGTGGCCGATCAGGTTTACGCACAAATCGGCGCATTCAACGTCAATCCGTCCGACCTCGATAACGACAATGGCTTCAAGCTCAACGGCTCCGGTACTTCCGGCACCTTCGTGCCTGTCGAGCTGATCTGGACGCCCAAGGTCAGCCAACTGCCTGGGGAATATCGCCTGGGTTATTACCACAGTTCCGCCAATGGCACCGACGTCTACAAGGACGACAACAACCGTGTGGCGGCCATCACCGGCGACGCGTATCGCAGCGATTCGAGCCGGCACGGTTTCTGGCTGATCGGCAAGCAGCAACTGACCTCAGTGGGCGGTGATACCTCCCGCGGCCTGACGTTGTCGGCGAGCGCCACGTTCCAGGACAAGGCCACCACTGCGGTAGACAGCTACCAAAAGGTCGCATTGACCTACAAAGGTCCGTTCGACGCGCGTCCGACGGATACTCTGGGGCTGGGTATCGCGCGCATTCACGCCAGTTCGCGGTTCTTGCGCAATGCCAAAACAGCCAATGACCAGAGCGGCGCCAGCTACGACGATGCAGCCTACGTGCCTGAGCAGCACACGGAATATGCGGCAGAGCTCAACTACGGGATTCAGGCGACCAAGTGGTTGAACATCATGCCGAACGTGCAGTTCGTCAAGAACCCGGATGGCGTGCGCCAAGTGGATAATGCGCTGGTCCTGGGACTGCAAGTGCAGTCGCAGTTCTAATCGCTCGTTCTGCAACTTGCCTGATGGCGCCATGTGCCGCGAGGTGAAGGCAAAAGAGGCTTGGCTGGCCCAAGCTTTGTTGGGCCGCATCCCCTGGCCAAGGATTGGCCCGGCGGTGGGGACTCCAGCGCCATGTGCTGATCAGTCTGGTGCCTTGACCGCCGCTGTCACGATGATCTCCACCAGCAAGTCCGGATCGTCGAAGGCCACCTGGCAGGTCGCGCGCGCGGGGCGGCCGGCATCGCCGAGCCATTCTACCCAAGCGCTGTTCATGGCCTCCAGGTCGCGCGCCATGTGCCCCATCCATATTTGCACCGACAGCAAGCGGCTGCGGTCGGTACCGGCATCCTTCAATAATTCGTCGATACGCGCCAGCACCTGGCGCGTCTGACCGGCGGCGTCCTGACTACAGTCGGCGGGGGCGACGCCGGCCAGCCAAACGACGTTGTTGTGAATGACCGCGCGGCTGAGGCGGGCGTTGGGTTGCTGGCGGATGATATCGGTCATGGTGTGTGTCCTTCGCAGTCGATGGGAGATGGCAGGTAAGGGCAATTCATTGTTCGTTGGCCAGGTCGCCCAAGGTGATGGGCTTGAGGGGAGGGCGGATGCGGTAGTAACCCACTTCGGCCGGGCTGACGCCGTGGGCGTCGGCCAGCAGGCGCGTCACTGACAAGCCGCATTGGCGCCCCTGACAAGGCCCCATGCCGCAGCGTCCATAGGCTTTGGTCTGGTTCGGCCCCTGGCAGCCGAGCGCCGCGTATTGACGGATGGCGCCTGCGGTCACGTCTTCACAGCGGCATACGATGGTCTCGTCGGCGGGGGCCAGGTAGGCGCGCTGCGGTGGGTACAGGGCGTCCAGAAGCGGCCGCGCGCTGCGCACCTGGGTCAGGCGCTTGCGCTCGGGCCCTGCCAGGCTCTGCGCTTGCTCGGGTGTGAGCCGTTGCAACGCCAGGGTAATACCGATCGCGGTGATCCTGCCCTGTATCGCTGCCGCTTCGGCACCTTCGATACCACCGCCATCGCCGGCTACAAAGCAGCCGGCCACGCTCAGTTCTCCCCATTCGCTCTGCTCTGCGACCCAGCATTGACGTTGCTCATCCCAGCGATGTGCCGCGCGCAGTGCCAAGGTCGGCTGAGTATTGGGTACGACGCCTTGATGAAGCAGCACCAGCCGGCTGGAGAAACGATGAGACCGGCCGCCACTGACAAAGCTGACCCCTTCGGCGTGGGCCTGACCTTCGATCCGCACACCACTGGCAGCACGAAACCAGGGCACCGCAGCCCGGCGCAGGGCGTACAACAATTTCAGGCCCTTGCCCAGTTGCCGCAGATTGCCCAGCGCCCGAGGCAAATGGCGCAGCGCCCGCAAAAGGTCCAGGGGGCTGGCGGTGTCGACCAGCGCTTCGATGCGCACGCCGGCGCGCATCAATTGCCACGCCAGCAGGTAGAACAATGGGCCGCTGCCCACCATCACCACGGGGCAGACGGGGATCTGGCCCGCGCCCTTGAGTTGGATCTGCGCAGCGCCTGCGGTCATCACCCCCGGCAGCGTCCAGCCTGGCAACGGCATCGGCCGTTCATAAGCGCCGCTGCACAGCAAGACCTTCTGCGCCTTGACCCGGCGCAATTGACCGTCCACGCGGTAGTGCACCTCCCGCTCTGGCGTGATCAACCACACCGAGGCAAGTGCAACATAGTCGATGCCGCTGGCCAGAAACCGGCGCACCTGGCCGATCCCTTCCTGGTAGTCCGCACCCAGTACGGCACTGCGTTTGCCCGAGGCTTGATGGGCACCACGATAGATTTGCCCGCCCGGACCGGCCTGGTCGTCCAGCACGCGCACCTGCACGCCCAATGCGTGCAACTGCAGCGCTGCCGCCATGCCCGCCGGACCGGCGCCGACGATCAGCACATCGATCGATTCATTCATCGCTTGCCTCCTCGGCCGGATGGATAGCGTACCGGCTGACGCACAGCCCGGAGCGCGTCGGGACCTGGCAAGCCTGCTGCAAAACCCCCTCGATCGACACCAGGCACTCGAAGCACACCCCCATCATGCAATAGGCGTTGCGCGGCCCGGCGCTGACCGGGTGGCGGCGGGTATATTCGACGCCAGCTTCGAGCAATGCACTGGCCAACGGCACGTTATCGAGCACGCTTATCGCTTGTCCGTCGAACTCGATGCTGACCCGCACCTGATCATCGCCATCGAGGCTGGTAAATAAAGGCTCAGCGCCCATGGCCATGCTCCTTGAACCGCTGGTCGTTGAAGGCCGCTATGGCGTGCGGAGCAGGCCCCCCGGCCAGCCACGGCGACAGCACGAATGCGTGCGCGGCGGCGAGGGTCACGCCGCTGTGGCACGTGGTGGCGAATACCCCGGGTGCCTCGCGGGACTCTTGGTAAATCGGAAAGCCATCGGGGCTCAGTACCCGCAATGCGCCCCAGGTGCGGACCACCTGAACCTTGGCCAGCAGGGGGAAACAGCGCACGGCCCGCTGCGCCAGATCGGCCATGACGCCTCGGCTCACACCGTCATCCAACCCCACGGCTTCATGGGAGTCGCCCAGCTGCACGCTGCCTTCGGCGGTCTGGCGGACGTAACTGGTGGGGTAGTGCAGGAACGGTGCAATCCGCTCGGTGACCAGGATCTGTCCGCGGTTGGGTTGCACCTCGATGTTCAGCCCTACCTGCGCCGCCAGTGCACGGTTGCCCAGCCCGGCGGCGAAGATTACGCGCTCGGCGGTCCACTCGCGCCCCTCGCCCGACAGCCGATAAGCGTCGCCAGCGCGTTCGATACGCTGCACGTTGGCATGGGTATGCAAGATCACTCCGCGCTTTTGCATGGCGGTGCTCAACGCCCGTAACAGCAGCAATGGATTGACGTGGCCATCGTCGGGGCAATAGCAGGCACCGACCAAGGTCGGGCCTGCGCCGGGCAGGCGCTGGCGCAGTTGCACGGGGTCGAGGACCTCGAAGCGGTAGTCGCTGCCCACTGCTTCGCGCAGCCAGCTCAGGCGCCATACTTCCTCTTCCAGCTCGGCGCCATCCAGGCATAGCTGAAAGCCGCCGGGTTGGTGCAGGTGTACGTCAATGCCGGTGTCCGCCATCAGGTCCTGGGCCAGCCGTGGCCACAGGGCGGCCGAGGTCCGCGTCCAGCGTGCGTAGGCAGGCAGGCCAAAGCCCTTGCCCTGTACCCATACCAGTCCGAAGTTGCCGCGCGCCGCACGCCAGGCGACATCGCCCTGATCCAGCAGGCACACCGATTCGCCGGCGCAGGCCAGGCCATACGCCAGGGCCATGCCCACCAGGCCGCCGCCAACGACACAAATCCTGGGCGTCGTCATCGAGCTGCGCTCCTGTTTCTTGCACAAGTGTTACTTGAGAGGAGTGACATCGAGTTTCAGCCATTTTTCGGAAAGTTTCTTCAGGCTGCCGTCAGCGATTTCTTCGTTGATGGCCTGGTCGAGACGCGCTTTGAGGGCGCTGTCATCCTTGCGCACACCAATGGCGATACCGGGCCCGAAGACCCCACCGGCGAAGATCGGCCCGGCCATTTTTGCGCCCTGCATCGATGCTTGCTCGGTGGCCAGCTTGAGCACCACCGCGTTGGCCAGCACCGCATCAATGCGACCACTGACCAAGTCGAGGTTGTGGGCGTCGACGGTTTTGTATTCACGCACGTCCATCAATCCGGAGAGGTATTTTTCTGCGAACGCTGACGCCGTGGTCGAGCCCTGTACACCCAGTACCTTGCCTTTGAGCAGCGGTGTCATTTTCGTCACCCAGGCCTTGGCGCCGGCTTCATCGCTGTCCAGATCAAAGGTGGCCTTTGCGTCGGGCAAGGCGGCCAGCGGGCCGTCGCCCATCACCAGCAAGCCATTGAGTGGCGCCGCGTACGGGCGGCTGAAGCCAATCACCTGCTGGCGTTTTTCAGTGATGCTCATGCCCGCCATGATCGCGTCGAACTTGCCAGCATTGAGTGAGGGGATCAGCCCGTCCCAGTCCTGCGCCACGACTTCGCATTTGGCCTTGATGCGCGCGCAGAGCTCATGGGCCAGGTCGATTTCAAAGCCGTCGAGCTGCCCGCCGGGCTTGATGAAGTTCCAGGGGGCATAGGCGCCCTCGGTGGCGATTTTCAGCACCGGCGCGTCATCGGCGTGGGCCATCAAGCTACTGAGCGACAGCCCTAACACTGTGCCCAGCAAAGAGTTGCGGATCATTGGCGGTTCCTCGTTTCAGTGCGAATGGGTAGACACCGCGCGGTCGCGGTGCAGACGATGTTCGAGCCACATCACCACACGGGTGATGGAAAAATTGATCAGCAGGTACAAGGCCCCGGCACACACGAACACTTCCACCGGCCGATAGCTTTGCGAGACCAGGCGGGCGGCGATGCCGGTGACTTCCATAAGCGTGACGATGGAGGCGAGCGAGGTCGCCTTGATCATCAGGATCACTTCGTTGCCGTAGGCGGGCAGCATCTGCCGCCAGGCCAGCGGCCAGATCACGTGGCGCCAGATTTGCCAGCGACTCAGGGCCAGGGCTGCGGCGGCTTCCTGTTGCCCCGTAGCGACGGCCTTGACGCCGCCGCGCAGGATTTCACTGGTGTAGGCTGCAGTGTTGAGGGTCAGCGCCAGCAGGGCGCACCAGTAGGCGTCGCGCAGGTAGGGCCAGGCGAAGCTGGCGCGCAGCCAGGCAGACTGGCTGAAGCCGTAGTAGATGATGAACAGCTGCACCAGCAAGGGCGTGCCACGGAACACTTCAACCAACAACCATGCCGGGACGTCCAGCCAGCGCTTGCCCGAAAGGCGCATGGCGCAAAGCAGCCAGGCCAGGGCAAAGCCCGCCAGGCAGGCGCACGCGGCCAGCCTGAGGGTCAGGGGCAACCCCTTGAGCAGTTGCAGGAAGCAGTCGAGCATGAACGACCCATCCATCACTGGCCCCCAGATGGCAGCGCCAGCCGCCGTTCCAGGCGGCCCAGGCATTGGCTGCTGCTGACACTGACCAGCAGATACAGCGCGCCCGCAGTGCCGTAGAACCAAAAGGGCTGGTGCGTCGCGCCCGCGCCGATCTGCGCCTGGCGCATCAACTCGACCATACCCACCACGCTGATCAGGGCCGACTCCTTGAGCACCAGCAACCAGACATTGGCCAGCCCCGGCAGGGCGAATCGCAACGCCTGCGGGGCGATGACCAGCAGCAACAACCTGGCACCGTCCAACCCCAGCGCACGTCCCGCCTCAAGGGTGCCGCGCGGTACGCAGCCCATGGCGCCGCGCAGGACTTCGATCTGATAGGCACCCGACACCACGGCGATCGCCACCACGCCCACTAGAAAGGGCGGTAAGCCGACGAAGCTTTCCACCCCCAGTTCACGAGCCGCCTGGGTCAACACCATGCTGCTGCCGAAATAGAACAGGTAGATGATCAGCAGATCCGGGACGCCGCGCAGCACGGTGGTATAGAGGTCGGCCAGCGCCCGCAGTGATCTGAATCGCGAGCGTTTTGCCCAGCATCCGACGCCCCCGATCAGGCCGCCGCAGGCGAATCCGCAAAAGGTGATGGCACAGGTCATGAGCGTCGCCAATAACATGTCGGCCGCCCAGCCTTGCTCGCCAAAACCCATCGTTTGCCAAAACGTCATGGAGTGCCCCTGGTGGAGGACCGCTTGATCAAGGGCAGATAGAAAAACCGCAGTTGCCGCCTGGGTGACGCTCATGGCGCCATCTCGAAATAATCTGGAGTGAATCTCTCATGGCGCAGGCATAATCCATAATCAATTTATCTTGATTCAGAATGAATGGATGTTATGGAGGATGCATGCGGCTCACTCTTCGTCAGGTCGAAGCGTTTCGCGCGGTGATGCGCACCGGCAGCATGACCAGCGGGGCTCATCTCATGTCTGTCACGCAGCCGGCGGTCACACGGCTGGTGCGGGATATGGAAGAGGCCTTGGGTTTCGCCCTGTTCGAGCGTCGCGGCAATCAGTTGCAGCCAACCGCGCAGGCCAGTGCATTGATTCCCGAGATCGAGCGATCTTTTATCGGCCTGGAGCGCATAGCCCGCGTCGCCCGTGGCATCGATGAACAGACCGCGGGGTCGCTGCGTATCGCGGCAATGCCGGCGGTGGCCAACACCCTGTTGCCGGTGTTTCTCGCCCGCTTCCTGGCGCCCCGGCCGGAGCTGCAGGTCAGCCTGCTGGGGGTGCCATCCCATCTGGTGGCGGAAATGGTGGCATCCGGGCAGGCGGATATCGGTTATGCGGAGGGGCCGCTGAACCGTCATGGGCTGAATATCCAGGCGGTGCCCATGGATGCGGTGGTCGTGGTACCCGCCGAGCATCGACTGGCGGGGGTCGCCGTGGTAGAGCCTGCAGATCTCAGCGGTGAGTGCGTGATCGCCGTGGCGCCTGGTTCGCTATTCGCGGCCGGTGTGACCTTGGCGCTTGCCGAGGTACCGCGGCTGGCCCATCTGGAAACCGGTTTGTCCTACACCGCGTGCGCACTGGTTGCGCAGGGGCTGGGAGTGAGCATCGTCGACCCGCCCACGGCGCAGCAATTCATTGGCCGGGGCGTGGTCAGCAAGCCTCTGAGCGTGCGAGTGGATACCGGGTTTCTGGTGATTCGCTCGGAAAATGCACCGCGACAAGGGTTGGTGCAAAGGTTCGCGGAAGAGTTTCTGGTGTTTGCCGGCAACGGTGAACATCACACGCTGTGATCGAGCGCCCCTAGGCGCCAAGCCGAGAAGCCAGTCTTACGGCGCGAAATTCGAGGACGCGGTCTAGAGGCGTGACCGTCGCCTGCGGCGTTGGACGCCGCAGGCACACCATCAATGGTGGTGGCCTTCTTCGCCGTGCTCTGCGGCATGAAAGCCGTCATGTTCAAGCTGGATGGTGCAGTGACCGATCTCGAAACTATGGCTGACGGATTCGGTGACCTTGCCCAGAATCTCTTGGCCATCGGCGGCACTGGCGGCTATCACCACGTGTACGCTCATCACGTTTTTCGCGCTGGTCACCGACCACACGTGGAGATCGTGAACGGCTTTTACCCCATCCACCGCCAGAATCGCCTGCTCGACCTGTTCGAGGTCAATCCCGTTCGGGACACCTTCAAGCAACACGTTCATGCTTTCCCTCAACAGCGTCCAGGTGCGCGGAAGCACCCATAGGCCAATGCCTGCAGCCACCAGGGAATCGACCCATGTCCAGCCTGTGAAGCGAATCAGGATCGCGGCAACGATCACGCCCATGGAGCCGAGCATGTCGCTCCAGACCTCCAGGTAGGCGCCTTTCATGTTCAAGCTGTCACCGCTTGCCGAGGCTAATATCCGCATCGAAATCAGGTTCACCAAAAGGCCGAGCACTGCGATGATCAACATGCCTGTCGACTGGATCGGTGAAGGCTCTACCAACCGCTGATAGGCCTCGTACAGAATGTAGAGCGCCACCAAAAACAGCAGAATCGCATTGAAGGCCGAGGCCAGAATCTCGAACCGTGCGTAGCCGAAAGTACGCATGCGATCAGCGGGTTTCTTGGCGATCTGGAAAGCGATCAGTGAAATCGCCAACGCCGCAGAGTCAGTGAACATGTGCGCAGCGTCAGAGAGGAGGGCGAGGCTGCCAGTCACCAGCCCGCCGACGATCTCGGCGATCATGAACGCTGTCGTCAGCAGTAGGGCCGCAAGCAGCTTTTTCTCGTGCCCCGCGCGGACTTGAGCATGATTGTGACCTGCACTCATAAGTGGATCCTTAGCGATTGTCGATGGGTTAGTGCAAGTCTGTGACCAGCCTGGCATCGGTGTGTTCAAGCTGCGATCAGGAATGCCTGGAAAGACCACGGCGGAGTTCGCCATGGCGGTTATGGCGGATATCCTCCGGGTATCCAACGGTATAGAGCGTCACACGCTGTCATCAGTCCTAGTTGCGGGACGTAAACACTTGCTTTAGCACCGGTACAGCGGACATCGCTTTGGGCCAACCTACATAGAAAGCCAAATGCGTTACGACTTCGGCGGCCTGAGCTTGCGTGAGGCCATTGTCCATCGCTCGATTAAGATGGAAGGGCAGTTGAGCCGCCTGACCCTGTGCGATCAGCGCCGCAACCGTGACCAAGCTACGATCGCGAGCACTGAGACTGCTTTGCCGCCAAAGGTCACCGAACAACACATCATTGGTGTACCGCGCCAGTTCTGGTGCAACGTCACCTACACCTGCCTCTACAGCTGCACGGCGTTTAGTTCACTCTCTGGGTCGAGCGTTAACGGTGCTGTGGTGGGCGGTACTATCTGATCTGCTGGAATGTTGCGCTCGCTGAAGATCTGCTTGGCCACACCAGCGGCTGACATCGCGTTTGGCCAACCGGAATAGAACGCTAGATGAGTAATCAGTGCACTGATCTCACTGGCTTTGAGGCCATTATCGAGCCCCAGTTTCATGTGCCCGGTCAGTTGTGGAATCTGGCCGCTGGCAATCAGGGCCGATAGGGTGATAAGGCTGCGATCCCTAGGGATCAACTCTTCGCGCTTCCAGACATCTCCAAACAATAAATCAGTGGTGTATTTGTAGAGCTGGGGGGTTACTTCCAGCACGTCGGGCGATGGCTTGGGATCCGGCCGTGGTTGTGCTTGGTCAGCATCAACTACAGCGGAAAACAAGAGGGTAGCGAAAGTCGTGGCGGTGAGCAGTTTCATTGGACGTTCCTGCTTGGGGAGTCGGTGTGTCCACAGGTTTTGAGATTCAGTGCCTGTGGATGACGTGAGCGCTGCTTGATCAAGCCTGCTCTGGTGCCGGCAATGAACTCATGTCGATCACGAAGCGATAGCGCACATCGACGCGCTCCATGCGATCGACTGGTCGCACGTCATACGGCATAGGGGAAGGGCGCGTTAGCGATTGACGTTCTTTTGCAGATGGGCCGGATAGCGCTCACCCACTACCTTGATTTGCTCAAGTGCTTCGGCAATGGCTGTCAGGTCGTTGCTGCTGAGCAAGACGTTTGCAGCGCCAATGTTTTCCTCTAGTCGATTCAGCTTGGTGGTACCTGGGATGGGTACGATCCAAGGCTTCTGTGCCAACAGCCAGGCGATGGCGACTTGAGCTCGGGTAGCGTCTTTGCCCTCGGCAATTTGCCCCAGCACCTCGACCAGCTTGGCATTCGCCTTGCGATTTTCTTCAGTGAAGCGGGGCACTTGATTACGGAAGTCATCAGCGGCGAATTTCGTATCGGCATCGATGGCGCCGGTTAGAAAGCCTTTACCCAGTGGGCTGAAGGGGACGAAGCCAATACCCAGTTCTTCAAGCAAGGGAAAAATCTGCTCCTCTGGTTCGCGCCACCACAAGGAATATTCGCTCTGCAGGGCTGCGACTGGAAGCACCGCATGTGCACGTCGAATCGCATCAGGGCCCGCTTCTGACATCCCGAAATGCAAGACTTTCCCTTCTTCGACCAGCTGCTTGACTGTGCCTGCCACTTCTTCAATCGGCACCTGGGGGTCGACGCGGTGTTGGTAGAGCAGTTCGATACGGTCGGTTTTCAATCTCTTGAGGGAGGCCTCGACAACTGCTTTGATAGTTTCGGGGCGGCTATCCAGACCTTCGCTTGGCACACCATTTTTGAAGCCAAATTTTGTGGCGATGATCACCTGGTCTCGGATCGGCGCCAATGCTTCGCCCAGCAATTCTTCGTTGGTGTAGGGGCCATAGGCTTCAGCGCTGTCGAAGAAATCGACACCTTTGTCGAACGCATCTCGGAGCAGGGTGATGGCGGCTTTCTTTTCCAAGGCGGGGCCATAAGCGAAGCTCAGGCCCATGCAACCCAGACCCATTGAGGACACTTGCAAACCGCTTTTGCCCAGTTGTCGCTTCAACATGTTTCGTCTCCTTCGCAAAGTGATCATTGACAGTTACACTTTAAATTCCTGTGAGTGCTTCAACAATCGGCCTGGCGTTTCATGACTACATGAGAGGAATTCATCAATGATCCGTGCGGGTCTTCCGGAGCTCACAGCGTTCGTCGCCATTGCCGAACAGCGCAGCTTCAGCGGCGCGGCGAGAACACTGGGCGTATCGCCTTCTGCGCTCAGTCATTCGATGCGTGGACTCGAAGCGCGTCTTGAGCTGCGATTGTTCAACCGCACCACACGCTCCGTAGCGCTGACCGAAGCCGGAGAGCAACTGTTCAATCGTGTCCAGCCCTTGCTCGGTGACTTGGAGTGCGCCGTCAACGATGTAACCTCCGAGCGCAATACGCCCTCGGGCACGATCAGGCTCAGCGCGTCGGAGTCGTCGTTCAAACCGCTGATCCGTCATGTGATGCCGAAGTTCTTCCAGGACAACCCGCAAATCCACATTGAATGCATCGCCGACAGCCGCCCGGTCGATATCGTCGCTGATGGGTTCGATGCGGGCATCCGTCTGTTCGATGACGTTCCGCGCGACATGATCGCCGTCCGTTTCGGCCCTGACATTCGCTTTGCAGCAGTGGCCTCTCCTGAATATCTCAGTCTGCACCCAGCACCCTTAGCGCCCCATGACCTCAAAGCCCATCGCTGTATCCGATTTCGTTTTGCGAGCGGTACCTTGTTCCGTTGGGATCTTGGCCACTTGGGCAGAACAGCCAGCATCGATGTCGATGGGCCGCTGACGATGGACAACCTCAACTTGATGACGGAGGCAGCCCTGGCCGGAATCGGTATTGCGTGGCTGCCAGAGCACCAAGTCGATGATCACCTTCGTGAGGGGCGTTTGGTTCATCTGTTGCCGGATTGGGGCCCGTACTATCCGGGCGCATGTCTCTATTATCCTGCCAACCGGCACCCGCCAATGGCGTTGAGGATGTTTGCCGACGCTGTAAGGCAGTGGGCACGAGATCAACAGGAGCTCGTTCAGCCTTGCACCGGTTGAGGTAACAATCTGTAAGGAAGCAAGGGTGCCGATATTTTGTTGATTTTCGGCAACTGCACTCTGGATAGGAATTGTATGTGGACGCTCTTTTCCAAGCACCGCCCCGTCAGTGCCCACTGGAGCCAGCTGAGTGGTCAGCGACTGCGAGTTGAAAAGTCATATTGATGAGCTATGCATCACCCCTCAATGAGCAAAACTCATTAATCGACTATCGCCTGCTGAGTAAAATCCAGCAGCAGCCAGCTCAACGGACTGCTAATGATTACTCCAGGCTGAGATCCGTCCATGAACGTAAGCCGCGCCAACCTTGCCGACTTTGTCTATTTCCTCGCCATTGCTCGCCACCAAAGCTTCAGTCGCGCAGGTCAAGAAGTAGGGATCAGTGCTTCTGCGCTGAGTCACGCCATCAAAGGGCTGGAAACCCGAATTGGTGTTCGACTACTCAACAGAACGACCAGAAGTGTGACTTTGACCGATGCAGGCGAGAGGCTGCATCAGGTTATTAGTACCCCGATGAAAGAGATCGACGATGCCATGGAGATCCTAAACAAATTCAGGGACGAGCCCACAGGCCGTATTCGTCTGAATCTCCTCAGTGACGCCGCCGACCTTTTGCTAGGCCCTGTGTTGCCGATCTTCAACGAGCGGTACCCGGAAATTCAGATCGACCTGACCGTGACGAACCTTATCGTCGATGTCATTGGGGGCGGTCACGATGCCGGTATCCGTTATGGAGGTACCGTTCCCGAAGACATGATTACCCAACGCTTGTCCCCGGACATTCGCTGGGTTGTGGCGGGAACTCCTGAATATCTCAAGCGGTTCGGGATACCTGAACACCCCAACGATTTGCACAATCATCGCTGCCTGCGCATTCGTCTGGGCAACGGCGCCATGTATGACTGGGAGTTCGAGAAGGGCACCGAAAAGCTGTCGATTGCCGCACCCGGGACGATTACGATCGATGAGACTCGCGTGGGTCTTTCGCTTGTGCGCAATGGCGCTGGCCTGATGTATGCCCCAGAGCCTGCGATGCAAGCGCTGGTGGACCGCGGTGAGGTCGTCACTGTACTGGATGACTGGGCCAGCATAGCGCCTGGGTTTCACATGTATTTTTCCAGCCATCGCCAGCTGCCGACAGGGCTGCGTCTGTTGATAGACCTCATACGCGAAGTTCAGCCGTTGGGCGCGTAACCTTGGCGGCAGTAATCACCGATTCTGCCGCACAAGCGCATATCTGAAGAATATATTGGCCGCTGGCTTGCGCAGGGCGGACGTCGTGATCGGATCGTACCAGGCCGTACGAGCGGAAGCGAAGTTGATCATTAAACGGTAACGCACATCCTTGCCGATGACTCGTTCATAAGCCAGGTCGATCTGCTCGGGTTTGATGACGTCGATATTCTCCGATGGCTGACCGCTAGGAAGCAGGGGAGGCGCGATACCTGCTAGCCAAGCGATACCTGTTAGCCAAACTCACCGGGACGCCTCGTACTGCGCTTCACTGACTGGCTCCATCCACGCCACGTTTTTCCCGTCAACGGCTTCCTGGATGGCAATGTGGGTCATCCCTGTAGTCGCCGTAGCGCCATGCCAATGTTTGACGCCAGGCGGCGTCCAGATGACGTCGCCCGGTTTGATAACGGTTTTCTCACCACCCACTTGTTGTACCCAGCCGGCACCCGCCGTGACGATCAGGGTCTGACCTTTCGGGTGGGTATGCCAGGCCGATCGCGCGCCCGGCTGGAAAGTCACAGCGTCTGCAGAGACAGTCGAAGGCGCGCGTGCGGCAAAGATTGGATCAATGCGTGCGTTCCCAACGAAGTTGGCTGGTGCTCCCATCATCGAAGCCTGTTCGCCATTTCTCGTGATAGCCATGACCTGGTCTTTCGGGATATCGGCGCTATGGACTGACATGGCCGTAGACAACAGTACAGCCAGCGACGACGTTTTGATTATTCCTCTCATGGGCAAGCTCCTGCTCGGTAGGCGGTCGAGCGGACAACCTAGATCAGAATCCCCACCTGTGCTACCGGCCAAATCCAACGTGATCCGATGAGCAAAGCTCAGTAATCCTCAACCGTACGAGCGGACTCTCGGATCGCAGCGCTATCCCGGCCTTCCAAGCGATTGATGAGTGCTGCTCAGTAGCACATCCCGAATCTGCCCGGTATTCAAGGGCTCCCTCAATGATTAGCGTTAGCCCACTTGAATTTTTCATCGGATATCAGCGCTCGCTGACCCTAGCCGCAGAGGACTCAAACGTGAGCACACGACTGCTTCCCAGATTTTGCCTGAAGCAACGCGCAGCGAGAGAGATCGCATTGGCTGAGTCTCGCCCCCGAGATACGCAAACGGGACACGATCCGCAGCACGGCACACGCACTTTATTAATCCTCAGCGCCTTGCTGGCCTTCGCGTCGATTTCCACTGACCTCTATTTGCCAGCGATGCCGATCATGGCGAGCTCGTTGCACGCAGACGGCGGCACGATGGCGCTAACTGTGAGCGGATACCTTGCTGGGTTCAGTGCAGGACAGCTTTTTTGGGGGCCTTTCAGTGATCGATATGGCCGCAGGCTGCCTGTCGCGCTTGGCTGCCTGCTGTTCGTTGCGGGATCCGCCGGCTGTGCCCTCGCCAGTGATGGTACGACCATGATTGCCTGGCGCGTGGTGCAAGCCTTGGGCGCCTGTGCAAACGTGGTTCTTGCTCGGGCGATGGTTCGCGATCTGTATGAGGGTCGCCAAGCCGGGCAGAAAATGTCGACCTTGATGACCATCATGGCAATCGCACCGCTGGCAGGCCCCACAGTCGGCGGGCAGATTTTGCATCTGTTCTCATGGCAAGCCATCTTCTGGACCCTGGTATTGCTGGGACTGGCCACACTTGCCAGCCTGGTAATTTTACCCGAAACCTTGCCTGCTCATCGGCGCAGCCCTACTTCGCTACACACCATCGTGCAGCGCTATGGCGTGCTACTGCGCACGCCCAGGTTCCTGGCCTATGTCGCCACTGGCGGGTTCTTTTACGCCGGTACTTTTGCCTACATCGCGGGCTCGCCCTTTGCGTACATCGCTTACCACCATGTTGATCCGCAATGGTACGGCGCGCTATTCGGGGCCGGCATCGTTGGGCTGATGGTGACTAATCAGCTCAACGCTCGATTGCTCAATCGCCATGACGCCGATGCGGTGCTGTTGGTGGGTGGGATCATTTCGGCCATCGCTGGGGGCTTGATTGCATTCACCACCTGGGCCGATTGGGGCGGGCTGCCGCTGCTCATCTGTGGCTGTTTCGTATTCGTCACAGCCACAGGCTTTGTCCTGGCAAACGCCATCACCGGGGCCTTGAACTGCCTTTCCCAATTTCCCGGTACTGCATCGGCACTCGCTGGTGCAATGCAGTATGGCGCCGGCATTTTGGGCTCAGCACTGGTGGCCAAGTTTGCCGATGGTACCCCCTGGCCTATGGGCCTGGTCGTGGGTGCCTGCGGACTTGGCTGTCTACTCGCGGCAGTCTGTGTGCTGTGGGCACGACCTGAATCTGATCACCTGTAAAGTCGAGGATTCTTGATGAGCTTTTCGTTTGAAAACAAGGTTGCGCTGGTCACCGGTGCAGCCTCTGGTATTGGTCTGGCAACCGCCAAGGCGTTCGCCCAGGCTGGGGCAGCAGTTGCGCTTGTAGACGTCAATGGTGACGTCGCACGAGTACAGGCCGAGGCATTGGTCGCTGCCGGCCACAAGGCGATCGGCCTTCGCTGTGATGTTGCCGACATCGATCAAGTCGAGGCCATGGTCAAGGAGACCATCGCTACATTTGGGCAACTCGACGCCGCGTTCAACAACGCAGGTATCCAGAACATCCTGGCCGAAATCGCCGACGCAACCGTCGACGACTATGACCGCGTGATGTCCATCAACCTTCGCGGCGTCTGGGCGTGCATGAAGTTCGAGCTGGAACACATGCGTCGTCAAGGTAGCGGCGCCATCGTGAACTGTTCTTCGCTGGGAGGCTTGGTGGGAGGTGCAGAACGCGCCAATTATCACGCTGCCAAGCACGGTGTGATCGGCCTGACCAAGAGCGCCGCGCTTGAATATGCCGCCCGTAACATCCGCGTCAACGCGGTATGCCCGGGGCTGATCTGGACGCCCATGGTCGACAGCATGGTGGCCGCGGGGCAGGGCGAGGCGATGGAGGGAATGGTCAAGGCCATTCCCATGGGCCGTCATGGCAAGCCAGAGGAAATCGCCGACGCTGTGCTGTGGTTGAGTAGTAGCACTTCCAGCTACGTCACCGGGCAATCCATTTCGGTGGATGGCGGTTTCGTCATGCGTTAACCCGTCTGGGCTGTGCGCTTTATCAGTTATGCCCAGGCAAGCCCAAGAGCACCCATGCTCAATAGCGTATCAAGGAAGTCATTTATGCCGGACACAAACCCATCCCGGATAGCCCGCGCGCTACTGATTGCGCTAGGTATGATCACTCTGCTTCCAGGGCTGTTCATGCTCATCGCTGGCGTCTATCTCATTACGCTAAGCGGTTCCTGGTACTTCGCGCTGGCGGGGTTGGGGATGACCGTAGCCCGGATCCTTCTGGTGCGCCGGCGCCTGTCAGGTGCTTTGCTATATCTAGCGGTATTCGTGGCGTCGATAGCCTGGGCTGTATGGGATGTGGGCCTGGCCTTGTGGCCGCTGTTTTCTCGATTGTTCGCGTTGGCAGTCCTCGCTTTGTTGGTGCTGCTGGCGATACCTACGCTGGCTCCTGGCCGCAAAACTGCAAAAGCCAGGCTTTCCTATATGTGCGCATTGGCGGTGGCCGTGGGCCTCGCAGCTACGTTTTACGCAGCGCTGCAACCACAGCCAATCCAGACAGCCGACGGAGCACCGACGCCTGTGCCTGGCAAAGCCGTTGGCACCGTCGAGCCGGCTGCCGATTGGCGCTACTTCGGGCATACCCCATCAGGCACTCGGCACGCCGTCCTGGACAAGATCACTGCGCAAAACGTCTCTGACCTCAAGGTCGCCTGGACGTATCGGACGGGAGAAATCCCAAAGGGTAGCAGCGAAGGCCATGTGGTGACGCCGCTGCACGTTGATGGCGTGCTCTACGGTTGTACTCAGTCCAGTCAGCTCTTTGCCCTGGACGACGAGACCGGGAAGGAGATATGGCACCACGATCCCAAGGTACAAACCAACAACGTCTACCCGCGCTGTCGTGGGGTGGGTTATCACGATTCGACTGCGCAAACATCGGATTCCGGGAACTCCGTGCCCGCAGCCGCTTGCACTCGTCGAATCATTGCCACCGCCGTCGATGCGCGCCTGATAGCCGTTGATGCGCAAACAGGGGAGGCTTGTACCGACTTTGGCGACCACGGCAGTGTGAGCCTGCGGATCGGTATGGGAAGCCCTGACAAGGAGCTTTATTTTCCGACAGCAGCCCCCACCGTTGTGCGCGATCTGGTCGTCGTTGGGGGTTTGGTCTGGGATAACCAGAAAACCGGGGAGCCTTCCGGAGTCGTACGCGCATTCAATGTCCGCACAGGCGCGCTTGTCTGGGCATGGGACTTGGGTAACCCCGCGATTACCCGTGAGCCCCCAGAAGGACAGGGCTACACGCCGGGTACGCGCGGCCATGAGGGCAATGCACAGCAGGCAGGTACGCCATGGGGGATCGAGATGGGACGTTTCCTGTCGCCATTGGGGATCCCCTGCCAGGAGCCGCCGTACGGAACCATCAGCGCTATCGACTTGGCAACACGCAAGGTCGCATGGTCGATGCCGCTTGGAACGACGCAAGACACTGGCCCACTGGGTATAGCCACCCATCTGCCGATGCCTATCGGCATGCCGACGCGGGGAGGGCCAGTCACCACGTCGACCGGCCTGGTGTTTATTGCTGCGTCGCAGGACTTCTATATCCGTGCACTGGATGTGCGCACGGGCAAGGAACTGTGGAAAGGACGCCTGCCTGTTGGTGCGGAAGCTACGCCGATGACTTACATCTCGCCTAAAAGCGGCAGGCAGTTTGTTGTCATCAGCGCGGGTGGAAACTCCGCTACGACGAAAAAGGGAGACTACGTAGTGGCGTACGCGTTGCCTCAGTGATGGACGAACCTGGGTGGCGGGTACTGGGAGGATTGCGTTACTCGATTGCAATCCAGGTAGGCGTCATTTCAAAACCCGGGCTGTAGCTCAGCCCGGCAGCAAGGAACCCACAGTTCATGAGTAATTTTCACGGAACAGATATTGATTGATCAGAAAGCATGTCCGGGGCTGAATCAGCGGGTTACGTGGAGCTGCGTTACGGATGACCAGACTTTTTACTCGTATCGCGAACGTCTCAGTAAGGCGAGGGGCTGACTTTGCACCATGCGGGGTTTTGAGCAAAACCGAACGGGGGTTAGTGACATTGGACAACAACCACAGGCCACACCCAAATACGCCATTTAACGATTGAACGCGCTTGTCCCAGTCATGCTGCACCGACTCATTTCACTCCGGGGTGATCGAATCCGCTTGCTCTTGATACCCTTTGCGGAGTTTCTCCGCGATCAGCTTGTCTGCTTCACGCAAAGCGCGCTCGGGACTGTCGAGGGACTTGATCAGGGTCTGACCCTTGGTGCCGATACGACCAAAATTCACCGTGAGCTCGACATCCGCCACGCCAATCCGCCAGAACTTGTTGGAATTGCCTTCTCCAAAGGTGAACTCGCGCATCAAGGGTGACGCTTGCGTGGTGACTGGTACGTCGGCCTCAATCTCGAAGGTTCCCTCTGTCTGTTGTGGTTCTAGTTCTGGTAGCGCAGGCGTTTCCTCATTCCTTAGCAGCCCTTCGATACGATTGAGCACGTCTTCCGGGTCTCGCAGCCAATCATGGCTGAGCACGTCGATAATCTTCCAACCGAAACTGCGCAGTACCGTCGGACGGAAGATATAACGCTCACGCACGTCAGTTGCAGCCGCCGTATCACCGTCCAACAGCACGCCGAGGCTGAAGTGTTCGCCGCTGGCGTCACTGATCGCCAGGTCACAGCGGAACTGTGAACGCCCGACACACTCCTGAACAGAATGGCCGCGTTTGCGCAACGCAGCGGCGAGGGTACTGCGCAGGTGGTCCTTTGGCAGGCTTACGGCAAAGGACTGCCTGGCGCCTGGATTAAGGTTGGCGAGGATACCTTGGGAGCGCGGCGCATCCCCACTGGCACTGGCATGCGCAAACTGCAGGAACGCGCGCAGTGCAGCAGCGCCGTCGTTGTGGGTGTTGGTGATGGCCTCGGATTCGATGCTGGATACGATCGCCATGCGCTTGCGGGCGCGACTGAAGATCACATTGAGGCGTTTTTCGCCGCCACGCTGGTTGATCGGGCCGAAGTTCATCAGCATTTTGCCGTTCGGTCCGGGCGCGTAGCAGATGCTCAGGATGATCACATCCCGCTCGTCCCCCTGAACGTTCTCCAGGTTCTTGACGAACAGGCCATTGAATTGCCCGGCATCTTCACGCACGTACTCGCGCTCAAGCCGCGTAGCAAAGGCCGAGTCACTGCTGGCCAGGTCTTCCAGGGCCTGGTCGATGGCACCTTGCTGGGCCTCGGAAAACGCCACGATACCCAGGCTCAGGCCGGTATCGCGTTGCAGCAGCTCGCGCACCAGGTTGGCGATATAGCGTGCTTCGGCCACGTTGCTGCGGCTGAGGTAGACACCGTCGCTCATCTTCAAGAAGCTGATCGGGCTTTCCAACAGCGTGTCGGCGCCCTGGATCACTGCCTGGACGTCCGTGGAGTCAAGGGCCGCGTGAGCCGGGGCAGGGCGCTCGATACGACGATCAGGAATGGTGATCAACCGCCCTTCGTAGAATGCTGCATTGGAGAAACTGATCAAGGCTTCGTGGCGACTACGGTAGTGCCAGGCCAAGAGGGTCGCCGGTAAGTTACGCGCGGCTTGGCTGAGCAGGCTATCAGCATCAAGGTTGATTGCGATCTGCTCGCCGTCCTCCATGGCAATCAGTTCGTTGTCGTCCTGTTCTCCGGCACTGGAGAAGAAGTTGGTCGGTGGCAACTGCATCTCGTCACCCACCACAATCACCTGCTGCGCACGGCTCAGGGCCGGCACGGCTTCTTCGCTGGGGATCTGGCTGGCTTCGTCGAAAATCACCACGTCAAACAGGTCCGGCGTCAATGGCAGGGTGTCGGATACCGACAGCGGGCTCATCAACCAGATGGGCTTGAGATCGTTGATCACCCGGCCACTGTCGCCACTCGCCATTTCGCGGATGGAGCGATAGCGCATTGTCTTGCCCAGCTCGTGTTCGAGCTCACGGCGGCCCTTGGCGTAGGCTTTCTTGAACTCACGGGCTTGGGCGTCCAGCTGAGTCACCGACATTGCTGATTGCTTCACATGCTCCAGAAAACGCTGGTGCAACGCAGCGCTGAGCACGTGAGCATTACTTTTGAGCAGGCTGCTTTCAGCCTGGCTGACCTGACGTGCAGCCAAACTCAAGGCAAGGCCATCGAAGCGCGCCAGTTTCGGGTTAGCGCGGTACAGGCGAGTCAGGTTTTCCTGAGCAATCAAACCGTCCAGTGCACGTTGCGCCAAGGCGTACTTTTGCACGACCGCCAAGCAGACAGGATCGGCTTGGTGCAACTCATTGAGTAGGGGCAGGGTGTCGGGCAGTTCGTCGAGTTCTTCACGCAGATCGCGCAGATATTCGGCCAGCTCGGCCAGGCTCGGCGCCTGGTCGAACACACAATGTTGCGCGACCAGTTCGGCCAAGCGCGCCACTGGCTGGCGCAGGTTGGCTTGCTGGCGCACGCGGGGCAGGGAATCCGAATTACCCCGCAGGCCTTCCAACCACTGGCGCAATAGCGGTGATGCGCTCAGTTGCTGAAGCAGCGCTTGCAGGTTGTGCACGAACAGGTCGATATCCGGGATGCCATAGCGACCTTGCAGGCGTTGCTGCTCGGCGTGCAGCTCGGCAGTGGCCCGGTGTTCGCCGGCCAGGCTGTCGAGCACGCTGATGAAACTCGGGCGAATCGCGTGCTGGTTGAAATCGTAGCGTCGGTGCAATTCGCCGCGCAATCGCCACCAAGCAGGTTGCAGCCACCTCAGCGGCGAGCCTTCCAGCCGCTGCGCCAGGTTGAGTGCAGCCTGAGTGTCCTGGGGCGCGAGTTTTTCCCGCCAGTGATGGGTCGATTCACGGGCGTTGTGTTGCTGTACGGTCAATGCCTGCAACGCCACCTGTTCGGCGTGCAGCGCCTGGAAGCCCGGCGAGCCAGGCTCCAACAGGTCGAGGTGCGTTGCCAGGTTGGCGGTGGTCAGTTGTTCCGCGGCCTGGGTCAGTGCACACGCATCCGTCAGGCCGGTGTCCCCGGACAGCAGGCTCGACGATGACTCCAGGTACTGCTCAACGCTGTCCATCAGCCCACTGGCTTCATCCAGAAACGCCTTGAGTTGGCCATAAGCATGTTCGTGGATAATCAGGCTTGAGGCCAAATGGCTAAAAGGATGACGTGCAAAACTGTCGAGACCGAAACGTTCTTTGAACGCCTGATACACGCGGCCGGTCAGCTCGCTTTGTGCCTGCCAATGACGCCATTCGGGCAAGCGCTCCAAGGCTTCGGGTGGCTGCTTGGCAGCGACGGAAGGCAGCTGGATCAGATGGCGCACCAACTCGCGCACCGAGCATGCCAAGGACTCCGGCACCCCAGCCATTGCCTGTTCAAAACCCTCTATCAAGCCCAGTTGTTGGCTCAGGCCAGCCAGCAGGGTTTCGCGCCGGGCTTGCAACTGCGGCGACTGCGCATCGCCGGCGATCCAACGCTCATAACACTCGCGCAGGTTGCCCACGAAGGCTTTTTTATCAGTCTGGGAGTCGTGAATCAGACAGCACAATTCGCCCAGTTCACTTTGTTGCAGGCGATGGAACACGACGTCCAGCGCCGCACGTTTTTCACAGACGAACAGCACCCGCAGACCGCGACCTGCGTAGTCCGCGATCAGGTTGGTGATGGTCTGGGACTTGCCGGTGCCCGGCGGTCCTTGAATGATGAAATTACGCCCGGTACGGGCCAGGCTGACGGCAGCATTTTGCGTAGCGTCACCGGCGACCACGTTCCACTGTTTCGGCAACGGGATCGGGTCTGGAGTTTGGACCTCGACGTCCCTAGGTTCGATGGAGAACATCCGGTCAAACGCTTCGTTCTGCGCTGGTTCGTCGATCAACTGCGCATAGTCACGCACCAGCGACATCTTGCGATAGTTGAAGTTGGCCAGGGTCACCTGCGTCAGGTCGATGTCCCAGGCGTAGCGATGTCCCTGGTTCTGGGGCAATGCGAAGGTACTGTTTTCGGCGCTCCTGGCGACCATCTGAGGGTGTTGATTGCGCAGCACGGGTTTGGCGCCTACGGCCAGGCGCAGCGGCAACTCACTGGGTAGTACCTTTTGCTGGAACAGTTGGAGGCCCAGCGGACGGAAATCTTCGCGGTCGTAGCTGAAATCCGGCTTTACCAAAGGCATCGCCGAGCGCTGACGGGCGCGACGGCGCTGGAAGTGATGCAGATGCTGCACAGCCTTCTGGTGGATCAGCTCGATTTGCGGTTTGCTTTGCAGGCGTAACTCGACGCCGGGCTCGGTCAGTTTGATCTGGCGCGCAATATCGGCATGGATGTCTTCCAGAGAAGTCTTTTGCAGGTCGACGATTTCCGGCAACTGGATATCGTAGAGCTGACGCAGCTGATGACGCATTACCGGGTTGAATTCCGCCTCGGTTTCGTCGCATTGCAACACGAACTGGTCACGCACACCTTTTTTGCGACTCAACTCCACTGGAAGCCACAGCAGCGGGGTGACGATGCGTTCTTCCGGTGTGTCCTTTAGGTTGTGCCAGCGCATGAAGGCTACTACCAGGCGCAAGTTGCTGAAGCCGAACTCGGCACGGTCGCGTCGGGTTTCCTGGATGATGCGCTCCAGCGACGCCTGCAACCACGTCTGGTCTTCAAACCGCAGCCATTGCTGCAGGCCAACAGGTTTGCCACTCAGCACTTGTTCGGAGAAACCACCGAAGGTGGACTGCCAGGTGCACAGCGCTTCGGGCCGGATACTTTCAATGCGCATCACCAACGGCACACTGGCCACGGTCAGGTTGACGTTGGCCTGGGTAGGCCGGAAGTACAGCAGGCGATTGCGACGCGAAAGGTCAAACAAACGGTTGCGCAGATGTTCCAGGACCACCGTGCGCCGCGACGCTGGCCCTTCGGCCTGGGCCAATACACGCTCGACATCCAGACTGGCCGGCTGCTCGCGCCAAGACTCCAGGCGGCGCGCTAGCGAGGCCACATCCGTGGCGCGGTCGTGGCGGTTGAGCTCGGTCATCTCGACGATCAGGTTGGCCAACACCGGGTTGAGCCGACCATTGACCTGAAACAGGTTGCGCCGGTGCCGGGCAAACGTCTTTAGGTCATTGATATCGGCGAAATCCAATCCGCATGCCAGACACGCCAACAACTGACCGAGCTGGAATATGTCGGTGATCTCATCGTGGTGCCCGAGGCGATGCTCCCAACTGTGCATTTCTGGGAGGAATACCGGGTGGTCAATGGCTTGATGCAGGTCCTCCTGGACTTGCAGGTCGGTAATTGCCACGCCGCTTTCCGAGTCCCGAGTCAGGCGGACTTTGCCGACGACATTCAGCGCCGATTCCGGGTTGGGCTGCACCTGCTTGACTGCTTCCAGCGCCAGCTGCGGCGGGACACCTTCAGGATTACGCAGTTGCAACGTGCGTTCCGGCCCTTGCACCACATCGAGATAACTGATCTGCGCGACTCGTCCCGACTCATGCAGCTGTGCCACCTGGAGCAGCAGTGGCAGCGTCAGGAACAACACATCGTCAATGGGCACGGCGGCACCATCGTGGTTTTGCAGCAATTGAGTGAACGTGACGGGTTGGATTACTGGGTCCATGTGTCGCCCTCCGCTTTGAGCGCGCTAACGATCGGGTCGAGCTGACGTTTGGGTAGTTTGATATCGCGCTTGAGCACGCTGATAAAGTCATCGACGCTGCCGAGTTTCTTCGCGGTGCGCGCGGCGTGCAGCAGGGCTTCATCCCGCAAGTCGCGGTCCACCAGACTCAGGTCGAGCATGATGAAGTGCAGGTATTCATGGATGCTGGTGTCGATGCGCTCGGCATTCAGTGTAACGAGGTCGAGTGGCTTTTCGTTGTTCTTCCAATCGGGAAAGAAGCTGCGCACCTGATTCAGCACGACCTCTGATTGCAACGCGGGGTAGCCGATGAAATGGGCAATAAAGCTGCGGGTGAGGGCGGTCAACTCAATCTGGTCGATCACGTCCAGGCGATTGAGCGACAACGGCCCGCGCAACCGGCGATCCAGCCAGCTATCGGCATCCGGGAGTTGTTGCCACCAGCTATCCACAGCCTGGGAGCGCAGAAACGTCTCGGGATGAGAAACGCCCTGGGACAATGGCGCATCCTTGCCATCCAGCTCGCGGGCCTGCTTCAAGTAGCTGGCCGCATCGACGCTGACAATGCCGGTGTGAATCTTGACCAGCGAGGTAATCGACGCTTCTGATCCGTTAGCCACCAGTGCAGCGCCGCGGTCGGCATAAATTTCGGTGTGCAGGCTATATAGACGTGCAGTCTGTTCAAGACTGGACGGCGTATTCACGTCGGCCATGGCGTGATTGAGAATCCGCTCGGCAGTGAGAAAGTCGCCACTGTGCTCCGACCATAAGCGGTAGTGGGCCAACTCGTGCCCGAGCAATGCCAGCAATTCCTGGGCGTCCAGCCGCTCAAGAATCGGCCCGTAAAACACCACATGCACTTCACCGGTCAGGTAATAGAGGCTCGCATTCATCGCGCCGTCGCCAGCCTGGTAAAGGGTGGCGGGTGCCGCGATCTGCAAGCACTGCAATGCTGTTTCACAGGACTGATAGGCCTGCGGATGGGTCTCGGGACTTAAGCGATAGGTGTCGCGTAGCAATTGCGCACGTACATCCTGGGCGTGTTCCTGCTGGACGCCTAAGGACGAGGCCCATTCCCACACGACAGGTTCATGGGCTTTCAGGTAGTCGACGACACTCTGGTGATAAGGCAGTGGCGTCAGGCTGCTGATATCCAGCACGGGGGTACTCATCGTATTCAAACGTCCTTGAGAGGTACGGCTCCATGCACTGCGTGGGCAGCAAAGACTGGGCTGGCATCCCCGTATCAGTGATCGGTTATAACGCGGAGCATACCTAGAGGGTTGGAAAAATACTTGTGAAAGTACAAACAACGGCCTCATTCGCAAAGGTGTCGAGTCCAGCGGGTTTCGTCTTATCCATCGAAGGGCCTTGGGGGAGCGGGAAAAGTTCGACGCTTGCGATGATCTAGGTCTTGCTTGATAAAGAGGAGCCTAACGCCGCACCCGTGGTCGTTCACTTCAACCTGTGGCTGAACTGATTGATTTTCAGCGAGGATGGTCTTTACAGACAAAGTCTCGTTTTCAGGTACCGATGACAACAGCACCACAGCCCACACCCAAATACGCGATTTAACATAATATACATTATGCGTAGTCTCATAACCTCAAGTCAGGGGCAGTCTCGGCCACATTTCAACCCACACAACCCCTGACCCAAAGACCGCCCTCAAACCTGAGCAGCCCCTCCATCAACGAACATCTCACTGCCGGTCATGAAGCTGCTCTCATCCGACGCCAGGAACAACGCCGCCGCCGCGACTTCTTCCGGTTGGCCAATACGTCCCAGTGGCACCTGCGTGGCCATGCCCTCGATGAGCACGTCCGTTTGGCCCAGGCTTGAAAGCGCGAGGTCGAGGCCCGGAGTCGAGATCGGTCCAGGTGAAAGCACATTGACGCGAATACCAGTGCCTTTCAGATCAAGCGCCCAGCTCCTGGCAAAGTTACGCAACGCGGCTTTGGTGGCGCTGTACACGCTGAACGCCGGCGTGCCCATAGAGCCCGTCGTCGACCCGGTGAGGATTATCGAGCCGCCATCGCCCATCAGTGGCAATGCTTTTTGCACAGTGAACAGCGTGCCTTTCACGTTGATGCCAAACGTGAGGTCAAATGATTCTTCGGTGATCGATCCGAGCGGCTGAAACTCTCCCAGCCCGGCGTTAGCGAACAAAACATCGATCCTGCCTTGGGTAGATTTGATGTCTGTGAAGATCCGGTCCAGATCTTTGAGGTTGGAGATGTCGCCCTGGATCGCGACTGCGTCAGCGCCGATCAGCACCAAGGCTTTGTCCAATTCATCCTGGCGGCGACCGATGATCACCACACGTGCGCCTTCTGCCGCAATGCGTATGGCGCTGGCAAGGCCGATGCCGCTGTTGCCACCTGTGATCACTGCGATTTTACCGTTGAGCCTGCTCATGAGCGTTTCCCGTAGAAAGTTGAGAACCAACTGTAGAGCTGTGCATTCTATTTGAATAGTATGCACCTTTAGGTAAGTACCCATCTGCGAGCATCATAATGGCTAACACTCCCTGTAATTGCGGGCTCTATGCGGCCTTGGCGGTGATCGGCGGGAAATGGAAGCCGCGGTTCTGTATCATCTGTCACATGCGTACCGTCGAGCGAATCAATGGGCGGCGCATGACCGCCCTCGCCCCGCTTGATATACGATAATTATATAACTCAACTAAATGTCTATTTAGTTGAGTTATATAATTTCAGTCGTTCACCCAGCCTGAACAACTACAACAGAGGCTAACCTTATGACCCGCTCATCTCCGATACCCATCACCGAGTATCCACAGCCATGACCAGGACCCGCATTGCCATCGCCGGTGCTGGCTATATCGGCCAGGCCCACATTGATGTCCTGCTGCAAAGCTCTACCTGCGAGCTGTCGGCGGTAGTCGACCCCTCCCCGCAGGCTCAGGCCCTGGCCGCCAAAGCCGGTGTGCCGCTCTATAAATCCCTGGAGGAGTTGCTCGACAGGGACCGCCCGGACGGCGTGGTGCTTGCCACGCCTAATCAGTTTCATGTGCCCCACGCGCTCTTGTGCATGGCTGCGGGGCTGCCGATGCTGCTGGAAAAGCCCGTGGCATCGACCGTTGCCGAAGGTCGCGCCCTCGCCCGCCAGGCCGAGGAACACAACGCCCGCATCTTGATCGGCCATCACCGTGCTCACAGTCCGATCATGGCCAAGGCTTGCGAGGTCGTGCACAGCGGCGCTTTGGGGCGCCTGGTATCGGTGATGGGCAGCGCGGTGTTCTTCAAGCCCGATCAGTATTTCAGCGATGCGCCGTGGCGCAGCCAGCCAGGCGCGGGGCCGATACTGCTGAACATGATCCACGAAGTCCACAATCTGCGAATGCTTGCGGGTGAGGTGGTCGCTGTGCAGGCGTTTGCGTCCAATGCCGTGCGCAACTTCCAGGTCGAGGACACGGTGGCGATCAACCTGCGCTTCGCCAGCGGCGCGCTGGGCAGCTTCATGCTCTCGGACAGCGCCGCCTCGCCGCGCAGTTGGGAGCAGACCTCTCAAGAGAACAAGGCCTATGCGAGCTACGACGATGAGGACTGTTATGTGATCGCGGGCACCAACGGCAGCCTGTCGGTCCCCACCATGCGACTGAAAACCTACCCCAGCGCGCAAGATCGCTCATGGTGGAAACCCTTTGAAGTCGGTGTGGTGGGCATGATCCGGCAGGACCCGCTCGTGCACCAGATGGAGCATTTTGGAGCGGTGGTGCGTGGTGAGGTCGAGCCTCTGGTGAGCGTGCAGGATGGGCTGGCCAACCTGCGGGTGACCGAGGCCATCGCCGAGGCCGCGAAGAGCGGGCGCGTGATCGAAATCGAAGCGCAGTAGCAGGATTTTCAAGGCCCGTAGCGGGCCTTGAAAATCGCGGTGCTACAGGTTCAGCGCCGCGGCTTGCGCCCTACGAACAGGTGGCTGGGGTCGTTATACCCAGGCGTCGACGAGTGCCCGGTCACCACCAGATCGTCAATGAAGGCTTCGTCTTCAGCCGTGAACACATAGTCCAGCGTCGGCACGTAATCGTCCCACTGCGCCTCGGTACGTGGGCCGGCGATCGCCGAGGTCACCAAGGCGTTGTTGAGCACCCAGGCCAGGGCGAACTGCCCCGGCGTGATGCCTCGGGCCTCGGCGTGTTGCTTGACCCGCTGAGCGATATTCAACGACTCCGGGCGCCACTCGGTCTGTTGCAGACGGGGGTCGCTGCGACCGGCGCGGGACTCTGGGGACGGCGGTTGGGATGGATCGTACTTGGCCGTCAATACGCCGCGAGCCAACGGGCTGTAAGGCACCACACCAATGCCGTAGTACTCGGCGGCCGGCAGGTGCTCGGACTCGATCTGGCGATTGGCGAGGTTGTACAGCGGCTGGGACGCCGATGGCCGTTCGATGCCGAGCAGGTCAGCGGTACGGCTGAACTCGGCGAGCTTCCAGGCGCGGTGATTGGACAGTCCGTAGGTGCGAATCTTGCCGGCGCGAATCAGGTCCGACAGCGCGCGCAGGGTTTCTTCCACGGGCGTGTCGTTGTCTTCGCGGTGCAGATAGAACAGGTCGATGTAGTCGGTATTCAGTCGCTTGAGGCTGGCGTCCACCGATTGGATGACGTTGTTGCGCGAAGCGCCCTTGTTGTTAGGGCCGCCGCCGCCAGGATTGGGGTTGACGAATTTGGTCGCCAGCACCCACTGGGCGCGTCGGTCGGCGATCAGGCGGCCGACCACTTCTTCGCTGGCACCGCCGTTGTAGCCGTTGGCAGTGTCGATAAAATTGATGCCCTGGGCGAAAGCCTTGTCGGTGATGCGCTTGGCAACGTCTTCAGGGGTCTGGCTGCCGAACATCATGGTGCCGAGGGTAATAGGCGAAACCTTGATGCCGTTGCGGCCAAGGTTGCGGTACTCGAGGGTGCTCATAGCCACTCCTGTGGGGTCGGATGTGGCCGCTATTAGTACCGGAAAAAGCCTCCAGGCACACCGACGAAAATGTTCTATCGATATGTTGCGATGTGACGCGATCTGAGGGGGTGAAGCTAGGCCTGACGGGTATGAAGCCCGTCAGGCCTGTCGGGGCAAGCCGCCTCGCTAGAGGGCGGGATATCAGTGGGGTTTGCGGCGGCGGAGCCATAGCGCAAGCAGGCCGATCACCACGACGATGCCCACCACTATGGCTGGCAGGATGTACGGCTGGACCACCGCCAGCAACGGCGCTTCACCGCCATTACGGGCGACTGCTACGTCCTTGGCCGACACGCTGACCGCACCGTTGCCGTAATGCTGCAACACGAAGTTGGCAACGTCAGCGACTTGCTGGTCGTTCAACGGCTGAACATAGGACGTGCCGTCAAACCGTGGCATCAGCACATGATGCTCGCCGTCCAGCCGATCGACCCCGTACAGGATCGCCGAGATCAAGTTGGCGGGCGTGCTCAGGCCGGTGGCGGTGTTGTTCAGCAACGAGGGATAGGCCTGATTGGCACTGCCCTTGCCTGACGGCTGGTGGCAGCTGGCGCACAGGCCGCTGTAGAGCGCCTCGCCGCTGTGCAGGCTGTCGTGCTCGTTGTATTTGCCGACACCGCGCAGCGTGCTTTCAGCCAGGCTGTTGCCATTGCCGGTGTAGCTGAACGCCGCGATTGTGGCCCCCGGCTCCCTCACCGGTTTAGTGCTCTTGAGGTAGGCGACGATAGCGGCCAGGTCCTCGCGCGGCAGGAACTGCAAGCTGTTCTGCACCGCTTCCGCCATGCCGCCAGCTGCCTGGTTCTTGCCTTTGGCGCGGCCGGTGCCCAGGTATTCGATCAGTTCGTGATCGCTCCAGGCGCCGATACCGCTGACCGGATCAGAGGTGATGTTGGGCGCGTACCAGGGGCCGACCATGCCACCGGTGAGGGCCTTGCTCTTGATCTCGGCCATCAAGGGATTGCGCGGCGTGTGGCAGGCGCCACAGTGCTCCAGGGTGTTGGTCAGGTATTCGCCGCGCTGCAACTGCGCGTCGCTGGCCGCCACACTGGCCGCCGTCTTGGACGTGTCACGGCTGTCGAGAAACAACAGGTTCCAGCCGACCATCGAGAAGCGCAGGTTGAACGGGAAGTTCAGCGCCGTGACCTGCGCAGGCACATCCACCGGTTTGACCGCATGCATGAAGTACGCATACAGCGCGGCGACGTCCTGATCGGTCAGGTGTACGTACGAGGTGTACGGCATGGCCGGGTACAGGCGGCTGCCGTCAGCGCGAACGCCATCGCGCACGGCGGCGGCGAACTGTTGCTCGGTGTAGTTGCCAATGCCGGCGGTTTTCGACGGCGTGATGTTGGTGGAGTAGATCGCGCCAAAAGGCGAGTTGATCGCATAACCACCGGCGAAGGGTTTGTCGCTGTCGGGGACGGTGTGGCAGGCCATGCAGTCGCCGGCCACTGCCAGGCGCCTGCCCTGCTCTTCCAGGGTCGGCGCCGCCGCGACCGGGGTCGTCGCGGCACCGGGTACGGACTCCAGGGCGTAGGCCGGCAGGCTCAAGCCTGCACCGAGCAGCGTCAGGCCTAGCGCTGCCTGGAGAGATGCAGCACGTAAATGTCTGGTGATCATCGACTTATCCTCGCGCCAGGGCCTGACTCATGGAGTCGGCTGCCTTGATCGCCAGGGCGGCCATGGTCAGGGTGGTGTTGACCACGCTGGCCGACGCCATCGCGCCGCCACCGGGCAACCATAGATTGGCGTGGTCGTGGGCACGGCAATCGCCATCGACCACCGAATCCTTGGGGTTACTGCCCATGATGGTGCCGCCCATGATGTGGTTGTTGGCGTTGAGGCTGGTGGTGATGACGAACTCGGTAGCGCCAAACAGCTGGCCGATGTGCTCCAGTTGCTTGTGCGCGGCTTCGGCGCCTTTGCGCACGTAGTCACCAACGTCGTAGAAGATGTCTGGGCACGGTAGGCCGTGCGGGTCCTTGCGGGTCTTGCTCAGGGTCAGGCGGTTGTTCGGGTCCGGCAGTGGCTCGAGGCTGATCGACAGGTCGACGCCGTGGCTGGCGCGGCGGCGGATTTCGGCTTCGAGGGCCTGGCCCACCAGGCCCATGGCCAGAGCCTGCTCGGTAGCCTTGCCGACCTGGGTGATGTTGTTGAGGATCATCTTGTTGGCCGAGTACTGGCCGCGGAAATCGCCGTCGCGCGGGCCGACGATGCAGCTGCTCTGGGCCGGGCCGCGGCCGATCCACAGCGGCTCGTTGGCGATGAACGAGCAGTGGAAACCCGAGTGATCCATCATGTTGCGCCCGACCTGGTCGGACGAGTTGGCAATACCGTTGGGGTTCTGCTCGTTAGCCGCGATGAGCAGCAGGCGCGGGGTTTCCAGCGCGTTGCAGGCCAAAGCGAAGACCTTGCCGGTCGCTTTGCGCGAGGAGCCATCGGGGCGTAGCCAGTGCACGGCGCTGACGCGGTTGGCCGCATCGGTATCGACCTTGTAGACCACCGCTTCGGTGATGCACACAGCGCCATGGCGCTCGGCTTCCTCGATGGTGTGAATGGCGTTGTACATCGCACCGATCGGGCAGATTGGCTGGCAGTTGTTGTTGCCACAGCAGGTCGGACGGCCTTTCCACGGCCGCGTGCTGCGCCCTTGAGGGATCGGGATGTGCTTGTAGCCGTGGGCGTTGACCACTTCGGCAAAGCGCTTGTCGCCATAGGCCCAAGGCACCATGTCCATGGGGTACGGCTTGCTGCGCTCAGGCGGCGATTCCATCTGCGGGTCGCTTGGGCCGGCGACGCCCATGGCTTCTTCGGCGCGGCAGTAATAGGGTTCGAGCTCGTCATAGCTGATCGGCCAGTCGCGGCCTACGCCGTATTCGGACTGCATGCGCATGTCCACCGGCAGATGGCGCCAGCACGAGGCCGCCCAGTGCCAGGTGGTGCCGCCCAAGGTGCGCAGGTAACCCTGCTGGAAGCTGCTGCCGCTCGGGCCGTCGAGGCCCACGTAGTTGTTTTTCGGGAAATACAGCGGCGCTGGCGCGTGTTCGGCCTGCGGGTACAGCCCCTGGAAGTCCGAACCGATGCGATTATCGAACGGCATGTTGCGCCAGTTCTCGACGGCCTGGGCGCGCTGAATGCGCAAGCCCGCTTCGAGGATGACTACCGAGTAGCCTTCGCTGACCAACTGATTGGCGATCAAGGCGCCGGCCACGCCGGAACCGACCACGATGACGTCGGCGCTGACATCGCCGTTCTCTGCAAATACGGGCGCTTTCATACGGCAGTCCTCGGTCCGGCGGCGGGTGCACTGGCATCTGGAATCGGTGCGGTCCACCACAGTGGGCCGTTGCCGCAATAGGTCGGCACGATCAAACCGTCGCTCACCGGGCGATACATGAGTGCTTCCTTGTAGGCCACCAACTGAGCGGTCTGGCCATGCCCCACGGTGCCTTTGAACCAGGCGGCGACCACGGCCAAAGCGGCATCACCGACGCCAGCCTGTTTGGCGGCGGCCAGCAAGGCCTCGGCATTGAATACGTTGGCCGGGACCTGCACCAGATCAGCCAGGGCGGTCAGTTGCGCAGCCATCGCCGGCTGTTGGGCGATCATGGCGGCGCTGATGCGCTGGGCCGTCAGCGCATCGAGGTTGTCATAGCCGGTCAACACTTGCGAAGCCTGAAGGAAACGCGAGGCGTTCAGGCCGGGCGCTTGTGCGGCGAAGCTGAGCCCGGGGACAGCCAGGCTGGCGAGGCCAAGGCTCAGCGCACTGGCCGTCATGCCCAGCAACACGGTACGGCGATGCATCGGCGCGGCCCACGCGCCAGCCGGAGCGCTGGTCGCCTGTTCGCACGTCAGAGGGGGAGTGTGTTTCATGTTCATCTCGTCAAGGGCTTTGAACAGCACGCCGCCCTGCTCTATCGGCAGGATCAAAGGCACTGAAACCGGTTTCATACTGAGTCTTAAAAAAACCTGCCGGGGGAGGATCCCGACAGGTTGATGTCCGCCCTGCACTGCCCAGGTTTCCTGGCAGCAGCCCAGTGTGGCGAATTGCCGCGTAGGGTCGTATGAAACAACCAGCCTAATCAAGACAAATCTTGTTACATCTTCGCAAAACACTGTTGCACAAAATAAACTAATCGCGCGTCGTTCACTGGGATGAGACGGCTCGCTTCCGATTGCTACCAAGCAACACCGCTTATCTGCCTGACCCTCATCAGGGGCGAGCTGCCTCGCCAAAGGGTTTTCTCAGGGTTATTTTGCCGCGGTGTTGCCAGTAGGGATGCTGAACCCTTGGGCAAAGGTCGATTTCGCATCAAGCGGTTTGTTGATCAGCCCATGCGCCTGGTAGAAATTCGCCGTTTCCTGCTGTTGGTCGATGGTGTGGGCATCCAGGCTCTCCCAGTGCAGTTTGCGTCGCTCGAACTGCAAGCGCGCGGCATCTTCCGGGAAACCGATGATCTTCGCCAGGCTGCGCGAATAGCTGTCGAGGTTTGCATACGCCCACACCTGCGCCTTTGCCACCCTGGCCAGATAATCCTGCAAGGCGGCACGCTTGGCTTGATCGGCCAGCGCCGTGTCGGTCGCCGCCAGGAAGCTGTTGCCGGTGGTCAGCTGGCTGCCATTGACCAGCACCCTGCCCTGTTTGGTCAGCTCCGACAGCGCGGTATAGGGTTCCCATGTCGCCCAGGCGTCCACCGAGCCATTGGCCAGGGCCATCTTCGCGTCCACCGGGCCGAGGAAACGGAAGTCCACGTCCTTTTCACTCAAGCCGACGCTGGCGAGCGCCTTGAGGGCGACGAAGTGGCCGATCGAGCCGCGTCCGGTGGCGATGCGCTTGCCCTTGAGATCGGCCGCGGATTTGAGTGGTGAGTCCGGCGCGACCAGCACGGCGGTGCCGTAGCCGTCGGATTTGTCCACCGCGATCGCCTTTACCTGCGCCCCGGCGGCCAGAGCGAAGAGCAGCGGTGCGTCGCCGATGATGCCCGCGTCCACGGCGCCGGCATTCAGCGCTTCGGCCAGTGGCGCCGCCGCAGGGAACTCGGACCAACGAATGTCATAGGGTAAGTCGCGCAATGCATCGGCAGCTTCGAGTTGCGCGCGCATATTGCCTTTCTGGTCGCCGATGCGCAGTTCGACCCGATCAGCCGCCGCGGCCTGGCCAGCCACCAGCAGAGCGGCGCCAAGCGCCAGGAATCGTATAAAGGGAGGCATGTGCAGGTCCTTTCAAGGAAGTGAAATTAGAACTAAATCGTCTTAATCCGATTTTTTTATACTATAAATGGAATTAACACATCGGTGAAATGCATTTTATTCATATCCTAATATGCAAAATATGATCATTAGCTTAGATCCATAAAGCATTTCACACGGACCCACCGGTAGGCATAGGGTCATGGCCCCTACCCTTACGGACGAGCAGGTGAACGCTTGTTACCGATTGGCCCCATGGAGACGTGCCCGATGACCCTTTCCGCCGCCCTGTTCAGCCCCGCGCCACAATCACTGGACCTGGATGCCGTGCTGGCATCGGTTACCGAAACACTCGCCGCCACTGCCGCCGAGCAGGATCGACTGGGGACGTTCCCCGCCGCCAACTTTGCCCTGTTGCACAGCCATGGCCTGTTAAGCCTTACCGTGCCCAAGGCCTTGGGCGGTAGCGGCAGTGACTTGCCGACAGCGCGCAAGGTGATTGCTGCCGTGGCCAAAGGTGAGCCTTCGACGGCGCTGATCCTGATCATGCAATACCTGCAGCATCTGCGTTTGCAGGATGACCAGCGCTGGCCCGCGCCACTGCGCCAGCGCCTGGGCCGCGATGCTGTGGAGAACGGCGCGCTGGTCAACGCGTTCCGCGTCGAGCCGGATCTCGGTACCCCTGCCCGAGGCGGTTTGCCGGCCACCATTGCGCGGCGCACCGCCGAGGGCTGGCGCCTGAGTGGCAGCAAACAATATTGCACTGGCAGCCATGGCTTGACCTGGTACCTGGTGTGGGCGCGCAGTGATGATGCCGATCCGCTGGTGGGTGGTTTTCTGGTGCACAAAGACAGCCCGGGCGTACGCATCATCGACGAATGGGATCACCTGGGCATGCGCGCCACTTGCAGCCACCGCGTCGAGTTCGACGAGGTACTGCTGCCGCTCGATCACGCGGTGTCAGTCAATCCGGCCAGCGCGCCGCAGGCGGTGCTCGATGGCGAGGGCTTGCTGTGGATGTCGGTGCTGCTGGGCAGCCTGTACGACGCCGTGGCCCATGCGGCCCGGGACTGGCTGGTGTCGTTTCTGCAAGAACGAGTGCCGACCAACCTCGGCAAGCCGCTGTCGACGCTGCCACGCTTCCAGGAAGTGGTCGGGCGTATCGATACCCTGCTGTTTACCAACCGCCACGTGCTCGACAGCGCCGCTGCCGGGCATATGGCTTCGGGGCACGCGGGCCAGCTCAAGCAACTGGTCAGTACCAACGCGATCAAGGCGGTGGAGTTGGCCATCGAGGCCGCAGGCAACCCTGGCCTGTCGCGAAAAAACCCGCTGGAACGGCACTTTCGCAATGTGTTGTGTAGCCGGGTGCATACCCCGCAGGATGATGTGGTGCTGGCTGCCGCGGGGCGCAGCGCTTTTACCCAGTAGCGCGGGTACTGCGCGTGCGGTGCCGAAAACAGGCATCAAAACCTGGTCGGTGCGAAGGCACCGACGGTCGGAAGCAAGCCTCTCGCCAGAGAGGGTTTAGAAATCAGTTAATTGCATGTTTTGTCGGCCATAGATGCGGGCCGAGAATAATATGCATATTTCTAAATAGAATTTCACTGACATCTTTTATGCAAATATCATCGAGCGCAGACGACCGCGTCACGCCCACTAACCCACTTTAACGCTATCGAACCTGCACCCCTTCCACGGGCCAGCGTCAGACGCGATGGACTACGCTCGCTATGCTCATCCCCTTCCTGCACCGTTCCCTGGCCTGCGCCACCGCGCCCCGCACCGCAATGGCTCTGACCATGCTGCTGACGGGCGCCGCGGCCTTGCCTGGCTGCTCGCCCTCGCAGGCCGATGCGCAGGCTGCCAGTACCTTGAAGATCGCCTTCTTCTCGGACAACACCCAGTTGGTGAGCCTCGATCCCTTTCAGGTCTATTGGCTCGAGCACCGCGTCGTACTGCGCAACATTGCCGAATCATTGACCGACCAGGACCCGCAAACGGGCAAGATCATTCCTTGGCTCGCCGAACGCTGGGATATCAGCGCTGATGCTCGCGAATACACCTTCCACCTGCGCAAGGGCGTGACGTTCAGTAACGGTGAAGCCTTCGATGCCCAAGCGGTAAAAACCGCCTTCGATACCGACAAAGCCTTCGCAGCCGCCCTGCCCAGCGCCTTTGGCGCCACCTATCTGGCCGGTTATGACCACGCTGAAGTGATTGATCCGCTGACCGTCAAGCTGGTGCTGGCAAAGCCCAACGCCGGATTCCTGCAGGCGACCTCGACCACCAACCTGGCGATCCTGGCCCCGGAGTCCTATCGCAAGACGGCCAAGGAGCGCTCGCTGGGTGCGATCATCGGCACTGGCCCGTTCGTCCTCGACCACTACACCCCCGAATCCGGTCTGCGCCTGACCCGGCGCAAAGGCTACGCCTGGGCGTCGGCCAACGTACAGAACCAGGGCGAAGCGCACCTGGCCGCGATCGATGTCACCTATGTACCGGAAGAAAGCGTACGCAACGGCCAATTCGTACAGGGCCAAGTGGACATTCTGTGGCCGCGCGATCCGTTTTCGGAGGTCGATCTCAAGTTGTTCCAGAGCAAGGGCGCTACCATCCAGAGCCGTTCGCTGCCCGGCCCGGCGCTGAATCTGTACCCCAACACCAGTGGCACGCGCATTCTGGCGGACATCAACGTGCGCCTGGCGCTGCTCAAGGCCATCGACCGCAAGACCTACGCCAGCACCGTGTACAGCCAGGACTTCCCGGTGGTCGATGGCGTGTTCGACGTCAGCACCCCGTATTTCCGCAGTCAAGGCGCCAAACTCGGCTACGACCCGCAAGGCGCCGAACAATTGCTCGACAAGGCCGGCTGGCTCAAAGGTGCCGACGGCTACCGCGCCAAGGATGGCAAGCGTTTGACCCTGGTCGACAACCTGGCCATCAAAGAGACCCCAGGCGACGTGCTGATCCAGGACCAGCTGCGCAAGATCGGCGTCGACCTCAAGCTGCGCGTGCAGACCAAAGCCGAATGGGCGGCGGCCAATGCCTCAGGCAACTACGACCTGACGTCCACCTACATGACGCGCGCCGATCCAATCATCCTGCAAACAATCCTCGACCCACGCAGCGCCTACAGCGCAACCGTGGCCACCAACATCTACCCACCGGCGATCCTTGGCCAGGCGACCGCATTGTTCGACGCCGGCCTCACCGCGACCACCTCCGAACAACGTGCCCAGGCCTATGACGGTTTGCAGGATCTGTTGATCGACCAAGGCTCGGCGATTCCGGTCTACGAACGCGTCTGGCAGGCCGCCACCGCCAAGCGGGTGCAGAACTTCCACTGGAGCGCCGAGGGCTTCGCGTTCCTCAACGACATCGAGATCAAGCCATGAAGCGCTACCTGCTCGGTCGGATCGCCCAAGCCGGGCTGGTGCTGTGGGGCGCCTATACGGTCACCTATTTCATCCTGTACCTGCTGCCCGGCGATCCGTTGTCGATCATGCTCAGTGCGTCCGGAATGGAGGTCGACTCACTGTCGCCCGAGCAGTTGGCCAAGGCTCGCGCCTATTACGGCCTCGACCAAGGATTGATCCAGCGCTATGTGCACTTGCTCTGGGGCGTGTTGCACGGCGATCTGGGGCAATCGCTGACGCTCAATCGGCCGGTGACCTCGATCCTCGCCGAACGCCTGCCGCAGACGCTGTCGCTGGCCGGCTTCGCGATCCTCCTGTCGTTGTTCGGTGGTATCGGCCTGGCCTACCTGGCCGCCTATGTGCGCTGGCAGCCGTTGAAAACCGCGCTTGCCCGCTTGCCGGCCTTGGGCTTTTCGGTGCCGGTGTTCTGGATGGGCTTGTTGCTGATCCAGGTATTCGCATTCGGCCTGGGCTGGTTCCCGTCCACGGGCAGCATCGGCTTTTCGAGTCTGGTCCTCCCCGCCGTGACTCTGGCGATTCCCAGCGCCGCGGTGTATGCGCAAGTGCTGCAGCGCGGCTTCGCCGATGTGTCGCGTGAACCCTACATCGTCACCGCCTACGCCAAGGGCCTGAGCCGCGCGCAAGTGCAGGCACGCCACGGTCTGCGCAACGCTGCATTGCCGCTGCTGACCCTTATCGGCCTGCAGGTCGGCAACACGGTGTCCGGCGCCGTACTGGTCGAAACCATCTTCGCGCGCAACGGTGTCGGCCGCCTGGTCCAGGAAGCCGTGATGCGTCAGGACATTCCGGTGGTACTGGGGATCGTGACGGTGTCCGCCGCGGCCTTCGTACTGGTCAATCTGCTGGTCGACCTGCTCTATCCGGTGCTCGACCCGCGTATCACTCACGCCCCCAAGGTGACTTGAACCATGACCGCCTTCGATCAATTATCCAGCCGTGGCCACACCCAACCTGCCGAGTCAGCGCTGTGGCAGCCGCGCCGTCGTTGGCAGCGCCTGCTTGATGTAGCCGCGCCCCTGCTTCGCCGTCCGGGCTTCGTGCTGGCCGCAGTGCTCATCGCCTTTACCCTGTTGGCAGGGCTGATGCCGTGGTTGTTCAGCGGCCTCGATCCCTACGCCACTGCGCCCGCCGCCAAGCTGTTGGCGCCTGGCGCTGCTCATTGGTTCGGTACCGATGAGCTGGGCAGGGATCTCTACACCCGCTTGCTGTATGGCTCGCGGCTGTCGGTGGAGGCCGCGCTACTGGCGGTCGGCCTGGCGCTGATCAGCGGCCTGGGCCTGGGTATCGTGTCGGGCTTTATCGGCGGCCGGGTGGATGCGGTGATCATGCGTTTTATCGACGTCATGCTGGCCCTGCCCGGCCTGCTGCTGGCGCTGGCGATCGTCACGGCCATAGGTTTCGGTACGCTGCCGGTGGCGATTGCGGTCGGCGTCGGCATCATCCCCGGCTTCGCCCGCACCACCCGCGCTGAAGTGTTGCGGGTCAAGACCTTGCCCTATGTCGAGGCCGCGCGCCTGGGCGGGGCCAGCTGGGGGCGCACGCTGCTGCGTCATGTGCTGCCCAACGCCTGGGGCCCGGTGGCGGTGCTCGCCACTCTGGACTTCGGCGCGGCCATCCTCGCGAC
The DNA here is from genome assembly GCF_031880315.1 of Pseudomonas baltica. Lineage (NCBI taxonomy): Bacteria > Pseudomonadati > Pseudomonadota > Gammaproteobacteria > Pseudomonadales > Pseudomonadaceae > Pseudomonas > Pseudomonas baltica. The sequence continues at coordinate 6,587,133 of NZ_CP134771.1, read as the reverse complement.
CGCCGGCTTGAGCTTCCTCGGCTTTGGCGCCGAACCACCGGCAGCCGAATGGGGCACTCTGATCGCCAACGGCCGGCAGTTCCTGATCACCGCGCCCTGGGTGTCGTTGTTGCCCGGATTGTATGTGGTGCTGGTGGTGTTCAGCCTCAACCACATAGCCCGTACTTTCGAGGAGCTGGAACGATGAGCACCTCGACAACACACCCTTTGATCGAAGTCGACAACCTCAGTGTCAGCTACCACAGCGGCGGGCGCGTGACTGCCGCGGTGCGCAACCTGTCCTTCAACTTGGTGGCCGGCGAAACCCTGGCCATCGTCGGCGAGTCCGGTTCGGGCAAGACCACCCTGGCCAGTGCGCTGATGGGCCTGCTGCCGGCAAGCGCGCGCGTCGATGGCGGCAGCTTGCGCGTCGCCGGGCACGATATCAGCCATGCCAACGACAAGCTCAAGCGCCAGTTGCGCGGCCGGGTAATCGGGCTGGTGCCCCAGGACCCGATGGTCAGCCTCAACCCGACCCTGAGCATCGGCCGGCAGATTGGCGAGAGCCTGATCCAGGCCCACGGCCGCCGTTATCCGGCGCTGGACGCCGACGTGCTGCAACTGCTTGAACAGGTGGGCCTGGACAACCCTGAGCTGCGCGCGCGCCAGTATCCGCACGAATTGTCGGGGGGCATGCGCCAGCGGGTGTTGATCGCTATCGCGCTGGCCGGCAACCCGCAAGTGATCATCGCCGACGAGCCCACCAGTGCGCTGGACGTGACCGTGCAGCGGCGCATCCTCGATCACCTCGAGCAACTGGTACAGGCCCGCGGTATCTCGTTGTTGATCATTACCCATGACCTGGGCGTGGCGGCCGATCGGGCCGACCGCGTGTTGGTGATGAAGAGCGGTGAATTGGTCGAGCAGGGGCCGGCCCGCCAGGTGCTCTCCAACCCGCGCCAACCCTATACCCGTGAACTGCTGGCCGCCGCACCGGCGTTCGGCAACCGGCCACGCCCAGTGCCGGTCGGCAACACCAGTCGCCAGCCGCTGTTGAGCCTGGAGAACATCAGCAAGCACTACCGGTTGCCCGCCCGTAAAGGCCAGGCGCAAAGCTTTAATGCGCTGCAAGGCCTCAGCCTGGAAGTGTTCCCCGGACAAACCCTGGCCATCGTCGGCGAGTCTGGCTCGGGCAAAAGCACCAGTCTGCGTATCGCCCTGGGCCTCGAGGCGCCCAGCGCGGGCCGGGTGCGCTTCGATGGCCAGGACGTCACCGACTTGAGCTGGAAGCAGTTCCGGCCCGTCCGCCAGCGCATGCAGCTGGTGCAGCAGAACCCCTTCGCCGCCCTGGATCCGCGTTTCACGATTTTCCAGAGCGTGGTCGAGCCACTGCAGTCCTTCGGACTGGTCAAAGGCGAGGCGTTGTACCAGGCGGCACGCAAATTGATGGATCAGGTGCAGTTACCGGCCAGCTACCTGGATCGCTTGCCTCGCGAGCTGTCCGGCGGTCAACGCCAGCGCGTCGCCATCGCTCGTGCCCTGGCGCTGCAGCCCGAGCTGCTATTGCTCGACGAGCCGGTTTCGGCATTGGACGTCTCGGTGCAAGCGCAAATCCTCGACCTGTTGCGCAGCCTGCAAGCCGACCTGGGCATCGCCTACGTGCTGGTGTCCCACGACCTGGCCGTGGTCGCCAGCCTCGCTCACCAGGTAGTGGTGTTGCGCCAGGGCCAGGTGGTCGAGCGCGGCGCTGCCAGTGAGGTGCTCGACACCCCGCAACACCCCTATACCCGCGAACTGCTGGACGCGATCCCTGGGCGCCGCCCACCGCAGGCCGCCACCCCACTTAAACAAGGAGTCCCCGCATGAGCACACGACAACTGCACCTGGGCGCGATGATTCACGGCGTCGGTCACGGCTGGGGCGAATGGCGCCATCCCGATGCGCTGGCCGATGCCAGCACCAATTTCGCGTTCTACAAGCAGGAGGCACAAACCGCAGAGGCCGCCTTCTTCGACTTCGCCTTTATCGCCGACAGCCTGCACATTCACGCCAAGTCCAGCCCGCATTACCTCAATCGGTTCGAGCCGCTGACCATTCTTTCGGCGCTGGCGGCGGTGACGGAACACATCGGCCTGGTGGCGACCATTACCGTCAGCTACACCGAGCCCTTCCAGGTGGCCCGGCAGCTCTCGTCGCTTGACCACATCAGCGGCGGTCGCGCCGGCTGGAACGTGGTGACCTCGTGGCTTTCCGGCACCGCCGACAACTTCGGCAAGGCCGAGCATCCGCCCCACGCGCAGCGCTATCGCATCGCCCGCGAGCACGTGCAGGTGGTCAAGGGCCTATGGGATTCGTGGGAAGACGACGCCTTTGTGCGCAACAAGGCCAGCGGCGAGTTCTTCAGCCCTGACAAGCTGCACACCCTCAATCACCAGGGCGAGTTCTTCAAGGTCAAGGGCCCACTGAACATTGCGCGTTCGCGTCAGGGCCAGCCGCTGATCTTCCAGGCTGGGGTGTCTGAAGACGGGCGTAACTTCGCCGCGCAGAATGCCGATGCCATTTTCGCCAGCCCTGAGACCTTCGAAGAGGCCCATGCCTACTACAAGGACCTCAAGGCGCGCGCTCAAGGCTTCGGTCGCGATCCGCAGCAGCTGTTCCTGCTGCCTGGCATCCGCCCCATCGTCGGCCGCGATGCCGCCGACGCCGAAGCCCGCTACCAACAGGCCGTGGCGCTGGTCAGCATCGAGGACGCGATTGTTGCCCTCGGCCGTCCCTTCAACGATTACGACTTCAGCCCCCACGACCTGGACGCGCCTTTCCCTGACCTCGGCGAGCTGGGCAGTAACAGCCACAAAGGCACCAGCGATGCGATCAAGCGCCTGGCGCAGGAAGAAAGCCTCACACTGCGCCAGGTCGCGCTGCGTTTCTCGCAACCGAACCGTGATTTCACCGGCACCGCCGAGCAGGTCGCCGATGCCATCCAGCACTGGTTCGAAAATGGCGCTGCCGATGGCTTCATCATCCGCTCGCTGTTGCCGGATGGGCTGGCGCGGTTCACCGAGCTGGTCGTGCCGGTGCTGCAGGAACGTGGTTTGTGGCGCAAGGAATACTCAGGCCAAACCCTGCGGGACAACTTCGGCCTGGCGGTGCCGGTCAATCGGCATACGCAGCATCGGGTGTCCTGACTGACACTTGCCGCCTGTACCTCCAGGGGGGTGATACGTCCATTGACCCGCATGGCTCATCCGGGCTTACCGCTCCCAATGCGCCTGATACAGGCGCAATTCGTTATCACCCACCTTGCGATCCTCAAGCAATTGCCATTGGGCCGGAATCGCATAGAAGTCGTCCGGTGGCTGCGCACTGCCTACCAGCCAGATACGATGGTCCTGGCGGGGCAGCTGGGTCAGCTCATCGACATAGATATGCGGTCCCTGCGCATCCACCAAGGTGCCGAAGCCATAGGCATTGGGCCGGCCGGCACCGCCTTCGGACTTGGGCAACGTCAGCAGTTGGGGCACCACCGGTGTGGTGTTGTAGTAGACATAGGTGAAGTACCAGAACAGGTCGCTGATCACCACGGTATCGCCGGGCTGGTAATGCCGGTTGACGTAATCGACCAATTGATCGAACTGCGGCTCGTCGATCCGATAGATCTCGTTGAGCCCTACCCTGTCCACGGCCAGCGTGGTGACCAGTACTGCCATCGCCAGCAGCCTGGATTTACGCCACAGCTGCGCGATGGCCAGCGCTACCAGCATCGGCAGCCCAATGGCCGCGAACATCAGATAACGCTCGACCAGCAGCGGCGAAATCAATGACAACAGAAACACCGCGACCATGGGCGCAAAGGTGTAGAGCACCAGGAAACGCGCAGAGCGCTGGGGGCTGCGGTCGGTACGGACCACCACGCCTGCAAGGGCGATAACCGTCAACGGCAGCAGGAAATACACTGCTCTGGGCATGGACTGGCCGTCGCTCAGGGTCCAGAACTCCCACATCGATGTGGCCAGCGACCACAACGTGACCGGAGCAATCCAGCCCACATCACCGCCGGCTTCCAACTGGGGCAGATGGGTCAGTTGATCGTACAGCTTGGGCACCCACGGCATGAACAGCAGCGCAATGGCGATATTGGCCAGCCACCAGGGGGCGCGCCTTAGTGGTCTATACGTCGCTGGGCGCTGGCCCTCGTGCCGCAGGCTGAGCGCGCCTACGTGCAGCCAGTGCACCAGCGCGCAGAAGATCGTGAAGTAGTGGGTATAGAGACTCGCTGTCATCAACAGCACGTAAAGGGCGAGCCACCCCTTGCGCTCGGGGTTGCGCAGCCAGTGCATCAGCGCCAGGGTGGCACTGAGCAACAGCAAGGTGAGCCACGAGTACATGCGTACTTCCTGGCTGTAGCGCACGGCAAACGGGAACAACGCCAGTAGCAGGCCGGCCAGCAGTGCGGCTTTAGGCGACGCCACCTGACGCACCAGCAGCGCCCCGACCAGGACGGTGGCTATACCGGGAATCGCACTGAGCAGGCGGATCGAGAACAGTCCCTCGCCGAACATCGCCATCCACAGGTGCAACAGCACGTAATAGAACGGCGGGTGAACATCGTGGGCAGCGTGGAACCACAGGTCCGGCAGCGGGTAGCGGCTGGTGATGATGCTGGAAGCCTCGTCGCACCAGATGGCCACCGCCGTCAAACCGTGCAAGCGCACTATCGTGGCCAAGATCAGTACGGCGCCCAAGGCGAGAATGAAAGCCAGGCGCGAACGCCGCGTCCGGTCAACGGTCGGCGACGGAGGTAGAGATTTCATTGCAGTCAATTCAGCTTCCCGGTCGACCCGTCCAGAGGGCATCGATGTCGCCAAGATTCCAGTCCTTGGCCGATTCGATGCGGATGATCTTGTCTTCCTCACCAAAGCGCGACAGGTCGACCACCTTGCGCTCCAGCGGCATTTTCGTGCGCGCGGACAATAGCATCATTACCTTGGGTTTGAGCAGGGATTTGTCGTCCTGATCGACGACCACCCCGATCCGCTGGCTTTGCAGGCGGACCAGCGCGCCGATCGGATAAATGCCCACTGTGCGGACGAACGCCTGGAAGACGTGTTCATCGAAATGCCCCCCCCAACTGGCCATCTCGCGGATCGAGTGCGCTGGGCCCCAGGCTTTCTTGTAAGGCCGCTCAGAGGTGATGGCGTCATACACATCGCAGATCGCCGCCATCCGCGACATGACGCTGATCTGCTCCCCTTGCAGCCCGAACGGATAACCGCTGCCATCAAACTTTTCGTGGTGATGCAGGCACACGTCGTACGCCGAGGCATGCTGCACCCCGCCTTGCTGCAGAATCCTGACGCCGCCCTCGGGGTGCAGGCGCATGGCGGCGAACTCGGGATCAGTCAGACGGCCGGGCTTGTTGAGGATGTCTGAGCCAATGGTCATCTTGCCGATGTCGTGCATCAGGCCGGCAATGCCGGCTTCACGCACCCAGTCCTGGGGCAGGTCCATCTGGCGCGCCAGGGCCATCATAAAGGCGCAGACCGCCACCGAATGCATGTAGGTGTATTCGTCACTGCTCTTGAGCCGCGACAGGCTGATCAGCGCATGGGGATTGCGAATCACCGAGTTGGCGATCTCTTCGACCAGCGCCTCGGATTCTTCGGTATTGATGGCGTGTCCCATGCGCGCATCGTTGAACATGCTGGCGACGGCTGCCTTGGCGCGATTGCACAGGATGAATGCCTTGGACATCTCCATGTCCATGGACACGCGCTTGAGCGGCGCGGGGCCGGTCTCCACGAGGGGCGCAGGTGCTTCGATGGACGATTGCACAGTGACATCGCGGCCTTTGTCGGTGTCGATCATCACCGCCTCGATTGCCGATTGCCTGATGCGCGCGATGTCCTGGGGGTCGCTCAACAGAAAGCGTTCCTTCCAGAACGGGTGGTCAATCCAGTTACCGCACAATGCATGGATGTACATGCCGACAATCAAGTCTGATGTCGCAATTTTCTTGATCATTCAACCGCCCCGCCACGCTACTCGCGCACGATTCCATCTTGCCACTATTCCCGCCAACCTCGATAACAAAATTAGGTGTATCTACGCTTAAAAGCCCGGTTTGTGCGACCGGTGGCCGGGCTGTGACCGAAATATGGACCGGTCCTGATATTTCGGTCACTCCCCGATCGGCTCAAGGCAGTGAAGTACTCACCACCCGCAGTGCTAAGCCTTCATATGGGTCCAGGGTAATGGTGAATTCGCCCTGCTCGGTCAGATCGCCTTCAACCCGTTCATTAATGATATCGACCACCGGCCCCGGTGCTACACCCGGCAATTGCAACGTCTCGACCAAAGGCTCGGCCGAAAAATTGAGTGCGGTGATCTGGGTGCCCTTGCCCGCCGGGAGTTCATGCACCATCACCAGCAGCCCAGGATGCTGAACGTCGGGGATCAGGATCTGCTTGCTCGCGGCGATATCGTAGGCGCGGCGCACCGCGAGGATCTTCTTCAACTGCGAAGCGAACGAGTCGGGACGCTGCAACTGCTCGGGCAAGCTGCCATACAGGGCGCGGGCCTTGGGCATCTGCCCGGTCGAGATCTCGGCGCTCGGATCGAGGTCGACCAGGTCGTAGGCGCCCCGGTGGATCCAGCGCGTGTCACCATCGGCCATCAAGTGCGCAACCTGCTCGGCGGGCAGTGGCAACGCCCCCACCAGGTCCCAGCCAGACAGCGCGAACACCCCGGGCTGCATGGCGTTGTACATGGCCAGCAGCAAGTGGATGTGCTGGATGCGCGCGATATCCTCGGCGGTCAGGCTATCGAGCTCACGAATACCCAGCGCTGCGGTGATGATGCTGGCGGTGGTGCACGACACGCCGTTAGTGACGAACTTGAGGTTGTAGGGCGCGTGTTCACCGGCCAGGCGTTCGTACATTTCCTCGCGAATGTGCTCGCGCAGAATATTGCCGGGGAAGGTCTGGCCTTGGTACAGGTAGGTGTCGTGGGCGTGCAGTGTCCAGAAGTGCACCAGCTCGAGGGTCAATTCGTCGTGATTCTGCAGGGCATGGATCAACGAGGCCGGGTCGATGCCAAACTGGTGTGTCTGGCGCAGCATCAGGCGCAGGAACTCGGTGTTACCGGTGAGCAGCGCGTGTTGATAGGCCGGACGCGTGATGAAGTCGTAGGACAGATCAGCACCACCATGGGACATGCTGGCGATGTCGTCGATGGTCAGGTTCAGCTCCTGGAAGCTGAAACCGCCGGCCTTGCGAATGGCACCGCCAAGCAGCTGGTTGCCGACCACCGACAACGGGTGGCTCTCGGACCAGGCGTTACCTTCGGGGCGGCGTTCGACGCCCAGAAAACCGTTGGCGTCCAGGCGCAGAATCCGCGCGCCGACCACGTCGATCGCATGCAGGGCGTCGCCGATGATCATCTGCTGGGCGGCGAAGCTGGGGTCGAGCCAGTTGAGCGACGGCTGGCCTTCCTTGAAATAGTGCAGGTACACCCAGCGCCGCGGTTTACCGTCGACGCCAACCACCACTGGCGTGGTACTCCAGTCGGTTTCCTTGACTCCGGGCTCGAAGAAGATCACCCGTTGCAATTGGCCGACGATGTAGTGCTTGTCGCGCAATTGGTCGACCACGTCGGGCGTCAGGTTGCAGGCATCGCGCCCGGCCCCCACGTCGGGCAGCAGTGGCCAGTCTTCTTCCTTGATTTCGACCATGTGATACAGGCCGGGATACTGCCCGTAGGCCATTTCCGCCAGGCGAAAGTCCGCGCCCTTGCCGGTGTGCGAGGGGATCGTGTCTTCGATGACCACGGCGTTGTGGGCGGCGGCGATACGGCTGAGTGCGCTGAGTTCGGCCTCGGTGCCCAGGCTCGGGTCGATGTCGAAGCTGATGCGGTCGAAGTTGCCGTCGATCGTTGGCGTGTAGTTCGTACCTTGCAAGCCGCCGGAGCGTTTCAGCGGGCCGTTGTGGATGCCCTGGATGCCGATCTCCGAGAGCGCGTGCCACAGCGCCTCATCGCCCAGCGCCTGGAGCACCGAGCCGCCTTCGCGGGTGATGATCGAGGCAGGATAGGCGGTGAACCAGACCGAGGCGATAGCCGAGGCGTCGCGCGGTCGGGCCTGGGCGAAGGGCCGTTGCCACAGTCGGGCCTGGCCTGAGTACAAGGTGGCGCGCTGTTGCGCGGCATGCAGCATCGACTGGTCGACCAGCCATTGCACGTGTTCCGGTGTCGGTTTGCTCATGGGGCAAGTTCGTCCATCTGGGTGGCTGCTGTCCCCCTTTATGATTGCCGTGGACGCTAACAGTTGCATCGCGCCTGCGGATTGCGCCGGTTACTTCGGCCTGTCAGGCGCAAGCGATGGGCGCGGGCCACCAGTTGGGCAGCAACGCCTGCACCTTGGCCTCGGCGAAACGATCGTCGATCAGCACGACCACGCCTTGGTCGTGCACGCCGCGGATCACCCGCCCGGCGGCCTGCACGACCTTTTGCAAGCCGGGGTACAGATAGGTGTAGTCGTAACCCGCGCCAAAGCGCAGTTGCAGGCGCTGCTTGAGTTGTTCGTTGACCGGGTTGACTTGCGCCAGCCCCAAGGTCGCCACAAAGGCGCCGATCAGGCGACTGCCAGGCAGATCGATACCCTCGCCAAAGGCCCCGCCCAGTACGGCAAAGCCGATGCCCTGGCCGCCAGCCTGGAAGCGCTCGATAAAAGCCCCGCGCCGCGCCTCGTCCATTTGCCGTTCCTGCAACCACAGCGCCAGCTGTGGATAGCGTTCGGCGACCAGTGCCGCGACCTGTTGCAGATAGTCGAAGCTGCTGAAAAACGCCAGGTAGTTGCCGGGCCGCTGGGCGAACTGCCGGGCGATCAGCTCGGCAATCGGTACCAGGGAGGCCTGGCGATGGCTGTAGCGCGTGGAGATATGCGCCGCCAGCTGGACCTCCAACTGCTCGGCGGCAAACGGCGATTGCACGTCGAGCCAGGCATAGTCGGCCGGCATGCCCAGCAGATCGGCGAAGTAGTGCCGCGGGCTCAGCGTGGCCGAGAACAGCACGCAACTGCGTGTTGCCGCCAGCCGCGGGCCTAGCAGGCGCGCGGGTACCGCGTTGCGCAGGCACAGGCGCGAATGGCTGCTCTGCCTGGGGCCCTGCTGCAGGCTGATATCGAAGACATAGCCATCGTCGAACAACTCGGCCACCTTGGTGAACTGCAGCGCCGTGAAGTAAAAGTCCATCAGTTCGGGGGCCAGGCCTTCGGGCTGTTCGTTGAGCAGGTCGCCGATCTTGGCGACGCAACGCTGCAACGCCAGTAACAGCAGGGTCGGCGGCGTGTCATAGGCCTGATACACCGCGATCTGGGCCTTGTGCAGCGCGTTCCACTCGCGATTAACCCGCTGCAGCACAGTCTTCAGCACCGCCGGGGCCTGCTTGCGCAGTGTCTGCAGGGTGCGCTGGTCGAGGCTGGCGCTGTACATCTGACGCCCGCGCTCGACCAGGTTATGGGCTTCGTCCACCAGCACCGCCAGGCGCCATTGATGTTCCTGGGCCAGGCCGAACAACAAGGCGCTCTGGTCGAAGTAATAGTTGTAATCGCCCACTACCACGTCGACCCAGCGCGCCATTTCCTGGGACAGGTAATAAGGGCACACGTCATGGCTCAGGGCGATGTCGCGCAGGTGGGCGCGGTCGAGCAGCGGCGCCTTGGCAGCCTCGGCTCTGGCCGCCGGCAGTCGGTCATAAAAGCCCTTGGCCAAGGGGCAGGCATCGCCATGACAGGCCTTGTCGGGGTGTTCGCACGCCTTGTCGCGGGCCACCAGTTCGAGCACTCGCAAGGGCAAGTCCGGTTGTGCGCTGTGCACTTGACGCAGGGCATCGAGCGCCAGCTGCCGGCCTGGGGTCTTGGCGGTAAGGAAAAAAATCTTGTCCAGTTGCTGCGGGACCATGGCCTTGAGCATCGGGAACAGCGTGCCCAGGGTCTTGCCGATGCCCGTGGTGGCTTGCGCCATCAGGCAGCGCCCGGTGCTGACCGCCTTGTAGACGGTTTCGGCCAACTGCCGCTGGCCGCTGCGAAAGCTGCCATGGGGGAACGCCAGCGCTTGCAGGCCGGTATTGCGCAGTGCCGTGCGCAGCATCTCCTGCCGTGCCCAGCCGAGGAACTGCCGGCACAAGCGCTCGAAATACTCGCGCAGATCCTCCGCCTGCCAGGTCTGTTCGAAGCGGGTCTGGCGATCGCTGTCGACATCCAGATAAACCAGCGCCAACTCGATCTGCGCCAGCTGGCGCTGTTCGCATAGCATCCATCCGTAAAGGCGCGCCTGGGCCCAGTGCAATTGCCGGTGGTTGTCGGGCTGGCGGCTCAGGTCGCCGCGGTGAGTCTTGATCTCTTCCAGGCAATGGGTGCTGGCGTCATAACCGTCAGCGCGCCCACGCACCTGCAGGTCTTCGAAATCGAGGCTGAGGCTGACTTCCCGTTCATAACCGGCCGGGCGCCCGGCGGTTACCCGCAGATGCCCCTGGATGCCTTCCAGCGCCGTCGGCGAAGGGGTGAAGCGCAAGTCAAGGTCACCGACCTTGGCGGTGAATTCGCACAGCGCGCGAACCGAAATACGGTAGCTCACGCATCGGCCTGCTGCGCCATGGCTGCGATCGCGGAGTCGATCATTGTGTCATCGGCGGTGGATTGCCAAGTCACATAGCAGACCTCCACGGGCATACGATGCTCGGCGCAGAAGGCCAGCCAGCGCACCTGGTTGTCCTGCAGCCGATCACCCGGCCCCTTGACCTCGATCATCCGGTAGCTGCCGCGCTCGGGCCAGAACTGGATGAGGTCAGGCATGCCGGCGCAGTTGGCCTTGAGGTCTTCGAGCATGCGCCGGAAACAGTGCGACAGGTGCGCAGCGGGCAGGCACTTGAGGGCCAGATCGAGCAAGGCTTCGTCCAGCATGCTCCAGTATACGAAGGGCGACTGCAGGCCGAATTTATCACGGTAGCGCTGGCGGATCGTCGCCGGGTAGCGGCCATCCTCCAGCTCCATGAGGCAGGCCTCGAACAGCGCCGCCCGGCGCGCGTGGAAGTCGGCCTGGTGCAAATCAGTGGGCCCGCTCTGGAATGGGTGAAAGAACGCTCCGGGCAATGGCGCGAAGATCGCAGGCCAACACAGCAATCCGAACAATGACGTGAACAGGGTGTTCTCGACATAGAACACCGGGCCGCCCTCCTCTTGCAGATGCGCCTGGACCCAGGCCTCGACGCTGCGCGCTGGCCCATCACGCAGCAGGCACAGGTCGAGACGTTGCGGCGGTGCGGCCTTGCGCTTGGGTTGCGCAGGTAACCCCAGGCCTCGGCGCAGGCGTGGCAGCATGCGTTGCAATTGCTGACGCTCGGCAGCGTTGTGCGCAGCCTGCAATGCATTTTGCGGCGATTGCAGGGCGCTTTGCGCCAATTCCACAGCTTGCTCCAAGCGGCCCATGCGTTCGAGTACGCGTACCTGCCGCGCGCGGCTTTCGGCGAAAGTGCTGGCCTGATAGATCACCAGCGCCTGATCCAGCAGCCCTTCGCGCTCATACAGATACCCCATCTGGAACAGCAGTTTGTCGCGTCGACTGCGCAGCCACGGGTTGTCGAGCTCGAGGCTCAGCACCCCAGCTACCAAGGGCTCGCGCTCAAGCCCTGCTTCCAACGCCTGGCGGGTCTCGTGCAAGACCATGTACTGGTCGATATGGGTCGCGTGATGCAGGCTGCGTGATTCCGCGTTCAGGGGCACTTGTTCGTAACGGTAGATCCCCAGGTCGGCCAGCACGAACTCCGACCAGTCCTGATAAAGATTGCCGAAAAACAGCAAGCGCATGCGCTCGCACAGCCCGCGGATCTGCAGCGCGTAGACTGCGTCGTCCAGCTCCGGCCACCAATGGGCGAAGGGCTGCTCATCGAGGTAGTGCTCGCACAGCTGTTCGAGCCATTGCGCCTTGCGTGCTCCCGAGAGCAGGCCGTGGTGACGAAAGCGCTGATAGAGTTCGGCCTTGCCCAGCAGATCGAACAACTGCCCCAGGCTGATGGGGTGCTGATCGTCGACCCAGCCGCGCTGCAGTAACGGGGCCACGGCAAGTTCGGTAGGACCGATTTCGGCATAGACCAGTTTGCTCGCGCGATACAAGGGGCCTTTGCGCATGATCATCCGCACCAGCAGCGCCTGGGCGGCCTTGTCGAGCAAGGCGAAGCCATCGACGAACGCCAGTTCTTCGTTGCAGAGCACATCGCTGTAGCGCTCGCGCAACCAGGCCAGTACCTGGCGAAAATTGCTCAGGTAGTAGAATGGGTCTTCGAGGGAGTTGGCAGGAATGGTCACGAGACGAGATATTTCAACGGAAAAAACATGGCCTGTTTATACATACAGTCCCTGCCGATGACAATGTCTGGCGACCAATGGATCGCCTCGATCAGCGACGGCCAGACTGCAACGCCTTGCGCAACTCGGCGATCACCCGCCCCGGCAGCCCCCGTCCGTTGACCGGACAGGCGATGCGCAGGCATTGAGAATGATGGCCCTGGCTGCTGAACACCGGCCCTGGAGCGATGAGGATGTGTCGTCTCAGCAGGTGGTCGTACACCTGTCGCACATCGATGGCGTGGCGGCTACTCACCCACACCCCGCTGCCACCCGCAGGCATCGGCGCGCAGAGCAGATCGCCCAGGCTGTCATCGAGTTGCTGCACCAGCCGACCAACATTGAGTTTCAGGCCGTTGCGCAGGGAACGCAGCTGACCATCGATGGCCCTGCGCTGGTAAAGGCGCGCGATGGCCTTCTGGCGTACTGGAGGCAGATGGAAGTCACGTTGCAACAAGCGCTGACGCACCGATGCAGTCATCGGCGAGCGCGCCTCGGGTGGAACCAGCAGGTAGCCATAGCGCGCTTCGGTGCCGATGGTCCGTGCGAACGAGCCACACACGAGCAAACGCTCCGGAGCTACCCAATCTCGCAAGGGAGTCTCATTGGAAAAACACAACTCGCCATGATCATCGTCCTCAAGCACCCAAGTGCCGTGGTGATCGAGCAGTTTTGCCAACGCCTGTCGAGTGGTGTCAGGCATGAGTGCGCCTTGTGGGCCATTGAGCGTGGAACTGAGGATCACCAGCGCCACCGCACGCTCGCGCAAGTAGTGGGCGGCCCGCTCGAGATCCAGGTCGCCGCCCATATCCAGGGGCAACTCGCAGACATCCAGCCCCGCAGCGTCGAGTGCCATCAGTAACACGGGGGACGCCGGCGTCGTGATCATCACCGTGCGGCCGCTGATATCCAGCGCGGCCAGGGTGATATCGAGGGTGGCGCGCAGATCGGCCGCCAGATAGACATCATCGGCACACCAGCGGTGATGGGTAGCCTGGGTATAGCGCGCCGCCAGTTCGCGTCGCAGCGCCGGCTCGCCTAGTGGATGGCTGTCGGGGCTGCGGTGCTGGCGCCGGATCTCCCGCTCCCGTGTGGTCAGGGCCTGGCCAAAGGCGTCGCCAGGCCAGGGGGCGCTGCGGTGCAGTGCCCACATGCCCGGGGTACAGGCATGGTGGTAGAGGCTTTGCAGCAGGTCGGGTTCGGCGGTGGGCGTGGCCAGTGCAGCGAGCGGCGGGCCCGCTGGGGAGGCGACAGCATAATAGCCGGACTTGGCCACGGACATGATCCGCCCCTCGCTTTCGAGTAGCTGGTAGGCATGCTGCACGGTCGATACGGAGACGTCCAGGCGGCTGGCCAGGTCGCGCAATGACGGCAGGCGGATCTTGTGCTCGCCGGTGGCTTCGGCAATCAGGCTCGCCAGATAGGCGTACACGGTTTGATAGGCATAGCGGCGGGCCGCTGCCCTGGTCATGATTCACGCTCACGTCGGCCGGCCGGGCTCAGGGCGGGCAAACCGGTCACCGGATGCAGGCCCCGCACGCCACGGCTGTTGAGCGGCCAGTGCGGCGAATTCGCTAACAATCCCTGGTCGTCGTCGACGTGCACCCGCGCCATCCTGTACAGCTCCCGCAATCGTTTCAATGGCAACCCGCTGCTCTCGGTCAACCATTGTTGGACGGGCATGGGCACCGTCTCGCCAGCCAGTGCGCTATGCATATAGGGCAGCGCCCGCGGCATGCTGTGATGGCAATGGCGCAGATAGCGCGCAAGTCCGGCGCCCTGATCGACAAAAGGCGCGAACAGCATGCACACCAGCTGCTTTTCACCTAGGCCATAGCGTGTAGTGAGCAGCGCATTGGCCCGTTTGCGGTGGGCGGTGAGGGTTGCTTTGGTGGCATAACCGGCCAACGCTGCACGAAGCAATTCCTGGGGCAACTTGCGCTGACGCAACAAAGGGCTTGAAAGGTTCAGGTAGTGTTCGATGCCGTCGCGGTAGTCGAGCAGTGTCAGGGCTTCGGATCGCAGCCCTGCGATATGCGCCAGCAGCAATGGATGAGCAAGATCGGCCTGGCCGATCACCGCGCCCAGATCCGTCAGCCGAAAGCCGAGGAACTCGAGCAATGGCATGCAAGGTGTGTCGAGAATCTCGTCCATAAGATCGTCCAAGGCCAACGACTTGACGGTCCGTGGCGGACGAGCGCCCTGCCCGAGCCCCGCACGCAACGCGCAGAACGATTGGAGCAAAGGGTCATCGACTTCGCGCTGTTGAGCCAGCGATTGAGCACGGCGCGCGACTTGGCGGGACCAGAGTTGATACTGATGGCGTTGGCGCGGTGACTCGAGCCGCACCAGCGCATTCACCGCGCCGCCCCAGTGCAGGCCGCGCTGCAAGGCATTGGCGTAGCGCTGGTGATCGAGATGGCAGAAGGTCGCGCGGACATCGCCCCCGGTGATCTGCCCTGCCATCAACAAGTTCATGCGCCGGACGGCGGATAATGGCTCCATGCCAACTTCCGGCAGGTCGAAGGGCGATACCTGATGATCGTCGGCCAGCAGAGTCTCTACGCGTGGGTCGTCCTCGACGAACAAGGCAGCGTAGAGGCGCCGTACATTACCCGCGGTGGGTTCGGTCAGGGTTTCCTGGCGACAGGTCACGATTCGCAGGAGGAAGGTCTGCCCACAGCGTACCGTCAGGCTTAACTGCGCAGCGCGCAGAAAGGCGACGGCCTGAGCACTCTCGCGACCGCCATTATGGGCGACCATGATCCGGTACTCACCCAACCGGCCCGGGCCACCCGCCGCCAGAATGATGCGCGGTATAAGCTGCTCTAGCGCCAGGCGCTGGCGATGGGAATAGTGGCACTGCAGTTTTTGTAACACCTGCAGATAGACGTAGTTGATGGCTTGTTGATGCAGCTCGCTCAAGATCGATCCCTGTCAAAACCGTCGGGCAACGCTCCACACCGGCGGGAGGCAATTGGCAGGAAGTATTATCGGGGCATGGGAATGTATTGAAAGATACAGATCAGCGCGGAAAACCAGTGCAGATTACCGGAATTTTCCTACACCGCGATCAAGCAAACGTAAGCGGGGATGTACAGATGGAGCGAGGGGGCCTGCCCCCGATAACACGTGTCAGCACCATCACCTTGCTGACACAGTTGATCGACGGCAAGCCCCCTCGCTACAGGGCTTGGCTCAAGCGGGTTCCACTTCCAGGGCCACGCGGGCGCCGCACGGGCACTCGTCCATGTAGCGGTGGGCTTCCACGAACTGGCCGAAGGGATAGACGCGAATCTCCTGGGGCAGCAGGATGCGGTCGGCGGTCATCTGGTTGATGTCCGCCAACGCACGCTGCAAGGCCTCGTGATCCTGAACGATGCCCAGCTCCGGCTTGCCGGTGAAATTGCTGATGCAATGCACATAGAACTGAATGTTCTTCTGGAACGCCGCGCACGCCGGGAACGGCGTCTGATTGCCGCCTTGCAGGCCGTACAGGATCAGGCTGCCACGGGGCGCAAGCACATCGCCCATCAATGACATCTGCGGGCCACCCAGGCCGTCGAAGACCATATCGACACCACGGCCATCGGTGAACTTGCTGATCTGCATGACCAGGTCCTGTTCCTCGGTGACGATGACCTTTTCCGCCCCCAGCGCCAGCAGGTAGTCGCGCTGCTCCGCTGATTTGGTCGCCGCGACCACCCGTACACCGAGCGCCTTGCCCAGTTGCACGAAGGCCGGGCCGGCGCAATGACTGGCATCGGTAACCAGCGCGACCTGACCGGGCTTGGTGCGCGCCAGGTCGCGATAGGCGAAGTAAGCGATCAGCAGCGGCGTGTAATGCACACTGGCCTGAACCGGAGTGAGCAATTCGGGATAACGGGTCAGGGCGGTCACCGGCAGCACGATGACCTCACCGTAGACCGGATATTGATTGGGACTCTCGGCCGGGAAGCTGGCGACCTTGTCGCCGACCGCCAGCACTTCGACGCCCTCGCCTACTGCCACGACCACGCCGGCCATTTCATGACCCAGGCCAGCAGGCAGACGAGCGTGGGATGACGCCAGGTTCTGGCGCCACAGAATGTCGTACCAGCTGATGCCGATAGCTTCGACACGAACCTGCACTTCACCAGGCGCAGGCAAAGCGGCTGCGTGCTCTTCGCACTTGAGCACATCTGCCGGACCGAACTTGTGAAAACGGATCGTGCGGGACATCGCAAACCTCGTCAAAGTGACCTCTAATGCCATGAACTTTATCCGGGCTTTCCCGCTAAGGCTATGGCGGCCTATTAATAGTCAACATGCCTGTGATTGATCGGCGATTCAATCAACTGGCGACAATTTTCATTTTCTCGGTGCAGGTTACCAGTCTTTGCCCTTAAGATTCACCCCGCCCCCTCGTCGTCACTGAACAGAAGCACTGAAGATGAACCGTAACGACCTGCGTCGCGTCGATCTTAACCTGCTCATCGTCTTTGAAACCCTGATGCACGAACGCAGCGTGACCCGCGCCGCGGAAAAGCTGTTTCTCGGTCAACCGGCCATCAGCGCGGCGTTGTCGCGCCTGCGCAGCCTGTTCGATGATCCGCTGTTCGTGCGCACCGGGCGCAGCATGGAGCCGTCGGCACGCGCCACGGAAATCTTCGCGCTGCTGTCCCCCGCCCTGGACTCGATCTCCACGGCCGTGAGCCGCGCCTCCGAATTCGACCCGGCCACCAGCACTGCGGTCTTCCGCATCGGGCTGTCGGACGATGTCGAGTTCTCGCTGTTGCCCCAGTTGCTCAAGCGTCTGCGCGGCGAGGCACCGGGGATCGTCCTGGTGGTGCGCCGCACCAACTATATTCTGATGCCGGCCCTGCTGGCCTCCGGCGAGATATCCATCGGCGTCGCCTACACCAACGACCTGCCCGCCAACGCCAAGCGCAAAGTGCTGCGCCGGGCGCGGCCGATGTTGCTGCGCGCCGACAGCATGCCAGGGAGCATGAGCCTGGACGACTTCTGCAGCCGGCCCCACGCGCTGGTCTCCTATGCCGGCGACCTCAGCGGCTTTATCGATACAGCCTTGGAGAAGATCGACCGCAAGCGCCATGTGGTGCTGGCCGTGCCACAGTTCAACGGGCTGGGCACACTGCTGGCCGGCACCGACATCATCGCCATCGTCCCCGACTATACCGCCGATGCACTGACCGCCGCCGGTGGCCTGCGCGCGGAGGAGCTGCCGCTGGAGATTCAGAGCTTCGAGATGCACATGGCGTGGAGGGGGTCGCAGGACAATGATCCCGGTGAGCGGTGGTTGCGGTCTCGGTTGCAGATGTTTTTTGGTGACCCCGATAGCTTGTAACGGAGTTCCAATAAATTCCATAAAACTGTCTCATAACAGCTGCTTATTGGTAATCTCAGTCCACCGCCGCCTATCTACATCCAATGGATTCCACGCCTCCTGGGGGCAAAAAATGGGTGTCCGTTCATCAGAACATTACACAGGCACTCTATATACAGAACGGTTCTCGACCATTACGAATCAGTCAATGTCCGCGAGTAGATCCACTGGAAGGGCCAACCTGCCCCGGGTGGAATTATGTAGTGATAGCCAACGTCCAGAAACTGAACACTCATCCTGGCGTCCATGTCCAGTATCTGGACATGGACGCCAAGGCCTGAGCCGCTAACACCCGCTACAACCCCTGCCCGTCCGCGCCTGCGGCAAAATGGCACGCCCTCTGCTATGCCAAGACAGCGCCGCAACGCCAACTCGGCTTTGCGCATACGTCAAAACAAGAGGGACACCCACAATGAGCACCCCTGCCTCAACTGCCGAATTTCTTCCGAACGCCCTGTGGCACCAGCGCCTGTTCACCGGTTCCTGGCAACCCGGCAACGCTGCATCCAGCGCGGTGGTCGAACCGGCCACCGGCAATGCCCTGGGCGAAATCGCCAATGCCGACGCGGCGCAGATTGCCAGCAGCGCCCAGCAGGCCGCCGACGCTCAACGTGGCTGGTACCAGCTGCCTTACGACGAGCGCTCAGCGCTGTTTCGCAAGGCCGCGCAACTGGCTGAGAGCAATTTCGATAGCATCGTCGGCTGGCTGGTCCGCGAAAGCGGCTCGACCCAGGCCAAGGCTGCCTTTGAAACAAACATCACCATCAAGGCCCTGCACGAAAGCGCCGCTCTGCCGTCACGCAGCCAGGGCGAAGTGCTGCCCTCCAGCGCTGGCCGCCTGAGCCTGGCGCGGCGCCGGCCGCTGGGGGTGATCGGGGTGATCTCGCCCTTCAACTTTCCGCTGTACCTGGCCATGCGCGCGGTCGCCCCGGCCCTGGCCACCGGCAACGCTGTGGTACTCAAGCCGGACCCGCGCACCGCAGTGTGCGGCGGCCTGGTGATTGCCCGCCTGTTCGAGTTGGCCGGCTTGCCCAAGGGCGTGCTGCACGTACTCCCTGGCGGCGCTGACGCAGGCGCAGCACTGACCAGCGACCGCAACATCGCCATGATCCAGTTCACTGGCTCCACCGGCGCGGGGCGCAAGGTTGGCGAAGCCGCTGGAAAACACTTGAAGAAAGTGTCCCTGGAGCTGGGCGGCAAAAACTCACTGATCGTGCTGGACGACGCCGACCTAGACCTGGCGCTGGCCAACGCCACGTGGGGCGTGTACTTGCACCAGGGGCAGATCTGCATGTCCACCGGCCGCTTGCTGGTGCAACGCGGCATCTACGACCGGTTCCTGGAAAAACTGGTGGCCAAGGCCGACAGCCTCACGGTTGGCGATCCTGCCAGCAGCCAAGTACACCTGGGGCCGTTGATCAACGCCGCGCAGCGCGACCATGCCGCCAAGGTGGTCAAGGCCGCCGTCGATGCCGGCGCCAGCCTGGACGCCGGCGGCACCTATGAAGGCCTGTTCTTCAAGCCTACCGTGCTCAGCGGCGTGACCCGCGATAACCCGGCCTTCCATGAAGAAATCTTCGGCCCGGTGGCCGTGGTCATCCCCTTCGACACCGACGCCCAGGCCATCGAACTGGCCAACGATACCGACTACGGCCTCTCCGCCGCGGTGCTGTCGCAGAACGTCAGCCGCGCCCTGAAGCTCGGCGAGCAGCTGCGCGTGGGTCTGCTGCATATCAACGACCAGACCGTCAACGACGAGGTCATCAACCCGTTCGGCGGCGTCGGCGCCTCTGGCAACGGCACCAGCATCGGCGGCCCGGCCAACTGGGAAGAATTCACGCAATGGCAGTGGCTGACCGTCAAGGGTGACGCCCCGGCCTATCCGCTTTAAACCAGGAGAACAATAACAATGAACGCAACCGTCTACCGTCCCGTTACCGCCGCCGTCACCCGCGGCAAAGGCGCGCCCTTCGCCCTCGAAACCGCACAGATCCGCAACCCGCGCGGCGATGAAGTGTTGGTACGCATCGTTGCTACCGGCATGTGCCACACCGACATGATCGTGCGCGACCAGTACTACCCCGTGCCGCTGCCGGCGGTGCTCGGCCATGAGGGCTCGGGCATCGTCGAAGCCGTGGGCCCACTGGTGCAGGGCCTGCAGGTGGGCGACCACGTGGTGCTGACGTACGGC
Organism: Pseudomonas baltica; assembly: GCF_031880315.1. Taxonomy (NCBI): domain Bacteria; kingdom Pseudomonadati; phylum Pseudomonadota; class Gammaproteobacteria; order Pseudomonadales; family Pseudomonadaceae; genus Pseudomonas; species Pseudomonas baltica. The sequence continues at coordinate 6,567,183 of NZ_CP134771.1, read as the reverse complement.
TACTGCGGCCACTGCCTGTCATGCGGCGGCGGCCATACCGCCTATTGCCAGGAGTTCTTCGGGCGCAACTTCAGTGGTGGCGACCCGCAGGGCGAAAGCGCCTTGCAAGACGACGCCGGGCAACGGCTCAACGATCACTTCTTCGCCCAGTCGTCTTTCGCGACCTTGGCCTTGAGCCGCGAGAACAATGCGGTCAAGGTCAGCCGCGAGGCGCCGTTGGAACTGCTCGGGCCGCTGGGCTGTGGCATCCAGACTGGCGCCGGTGCGGTGATCAACTCGCTGAAAGTCACCCCGGGCAGCAGCTTCGCCGCCTTCGGCGGTGGCGCCGTGGGCTTGAGCGCGGTACTCGCCGCGCGGGTGGCAGGGGCCACGACCATCATCGCCGTCGACGTGGTGCCCTCCCGCCTGGCCCTGGCCAGCGAGCTAGGCGCCACCCACGTGATCAACAGTCAGGACACTGACCCGGTGGCGGCCATCCGCGAAATCACCGGCGGGGGCGTCAACTTCGCCCTTGAGTCCACCGGCCGCCCGGCCGTGTTGCGCCAAGCCGTGGACGCCCTCGGTAGCCGTGGCGCTCTGGGTGTGGTCGGCGCACCCGCGCTGGGCACCACCGCCGAGTTCGACGTCAACGACCTGCTGCTAGGCGGCAAGACCATCCGCGGCATCGTCGAAGGTGACAGCGTGCCTCAGAAGTTCATCCCCGAGCTGGTCAACCTGTACCTGCAAGGCCGCTTCCCGTTCGACCGCCTGGTGAAGTTCTACAACTTCGACGAGATCAACCAGGCCGCCGCCGACAGCGAAAAGGGCGTGACCCTCAAACCCATCATCCGTATCGGCCAATAAGATCACGCCCGGGGCGCCTGCCGCCCCGGGCCCTGTGCCGACAACCACCGGCGCACACAACAATAATAAAGGACCTTCCATGCACATCAATTCCCGCTCACGCCTGGGCGCGCTGGCGCTCGCCCTCGGTTCGACCAAAGCCATGGCCGTCGACGTCAACGCGGGCGACTACACCGCCCTGCCCGCCGGCACCAACATCGCCGCCTGGTACCAGCAATACAGCCACTCAGACCGCTTCAACGCCGACGGCGGCGCCGACAGCACCCGGCAAACCAGCCTCAAATCCAACATCAGCATACTGCGGCTGATCCACTTCATGGACATCGGCGGCATCACCGTCGACCCGCAGATCCTGCTGCCCTTCGGTCACGTCTACGACGCGCGCATCGGCGGGCAATCGCTAGGCAGCGCCAGCGGCATGGCCGACCCGATCGTCGGCGCCACTTTCTGGCTGGTCAACCAGCCCAGCGCCGGGGTCAGCGGCCGCTACTTCGGCATCACCCCGCTGCTGTACCTGCCGTGGGGCAGCTACGACCGCCACGATGCCGTTAATCTGGGCGAAAACCGCTTCAAGGGCGACCTGCAACTAGGTTGGGTCGAACCGCTGTGGGGCCGTTTTTCCATGGAGCTGTACGGCGACGCCGTGGTCTACGGCCACAACGACGACGCCGGCAGCGGCCGCCAGACCCTCAAGCAGGACCCCACCTATCAGCTCCAGGGCAACCTGCGCTACGACTTCAACCCTACCCAGCGCGTGGCCTTGGGCTACAGCGCCAGCACCGGCGGCAAGCAGTACCTTGACGGCGACTACACCGGCCAGAAGACCGAAGTGCAGCAAGTGCGCCTGGAATTCCAGCAGATGGTCGGCCAGCGGGTGCAGCTGAGCGCGCAGCTGACCCACGACGTGCGCACCGTCGGCGGTTTCCAGGAAGATGCCGGCATCAATCTGCGCGCGCTGTTGGTGTTTTGAACTTGACGCTGCCGGGGGGAAGGTATATCTGAGAAAGGGTCGTGGCCGGTGCCTGTGCCGCCACGGGCCCTGTGCTTTACCCCCAATAATGATTAGAGGTATCTCCATGGATGCCCTTGCAATGGTGGACCAGCAACGGCTGAGCCACGCGCGCCATCGCTTTATCGAAGGCGCCTCCTTGCCCCTTGGGCTGTTGCCGGAACCCATCGCCCAATCCTGGGCTCGCTCGCGGGCCAGCGGCCTGCTGCCGTGGAATACCTGGCAGGCCGAGCGTGATGACCAACTGCAGATTCTCGACGCCGCCGACCTGCGCCTGGCCGATTGCGTGCGCCCGGAAATCGACCGTTTGTGGCAGCAGATCGGTGGTTCCTCATGGACGCTGTTCTGCGTAAACCCACAGGGCGTGATCGTCCATGCGCGGCAATCGCAGCAACTGGATGGGCCGCTGCTGCCGTTACAGATCGGTCGACGCATCCAGGAAGCCGACATCGGCACCACTGCCCCGGCCTGCACCTTGGCCGAGGGCGTGCCGATGGTGGTGATCGGCAACCAGCACTACCTCAGCGAGCTGGAGCATGTGTTCTGCGTGAGCGTGCCGGTGCGCGGCCTGGGCGGGGAAATCATTGGTGCGCTGGACATCACCGGCGTGGGTGAGCGCCAGGCGGGCGCTGTGCTGGAGCAACTCAGCCACGCCGCCATGGCCGCCGAGAACCGCCTGTTCGCCGGGCTGGGCGACTGTCGCATCCTCTCTCTGCAGCACGACCCGCGCCTGCTCGGCACGCCGCTGCAAGGGCTGCTGGCAATCGACCACGCCGGCCGCATCCGCAACGCCAACCGCGCGGCGCAGCGGCTGCTGGGCCTGGCACAGTATCAGCCGGATGGCCGCCACCTCGACCAGCTGTTCGAAGCCAGCACCGCCATCGATCTGCACCGCGCGCCCCAGCAATTGACCCTCAACGACGGCTCGCGGCTGTTCGCGCGGGTGCTGGAACAGCATCGCCCGGTGGTCAGCCGCAACACGCGCCTGAACCAGCCTGCGTCGCCGCTGGGCTCTGATACCGGGCTCAACCGCCAATTGCAGCAGGCTCACAAAGCCTTCGCCGCCGGCGTGCCGATTCTGTTGCAAGGCGAGACCGGCACCGGCAAGGAAGTGTTCGCCCGCGCCCTGCACGAGCACTGGAATCCACAAGCGCCGTTCGTGGCGATCAACTGTTCGGCGATTCCCGAAAGCCTGATCGAGGCCGAGCTGTTCGGCTATGCCGAAGGCACCTTCACCGGCGCGCGCAAGGGTGGCGCCAGCGGCCAGCTGGAAGCGGCCCATGGCGGTACCTTGCTGCTGGACGAGATCGGCGACATGCCGGCGGCCCTGCAGACGCGCCTGTTGCGGGTTTTGCAGGAACGGGAAATCACTCGGCTGGGTAGCAGCCAGCGCCGGCCATTGGATGTACGGGTGATCAGCGCGACGCACTGCGATCTGCCCCAGCGCATGGCCGCGCGGCAGTTTCGCGAAGACCTGTACTACCGTCTCAACGGGCTGAGCGTGTCGTTGCCGCCCCTGCGCGAGCGTGAAGACCTCGACATCCTGATTGAGCGCCTGCGGCTGCGCCACGCCGGCCCACCGCTGAACAGCCTCGCCCTGCAAGCGCTGCGCCGGCAGAACTGGCCCGGCAATGTGCGGCAGCTGGAACAGATCCTGCGCCTGGCGTCGGCACTGGCCCAGGACGAGGCCATGATTCGCCTCGAGCACTTGCCCATGGAACTCCAACAACTGCCCATGGCGGCGCCTGACGGCGACCTCGAGGCGACGCTGCGGCGCACCGTAGAAAACGCGCTTGTAGCCAATGGCGGCAACATCTCCGCCGCGGCCGCGCAATTGGGGATTTCCCGTACCACGCTTTACAAGAAGCTGGGGCGGTGACTCAGCTCAGCTGAAGTCGCCGCCCCCACCGCCCCACGGCGCTGTTTTGTGAAAACGACGAGATGGCCATCGGTGCGCTGATGCGAATCAAGCCAGCACGGCTGCGAGTGCCCACGGATGTATCAGTGGCAGGCTTCGACGAGTTCTCCATGGCCGCCTACTGCGATCCGCCGTTGACGACCCTAGAGCAACCGGCCGAAGACTTTGGCCGCCACGCCGTACACAGGCTGGTCGCCCTGATCGAAAACAAGCCGTTGGCCGAACGCCACGTACAGCTGTCATTCACGCTGAAGATTCGTGCAAGTGCCTGCGCGCCAGATGGCGCCGGTCGATAGCAGGGCAGCATGGCGTATGATTGGCGCTGCACTTTCTTTCAGCCACAGGACCTCCATGGCCACTCCCAATTCCGGGCTGCGCAGCCAACAAGCCGAAGAAACCCGCGCACGCATCCTCAAGGCCGCCACTAAGGTGTTCAGCCAGGACGGCTATTCGGGCGGACGCATCGAAAAGATCTCGCGGCTGGCCAAGTCCAACGACCGCATGATCTATTACTACTTCAAGAGCAAGGAGCAGTTGTTCATCCGTGTCCTGGAGGGCATCTACGCGGGCTTCAACGAAGCCGAGAGCCGCCAGCGCTTCGACCTCGCCCAGCCGGTCGCGGCCCTTGAGCAACTGGTGGGGTTCGTCTGGGACTACTACGGGCGCCACCCCGAATTCATCAGCATCCTGAACAGCGAAAACCTGCACAAAGGCAAGCACTCGCGCAAGTCGCCCCATCTGTTGGCGCTGTCGGGCGCGGCGCTGGATACCCTCGCGCCAATCATCCAGGCGGGGCAGGCGCAGGGACTGTTTCGCATGGATGTGGATGTGATCCACACCTACCTGATGATTTCCTCGCTGTGCTACTTCTATAACTCCAACCTGCATACCCTGGGCGCCTTCCTCGGCACCAACCTGGACAGCAAGGGCGCCCGCGAAAGCTGGCTGGACTACGCTCGCGACCAGGTACTGCGCGGGCTGGCGGCAGGCTGACAGGGTTCAGTGGCTGCCGGGATTGACGCGCAGCCAGGCCACTTGCTTGCCCAGCGGTGGCCAAGGGGCCTTGTCGGCCGCAAAGGTGCTGCGCAGATAGGCCACCAGGTCGCTGACCTGAGTATCGGAGAGGCTGTCCTTGAACGCCGGCATATAACCCAGTTCGCTGACGGCCGGGTTGCCGATACCGTGAAGAATGACCTTGATCAGATTGTCGGGACGGTCGCTGTGCACGTTGGTATTCGCCGCCATCGATGGGCTCACGCCGAACAACTCGGGACCGCCGTCCAGGGCACTATGGCAACCGGCGCAGGCGCCTTCGAACACCCGCCGCCCATTGGCCAGGTTCGCCGTAACGGGCAGGCTGGCGACCGTCTTTTGCGCTTGGGCCACCGGCTCGCCCTCGAGGCTGGCGAGGTAATGGGCGATCGCCCGCAGGTCATCGTCGGGCAAGGTCGACAGCTCGCTGACCACCGGTCCCATCGGCCCTGCCGCAACGCCGTGTTCGGCGCTGAAGCCGGTGCGCATGTAGCTGAACAACTGGTCTTCGGTCCAGGGCGTGGGCGCCTTGGACAAACCGGTCAGGGCGGGCGCTTCCCAACCGTCGACCATCGCCCCGGACAAGAACTTCGCCCCGCCCTGCTCCGCGCCCATCAGGTTGCGCGGCGAGTGGCAGGCGGCGCAGTGGCCCAGGCCGTTTACCAGATAATTGCCACGGTTCCACTGCGCGCTGCGTGCCGGATCGTCCTGATATTCGCCCTGTTTGAGGAACAGCGTATTCCAGCCCGCCATCAGCGCCCGCACATTGAACGGAAAGCGCACCTGGTTGGTCGGCGGCGTACTGGGCACTGCGGGTTGTGACATCAGGTAGGCATAAAGTGCCTGCATGTCTGCTTCCTTGATGTTGCGAAAGGCGGTGTAGGGAAATGCCGGGTAGAGGTGTCGCCCATCACGGCTGATGCCTTGGCGCATGGCCCGGTCGAACGCGGCGAACGACCAGTTGCCGATGCCCGTCTGTGCATCAGGCGTGATGTTGCTGCTGTACAGCGTCCCGAACGGCGTATCCATGGCCAGCCCGCCCGCGTTGTTCACGCCACCGTGGGCGGTGTGGCATACGGCGCAGTCGCCGGCGGCGGCCAGTTGCCGGCCGCGTTCCAGCGTCGCCGCGCTCCAGGTGCCGGCCGGTGGCGGCGTCACGGCGGCGATTTCCGCGCGCCAGGGCATGGCACTGATACCCAGGCCCAGGGCAGTGCCGAACAGCCCTGCCAGGCCGCCGAACAGCCATTTGCGCTTCTTGCTTTTGACCGGCGCAGCGTAAGGCAGCCCGACCGGGTCCTGGGGCTCGGCAGCCTTGAGCGCCGCCAGCACCCGCTCGGCGGTGATCGGCAGCTCGCGAAAACGGATGCCGGTGGCATCGAATACCGCGTTGGCGATCGCCGCAGCGCTGGGCACCGAGGCCGACTCCCCTGCCCCCAACGGCGGTTCATGCTGGCGCTGCATCATCATCACATCGACTTGCGGCACCTCGGGAAAGGTCAGGATCGGATAGCCGCCCCACTCCTTGCTGACCACCCGCGATTCCTCGAACGTCACCTGCTCCTTGAGCACACGGCTGGTGGACTGCATCACGTTGCCGTGAATCTGGTGCTGCACCCCGGCCGGGTTGACCATCATGCCGGCGTCATGGCCGACCACCACGCGAGTCACCGCGATGTCGCCGGTCTGCTTGTCGATGGCCACGTCGGCCACCCAGGCGGCCCAGGCAGCACCAAAGCCGGGGAATTTACTGTGGATGTATCGCGCGTAGGCGAAGCCGCGGCCACGCAACACACCGTCTTCGCCAGGGGTCTGACCGGGCTGGGTGTGTGGCGTCCATTGCGCGCGCTCGGCGGTGGCGCGCACCAGTTCGGCGGCGCGTTCGTCAGGCAGATAGCGCAGGCGGTATTCCACCGGGTCGACGCCCGCCTCGTGGGCCAGCTCGTCGATATAGGATTCGTGGGCGAAGACGTTGGGCAGCGCCGATACGCCACGCAACCAAGAGGCGCGCACGATCGGCGCCATGTCCTCGATGCTGACTCGTAGCTCCGGGTAGCTGTAATGGGGCACCGCAGTGCGGTCGCCCATCTCGTAGGCCACCGGCACCGGCTCGACGCGGCCGGTCAGCAGCAGTGCCAGGGTCGGCGCGCCGTTGGATGGGTAGCGGGTGCGGAAGTCGTAGACGGCCAGGTCGCCGGCAGCGTCGATACCGCCGTCGACGTCCATCAACTGCGCGGTGCCCTTGGGCTCCCAAGCGTGCTCCTGCTCGCGGGTCAGTTGCACGCGCACTGGCTTGCCGACCGCGCGGGACAGCAGCACCGCGTCGGCGCATACATCATCGGCACAGTTGCGCCCGTAGCAGCCGGACGCCTCCATGCGGATGATCTCGATGCCGGTTTCATCGACCTCCAGCAGCCAGCCCAAGTCGGCGCGCAACGCGTGGGGATTCTGGGTGCCGGACCAGATGCGGATCGCCTGGGGCTGGTAGTCGGCCACCGCGCAGGCCGGGCCGATGGAACCGTGCAGTTGGTACGGCCACAGGTAGCGGCGATTCAGGCGAGTCGCGACGCTGGCCAACGCGGCATCGACGCCGCCGGTGTCGTGCACGACCCGCTTGATCGACGGGTTGTCGCGCAGTGCTTGTTCAATATCGTCGAGGTTGGGCAGATGTTGCTGCCAAGGCTTCCATTGCACCTTGAGCTCACGTGCGGCTTTGATCGCCTGCTCCTCGCGCTCGGCCACCACGCCGATAAAGTCGCCGATCACCACTACGCGGACAATGCCGGGAAGATGGGCGATGGAGCTTTCATCGACAGCGATCAGGCTGGTGCCGACGAACACCCCGGTGTCGTAGCCGTCATAGGGTGGGCGCACCACGCGGCCGTGGAGCATGTCCGGCACGCGCATGTCGTGCACGAAGGTCAGCTCGCCGGTGGCCTTGGCCGGGATATCGACCCGCGCCGAGCTTTGCCCTACCAGTTTGTAATCGGCCAAAGACTTCAACGGTGCGTCGCCGCTGAGGGTCAGCTCGATGCGCTGGCCCTGGATCAACTCGGCGAAACTCAGCGCCCGGCCATCGCGACTATGCACCACGCCGGCTTCGATGCGCAGGTCGTCACTGCCCAAGCGCTCGGCCGCTGCCGCCAGCAACCAGCGGCGCGCTTCGGCGGCGGCGTTGCGCAGCGGCACGGCGGAGATCTGCAAGGTGGCACTGGCGATGGTTGCGCCCTGGTTCGGCGCCCGGGCGGTATCGCCCAGCACCACACGCAACTGGTCCATGCGCAGGTCGAGTTCTTCGGCGACGATCTGCCCCAGGGAGGTCTGGATGCCGGTGCCCAGGTCCACATGGCCGTTGAAGGCGTAGTACTCGCCGGTATCGCACAGGGCGATGAACAGCCCCAGCTCTTTAGGTTTGAGAATGGGCGTCTTGCCCTTGGGCACCAGTCCGGGCGGCGGCTGGATCTGGTCGACCACCAGCAACACGCCTTCGCGCGCCAGCAGTTCGGCCTGGGTCGGAACGGCACGGTCAGTCATTGCGACGGCTCTCACGATAAAGCTGGGCGGCGCTACGCACCGCAGCGAGGATTTCGAGGTGCGTGCCGCAACGGCACAGGTTGGCCGACAGCGCGCGGCGTATCTGCGCTTCGCTGGGGTCGGGGTTGCGGTCGAGCAAGGCCTTGGCGGTCATGATCATGCCATTCAGACAATAGCCGCACTGCGCCGCCTGGGCGTCGATGAAGGCTTGCTGTACCGGGTGCGGGCGATGGCGGTCGCCCAAGCCTTCGAGGGTGGTGACGTTACGATTCGCCACCCCACTCCAGGGCATCACGCAGGCACGCGTGGCTTTGCCGTCGACGATCACCGTGCACGCCCCGCATTCGCCCAGGCCGCAGCCGAACTTGGGGCCGTTAAGGTGCAGATCGTTGCGCAGCACCAGCAGCAAGGGCGTGTCGGCCATGGCGCTGCACGTCACCGGTTGGCCGTTGACGGTGCAACTGATGCGAGTCGACGCGGTAGGCGCAAGAGGTGTGTTCATGCCGCTCTCTATTTTCGTGTAGTACTTACTACATCAAAAGGCAAGAACGGTGCCAAGCGGCCGACTGACGCTCAAAGACTCGCGCCAGGTTCGCCAGGTGCGGTGAATCAGGCAGGGTCGTCGATCATCTTGCGCAGCAGGAACAGCATCGCCACTCGCTCTCCGGGGTTGAGGTTGCTCAGGGTCAGCTCGCTGATCTGCTGGGCGCACGGCACGGTCTGCTCCACAGCCACGCGACCGGCCTCGGCCAGGTGCACGATGACCTTGCGCCGATCCTGGGCGTCATGCCCCAGCGCTACCAGTTCGCGCGCCTTGAGACGCTCGACGATGCCGCGGATGGTGGCCTGGTCGACGGCAGTCAGCGCCACCAGTTCGGTGAGCGAGCTGGGGCCATGGTCGCGCACGGCGCAGAGGGTGATGAACTGCACTGCGGTGAGCTGCGACTCGCCGACGTTCTGCTGGAAGATCGCCATATGGCGCTGATAAGCCTTGCGCAGCAAGTGCCCCACCTGTTCGGTGAAGGCATAGGAAGGATCGGTGGAACTCATGGGCAGGACAGGTCCGCGGCAGCTGGAAAACACATACGATAACTCAAAGCCCACCCCCACCGCGCGCCCGGACCTAGCATCACGGACGCCAGCGGTACGCGGTCACTTGGCGATAGAAGCCGCCGGGGCGACGACATCACCGGCCAATACCACGGCCTGATCGTCCAGGTAGATGTCGCAGTGACGCAGCGGGATATCCATGTGGCACGGCGTCTTGCGTTTGCCGCCCACCTCGGTGTTAGGGCCGGTGGAGAACAGGAAGTTGCCGTAGAACGCACGGGCGTCCATGCACATGCCGTCGTTCTTGTCGTGCAGACCCATGGCGGTCCATTGCGCGCGCGGCTGCAGGCCCCAGCCGATATGGGAGATGCCGTACACCTCGGGATCGTTGAAGTACTTCATGTATTCGCGCAGGTACTCCGCCTCGAAGCCGCCGTGAATGCGGGTGATGAAGCCTTTTTCGATCTCCAGGGTGATGCGCTCGCGGCAGTAGGTCTTGAACGGCAGCAGGATATCCCCCACGTCCAGCGCCAGAATGCCTTCAGCGGTTTCCTCGTTCGGCCAGGTGAACAGAAAGCCGCTGGGCCAATGGTCCCAGCGCCCAGGTTGATCAACATAGCCATACTCGGTGACCGCCGGGTACTGGCCTAGCGCCGCACGGAAATCGCTGCCGGCGCGGGAACGCACGGTCATGGTACGGGCCTGCTTGAGCACGGCTTCGGCGGCCATCACCCGTGCCTTGTCGGCCTCGCTCGGCAGCATGCGGGCCAGCACTTCCGGGGGCTCGACGGCCAGCAGGATGCGCGTGCCGGTCTTGAGGATCTGCTCCTGTTCGGGGGAATGCAGCAGCATCATGGTGTCGACGATCAGATCAGCGGCTTCCAGCGCGCGCTGGGCCGCGAGGTTGCCGGTGAGCGCGGTGTCGCCGCAGTAGGCGGTCATGTCGTTGCCCATGGCCACCGGGGCATTGAAGGCCGGCAACTCCACGGCATACACCTTGGCGCCCAGCCGCTGCGCGGCCTCCATCGCCGCACGCACGGTGCGCGGGTTGGAGTAGTGGGCCTTGAGGATGGCCACGCTTTGGGTGGCGTCCACTTTCGACAGCGTGAGCACATGTTCGAACATCTGGGTCAGTTCAGCGTCGCTGACAGCCATTGCATTTTCTCCTGAGCCGGTGGGTTAAATATGCACCGCGATGGCGCGGCGCGCTTCGTGATGGTGCACATTTATAATGTATACGCTACTTAATGACACATTCAAAAACTATGAAGCGGCGTCTGCAAAGTGCGAGCCAATGATTAGAAAACTGATAAATCCCATATTCTGCCAGGGTAATACGCTGGATTAGCCCCTTGGACGCTTTTTCAACTATTTTTCGACAAGCCCCTTCACAGCGAAAAATAATAGTGCATACACTGTAAATGCGTTCCGATCCCACGTTCCGGAGATCGGCCATCGAGGAGACAACACCCATGGGGGCAACACAACGAATCGCCATCGTCGGCGCCGGCCTGGGCGGCGCCGCAGCTGCCGCCTCGCTGCAGCAGGCAGGCTTCGAAGTCGATATCTACGAACAGGCGCAGCACTTCTCACGCCTCGGCGCCGGGATCCACATGGGCCCCAACGTGCTGAAGATCTTCCGCCGCCAAGGCATCGAGAAGCAGCTTGAAGCCATGGGCTCGCACCCGGACTTCTGGTTCAGCCGCAGCGCTGACGGCGAATACATGTCGCGCATCCCCCTGGGTGATTTCGCCCGCAAGGAATACGGCGCTGCCTACCTCACCGTGCATCGTGGCGACCTGCATGCCTTGCAGATGACCGCCCTCAAGCCCGGCTCGGTGCACTTCAACAAACACCTGGCCAGCCTCGACGAAAGCGGCAGCGACGTGCTGCTGAAGTTCGCCGACGGCACCCAGGCCCGCGCCGACATCGTGATCGGTGCCGACGGCATCAACTCCCGCGTTCGCGAACACCTGCTGGGCGTCGAAGCGCCCACCTACAGCGGCTGGGTCGGCCACCGCGCGTTGATCCCGGCGCACAAGCTGGCCAAATACGACTTCAATTTCGAGGACTGCGTGAAATGGTGGTCGGGCGACCGCCACCTGATGGTCTACTACACCACCGCCAAGCGCGACGAGTACTACTTCGTCAGCGGCGTGCCCCAAGCCGAATGGGAAGGCGGCAACGCCAGCTACGTCGACTGCAGCCGCGAGGCCATGTTCGATGCCTTCAAGGGCTACCACCCCAGCGTGCAGGCCTTGATCGAGAACGCCGAGGACATCACCAAGTGGCCACTGCTCAACCGCCAGCCACTGCCGGTCTGGAGCAAGGGCCGCATGGTGTTGTTGGGCGATGCCTGCCACCCGATGAAACCGCACATGGCCCAGGGTGCCGCCATGGCCATCGAAGACGGCGCCATGCTCGCCCGCTGCCTGATGGAGACCGGTCTCAGCGACTACAGCACCGGCTTTCGCTTGTATGAGGCCAACCGTAAAGAGCGAGCCTCCCGCGTGCAGGCCGTGTCCAACGCCAACACCTGGCTGCGCACCCAGGAAGACCCCTCGTGGGTATTCGGCTACGAGTTGTTCGACCACCCGCTCAAATCAGAGAACGCAGCATGAGTCGCTTCCTCTACGGCGCCAACGTGCAGGCCAACGGCATTCGCCAGCACTACTTGCGCTATGGCGGCAAAGGCCAACCGCTGTTGCTGATCCCGGGCATCACCAGCCCGGCCATCACTTGGGGTTTCGTCGCCGAGCGCCTGGCTGAGCACTTCGACACCTACGTACTGGATGCCCGCGGCCGCGGCTTGTCATCGACCGGGCCGGCACTGGACTACGGCACCGACGCCTGCGCCGACGACATCGCCGCCTTCGCCCAGGCCCTGGAGCTCAAGGACTGCGTGCTGGTGGGCCACTCCATGGGTGCACGCTTCATCCTGCGCGCCGCCACCCGCCATCCCGAGGCACCGTTCAGCCGCCTGGCCTTGATCGACCCGCCAGTGTCCGGCCCGGGCCGTCGCGAATACCCCGGCAAGCTGCCGTGGTACATGGACTCGATTGCCCAGGCCGAGCAAGGCATGAGCGCCGCCGACATGCTCGCCTTCTGCCCGACATGGACCCTGGAGCAACGCGCCCTGCGCGCCGAATGGCTGCACACTTGCTATGCGCCGGCAATCCTCAAGGCCTATGAGGATTTTCACCAGGTGGACATCCATCAGGACTTCCCCCTTGACCGCCTCCCTACCCTGCTGATGATTGCGGGCAAGGGTGGCGTGATCGGCGCCGAAGACGAAGCCGAAATCCGCGCCCTGCAACCGTCGATCGAAACCGTGAAGGTGGACAACGCCGGGCACATGATCCCTTGGGACGACTTCGAAGGCTTCTTCCGCGCCTTCGGCAGCTTCCTCGGCCACCCCCTGAGCTGAATCCGGAGACCCACCATGAGCAAGCTCTACCGCATCGGCCAGATCGTGCCGAGCTCCAACACCACCATGGAAACCGAGATTCCGGCGATGCTCACCGCGCGCCAGTTGATCCGTCCCGAGCGCTTCACGTTCCACTCGGCGCGCATGCGCATGAAGCACGTGAAGAAGGAAGAACTGGCAGCCATGGACGCACAGTCCGACCGTTGCGCCCTGGAGCTGTCCGACGCCCGCGTCGATGTGCTCGGCTACGCTTGCCTGGTGGCGATCATGGCCATGGGCCGTGGCTACCACCGTGAATCCCAGCAGCGCCTGGGCCAAGTGGTGCTGGACAACGACTGCGAGGCCAAGGTGATCACCAGTGCCGGCGCTCTGGTAGACGGCCTCAAGGTGCTGGGTGCCAAGCGCATCGCCCTGGTGGCGCCCTACATGAAACCGCTGACCGAACTGGTGGTGGACTACATCCAGCACGAAGGTATCGAGGTGAAGGTGTGGCACGCCCTGGAGATCCCCGACAACCTCGACGTGGCTCGCCATGATCCGTCCCGTTTGCCCGGTATCGTCGCCGGCCTGGACCTGACCGATGTGGACGTGATCGTGCTCTCCGCCTGCGTGCAGATGCCCTCGCTGGGCGCCGTCGCCAAGGTCGAGGCACAAACCGGCAAGCCTGTGCTGACCGCCGCCATCGCCACTACCTACGCCATGCTCAAGGCCCTGCAACTGGAGCCGATCGTGCCCGGTGCCGGGGCCTTGCTGTCTGGCGCCTACTGAGGAGCACGCTCATGAGCAGCGCAGAAGACAATTACGCCGGGGTGTGGGGTAATCGCGTCGGCTTCGGTCGGCGCCCGGCATTGCTGCTGATCGACTTCATGCAGGGCTACACCACCGAGGGCGCACCGCTGTTCGCGCCCGGCGTAGTCGATGCCGTGTCCCATAGCGTCGAGCTGCTGGCGGCCGCACGCGCCATCGGCGTTCCGGTGATCCACACCAATATCCGCTACCATCCCGGGCACTTCGCAGACGGTGGCATGTGGGTGAAAAAGGCGCCGGTGATGAAGGACATGATCGAGGGTAATCCCTTGGCCGCGTTTTGCCCTGAAGTGACGCCACTGCCGACCGAGGTGGTGCTGACCAAACAATACGCCAGCGCCTTTTTTGGTACCAGCCTGGCACCCATGCTGCATGCACTGGGCGTAGACACGCTGATCATGCTGGGCTGCTCCACCAGCGGCTGCGTGCGCGCCACCGCCGTGGACGCAGTGCAATACGGCTATCGCGGCATCGTCGTGCGCGAGTGCGTCGGCGATCGGCACCAGGCACCCCACGAGGCCAACCTGTTCGACATCGATAATAAATACGGGGATGTGGTTTCCCGAGCACAAACGCTGGACTATCTCGCCACGCTGTAAGGGCTCCCAGGGAGGCGTCCATTCAAGAGACGCCCCTCGCCCACTGATTCCTGTCTGCCCATGAACATAGCCCGTAGCGCCGCAAAAGCGGCAGAATCAGGAGACACGACATGTCACTCAGCGAAACCGGAGCCCTTGAAATGCCGCGTGCGCAGGCGTCCGACAGCTACCGCAAGATCATCTGGAGGCTGATCCCCTTCCTGTGTTTCTGCTACCTGGCCTCTTACCTGGACCGCATCAACGTCGGCTTCGCCAAACTGCAGATGCTCGACACACTGCACATGAGCGAAACCGCCTACGGCCTGGGCGCAGGCCTGTTTTTCGTCGGCTATATCCTGTTCGAGGTGCCGAGCAACCTGGTACTGGAAAAAGTCGGCGCACGCCTGTGGATCGCCCGCATCATGATCAGCTGGGGCCTGCTCTCGGGGCTGACCATGTTCGTCACCAGCGAGTGGCAGTTCTATACCCTGCGGTTTCTGCTGGGCGCGGCCGAAGCGGGCTTCTTGCCGGGGGTGCTGTACTACCTCAGCCAGTGGTTCCCGTCATACCGTCGCAGCCGCATCATCGCGCTGTTCATGATCGGCCTGCCGTTGTCGAGCCTGCTAGGCAGCCCCCTGTCGGGCTGGATCATGGGCCACTTCGGCGGTGTCGGCGGGCTGGCCGCGTGGCAGTGGCTGTTCCTCTTGGAAGCGGTGCCGACCGTGGTGCTGGGTTTCCTGTGTTTCGCGGTACTGCCCAACGGCATCGGCGACGCAAAATGGCTGAGCCACGCGGAAAAGTCCGAACTCAGCGCTGTGCTGGCCAAGGATGAAGGCGAAAACCCGGGCGGCCACTCGTTCCGCGACGGCTTCTTCAACATCAAGGTCTGGATGCTCGGCGGCATCGACTTCTCGATCCTGCTCAGTGCCTACGCCATGGGCTTCTGGCTGCCGACCTTCATCAAAAACGCCGGGGTGTCCAACCCCGCAGATATCGGCCTGCTGGTGGCCATTCCGAGCCTGGCCGGGTTGATCGGCATGCTCGCCATCGGCGCCAGTTCGGACAAGCACCGCGAGCGCCGCTGGCACATCATCGTGCCCTTTATCGTCGGTGCCGCAGCGATGTTCCTGAGCACCTTCTTCACCCAGAACGTGGCGGCGACCGTAGCGTTGTTCTCGGTCGCTTCGCTGACCATCATCGGCGCCGTGCCGGTGTTCTTCAGCCTGCCCGCGACCTTCCTCAAGGGCACCGCGGCCGCTACGGGCTTCGCCCTGGCCTGCTCGGTGGCAAACATCGCCGGGCTGGTAAGCAACTCACTCATGGGCGTGGTGATGGACCACTTCCACAGCCCGCAAATAGCGCTGTGGATCTTCGCCGGGTGCTTGCTGCTGAGTTCATTGCTGGTGGTGGCGCTACCTGCAAAAGTCGTCAACCGATAAAACCACCGCGCTCCACCCAGTGGCTTCAGCGATAGCAATATCACTGAAGTCCACGACCACTACCGCTTTCGAGCGAACATCAAACGCCCCAGCACCCACCTTGATGCAGCCCAGAACCTTTAGGAGCAAGCGGTTCACCTCCTCAGGCCGTTGCAGTCCGAGATGTATTGAACGCTCAAGCCCGGCCCAACTCCAAATCATGCCCAGATGCTCAACGCCGGCGTATCGCCTAGGTGGGTGTTTGAATCATTTACCCAATCGAGGAATTTTCATGACAGATCCACGTAACGTCGCTCACGACAAAAAAGTCCAGCAAGAGAAAAAGAACCACGGCGAAGAAATCGCGCCCGATGCCGAGCACGCGCCTCAGCCAGGCATGAAGCCACCCCTCAAGCACGACGATGACAAGCAGAACGAGCAGGCTTGACCCGGCACTGATCTGACCTGGAGCTTGCCGTATGGGTTGCTGGCGCAAGTCAGCAGCCGCTCGGTCACCCACGGATGAACGCAGCGTCCTGGAAATACGTGATGCAGCCTGCTTGAAGACATCGAATCATTACCCATATCCTCTTCCGACCGACCAAGGATTTGCCAGGTAAGGATTGCTTATCCAGTCCCTGTTGACCAAGGTACGTCACCCAAACGGCACCCACAGGTACCGTTCGAGTAGCGTTAGCGATTACTTCTTGCCCGCCTCCCAGCTCTTGAGCAATTCGTTGTAACTGATGGTTTCGCCTTTAGGCTTCTCGTTCTCGAGTTTGCGTTGAGGTGCCAGGAACTGGCCGCCGCTGGATTCAGCCTTTTTGTACCAGGCCTCCGCCGAGGTCTCGGGGTTCATCTTCGGCGCGCAACCGCTGGCGTCCTGCACCTTGGAGCGCTCGATGCGCGTCATGATCGCGTCCTGGTCTTTCGCCAACCCGTCCAGCGCTGCCTGGGCCGACTTCTCGCCCGTGACCGCTTCGGCGACATGGCTCCACCACAGCTGCGCGAGCTTCGGATAGTCCGGTACGTTGGTGCCGGTGGGCGACCACTGCACACGGGCCGGGCTGCGGTAGAACTCCACGAGGCCGCCCAGTTTAGGCGCCAACGCGGTCATCTCCTTGGAATTGATGTCCGACTCGCGAATGGGGGTCAGGCCGACGATGGTTTTTTTCAGGGACACGGTTTTCGAGGTCACGAACTGCGCATACAGCCAAGCGGCCAAGCGCTGTTTCTCCGGCGTGGCCTTGAGGAAGGTCCATGAGCCCACATCCTGATAGCCCAACTTCATGCCGTCCTTCCAGTACGGGCCTTTTGGCGACGGTGCCATGCGCCATTTCGGCGTGCCGTCAGCATTCATCACCGGCAAGCCCGGTTTGGTCATGTCGGCGGTAAAGGCGGTGTACCAGAAAATCTGCTGCGCGACATTGCCCTGTGAAGGCACCGGCCCCGACTCCGAGAAGGTCATGCCGGCCGCTTCAGGTGGCGCGTAGGCCTTGAGCCAATCGATGTATTTCTGCGTCGCGAATACCGCCGCAGGGCCATTGGTGTCGCCGCCGCGGGTGATGCTCGAACCCACCGGGTGGCAATCCTCCACGCGGATGCCCCACTCGTCCACGGGCAAGCCGTTGGGCAGGCCCTTGTCGCCGCTGCCAGCCATGGAGAACCAGGCATCGGTAAAGCGCCAGCCGAGCGAAGGGTCCTTCTTGCCGTAATCCATGTGGCCATAAACCTTCTTGCCGTCGATTTCCTTGACGTCTTCGCTGAAGAACTTGGCGATGTCTTCATACGCCGACCAGTTCACCGGCACGCCCAGTTCATAACCGTATTTGGCCTTGAATTTTGCTTTGAGGTCGGCGCGTTCGAACCAGTCGGCACGAAACCAGTAAAGGTTGGCGAACTGTTGGTCGGGCAACTGATAGATTTTCTTGTCCGGGGCGGTGGTAAACGAGATACCGATGAAGTCCTTGATATCCAGCGTCGGCGAGGTGAAATCCTTGCCTTCATTGGCCATCAAATCACTGAGGGCTTCGGCCTTGCCATAGCGAAAGTGGGTGCCGATCAAGTCGGAATCGTTAACCCAGCCGTCGTAGATACTTTTGTCCGACTGCATCGCGGTCTGCAACTTCTCGATCACATCGCCTTCCTGCAGCAGGTCGTGCGTCACTTCGATGCCGGTAATTTCAGTAAAGGCCTTGGCCAGGGTCTTGGACTCGTACTCATGGGTGGTCAAGGTCTCGGACACGACCTTGATCTTCATGCCGCGAAAGGGTTCGGCTGCCTTTATGAACCACTTCAGCTCGTCGAGCTGCTGCTCACTGGTCAGTGTCGATGGCTTGAATTCGTTGCCCACCCATTTCTTCGCCGCGTCTTCATACGGGTCCGCCCAGGTCGAGAGACTCAGCCCGCTGAGGGTCAGCAGGGTTGAAATCGTCACGCTATGTCGCAGCTTGTTTTTTTTATTGAACATAGACACCTCCAGTGATGCTTGTTATTAGTCCGCTGTTCGTGCGCTGGATGGATTGAAAGGGCTCAGCCCCAGCGCATGACCACCACCAGCCATACCAGGGAAACCCCGGTGGCTATCCAGATACTCCAGTCGGTCGCGCCGATCACCAGCAGATGCAGGTAGGCACTTCCCAGTAGCCCGATGAACAACCGATCACCACGCGTTGTGGAAATCGGCAGGAAACCCCGACGAGGGACGCTTGCCGAGCGCAGTTCCCAGGCGGTCATTGCCGTGAGCAGCAAGGCGATGCCGGCAAAGAAAATCGCGGTGGGCAGTGTCCAGGCCATCCAATCCATTTTTACCACTCCTCAGACACGGCCAAGAGCGAAGCCCTTGACCACATGGTTGCGAACGAACCAGATCACCAGCATGCCCGGCAGGATGGTCAACACCCCCGCCGCCGCCAGCACGCCCCAGTCGATGCCAGAGGCCGACACCGTGCGCGTCATCACTGCGGCGATAGGCTTGGCATTGACCGAGGTCAGGGTGCGCGCCAGGAGCAATTCGACCCACGAGAACATGAAGCAGAAAAACGCCGTGACGCCGATACCCGAGCCAATCAGCGGGATGAAAATCTTGACGAAAAACTTGGGAAAGCTATAGCCATCGATGTAGGCCGTTTCATCAATCTCTTTCGGCACCCCGGACATGAAGCCTTCCAGAATCCACACTGCCAGCGGTACGTTGAACAGGCAGTGAGCCAGGGCGACCGCAATGTGCGTGTCAAACAGACCAATGGACGAATACAGCTGGAAGAACGGCAGTAGAAACACCGCAGGTGGCGCCATGCGGTTGGTCAACAACCAGAAGAACAAGTGCTTGTCGCCGAGAAACCGGTAGCGCGAGAACGCATAGGCGGCAGGCAGCGCGACACTCAGCGAAATTACAGTGTTCAAGCACACGTAATACAGCGAGTTGATATA
This sequence comes from Pseudomonas baltica, assembly GCF_031880315.1. Classification (NCBI taxonomy): domain Bacteria; kingdom Pseudomonadati; phylum Pseudomonadota; class Gammaproteobacteria; order Pseudomonadales; family Pseudomonadaceae; genus Pseudomonas; species Pseudomonas baltica. Next base: position 6,548,138 of record NZ_CP134771.1, on the reverse strand, counting down.
GCCGCTGTACCAACTCTCATCGGTAAAGATCACCTGATAGTTGGCCCAGGTGAAGTCCCGAGGGAACAGCGTCAAACCGCTGAGTATCTCGGTGTTGGTCTTGAACGACATGTTGACCAGCCAATAGATGGGCAGCAGCAAAAACAGCAAGTAGAGCCACAGGGGCACGAGTTTTCTGAACGACACGTTCTTGCGCATGCTCATGCTCTCCCTTAGTTCGTTTCGCCGTGGGTCATCGCGGTATAGAACACCCACGACACCAGCAGAATGATCAGGAAATACACCAGCGAGAAGGCCGCCGCCGGGCCGAGGTCGAACTGCCCCAGCGCCATGGTCGTGAGCGTTTGGCTGAGGAAGGTCGTGGAGTTGCCGGGGCCGCCACCGGTCAGCACGAAGGGTTCGGTGTAGATCATGAAGCTGTCCATGAACCTGAGCATCACGGCAATCAGCAGCACGCTTTTCATTTTTGGCAGCTGGATGTGCCGAAACACCGCCCAATCCGACGCGCGATCGATCCGCGCCGCCTGGTAGTAGACATCCGGGATGGCACGCAAGCCCGAATAACACAGCAGCGCCACCAGCGATGTCCAGTGCCAGACATCGATGATCAGCACCGTCACCCAGGCGTCCGAGGCGTTAGCCGCGTAGTTGTAGCTGATGCCCAGCACGTTGTTGAGAAACCAGCCCATCAGGCCAATGTCGCCACGCCCGAAGATCTGCCAGATGGTGCCCACCACGTTCCAGGGAATCAGCAGGGGGATGGTCATGACGATCAGGCACAGCGACGACCATCGGCCCTTGGTCGGCATGCTCAAGGCGATGCCGATACCCAGCGGGATTTCGATCAACAGCACGCAGCCCGAATAGATGAACTGGCGCAGCAGCGAGTCGTGCAGGCGCGGATCCTGTAGCACCTGCCTGAACCAATCCGTGCCGACGAAGTAGCGGCTGGACTGATCGAAGATGTCCTGCACCGAGTAATTGACCACCGTCATCATCGGAATGATCGCGCTGAAGGCCACCAGCAGGAATACCGGCAGCACCAGCCACCAGGCCTTGTTGTTCTGCACTTTACGCATGGGCTACCCCTTGGGCCGAGTCACTGGCAAGCGGGACGTCGCCTTCGACGAGGAAATCATCGGCATAGACCATCAGCCATTGTCCCGGAAAGCTGATCCAGGCCTGCCCCTGCGGCACCGGTTTGTCTTCTTGCAGGCGCACCTTCAGCAACTGACCGGCGAGCTTCAAGGTAAGGATCTTGTAGGTCCCGAGGTCTTCGACATAGGTCACGTCAGCGCACCAGGCTTCGTCATAAGGACCGTCCCAGACATGCACGAATTCGGGGCGGATCCCCAGGGTCAGGCGAGTCCATCGAGTCGCTGCCAGGCGCTGTTGCACGCCCTCGGACAGTGGCACGACAACCTTGGCAAGACCGGCCTCACCAAACCCCACCCCACCCGGCTGCAGAGTGACCTCGATCAAGTTCATGCCAGGGCTGCCGATGAAATAGCCCACAAAGGTGTGCCGGGGCTTTTCGAACAGTTCACGCGGCGTACCGAACTGCACGATCTGGCCGCCGTACATCACCGCGATCTTGTCCGCGAAGGTCGAAGCCTCCAACTGGTCATGGGTGACGTAGACCATGGTGATGTTGAATTGCTCGTGGATCTGCTTGAGCTTGCGCCGCAGTTTCCATTTCAAATGCGGGTCGATCACCGTCAGCGGCTCATCGAAGAGGATCGCCGACACGTCGTCGCGCACCAGCCCACGGCCCATGGAGACCTTCTGCTTTTCATCAGCGGTGAGGTTCCTGGCCTTCTTTTTGAGCAATGGCTGGAGATCAAGCACTTCGGCAATTTCACTGACCTTGGCGTGTATCCTTTTTTCATCCATGCCTTGGTTGCGCAGCGGAAACGCCAGGTTGTCGTACACCGTCATGGTGTCGTAGACCACCGGGAACTGAAACACCTGGGCGATGTTGCGCTGTTCCGGCGACAGCGCGTTGACCACCTTGGCATCGAACATGACCTGGCCCTCCGACGGGCTCAGCAGGCCGGAGATGATGTTGAGCAATGTGGATTTGCCGCAACCGGAAGGGCCGAGCAGTGCGTAAGCGCCGCCCTGCTCCCAGATATGGCTCATTTCGCGGATCGCATAGTCGTCGGGGCCTGTGGGCGCGGCGACGTAGCTGTGGGCCAGGTTCTGCAAGCGGATCTCAGCCATCAGGCAACCCTCGCCATGCGCAGGCCAGGCGCCTGAATCAGGCCGCCTTGCGGGTCAAATACAAACAATTTGTGGGTGGGGATGTACACCCGGATCGGTGCGTCCACCTCGTATCCATGCACGCCCGGCAGATGTAGCACTAAGGCGAAATGCTCGTTGCGCACATGCAGGAAGGTCTCGGAACCACTGATCTCCGCCAGTTCGACGGTGACCGCGAGCTCCAGGTCGTCATCGTTGGAGGGCACCAGGCTCAAGTGGCTGGGCCGTACACCGAACTGGTAATCACCATCACCGATTTTGCGCAGGTCAACGTTGAGCGGGAAGTGGGCGAAGTTGGCAAAGCTGACCTCGTTACCCTTGATGCTGCCTGGCATGAGATTGATAGGTGGCTCGGAAAACAGCTCGGCGGCCAGTACTGTCTTGGGCTGATGGTAGACCTTGGGAGTCAGGCCGCTCTGGATCACCCGCCCTTCGTGCAGGATGGTCGTGGTGCCGCCCAGCGCCAAGGCCTCGTTGGGCTCGGTGGTGGCATAGATGGCGATGGTGTGGCGAGCTTCAAAGAGCAGGCGCATTTCCTGACGCAGCTCTTCGCGCAGTTTGTAGTCGAGGTTGACCAACGGCTCGTCGAAGAGGATCAGCTCCGCGTCCTTGACCAGTGCACGGGCCATGGCCGTGCGTTGTTGTTGGCCTCCGGACAACTCGAGAGGATAGCGGCTCAAGAATTTTTCGATCCGCAGCATCGTGGCGGTTTCCAGCACCTTGCGCTGGATTTCGTCTTTCGAGACACCGGCCTGACGCAGCGGCGAGGCGATGTTGTCGTAAACGGTCATGCTCGGATAGTTGATGAACTGCTGGTACACCATGGACACGTTGCGATGGCGCACGGCAACCCGGCTGACATCGTTGCCATTCATCAGGATGCGCCCGCTGTCGGGCTTGTCCAGCCCGGCCATCAAGCGCATCAAGCTGGTCTTGCCCGACAAGGTACGCCCCAGCAAAACGTTGAATGAGCCAGGTTCGAAGCTCAGCGATGCATCATCGATCCAGATCTGGCCGTCGATCGAGCGGCTGACGTGCTCCAGCGTGAGAGACATGGGGTGCCCTTTGGTCAGTGGCGATTTTTATTAGAAGGCGGATACTGGCCGACACGTTCGTCGACTGCTGGAGAGATAGCGACAATCGTGCCAAGCGCAGCCTGCCGACCTTCATTCGCCTGGGAAGCTTGCGCCAGAGCGGTGTCGGCAAACCATCGCGTGCCGGGAGCGTTCGTTGGCGAACACAAATGAACAGAAATAGCTGAACACTTGAACACAATGAACATTGACTTTGAGCAATACTGAACAACACTGCACAGAAGTTTTCAGGGCGCCTAAGCCCGGCCTACGCAGTACCCCATAACAATAAAAACACGCTGCACGGAGCGATCTCCACATGGCCACACCCGGCATTGCCATCGCGCACGACACCATGATCAAGGATTCCTGGGCACGCTGCAGGGAGTTCGGCCTGGACCACCGTTCGCTCCCGGCCTTCGGCCAGTTGCCGCCACAGCAGGTTTGCCAGTTGCTCGAACGTCACCGGGTGCTGTCGCTGACGGCGCACCAGCAAGTGTTGCCGTTCTACGAAAACATCCTGAGCAATGCCAACTGCCTGATCCTGCTCGCCGATAACCAGGGCCAGGTGCTCAACTCGTGGGGCACTCAGCGCTTCGTCGAACCGGCCCAGGGCTTGGGCTTCGTAGCCGGTGCATGCTGGGTCGAACAGGCCGCCGGCACCAATGCCATCGGTACCGCGCTGGCCGGTGAGCAAGCAGTGCACATCGAGCACGACGAGCATTTCCTCAAGGCCAATCGCTTCATGACCGGCTCTGCAGCGCCGATCTTCGACGCCTCACGGCGCTTGGTCGGGGTGCTGGACCTGTCCAGCGACAGTTTCTTGCCGCCCTCCTACACGTTGGGGATGGTGAAGATGATCAGTCAGACCATCGAAAACAGGCTGATCCTTGACCAATTTCAGAACACCCATTTTCAGCTGACCTTCAACACGGGCCTGGACAACCTCGACAGCCAGTGGGCTGGCCTGCTGATTTTCGATGAGAGCGGGCACATCCTTTGCGCCAACCGCCGCGCTGACAGCCTGCTGGGGACGAGCCTGTTGCAGGCAAGCATCGACGAGCTGTTCAGGACAACGCTGGCCGAGCTGCTCGATCAATCAAACGGGCAACCTTTCGCCCTGCAGGCGTCACGTGACAACCGCTTTTACGGTCAGCTCAAACGTCCCAAAGCCCCCGTTCTGCCCTTGGCAAGTCTGCCTCGGTCAGGGCAACCGGTGGCCGGCGCGTTACCAATGGCCGTGGGTTTTGGCGACGCGAAGATCGAAAAAGCTTTCGAGCAGGCGCAACGATTACTTGAAAAGAACGTGCCGCTGTTGATTCATGGCGAAACCGGTGCAGGCAAGGAAGTGTTCGTCAAGGCGCTGCATCAGGCCAGCTCCCGGGCCAAGCAGCCGTTGATCGCGGTGAACTGCGCGGCGATTCCTTCAGAGTTGGTGGAAGCGGAGCTATTCGGCTATGAAAAGGGCGCTTTCACCGGCGCGCACCATAAAGGCAGCATCGGGCTGATTCGCAAGGCGCACAAGGCCACACTGTTCCTGGACGAAATCGGCGACATGCCGCTCGCGGTGCAGGCACGCTTGCTGCGGGTTTTGCAGGAACGTTGCGTACAGCCTTTGGGCAGCAGCGAGCAACACCCGGTGGACATCCGGCTGATCTCTGCAACCCATTGCTCCCTGCGCGATCAGGTGCACCGCGGGCTGTTCCGACAGGATCTGTATTACCGCATCAGCGGTTTGAATCTCGAACTGCCCCCGCTGCGCGAGCGCACTGACTTGCCCGCGCTGGTGCGCAGCCTCTGGAACCAGCACCGGGAACCCCGGCAAACGGCGGGCTTCGATTCGCACGTGATGGCACTGTTCGAACGCCATCCCTGGCCCGGCAACCTGCGCCAGCTGAGTAATGTCATTCAGGTAGCGTTGGCTTTGGCCGACAGTGAGTTGATCGGTACCGCGCATCTACCGGAGGATTTCTTCGCCGACCTGGAGGTCTACAACAACAGCGGCGTGGCTGTCAAAACCGCTGACAGCCCCGCTGTTTCGGGCTCATATGGCAATCTGAACGAGCTGTTGCAAGCCTGTGGCGGCAATATTTCCCAGCTTGCCAAGCACTTGGGCGTAAGCCGCAATACGGTTTATAAGCGGTTGCGCGCGCAGGTATGAACGTCCCTGACTGTGTGCAGGCCAACGTCTGTGCCACCTGCGTGTGGCAGTTTTTTAGCAATTCGCCAAGGCAACTCACTGCTCAGGGCAAAACCTGATCCGTGCGTTCTTGCTCAGGCGCGCGATCAAGGCTTCGTTCAGCGCCGCCGCCGGCGTCCAGCAGCCACCGGGCGTCTGCTCGCGATCGACTTCGAAGGCCAACGCCAATGCCGACTCGGCGAGCATCTTGGAGGTGGACAGGTAGCCGGGGTCTTCATCACAGCTGACCGAGGCCTTCACCACCCTGCCCTCACCCAGTTCGGCATAAAACACCACGTCGTAGAAACCGGCGTCGATTTCAGCCTGGCTCGGCCCTTGTCCGGGTTGCGGATGACCCCCTTCGTTGTAGGAGAACCCTGCCAGGCCCGGCACCTCGTCCTTGGCAGGCGCAGCGGCGAGCATCAGCATTTCGTCATACTGGAAGTCTTCGCCCCACGGGTGGCCCTGCAGGTAGTTGGTACGGTGCACGGCCTTGGTATTGATGGTCGACATGATGAATGGCCCCACCCAGCTGCCCGCCACGTCATCGACGTAGGGCGTCTGCCCGTCCGGTTGCTCGACACCCTCGAAGCCGGGCGTGTAGGCAAACGGATCGTTCAGTAAGGCGGCCAGGGCCGAATCCGTGGCTGCGGCCGCCTCGACAGCGCCGACGCTGGCGAAGGTGCCGCCCGACAACACACCGTGCATCTTGCGCATGCGCGCTCGCACACGGGGGGCGTACTGGCCGAACTGCTGCATGGCCTGCTGCTGGACGAACCATACGCCGAGGTCGAAAGGCACCGAGTCGAAACCACAGGAGAACACCAGTCTGGCACCGCAGGCGCGTGCGGTGGCCTGATGGCGCTCGATCATCTGCGCAATCCACGGGATCTCCCCGCACAGGTCCACGTAGTCCGTGCCGAGCTCGGCGCAGGCGGCGACCAGATCAGAGCCGTACAGCGAAAACGGCCCCGCCGTATTGATCATCACCCGGGTCGCCGACGCCATGTCGCGCAGGGTGGTCGGCTGTTCGGCATCAGCCATGATCAACGGCAAGGCGTCAGCGTCGGCCCAGGTGTCGCGGATGGCTTGCAGCTTGCTCAGGTTACGGCCGGCGAGCGCCCACTTGACCGGGCCGCCGACCCCATGGGTGGCGAAAAAATATTCGGCGACCAGGCGGCCGGTGTAGCCGGTGGCGCCAAAAATGATCACATCAAAGGACCGAGAGCTCATGTCGTGGTGTTTCCTGCGAAGGGTTGAAAACAAGTGCGTCACTCTAGCAACCCAGGGTAATAATGATTAGCGGGTATGATAGGAATGGACCTATAACCTCAAGGCATCAATCATGCGTGACACGGTAACCGATCTGGTGGCATTCCTGAGGGTCGCTCGCGAAGGCAGCTTCACCAAGGCTGCGGCGCAGTTGGGTATCTCGCAACCAGCCCTGAGCCGTACCATCCGCAAGCTCGAGACACGGCTGGGGGTGCAGTTGCTGACGCGCAGTACCCGGAGTGTCGCCCCCACCGAGGCTGGGGTGCGGCTGATGGACACCATCGGGCCGCACTTCGATGGCATAGAAGCGGGCCTGGGCGAACTGGGTGAACTGAGCGGCAAGCCGACGGGTAATCTGCGCATCACCTCCCTCGAACATGCCAGTCCCTGGGCCTTGGCACCCGCAATCAGCCGGCTGATGGCCGACTATCCGGACATCACGGTTGAAATCAGCGACAACTATGCCCTCGTCGACATCGTCGCCGAACGCTTCGACGCCGGTATTCGCATGGGCGAACAACTGGCCAAGGACATGATCAGCCTGCCGGTAGGCCCCGCGTTTCGTATGGCCCTGGTGGGCAGCCCCGCGTATTTCGACCACAGGACAAAACCGCTCACGCCTGAAGATCTGACCGAGCATGAGTGCATCGACTTGCGCCTGCCGACATCGGGGGGCTTGTGGTCATGGCCGTTTGCCAAGGACGGTCGGGAAATCAAAGTGCGCGTCGACGGGCATCTGGTGTGCAACAGCCTGGCGCTGATGCTCGATTTCGCTCGGGCAGGTAGCGGTCTAGTGTACGTACCAGAACATGTCGTAACGCAGGACCTGGCCCAAGGTCGGTTACTGAGAGTGATGGAGGATTGGTGTGCGACGGCCTTGGCTTACCATCTTTATTATCCGAGCCGACGCCAGCACAAGCCGGCTTTTCGGCTGTTGCTGGAAATCCTGCGTCGGGAGCCTGTCCGTTGAAGGCTGCTGCAACGCAGGCAACCACGCAGGAAGAGAGAACAACAGAGTCTGGCCAGCGGGCCGCCAGATTCTGCCTTATGGTGCGCGATGGCTAGAATTTGAAAGCCTGCCGCCCAATCAATAGCCACTTGCCGCCACGCTGCTGCCACACTTGAAAATTCTCGATCTCGGTCGGCACCACTTGGCCACTGTTCACCGCTTCAGCCGAGAAATGGTTTCTGACGAGGGCGACATCACCATTCATGACGATCTTCTGGTTGAGCATCTTCAAGGTGTTGAAGCCGCTTCTACCGGTTTTGATATCGTCGATAAAAGCCTGTTTGTCTTGAACCTTGCCGCTGGAATGGCCGTAGCTGACGTTATCCGCCGTCAAGGCTTCGAGTTCGGCGATATTCTTGTGCAGCATCGCCTGCGTCAGACGATCCACCGCCGCCGTGACGGCGGCTTCATCCGACGCCGGTGATGCATTGACCAGACCGCTGAACAGGCAAAGAAAAATCAGGCTGCGCTTGAGTGCGTGCATAGTGGTGTTCCTTTTATTGTTGTTGGAGGGGGCATTCCTGCCGCCGGGTCGTACGATATCATACAAAGGCAATGCCCCTCATCCGGGTGACGTCAAGTCCTGCGGCGCTTGAATCAAATGCCCGTCCTGGCCATCGACCCTTGCCGTCAGGCACCCCACTGAAACTTCTTGCCCCTCGCCCAGTCGGAAATTCTGAGTCCGCTTTTCTCCCCCAAGCGGCTCTGGCGTAAGCCGCCCGACGCTCGCTGCCTGCCAAGGCACGACTGCGAATGACCCGCCAGGAGCTTTACTCATGCACACCCAGGATCTCGCCGACGCCGCCCATGCGACGCCAGCCACGGCATTGCCCACGGACGCCCCTGCGGTCACCGTCTTGCGGGTATTGACGGTCAACACCCATAAAGGCTTCAGCCCCCTGAACCGACGCTTTGTACTGCCCGAGCTGCGTGAAGCTGTGCGGGCGCTGTCCGCCGATGTGGTGTTCTTGCAGGAAGTGCTCGGTACTCACCGTCAGCACGGTCAGCGCTACGACAATTGGTCCGACGTCCCGCAATACGAGTTCCTCGCCGACAGCATGTGGCCGGTGTTCGCCTACGGGCGCAACGCGGTGTACCCGGATGGCGAGCATGGCAATGCCTTATTGTCGAAATTTCCCATCCTGCGCCACGACAACCTCGACGTGTCGGTAAGCGATGGCACTGAAGAGCGTGGCCTGCTGCATTCAGTGCTGGCGGTGCCAGGCCAGGGCGAAGTACACACCATCTGCGTGCACCTGGGCCTGCGCGAAGCCCAGCGCCAGCAGCAACTACGCTTGCTCTGTGAGCTGCTGCAAAGCATTCCCGAGGACGCGCCGGTGATCGTCGCGGGGGACTTCAACGACTGGCGCCAGCGCGCTGACGGCATGCTCGCCGAAGCGGGGATGCACGAAGTCTTCGTCGACACCTTCGGTGCGCCGGCTCGCAGTTTTCCGGCCCGCTGGCCGCTGCTGTGCCTGGATCGCATCTACTTGCGCAATGCCAAGGCCTTCATGCCCCAGGTGCTGTCGCGCAAGCCTTGGTCCCATTTGTCAGATCACGTGCCGCTGGCTGTCGAGGTGCACCTATGAGCCCGCCTGGCAAGGACGCGTCGATGCAGGATTTCATCGCTCACCCCGGCGAACACTGGCGCAACGACAACGAAGCGCAGCTGCTGATCAACGGCGAGGAGTTTTTCCCGAGCGTGTTCGCCGCGATTGGCGGCGCCCGTGAAGAAGTCTTGATCGAGACCTTTATCTTTCGCGACGACAAGGTCGGCCGCGAACTGCAGCAGGCGCTGATCGATGCCGCGCAGCGCGGCGTACGGGTGGAGATGCTCGTCGATGGGTACGGCAGTGACGAGTTGCAAGCGCCTTTTATCCGCGCCATGACCGATGCCGGCGTCCATCTGCTGGCGTTCGATCCGCAACCACGGCGGTTCGGTGTGCGGACCAACCTGTTCCGCCGCTTGCACCGCAAGCATGTCGTGATCGACGGCGAGATCGGCTTTGTCGGCGGGATCAATTATTGTGCGGATCATTTGGCCGATTACGGCCCGATGGCCAAGCAGGATTACGCCATGCGTGTGCGGGGCCCTATCGTCGCCGATCTGCACCGCGCGACCCTCAAGCTGATGGACGAAACCAGCCGCCTGACCCGCGCAGCCAGGCCTTGGCTGTCCCGCAGCCCGGCGCCGGATGCCGATACCGCCAAGGCGAGGATGTTGCTGAGCGTGCGCGACAACACCGAGCACACCAACGATATCGAGCAGCACTATCTGCATGCGGTGACTCACGCACGCCAACGCATCATCATTGCCAACGCCTATTTCTTCCCGGGCTATCGACTCCTGCGCGAACTGCGCAATGCGGCGCGGCGTGGCGTCGATGTCACGCTGATTCTGCAAGGCATGCCGGATATACCGCTGATGCGCTTGTGCTCGCGCCTGCTTTACAACTACCTGCTGCGCGACGGTGTGGTCATTCGTGAATATACCGAGCGCCCTTTGCACGGCAAGGTCGCCCTGGTGGACGAGCGTTGGGCGACGGTAGGGTCGAGCAATCTCGATCCCCTGAGCCTTTCGCTAAACCTGGAAGGTAACCTGATCATTGATGATCGCGCCTTCAACGCCCGACTCCATGAGCACTTGCACGAACTGTCGCAAACCAAATGCAAGTCCATCCCTCTGGAGCGCGTATTGCGCGGTTATTGGTGGCGTGCGCCGATCATCTTTGTGTGCTTCCACTTCTTGCGTCATTTTCCGGCGATCGTCGGCCTGCTGCCTGCTCACTCACCGAAACTCAAGCCGATGTTACCGACGCCTGGAGTGACGCCTGTCACGCCAGCGTTCGATCAGGAGAAAGCCTCATGAAAGCGAGCGCCGCTGAACACGACGGCGCAGCCACCGCGCCCACTACGGGCCGCCAGCGCACTTTGTGGCGCTGGCTCAAGCGCGGTATGGCCGTGTTTTGTTTCGTCATGGTGCCGGTGCTGTTGTTCATGCTGGTGCGCAACATGGATTGGCAGGAAGTCAGCCACGCTCTGCGCTCTTACAAACTGAGCACCTTGGTGCTGGGGGCGGCCATCATGTTGGCCAGCTATCTGGTATTCGCCAGTTATGACCTGCTGTCCAAGCGCTATACCGGTCACGATGTACCGGCCCCTAAGGTGCTGGCGCTGGCGTTCGTGTGCTATGCGTTCAACCTCAACCTGAGCAGTTGGGTGGGCGGCATCGCTCTGCGTTATCGGCTGTACGGCAAGCTGGGCCTCAAGGCGGCGACTATCACTCGGATACTCAGCCTCGGGCTGATCACCAATTGGCTGGGCTATCTGCTGATCGGCGGAACGGTCTTCGCATCAGGATTCCCCAACCTGCCCGAAGGCATGAAGCTAGGTTCCACTGGCTTGCGCCTGATTGGCGTGGCGATGGTGCTGACCGGGGTGGCCTATCTGCTGGCCTGCGCCTTTGCGCGCAAACGCACCTGGCGTGTGCGTGGCAACGAGATCACCTTGCCGTCGTTTCGCTTTGCCTTGCTGCAAGGGGCGACCGGAGCATTGAACTGGGCCTTGATGGGCTCGCTGATCTATCTGTTGCTGCCAGCCAAGGCGAGCTGGTTCGAGGTGCTGGCGATTCTGTTGATCAGCAGTATTGCCGGGGTCATCACCCATATCCCGGCCGGGCTGGGAGTGCTGGAAACCATCTTTATCACGCTGTTGCAGGGCGAGTATTCCAAGGGCGCGCTACTGGCCGCGCTGATTGGGTATCGGGCGCTGTATTTTCTGCTGCCGCTGGCGATTTCCTGTGTGATGTATCTGCTGTTGGAGCAGCGTACGCGCAAGTCAGGCTAGCGCTGTGGTGATGTTTATGGGCCCTTCGCGTTCGGCTGCGAAGAGGCCCGATCCAAGCCCGATCAAACACTGTGCAGTTCACAGTTCAAACCGGTACCCCACACCATAAATCGACTGAATTGGCGTGCAACTGGGATCGATCTGTTCCAGTTTGCGGCGCACATTCTTGACGTGGCTGTCGACCGTGCGGTCGGTCACCACGCGGTGATCCGGATACAGCCGATCCAGCAACTGATCCCGGGAAAACACTTGGCCCGGCGCGCTGGCCAGGCAGTTGAGCAGACGAAATTCCACGGGGGTGAGGTCCATCTCGACCCCACGATAACTGGCCTTCCAGCTAGCTTCATCAAGGGCAAGCGCGCTACTCGCGCTGGCACCGCGCGGCTCGCGGCGGCGCAAAATGGCCCGCACCCGCGCCACCACCTCGCGCGGGCTGAAAGGCTTGCAGATGTAATCGTCGGCGCCACTGTCGAGCCCCAGCAGCCGATCGATCTCCTCGACCCGGGCGGTGATCATCATGATCGGCACGTCACTGAACTCACGCAGTTCACGGCACAACGACAGGCCATCGCGGCCCGGCAGCATCAGGTCGAGCAGGATCAGGTCCGGTTCGCGGGCCTGCACGGCGGGGATCACCTGCAAGCCGTCGGCCAGGCACTCCACGCTGTGACCGGCGGCCAGCAGATAGTCACGCAACAGCGCGGCCAGCTTGGGTTCATCCTCGACCACCAGAATATGCGCGGCGTCCATTACGCGGCTCCTTTGGGCAAACGAATACTCAGCCATAACCCGCCGAGCGGCGAGCGTTGGGCCGTCAAGGTGCCGCCGTGGGCCGCCACGATGCTCTCGCAGATCGCCAGGCCCAGGCCCGCCCCGCCGCTCTCGCGGTTGCGCGAGCCTTCCGTGCGGTAGAAACGCTCGAACAATCGCGGCAGTTGCTGATCGTCTACACCAGGCGAAGAATCGATGAAGTCAATGCGAATGAGCGTGGGGTCATCGTTGAGGATCACCCGCAGCTCGCCACCGGGATCGGTGTAGCGCAGGCTGTTTTCGAGCAGATTGGTGAACAGCTGCTGCAAGCGATCGGCGTCGGCGGCCAGCCATTGCGCCAAGGGCGGCGCCTCGATGCTCAGGTGCAGTCGGCGCTGACGAAACCGTTCGACCTGAGACGCTACCGCGCGGCGGACCTCTTCCTGCACGTCGATGATTTCCTTGCGGTAGCTCAGGGCGCCCACGTCGGTCAGCGATAACTCGTAGAGGTCATCCACCAGTTTGCCCAGCCGCGCCACTTCCCCTTGCAGCGATTGCAGCGCTGCGCGATCGGGCTTGCGCACGCCATCTTCAAGGGCTTCAAGCTCGCCGCGCAACACCGACAACGGCGTGCGCAACTCGTGGGACACGTCGGCCATAAAGTCGCGCCGTAGACGCTCGTTGCGTTCCAGCGTGTGCGCCAGCAGGTTGAAATCCCGCGCCAGTTGCCCGGCCTCGTCATCGGTGATGACGTGCACGCGCTCGGCGTAGTCGCCGGCTGCAAGACGATGGGTGGCGGCGGCCACCTGGCGCACCGGGGCCAGCAGGCGGCGTGCCACCCACCAGGCGATCAGCCCGGCCAGCAGCACACAGAGGCTGCCGATCGCCAGGCTCCAGACCATCTGATTGTGGAAGAACCGCTGGCCGCCTGCTTCCGTTACGCTCTGGAACGGTGTCATCGCCAGCCAGCCGACGGTGCGCCCATCGACATCGATCGGCAGGCGAATGGCATCCTGGCTGATCTGGTAGTAGCCCATGACCCGCTCGCCAGCGGCGTCCAGCAGGGTGATGCGAAACACCGCGCCGGTCAGGTCGGAGACCGGCGTCTGACGGCCAAAACGGGCACCGTCGGGTTCATTGATTGGCCGATCGGGGCGGATCAGCTCGAACCAGGCCGGTGGCTTGTCGTGCACGAAGTTCCAATCCTGATGCAGGCGCCAGGCGGCGACGAAGCGGGGCTGCACCGACTCCATGCGCTGCACGCTGAGCTCGTTGAGGTAGCCGAGGAAGCCGCGCGAGAAGCTCACGCCGTTGGCCACCGCCATGGCCAGCACCACGGAAATCATGGTGGCCAGTACGGCGATAAAGAGCTTGGTCGAGAGACTGGTTCTGATCATCAAAGCGGCCGGCGGGGTACACAATCGAGCCATTAAGGCCGCCAGGGCCCGGTTTTACAAGGGCTGTAAGCAAACTTCAAATTTTCTGCACATTTGCACCGCGGTGTTTTCATACACAGTAACCATTGTTGGCGTAGGCTTGTCCTGTGCCGTTTCCCCATGAGACTTCCTTTCAAGGAGCCATTAGATGACCCAGGCCTTAACCTACGCAGCGCAAAACGCCAGTGATCGCCTCAAGCCGTTCAAGATCGAACGGCGTGCACCGGGCGCTGACGATGTGCAGATCGACATCCTGTTTTGCGGCGTTTGCCACTCTGACCTGCATACCGCGCGCAACGAATGGCAGAACACCCTGTATCCATCGGTCCCCGGGCATGAAATCGTCGGCAAGGTGACCGCCGTCGGTGCGGCCGTGACGCGCTTCAAGGTCGGTGATCTGGCCGGCGTTGGCTGCATGGTCGACAGCTGCCAGCACTGTGCTTCCTGCGCCGAAGGCGAAGAGCAATACTGCGAAAACGGCTTCACCGGCACCTACAACGGGCCAGTGTTCGGCGGTGAAAACACCTTCGGTGGCTATAGCGACAGTGTGGTGGTGAAGGAAAAATTCGTCCTGCACATCGCCCCTACCGACAACCTGGCGGCCGTGGCGCCGCTGCTGTGCGCGGGCATCACCACCTTTTCGCCGCTTAACCACTGGAAAGTCGGCCCCGGCAAGAAGGTCGGCGTCGTCGGCCTCGGCGGGCTGGGTCACATGGCGGTGAAAATCGCCCATGCCATGGGTGCCCATGTGGTGCTGTTCACCACCTCCGAAAGCAAGCGCGAGGACGGTCTGCGCTTGGGCGCCGATGAGGTCGTGGTCTCGCGCAACCCGGACGAGATGGCCACCCAGGCCAACCGCCTGGACTTCATCCTCAACACCGTGGCCGCGCCCCACGACCTGGATGCCTTCCTCAGTCTGCTCAAGCGTGACGGCACCATGACCCTGGTCGGTGCTCCGGACCACCCGCATCCATCGCCTACCGTGTTCAATCTGATCTTCAAGCGCCGCAGCCTGGCCGGGTCGTTGATCGGCGGGATTCGTGAAACCCAGGAAATGCTGGATTTCTGCGCCAAGCACGGCATCGTTTCGGATATCGAGATCATTGCCATGAAGGACATCAACGAGGCCTACGAGCGCATGATCAAGGGTGACGTCAAGTACCGTTTCGTGATCGATATGGCGACGCTCAAGGCTGAAGCCGCCGCCTGATACACTTTCGCTCCGTGCCAATAACTGGCGCAATGCCATTTAGTGTTGAACGTCTGCGTCGCGGCGCGATCCATTGACTACAGGGGCACCCCTACTGCCCCTGTCTTCTGAATAAAGGATCGTGTCAGCCATGCTTGCCTCCACCCCTGCCCCGCTCGCTGCGGGCGCCGAAACCGATGACGCTGCCGCCAAGCGCGCCAATCGACTGATCATCCGCGTCGCCGTGATCGCCACCATGGGCGCCCTCGCCTTTGGCTATGACACCGGGGTCATTTCCGGTGCGCTGCCGTTCATGACCCTGCCTGCCGATCAAGGCGGCCTGGGCCTGACACCCATGACCGAGGGGCTGGTAGCCTCGTCGCTGATCCTTGGCGCGGCCCTGGGCTCGCTGTTCGCCGGCCACCTGGCGGATCGCTTCGGTCGCCTGACGGCGCTCAAGGGCCTGGCGATTCTGTTCATGATCGGCGCCCTGGGCAGCACGCTCGCGCCAGACGTAACCGTAATGGTCATCACCCGCTTCATCCTCGGCATGGCCGTGGGCGGTGCCTCCGCAACGGTGCCGATGTTTCTGGCGGAGATGGCCGGGCCTAAACGGCGCGGGCGGCTGGTCAGCCAGAACGAGTTGATGATCGTGCTGGGGCAGTTCCTGGCCTATTCATCCAATGCCCTGCTCGCCTACTTCGCCCATACCCCCCACGTCTGGCGTTACATGTTGGCAATTGCCATGCTGCCGGCGGCGTTGCTGTATGTGGGCATGCATTTCGTGCCGAAATCGCCACGTTGGTTGGCGTCCAAGGACCGCTACGACGAAGCGCGGGAGGTGCTGCTGGAGATCCGCGCCGACCCCGAGCAGGCCGAACGCGAGATGAAAGAAATCATTCGTCAGAACGAGATCGATCACGAGCAATCGGGCTGGTTTGCCGCGTTTGGCGAGGCCTGGACGCGCAAACTGCTGTACATCGGCATGGCCCTGGGCTTCGTCGCCCAGTTCACCGGTGTCAATGCGTTCATGTATTTCACCCCGATCATTCTCAAGTCGACGGGCCTGGGCACCAATGCTGCGCTGACCGCAACCATCGGCAATGGCGTCGTGTCCGTGCTGGCTACGGTGCTGGGTATCTGGCTGGTAGGGCGCATCGGGCGACGACCAATGCTGATCAGCGGCCTGAGTTTCGTGGTGCTCGCGCAAGTGGCGCTGGGGCTGGTGCTGAGCCTGATCCCGAGCGGGCCGATGCAAAGCTATCTGGCACTGGGCTGCATTTTGATGTTTCTGCTGTTCATGCAGACCTTCATCGCTCCGGTCTACTGGTTGCTGATGTCGGAGCTGTTCCCCTCCCATCTGCGCGGCTCGATGACGGGGATGGCAGTGTGCTTTCAGTGGATCTGCAACGCCACGGTGGCGTTCCTCTTTCCGCTGTCGTTGAGTCTGTTCGGCAGCGCTACCTTTTTGGTCTTCGCGGGCATCAACGTCGTCTCGCTGATCTTCGTGATGATCTGGGTACCGGAAACCAAGGGCAAGTCGCTGGAGCAGATCGAACGGCATCTGGAAAAGCACTTGGGCGAGGATGAAGTGCCTGCCTGATCATGACCGTAGCGAGGGGGCAAGCCCCTCGCTAGCGCTTGAAACGTCAAAATCGCTGCAACAACTCCCCCAACGTCTGCATCGCCGCCTCGCTGTGCTCATCCCATGGATAACCGTGATTGAGCCGTGCGCAGTGGCCGAAGCGCCCGGTCGCGGAAAAGATCGGCCCGGGCGCCAGGCTGATATTGCGCTCCAACGCTTGGTGAAACAGCTGCAGCGAATCCACTTGGCGAGGGAACTCGAACCACAGGAAATAGCCACCCGCAGGGCGCGTCACCCGCGTTGGCGCCGGGAAATGCCGCGCCGCCGATGCCAGCATCGCGCTTTGCTGCATTTCCAGGTTGTCGCGCAACTTGCGCAAGTGCCGGTCATAACCACCGTGCTGCAAGTAGTCGGCGATGGCCGCCTGGGCGGGCACTGACGGCGAAATCGTGGTCATCAACTGTTGCCGCCTGATTCGCTCGGCAAAGCGCCCACCCGCTACCCAGCCCACTCGATAGCCCGGCGCCAGACACTTGGAGAACGAGCCGCAGTGCATCACCAGGCCTTCACGGTCAAAGCCCTTGACCGGCTTGCGCGGCTGCACGCCGTAGTACAACTCGGCATAAACGTCATCCTCCACCAGTGGCACCTGGTGCTTGCACAGCAGGTCATAAAGCCCCTGCTTGGTCTCGTCACTCATGCTCGCCCCGAGGGGGTTCTGCAGACTGCTCATGAACCAGCAAGCCTTGATCGGCCACTGTTGCAGGCTCTGCGCGAGTATCTGCAGATCGATGCCCTCGCGCGGATGCACGGGGATTTCCACGGCCTTGAGCTTGAGGCGCTCCAGCACCTGCAGCGTGGCGTAGAACGCCGGCGCCTCGATCGCCACCAGATCACCAGGTTGGGTGACCGCCTGCAGACACAGGTTCAAGGCCTCCATGGCGCCATTGGTGATGACCAGCTCGTCGACCGGCGAATGCACGCCGCTGACCCCATAGCGCAAGGCGATCTGGCGACGCAGGTCGGCGTTGCCGGCAGTCATGTCGGCAACGATCGCGTGGGGCGACAGCGCCTTCAGGCTCTGGGCCATGGAGCGTGCCAGCCGTGCCAGGGGGAAGAGTTCCGGGCTGGGGAAGGCCGAGCCGAAGGGCACGGTCGCGGGGTTCTTCAACGAACTCAACACCGAAAACACCAGCTCGCTGACATCGACTTCGGTGGTGTGCGCCTGGCCATCGCCGGCGTCGGCTTCAGGCAGCGGCTGCATGGCGTGTTCACGCACAAAATAGCCGGAACGTGCCCGCGCCTGAATCAACCCGCGATCCTCCAGCAGATAGTAGGCCTGGAATACCGTCGACGGGCTGACCCCGTAGGTGCGGCTGGCATGGCGTACCGATGGGACCTTGGTATTGGCGGCCAGCACCCCGGAGCGGATCATTTCGGCGATTTGATCAGCGAATTTCTCGTAGCGTTTCATGGTCGATCCGCAGCAGGCAAACAGCCGCAATCATGGCGGGCCGGGGATAAAAAGAACAGATGCAAAGTCGGGAGATATTTGCGGATCAGATGTACACCCTCTCTAACGGCCAGATCCTGCTCCGATCCCGGCCCGGCAGACACATCCGCTTGCAATTCTGTTAGGATGACGCCTCCCTTTTATGACAACTGCCTTGCGCGCCCCGGTGTCGGTGAGGTCTGTGTGCTGATCCAGGTTGCCCATGTCCCTGACCGCTTTGCGCAGTAACGTTCTCGCTGGCCTGACCTCATCCTTTGCCCTGGTGCCTGAATGCATCGCCTTTGCCCTGGTGGCACAGGTGAACCCGCTGATGGGCCTGTATGGGGCGTTCATCATCTGCACCCTGACGGCTCTGTTCGGCGGCCGTCCGGCGATGATCTCCGGGGCCGCCGGCTCGATGGCTGTGGTCATCGTCGCGCTGGTGGTGCAGCACGGGGTCGAGTATCTGCTGGCGACGGTGGTGCTCGGCGGTCTGATCATGACGCTGTTCGGCCTGCTCAGGCTCGGCAAGCTGGTCCGCATGGTGCCGCATCCGGTGATGCTGGGCTTCGTCAACGGCCTGGCGATCATCATTGCCATGGCCCAGCTGGATCACTTCAAGCTGCCCGACGGCCACTGGCTGAGCGGTCAGCCGCTAGGGGTGATGCTGGCGCTGGTGGCGCTGACCATGGCGGTCGTCTACCTGTTGCCGCGCTTCACCAAGGCCGTACCAGGGGCATTGGTGGCCATCGTCGGTGTCAGCCTGCTGGTCGCCCTCACGGGTTTGCCGACTCGCACCCTGGCAGACATGGCCACCATCGCTGGCGGCCTGCCTGCGTTTCACTGGCCCAGCGTGCCGCTGAACCTCGCGACCCTGAAGATCATCGCCCCGTATGCAGCGCTGATGGCGATGGTCGGGTTGCTCGAAACCCTGTTGACCTTCAACCTCACCGACGAACTGACCGAGACCCGCGGCCAACCCAATCGCGAGTGCGTTGCCCTGGGCGCGGCCAACGTAGTGTCCGGCCTGTTCGGCGGGATGGGTGGCTGCGCGATGATCGGCCAGACGGTCATAAACCTCAGCTCCGGCGGGCGTGGGCGGCTGTCTGGCGTCGTCAGCGGGATCATGATTCTGTTGTTCATCCTGTTTCTGTCGCCGTGGATCGAGCGTATTCCCCTCGCCGCCCTGGCCGGCGTGATGTTCGTGGTCGCCCAGCAGACATTTGCCTGGGGTTCGTTGCGGGTGTTGGGCAAGGTGCCGCTGAACGACGCCGTGGTAGTAGTCGCCGTGACGGTGATCACCGTGCTCACCGATCTGGCCACCGCCGTGCTCTGCGGCATTCTCATCGCTGCCTTGGCATTCGCCTGGCAGCACGCGCGCGACATGCGCAGCGATGCTGATGACAGCGTCCCGGGGCGCAAGGTCTACACGCCGCACGGCACTTTGTTTTTCGCGTCGACCACGCACTTCCAGGCGCTGTTCGATCCCCAGCACGACCCTGATTCGGTGGTGGTCGATTGTCGGTATCTCCACGTCGTCGATCACTCGGCCATTGCCGCGCTGGAAGGGCTGGCGGCACGCTACGAGAAATTCGGCAAGGGCTTTGTGCTCAGTCACCTGTCGCCACGCTGCGAGCGATTGCTGACCCGCGCCGGGCTCGCTGCGAAAATCGCAGTCAATTAATCTCTCTGGGGGCAGATACACTCACAAGGACGGCTTTTTTGCCTTCCGCTGGAAATTGCCTATCGTTGGTTAATCTGTCGCAGAAGGTAGCCCCCATGGAACTCGAAAACCTCTTCAAGTCGCTGCATGCCCTTCCCAGCATTCCGAAGGTCGCCCAGGATCTGCTCCAGCAATTCGACAGCCCTAAAACCAGCCTCGACAGCGTGGCCAAGAACATCGAGAAAGACCCTGTCATCGCCGCCAAGATTCTGCGCCTGGCCAACTCGGCGCGGTTTCGGGGGTCGCGCGAGTCCTCGAGCATCGAAGACGCTGCCATGCGCCTGGGCTTCGAAACCTTGCGCACCCTGGTGCTGTCCTCGGCCGTCACCGGGGCGTTCCAGGCCGGGCCCAACTTCGATCTCAAGGGGTTCTGGCACAAAAGCTTTCAGGTGGCAGGCATCTGCAAGCTGCTGGCCAAGCAGTCAGGGGCCGATGCAGAGATCGCCTTTACCTGTGGGGTCATGCATAACATCGGTGAATTGTTGATCCAGACCGGCGCGCCAGAGATTGCGGCACGTATCAACAGCGGGCGCGGTGGTGCCGGTCGGGTTGCCAACGAAACCCTGCAATTGGGTTTTGGCTATCCGGAAGTCGGTGCCGAGCTGGCCAGACGCTGGCAACTGCCCAAGGTGATTCAGGACGCCATTGCCTATCAGGCGCAGCCGCTGAAAGCGCCGGCCAATACGCCACAGCCAAGAATCGTCGCCCAGGCCATCCTCATCGCTGACGCCCTGGAAGAGCACGGCGGCGTGACCCCTGAGGCGCTGGAGGCCGTCAACGGGCCGTTGTTCGAGGGTGTCAAGCTCGAGGCATTGTTCGCGGCGCTCCCGGCGGTGCTGGAGGCCGACAAAGCGTTCTCCGAGCTGTTGACCTGATCACTTTCAGCGAGGGGATGCACCCCTCGCGGCCTTGACGTTAAGCCATCGTTACCTAGCGCGATCATTTTCGATGATGTGTTGTATCGATCTCTGGTATTTCTGCAATTCGACGCGCACGCCTAAACTTCAGTTACCGGAGCGAAACATGTGATTCGCTCCAGACCTAAACTAACTGGAGTCACCCTCATGAAAGTTGCCCTCTTTGCCGCCCTGTCGATGTTCAGCGTATTGGCCGCAGCCGCCGAGCCCGCCACATTGGCGCCCGTGACTGTAAATGCCGCGAAAGTCCCCACGGTTCAATATAACTACGCGCAACACCTGGACATCGCCAAAGTCGTCAGTACCAAAGCTGACAACCCTGATGCTTGCGGCCTGACCAACGCCAATATGGTGTATGTCGACAGTAAAGGTGTGACCCACAGCCTGGAATATACGCGTCTGGGTAACGGATGCCAGAATGGGTAATCGTTGGATATAGGGGATAGGGATCTGCGCCGATATGCAAAGCGGGTGCTCAGACTGAATCCTCATCAAAACGTTCCCGTCAGAAACCGCGGGTAATTACTACCTTGTATTTTGCAGCGGCTTCTATCGCTCCTATATTCCTTTCGGCACTAGCACATGACGCTGGCTCGCGTGCCCTCGGTGGGTGTGCAAGCCCTATGGCGCGGAGCCTGTGAAGGTGTCTGGCGCCGCATCTGGCCTGTTGCGGCATACCGCTCAAGCAGCGTCGACGGCAACAATCATTTTTGATGATGTATTGTATTGACAAGCAATATTTCTGGGTTTTCATGATCACGCCTAGAATTCAATCACCGGAGCGAAATACATGCTTCGCTCCCGACTTAAATCAAATGGAGTTCACCCTATGAAATATCCACTGTTTGCCGCTTTGTCTCTGTTCAGCGTATTTGCCGCCGCTGCCGAACCGGCTTCGCTGGACCGGGTCACTGTCAACCCCGCACAGCCGGCCACCGTTGAATATAACTATTCGCAGCACCTGGATATCGCCAAAGTGGTCAGCATTAAAGCGGATGACCCCGACACTTGCGGCACCACCAATGCCAACATGGTATATGTCGACAGCAAAGGTGTTACCCATAGCCTCGAATACACCCGCATGGGTAATGGTTGCCAGAATGGTTGAGTCCTCGGCGTGGCCAAACCATGACCGAAACCGATTCTCGATACCGAAAATAGCAAGCACGACATTATCAACACGCTTCAAATAAAAGCCGCTGGCAATTACGCTTCCGTAATTAACAGCGGTTTTTTATTGCCTTTATATTGCGTATTTACCCAAGCTTTCATGATTCCAAGGCAACTCAGGGCGGTGGCAGTGGTCAGCTTTACGAGCTGAATCATTTTTTCTACCCGTTCCAAGGCTAAAGGATCATTGTCATGCCCTCTTCTGCCCCATCGAACATCGAGCACAACAGCGCTCAAGAACTCCTCGCCATCAATACCATCCGCACCCTGTCCATGGACGCCGTGCAGAAGGCCAATTCCGGCCACCCTGGCACGCCGATGGCGCTGGCGCCAGTGGGCTACACGCTGTGGAGCCGCTTCCTGCGCTACCACCCGCAGCATCCCGACTGGCCCAACCGTGACCGTTTCGTGCTTTCGGTCGGCCATGCTTCGATGCTGTTGTACTCGCTGCTGCACCTGGCGGGTGTCGATGAGATCGACGCCGACGGCAAACTCACCGGCAAGCCCGCCGTGAGCCTCGACGACATCAAGCAATTCCGCCAGCTCGATTCCAAGACCCCCGGGCACCCCGAATACCGCATCACCACGGGCGTGGAGACCACCACCGGCCCCCTGGGCCAGGGCTGCGCCAACAGCGTCGGCATGGCCATGGCTGAACGCTGGTTAGGCGAACGCTTCAACCGCCCCGATGCCACGCTGTTCGACTACAAGGTCTACACCCTGTGCGGTGACGGCGACATGATGGAAGGCATCAGCTCCGAAGCCGCCTCGGTGGCCGGGCACCTCAAGCTGGCCAACCTGTGCTGGATCTACGACAACAACACCATCAGCATCGAAGGCCACACCGAGCTGGCCTTCAGCGACGACGTGGCGGCGCGCTTTCGTGCTTACGGCTGGCACACCTTGCACGTGAAGGATGCCAACGATACCGAGGCACTTGCCAAGGCCCTGGAGACCTTCCGCAACACCACGGATGCGCCGACCCTGATTGTGGTCGACAGCCTCATTGGCTACGGCGCGCCGCACAAGCAGAACACCGCCGCCGCCCACGGTGAACCGTTGGGCGAGGACGAGATCCGCCTGGCCAAAGCCGCCTACGGGGTCAACCCGGATGTCAGCTTCGATGTTCCGGAGCAGATCCGCACCGTGCTGCACGATACGCTGGTGCAACGTGCCGACAGCCAGTTCAGCACCTGGAACCAGGCGCTGCAAAGCCTGACCCAGGCTGAACCGGCCCTCGCCGAGGAACTCAAGCGCATGCGTGCCGGTGAAATGCCGGATGGCTGGGTGGCGAAACTGCCGGTGTTCGAGGCCGACGCCAAAGGCATCGCTACTCGCGCTTCGGGCGGCAAGGTGCTGAACGCCTTCGCTGAACAGATCCCGTGGGTGATCGGCGGTTCTGCCGACCTGTCTCCTTCGACCAAGACCAATCTGACGTTCGAGGGTGCGGGCAGCTTCAGCGCCGCCAATTACAGCGGTCGGAACCTGCATTTTGGCGTTCGCGAGCATGCCATGGGGGCCATCGCCAACGGCTTGGCGCTGTCCTATCTGCGTTCTTATACCTCGACTTTCCTGGTGTTCAGCGACTACATGAAGCCGCCCATCCGCCTCGCGGCGATCATGGAGATTCCGGTCGTGTTCGTGTTCACCCACGACTCCATCGGGGTCGGCGAAGACGGCCCTACCCACCAGCCGATCGAGCACCTGACCCAACTGCGCGCCACCCCTGGCTTGCTGACCCTGCGCCCGGGCGACGCCAATGAGGCCGCCGAGGCCTGGAAGGTTGCCCTGAGCCAGACCCACAAGCCGTCGTGCCTGATCCTGTCCCGGCAAAACCTGCCGACCCTGGACCGCAGTCGCTATGCCCCTGCGTCCGGGGTGGCCAAGGGTGGCTATGTGCTGGCCGATGCCGAGAATGGCCAGCCGCAGGTCATTCTGCTGGCTACAGGCAGCGAGTTGAGTCTGGCGGTAGACGCCTATGAACAGTTGCAAAGCCAAGGCATCGCCGCGCGGGTAGTGTCGCTGCCGAGCTGGGAGCTGTTCGAAGAACAGGACGCCGCCTACCGCGAGCAGGTGTTGCCCGAGGCCATCAAGGCGCGGGTCGCGATCGAGCAGGCCGGCCCGCTGGGTTGGGATCGCTATGTCGGGCAAAGCGGCGCCAAGGTGGTGATGAACAGCTTTGGCGGTTCGGCGCCACTGGCCAAGCTGCAGGCCAAGTTCGGCTTCAATGTCGATAACGTCGTGAAGCTGGCCAAGCAGCAGCTGGGTCAGTAATCCCCCCGTGTAGCAAGGCGCCCCAAGCGCCTTGCTACAGCCCAGCGACATGGCACAATAGCGCTCTCCCAGCACTACCCACGTCGAGACCCCAGTGACCGTTTTGCCTGCTCGCCCTTCGATCATCCACTCCAGTTTGCTCGGCATCGCCCAGATCATCGCCTGGGGCGGGTCCTTCTATCTCACGGCCGTACTGGCTGCCGCTGTCGTCCACGATACTGGCTGGGCGCAATCCTGGGTCTATGGTTCGTTATCGGTCGGTATCCTCATATCGGGCCTGCTGGCACCCGCAGTGGGCAAGCTGATCACCCGCTTTGGTGGCCGGCCGATGCTGCTGGCCAGTAGCCCGATTCTGGCGATCGGCCTGTTGCTGTTGGCGATCGCGCCCAACCTGCCCTGTTTCGTCGGTGCGTGGTTGATCATCGGTACGGGGATGGCCGCCGGCCTCTACGACCCGCTATTCGCCACCTTGGGCCAGCGTTACGGCAAGAACGCCCGCGGCGCGATCACTCAAGTCACCTTGGTATCAGGTTTTTGCACCAGCATTACCTGGCCACTGGTGGCGCTGTTGGTCGAGCATCTGGGCTGGCGTGGTGCCTGCCTGGCCTATAGCGCGATGCTGATGCTGCTGGTGCTGCCGATCTACCTGTTTACCCTGCCGCCTCAGGCCATCAAGGCGCCCACCACCGAGGCCGCTGGCGTGCCGACCGAGGAGCAGCACCTGCCAGCACCGCAGGGTCGAGTCTACTGGCTGATGACGGCCAGTTTCATTCTCGCCGCAGTGATCATGACAGCCATCTCCGTGCAACTGATCAGCCTGTTGCAGGCACGCGGTGCGACCCTGGTAACGGCCTTGGCCATCGCCGCACTGATCGGCCCCAGTCAGGTTGGCGCGCGAGTAGTCGAAGTACTGTTCGCGCGCAAGGCGCACCCGATCTGGAGCATGCTCGGTTCCACCGCCATGGTCGCCATCGGCTTGATCATGATCATGGCCGAGCCTGGCCTGGCGGTGCTGGGCATGATCCTGTACGGCACAGGCAGTGGGATTCGCTCGATCGTGCGCGGGACATTGCCGCTGGCGCTGTTCGGCGCCAAGGTCTATCCGCTGGTGCTTGGGCGAGTAGCGCGCCCGACATTAATTGGCCAGGCGCTCACGCCTATTGTCGGCGGGCTGATTCAGCAGCATTTTGGCGCGACAGTTACCTTCGCGGTTTTGGTCGCGCTGGCCCTGTCGAACATTGTGCTGGTCGCACTGCTGAGACGTGAAGTCGCGCGTTAGCCACAGCGCTCGGTCAACCCGCCAATAGCTCGGTCAACAACGGCAGCACCTGCTCGCACGGTGCCTGCACCTTCACCGTCAACAGCGCATCGGCGCGGGTCCTGCCCAGATTGATCGCCATCAGCGGCTTGCCCTGGCGCGACAGCTCCTGGCACAGCCGATAACTGGAATAGGCCATCAGCGAACTGCCAACCACCAGCATCGCGTCGGCCGCCTCGACCGCTTGCAGCGCCGCCTCGGCGGTGGCCGGCGCAACGCCGTCGCCGAAAAACACCACGTCTGGCTTGAGCCGATCGCTGCCACAGCTCGGGCAGATAGGCATCACGAATTGATCGAGAAAGTGCGCGGCCAGTTGCGCGTCGCCATCAGGGGCCAGTACGGCGTGCACATTGAGCAGGCTGGGGTTCTGTTCTTCAAGTAGCGCCTGCACGTCCGGGCGCGCCAGGCTGCGGCCGCAATCCAGGCACACCACGCGGTGCAGGTTGCCGTGCAGCTCGATAACGCCACGGCTGCCGGCCAGGTCATGCAGGGCGTCAACGTTCTGGGTGACGATGGCACTGACCCGCCCACGCTGCTGCAAGGTGGCCAACGCCTGGTGCGCGGGGTTGGGCCGCGCCAGACCGACGCCGTGCCAACCGAACATGGCCCGCGCCCAGTAGCGTTTACGGGCGCTGGCCGAGCCGATGAATTCCTGGTGCATCATCGGCGCGTTGCCACGACGCACGCCTTCGGTATCGCGGTAGTCGGGGATGCCGGACGCGGTGCTGATACCCGCGCCGGTCAGCACCAGCACCGAGCGGTCGGCCATGCGTTCGCACAACCCGCTCAACGCTGCCTGGACATCATTATCGAGCATGAGGAGTCTCCGTCGCTGCGTCGGATACTGCGTGATACACGTGACAGAGAGGTTAAACCATCCAGGCCGATGCTGCCGCGTCTGTCGACCATTACCCCGCCGTGAGGTCGGCGCTCGGCTGCGCGAGCAGGCGCCGGGCGCGGGCCAGCACGGGTGCGTCGATCATCTGGCCGTCGAGCTGAAAGGCCCCGGCGTTTTGCGCCGCCTGGGCCACCACTCGCTCGGCCCAGGCCACCTGAGCGGCGTCGATGCTCAACACCGCATGAATCGGCGCTACCTGCCGTGGGTGGATGCACAGGGTCCCGGCAAAGCCCATGTCTCGAGCATGGCCGATGGCTGCGCGTAGCCCTGCCTCGTCGGCGATGGCCGGGAACACGCCATCCAACGGCGCGGCCAGCCCCGCCGATCGGGCATGCAGGACCACTGCCAACCGCGCCTGGTCAAGGGCAAAAGTAGCCCCAGGGGTGCCGTCGTTGAGGTTCAGGTCAAGCGCGTAATCGATGCCGCCAAAGGCCAGGGTGGCGACCCCCGGGCTGCGGGCGATCTCGCCCAGCTGCAACACCCCAGTGGCGCTCTCGATGATCGGCACCACCGGCTTGCCAGTTGCCGCCGCGCGGATGATCTGCCCATGGCTTTCGGCTTTGGGCAGGACGACATGGGACACCTGTGGGCGATCGCTGCAAAAAGCCAGGTCGGCGGTGTGCTCGGCATGCGTGGCGGCGTTCACCCGCACCCACACCTGTACGGAGGGATGCAGATCAAAAAAAATGCCCAGCTGGGCGCGGGCCTGGGCCTTGAGCCCCTCCTCCACGGCATCCTCGAAATCGACGATCACAGCATCCGCGCCACTGGCCAGGGCTTTGGCGAAACGCTCGGGGCGGCTGCCGGGAACGAACAGGGCACTGCGATAGAGCTGATTCATGCGGCTGCTCCAAATGGGTCTGCGGGCGATAGGGCCGATGCCCGTCTGAATGACGACGCGGCTAGATGGTTCCTTGCGCGCGCAACCGTTCCAGATCCTGGGTGCCGTAGCCGAGTTTGCCGAGGATGCTCGCCGTGTGTTCGCCCAGCCCAGGTACTGCGTCCATGCGCGGTTCGAATGCGTCGTTACGGCCCGGCGGCAACAACGCCGGCAGCTTGCCTACCGGGCTGTCGATCTCGCGCCAGCTGTCGCGAGCCTTGAGTTGCGGGTGATCCCACACCCCGTGCATGTCATTGACCCGCGCGTTGGCAATCTGCGCGTGTTGCAGACGGTCCACTACCTCCTGAATGGTCAAGGTCGCGAAGCGCTCGACGATGATCTGCCGCAACTGAGCGCGATTCGCCGAGCGCTTGGCATTGGCATCGAAACGCTCGTCACTGGCCAGCTCCGCGCTCAACAGTACCTTGGTGCAGAACGACGCCCATTCACGTTCGTTTTGCAGGCCCAGCATCACCGTGTCGCCAGCGCCCACCGGAAAGGGCCCGTAGGGGTAGATCGTCGAGTGCGCAGCACCGGCCCGCGGTGGCGGCTCGGCGCCTTCGAAAGCGTAATACATGGGGTAGCCCATCCACTCCACCAGGCCTTCGAGCATGCTCACATCGATGCGGCTGCCTTTACCGGTCCTGGCGCGCAGCAGCAGTGCTGACAGCACGCCACTGTAGGCATACATGCCGGCGGAGATGTCGGCAATCGAACACCCGGCCTTGGCCATGTGCTCCTCGCCCGGGCCGCCCGTCACGGACAGAAAACCGCCCTCGCTCTGAATCAGCAGGTCGTAAGCCTTTTTATGCTCGTACGGCCCACCCTCGCCGTAACCGGAGATATCACACACGATCAAGCGCTCGAAACGCTCATGCAGGGCGTCGAACGACAGGCCCATGCGGGCCGCAGCGCCGGGCGCGAGGTTCTGTACCAGTACGTCGGCTTCAGCCAGCAGTTGCTCAAGAATGTCCCCGGCTTCATCTTGCTTGAGGTCCAGGGTCAAGGATTCTTTCGAACGGTTGGTCCACACGAAGTGCGAGGCCAGGCCGCGGGTGCGGGTGTCGTAGCCGCGGGCGAAATCGCCGACCCCGGGGCGTTCGATCTTGATCACTCGCGCGCCCATGTCCGCCAGTTGGCGCGTGCAGAACGGCGCGGCGATGGCGTGTTCCAGACTGATCACGGTAATGCCGTCCAGCGGCCGTTGCAGGGGGTTGGTGGTCATTTCGGTTACCTCGCCGGCCCGCGCTGAGTCGGGCATGGTTCATCGGGTGGTGGAGCTATGTGGTAGAGCTATGTGGTGAATGCTCTGGGGTGAATGCTCGATACTGAAGCTCGATACTGAAGCTCGGTGGTGGGTCGCATTGCGGGGGGAGCCCCCTCGCGACAGCTCGACACATCAAACCAGCTCGCTCAGGTCGGCATTGTCGCGCAGCCCCCAGACTCGCTCGATCAGCACCTGCGCCTGGGCCGGCTGACGCGCCCCGGAGAACGCCACCAACCGTAAAAACTTGTCTTCAAGCTCCGCACGGCTGAGGGTATTGCCGGGGTCGCCCTTGGGCTCGTCGATCGCACCATGCAACTGGCGGCCATCGACGGTCGTCACCACGACACGTCCCAGCCAGCGCTGCGGATAGGCCGCATCCACATGGGCATCGAGGGTCATGCTGACTTTGTCGCGCAAGGCCGACACCCTAGGGTCGGTCAACGCCAGCTCATGGAACTCGGTGAGGCCCGCTTGGCCATGCACGGCGATAAGACCCAGCACGGTGCCCATGGAAAATTTGGCCTGGTGCACGGTCTGCGGCACCAGGACCCTGCCCAAGACATCGATGGCGCCTTGATGCACGCGGGTTTCCACCCGCTCGATATCAGCTGCACTCAGCCCTTCGCGCTGCATGACTTCAAGCAATGCATCGGCGGCAGGATGGGTGTGGCGGCACGAGGCATGGAACTTGAACGAAGTCTCGGCCAAAGCCCAGCGAGTGCCCAGGCCCTGGGACAGCTTGCTCGGGTCGGCATCGCTGGACATCCCGGCCGCCAGGCCCTGGTCGCCCTCAAGGATATTGCGCGCGCCGGTCAGGCCTTCAGCGGTCAGGTATGCCGCCAGCAGACCATCGGCGGCGGCCTTGGCGGTGTGCAGCTGCTTGGAGTCGGCGGCATCGCGCAGGAACTCCCACAACCCCGCGGCCTGGGTACCGGCGCTGCCCAGCAGGTCAGTGAACTGGCTTTGACTGAACTCCATCAACTTGCCCACGGCCACCGCTGCGGCCAAGGTGCCCACCGTGGCGGTGGTGTGGAAAATCCGGTAATGCGAGCGCCCGAGAAATTCACCTATACGGATGCCCGCCTCGTACCCGGCCACTGCCGCCAACAGCAAGTCCCGGCCGCTCTTGCGCAGGTCCTGAGCAGCCGCCAGCGCGGCGGGAAAGACCACCGTCGCGGGGTGCAGTACCGAGCTGTTGTGCAGGTCGTCCTGTTCCACCAGATGCGACGACGCACCATTGACCAGCGCCGCGAAATACGCCGAACTGCGCTGCCCGTTGACCAGTATCTGCGCCGGGCCACTGGCGGGCCCCATCTTCCGCGCGTAGGCCTCGAATAACGGGATGGGGCGCGCGCCCTGACTCGCCAGCGCCGAACCCAGCCAGTCGAGAAACAGGTCTTCGGTACGGCTGAGTACGGGTTGGGGAATGTCTTCGTAACGCAATGTGGTGAGGAACTGCACCAGGGCTTGAGTGTGGCTCATGGTGCCTCCTTAAAAGCTGCGCGGCAGCTCGAGCAGATGCTCGGCCACGTACGACAGGATCAGGTTGGTCGAGATCGGCGCGACCTGATACAGACGCGTCTCGCGGAACTTGCGTTCGACGTCGTATTCGCAGGCAAAGCCGAAACCGCCATGAGTCTGCAGGCAGGCGTTGCCCGCTTCCCACGACGCCTTGGCCGCCAGGTACTTGGCCATGTTGGCACTGGCACCGGCGTTCTGGCCGCTGTCGTATTCGTCGCAGGCGCGCCAGCGCATCAGGTCGGCGGCTTCGATCTCGATATGCGCTTGGGCGATAGGAAACTGCACGCCCTGGTTCTGGCCAATGGGCCGGCCGAACACCACGCGGTCCCGAGCATAGGCGCTGGCCTTTTCGATGAACCAGCGGCCGTCGCCGATGCATTCGGCGGCGATCAAGGTGCGTTCGGCGTTGAGGCCGTCGAGGATGTACCTGAAGCCCTTGCCTTCTTCGCCGATCAGGCTGTCGGCGGGCAGTTCGAGGTTATCGAAGAACAGCTCGTTGGTTTCGTGATTGACCATGTTGGCGATCGGCTGCACCGTCAGGCCATTGCCGATGGCTTCGCGCAGGTCGACGAGGAAAATCGACATGCCTTCGGACTTCTTCTTCACCTCAGCCAGCGGCGTGGTACGCGCCAGCAGGATCATCAGGTCCGAATGCTGCACCCGTGAAATCCACACCTTCTGGCCATTGATCACGTATTTGTCACCTTGGCGCACGGCGGTGGTCTTGATCTTGGTGGTGTCGGTACCGGTGGTGGGCTCGGTGACGGCCATGGATTGCAAACGCATTTCGCCGCTGGCCAGCCTGGGCAGGTAGTACTGTTTCTGCGCCTCGCTGCCGTGCCGCAGCAGGGTAAACATGTTGTACATCTGCCCGTGCACGGTGCCGGAGTTGCCGCCACAGCGGTTGACTTCTTCGAGGATGACCGAGGCTTCGGCCAGGCCCAGGCCGGACCCACCGTATTGCTCGGGAATCATCGCCGCCAGCCAACCGGCCTCGGTCAGGGCCTTGACGAAGGCCTCGGGAAAGCCTTTGCGCTCATCGATACCGCGCCAGTAGGCGGCGTCGAATTCCGCGCACAGGCCGCGCACGCCTTCGCGGATGGCCTGCATTTCTTCGCTGTCGGCGCGGCCTTGGGGAACATGGTTGTTGTCGGTCATTGTTCATCTCCATGGAGTTCAGTCAGGGGCGTGGCTTGGGCTGGGCGCAGCTCTGTCAAAGTGCACTGTCGAAGTGCACTTGGGCGCTCTGCGCCAGGCCATCCGCATTGCTGGCCCACAACTCGGCCACGCCCGGCACGTCAATACGTCCACCAACGCTGAACGGTTGCGGCGCAATCAAGGGCCGCACGCCGCGATAAATGAAGCGCCGCACGTTGGCCTGGGGGTTGGCGCGAGTGAAGGCCCGCAGGTTCAAGGTCGCGATCATCGGCCCATGCACCACCAGCCCGCTGTAGCCCTCGGTGTCGGTGACATAGGGATGGTCGTAGTGAATACGATGGCCGTTGAAGGTCACTGCGCTGTAGCGAAACAGCAGTACGGGGGTAGGTTCGATCTGCTCGGTCCACTGACCACTGGCAACAGGCTCCCGCGCGCCACGCTTGGGGGGCGTGGGCTCGCGGTAGACGATGTCCTGTTCTTCGCGAATGGCCAGCACCTCTTGTTGAAAATAGTCATGGCGCACCGTGACGAACAGCAAGGCGCCGGTGCGGCCGTGTTTTTCTTCAATATGGGTAATGGTCGAAACGCGGGTCGCATCGGCGCCGGCCTTGAGCGGGGTAAAAAACTCGAGTCGCCCGCCGGCCCACATGCGGTTGCGATTATCGGCCGGGGGCAGGAAACCGCCCCGAGCCGGGTGGCCGTCGCGGCCCAGGCCGGATTCAGGCACCGGGTCCTGGAAGAAACACCAGTGCCACAGGGTTGGCAACGGCTCGCCGGCCTTCGGTACCGATTCACCGAACGTTGCGGCGATACGCTTGAGGAGGTTGACGCTGAAATGCTCCTGGCTGGTTTCCTGACGGCCTATCCAGCTGGAAAGATCGGGGTCACTCATGGGAGGGCTGCTCCTTCGCACTGACGGCTTTTATCGTTGTGCAAGGATGATGGCGGCCATGCGCCGTTCTGAGAATTTGCATTTGAATAAGGCGGCGTTCGGCTATGCTGAACACCGCCAGGCCATGCCCAGCCTCACAGGACCCCTGCCATGCACTTCGATCTCGCCGATCTGCGGCTGTTCATCCATATCGCCGAATCCCCCAGCCTGACCCAAGGCGCCCGCCGCGCGTTTCTCTCGCCGGCCGCCGCCAGCGCGCGCATCAAGGCTCTGGAGGCGCAACTCGAGACCCGCTTGCTGTATCGCGACAGCCGAGGCGTAGAAATGACCCCGTCCGGCGAGCGCCTGCTGCAACATGCGCGCCTGATCATGCGCCAGGTGGATTACCTCAAGAGCGAGTTCGCCCAGCACGGCGGCGACTCGACGGGGCATATCCGCATCTTCGCCAACACCACGGCGGTCACCGAATTCCTCCCGGAGATACTCGCCGGCTTCCTGGCGCAACGGCCAGGGGTCACGGTCGATCTGCAGGAGCGACTGTCTCGCGATATCGTGCGCGGCGTGCTCGATGGCACCTCGGACATGGGCATCATTGCCGGGCCGGTCGAAGCCAGCGGCTTACAGGTCATGCACTTCAGCACCGATCGCCTGGTACTGATGGTCCCGGTCGGGCACCCGTTGGCGCAGATCGGCCCGGTCACCCTGGGGCAGACGCTGGAGTATCAGCACATCGGTTTGCACGAAGGCAGCACCTTGCTGAGCTTTTTGCGCGACCATGTGGAGCGGCTCGGCAAGCACTTGCACCTGCGTATCCAGATGTCGAGTTTCGAAGCCATCTGCCGGATGATCGAAGCTGGCGTGGGCATCGGTATCATTCCCGAATCAGCGGCGTTACGGCATAGCCGCACCATGCGCCTGTGCGCCGTGCAGCTCGACGAGCCGTGGGCGATCCGCGAACGCAGCATCCTGGTACGCGAACTGGACGCGTTGCCCGGCACCATTCGCGCATTGATCGCCACCCTGCTGCCCAACGGTCCCTTGCCCATTTAAGCCAACGCCCCCGAACTGTCTATAAGGGCAATTGACTCCAGCCGTAGACTGACCGAAGCTTGCCGACTCGCTCTTCGCGCCCCTCCATGGATTGTGCATGCTCAAGCTGCAACGCTTAGTGATCGTCTGTCTCGCCCTGCTGGCGCTGGCCGCCGCTGTGGTGGTGTGGCGCCATAGCGGGCCGCTGCAGGAGCCTGCGGTGCAGCAGGAGATTTTCGGCAAGGCGCTGCGCCAGGCCCGCAATGGCGAAGCCGGCTCGGCACGGGTGCTTTACCAGCAACTCGGCCGTGATGACCTGCTGCCCACGCAGCGCGCGGTGTTGTACGGCTTGCTGGCCGACTATCCGTCACCTCGAGCACTGAAACTGGCCCGTGCCGACCTGCACAACGACGATCCCGAGGTTCGCCAGGCAGCCATCAATGCCGTGGTCGGGCTGGTACCGGCAACCCAGCGCAGCCTGATACTCGGCCCGCTGCTCGACGACCCGCAAGCCAGCCTGCGCTATGCCGCCGCCACTGCCATGCTCGATTTGTCACCGGACGACGCCGGGCTGTATTTCGGCCCGCTGGACAAGGCCCTCGATGAATATCGTCAGGTGCTGCAGACGCAAAGCGCATCCGGTAACACCCCAGAGGGCGCTGACCCTGCTTCTGACGCGGGCCCTGACCTGGCCAGGCAACTGTTGCTCGCTCGCATCCTCATCCATCAAGGCGACCGCGCTGCTGCCAGCGCACTGCTGAAGCAGGTACTGACGCAACAGCCGGATAACGCTCATGCCATCGCTTTGCAGGTACGCCTGCTCGATCAACCAGGCAACACCGATGCCGCCCGCCAGTGGCTCGCCGAGCAGTTGCGTCAGTACCCTCAGTCGGCTGCACTGCAACACGAGCTGGGGCTCTGGCTGGTCGATCACAAACAGGACGAATACGCGCTGCTGGCACTGACCCGGGCGGTCGAACTGGCGCCGGACAACAGCACCTTCCGCTACAGCCTCGCCCTGACCCTGCATGCCATGGAACAGGTGGATGCGGCCCAGCGCCAATTGCAGGAAATTGTCCAGCGCCACCCTCAGGATCGGCGCGCTCGGGTGCTGCTGATCAACTACTGGAAGGAAACCGGCCAACTGCAGAATGTCCAGGTGCTGCTGGCGCAACTGGAGCAACAGAACCCCGACGATCCACTGGTCCAACAAGGTCTCTAAGCCAAAGCGCCGCGCGTCAGACCAATGTGCAATTGCGCATCGTCTGCAACTGAACCCCCTTCGGCGGGGCAGGTCCGTATTCAATAAGAATGCTGTTTTTTCGGAGACTTGGCCCTTGTCCAGTTCAGAGCAACAGCTGCACGACGCTCAACGACAGATCGAGCAGCTACAGGGTCACATCGCGGCGCTCGAACTACAGATCGAGCAGCGCTCGGCGCAAGCGCGCGACAGTGAAGAAGCGCTGCGCCAGGCACAGAAGATGCAGGCGGTCGGGCAATTGACCGGCGGCATCGCTCACGACTTCAACAATATCCTCACTGGCATCATCGGCAGCCTCGAAATGATGCGCCGCCGCATCGCCAAAGGCCGCTTCGATGATCTTGACGAGCTGATCGAACAAGGCGTCAGCTCCGCCCACCGCGCGGCCAACCTTACCCACCGGTTGCTGGCCTTTTCCCGTCGCCAATCGTTGGATGCACAACCTGTCGAGCTCAATGCACTGGTCGCTCAGATGAGTGACCTGCTGGTACGCAGCCTGACCCCGGCGATCGAGCTGTCCATCAATGGCGAGCCACAGCTGTGGACGGCAGTAGCCGACGCTAATCAGGTCGAAAGCGCCCTGCTCAACCTTGTCCTCAATGCCCGTGACGCCATGCCCTGTGGCGGCAAGCTGCGGGTCCAGACGCGCAATCAACGCGTCGATGCAGCCCAGCCCGACGCGGCCAGCAACCTGCGCGCAGGAGACTATGTGGTGCTGAGTGTCACCGACAACGGCGGGGGCATGCCGCAAAGCGTGGTCGACCGCGCCTTCGATCCGTTCTTCACCACCAAGCCGATCGGTCAAGGTTCCGGCCTGGGGTTGTCGATGATCTACGGCTTCTGCAAGCAATCCATGGGGCATGTCAGCATCGACAGCGCGCTGGGCAAGGGCACCACCGTCAACCTGTTCCTGCCCCGAGGCGAGCGGATGCCGGCGGCCAGCACTCCGGTGCCACGGGCACGGGCGCCGAAAGCGCGCGATGGCGAATCGGTGCTGATCGTGGAAGATGATCCGGCGGTGCGCAAACTGGTGCGCTCGGTCCTAGAAGAGCAAGGCTATCACTGCCTGGTCGCCATCGACGCCGACAGCGCGCAGCCGATCTTCAGCTCGGACGCGCGCATCGATCTGCTGATCAGCGACGTCGGCCTGCCGGGCATGAACGGGCGCCAACTGGCCGAGGTCGGTCGCCATCACCGGCCGGGGCTCAAAGTGCTGTTCATTACCGGCTATGCCGAGCATGCAGCAGTACGCGACGGGTTTCTCGGGGCCGACATGCAGATGATCACCAAGCCGTTCCCTTTTGATCTGCTGACCGCCAAGGTTCACGAGATGATTGGCTGAGGTTCATCGGCCGGCAGTGCCGGCCTGTAAGCCGCCGGACGCGCTGCCACAGAGGTGGCAGCACAACCTACCCCTGTGGGATCGGGCTCTGCCCAAGAGAGGACCAGCTTCTCTGCATCAAGCCAGCTGCTTGTCTACCAGCTGCTTCAAGGTATCCAGATCGAACGGCTTGGCCAGAATCGGCGCCTTCCTGGCGATCGGGCTGCCCGACTCGGCGATTTCCTGCGGGTATCCACTGATGAAGATCACCTTCAACTCGGGGCGCAGCTTGACGGCCGGCTCGGCGATCATGACCCCGGAAATCCCGCCAGGCAGCCGGTAATCGGTGATCATCAAGTCCAGATGGGGCTTGGTTGCCAGGATTTCGAAGGCCTGCTCGGCATTTTCGGCCTGTAGTACCCGGTAACCCTCGCCTGCCAGATAGGTAGACAGAATCATCAAAATATTCGGTTCGTCCTCGACGATCAGGACAACGTCTTGCGCATCTTCACTCATGGAAAGCCTATTCAGGTAGGTCTAGCTGCCAATACGACCATGGGCCGTGGCAGAGGTTGCGTCCGGGTTGCAAGATTCGTCGAGTGGCAGCGTCACGCGGAACATCGCGCCCTCGCCCACCGCGCTATGGACGCTGATCGTGCCGCTGTGGGCGGTCACGATCTGCTCGGAAATAAACAGCCCCAGGCCCAGGCCAGACACCACATGCTTGGCCGATACCCGCTCGAACTGCTGGAAAATCCGTGACTGGTTTTCGGCGCTGATGCCGATGCCGTGGTCCTGTACCTCTATGCGCGCGCCGTTCGCAGCGCTGGCCACGCGTACCTCGATCGGGCTTTTGCCGCCATAGCGCAATGCGTTGGACAACAGGTTGACCACCACTTGCTCAATGCGAAATTCATCCCAGATACCCACCACCGCCTTATCGCCGGCAAAGCTGATATGGGTGCCGATGGCGCTCGCCTGGGGCTCGAAACGCTCGACCACGTTGGCAACCATCTGCGTCAGGTTGAACCGCGTCGGGCGAATCGACAGCTTGCCGGTACGAATGCGCGACACGTCGAGCATGTCCTCGATCAGGCGAATCAAGCTCAGGATCTGCCGTTCGTCACGATCGACCATGGCCCGCAGCTTGTCGGGCGCAAAGGCGTCGAGATTGTCCTTGGCCAGGTGCAGCTTGCGCAGTTGGGTCTCGAGGATCAGCCCGTTCAAGGGCGTGCGCACTTCATGGGAGACGATCGACATGAAGTCATCACGCATGCGCACTGCGTGCTCGAGTTCGCTCTGGGTCACCTGCAGGCGGCGCAGCAGCACCTCCTGTTCCTGGCGCGCGCGTTCGAGCGCATCCAGCTGTTCCTTGAGGGCCTTGCGCTGGCGATACAGGTCGACGAACACGCTGACCTTGCTCTTCACCGCCTGCATGTCCAGCGGCTTGTGGAGGAAATCCACGGCGCCGCTTTCGTAGCCCTTGAAGGCATAGTTCATTTCGCGCCCAGCGGCGCTGACGAACACGATGGGGATGTGTTTGGTCTTCTCGGTGCTGCGCATCAGCTCCGCGAGTTCGAAACCATTCATGCCGGGCATCTGAACGTCGAGGATGGCCAGGGCGAACTCGTGTTGCAACAACAGGGACAGCGCGGCATCGGCGGACAGCGCCTTGTAGACCACGCGATCCTCACGCTGGATCAAGGCCTCGAGGGCCAGCAGGTTTTCTGGCAGATCGTCGACGATCAGCAATTTTGCCTGGAGGTGACTTAGCATTTACTTCGTTCCAGCTTGGCGAGCAAAGAGCCTATGCCGTTCAATGAAAGAATATGGTCGGGCTGCTGCAATTTCAGTGCGGCCAGCGGCATGGTCGGCATCCGCGCTTCGGCCGGATCCTGAACGATCGTCAAGCCGCCCTGACGCTTGATCGCAGCCAGCCCTTTGGCGCCATCCTCATTGGCACCGGTCATCAATACTCCCACCAGGCCGGGGCCATAGGCATCGGCGGCGGAATCGAACAACAGATCGATGGCCGGACGGGAAAAGTGCACCCGTTCCTCCTGACTCAGCGAGAGGGTGAAATCGCGCTCCACCGACAGGTGATAGCTGGGCCCGGCGAAATAGATCACCCCGGGCTCGATCGCCACCTTGTCGCTGCCTTCGCGTACATCGCGGCCCAGGCGCGTGGCAAATACCTCGGATAACTGGCTGCGGCGCTCGTCGGGCAGATGCAGCACTGTCAGGATGGGGATATCGAACGCTTTGGGCAGCGCGCTGAAGACGTGCAGCAGTGCCTCTACCCCACCGGCAGAAGCCCCCACGACGATCGCACCGTAACGATTCATTTCTTCCGGTAGATCCGTTCTTGCTTGACCAGCGGCTCGAATTTATCGCTGTACGCGGAAAAATCCACCGTCTCCTTGCTGCCCAGCACCATGAAGCCGCGATGACACAGGGACTCGTGAAACAGCCCGAACGCCCGCTCCTGCAAACC
Source organism: Pseudomonas baltica (assembly GCF_031880315.1). Taxonomy (NCBI): domain Bacteria; kingdom Pseudomonadati; phylum Pseudomonadota; class Gammaproteobacteria; order Pseudomonadales; family Pseudomonadaceae; genus Pseudomonas; species Pseudomonas baltica. The sequence continues at coordinate 6,509,922 of NZ_CP134771.1, read as the reverse complement.
CTTGTTGAAATAGATCAGCACGTTGCGGCACGACACCAGTTGCGTCTCCGAAAACACGCTGTCGGTCGCCAGGCTATGGTCGGCAAAGGTCACGTTCTCGCGCAGGCTGCCGTCCATGATCGCGTGACCATAGGCGGCGGTGTAATAGTCGCTGAAATCGCGTTTGCCGCCAGCGCGCTGGTAGCTGTTGCCGTAGATACGCATGGCTTCCATCGAATACACGCCCTTTTTGGCCTTTTCCAGCGATGTCGGATTGATGTCGGTGGCGTAGATGATGGTCCGCTCCAGCAAACCCTCTTCACGCAGCAGGATGGCCATGGAGTAGACCTCCTCGCCTGTGCTGCAACCGGCGATCCACACCTTGATCGATGGATAGGTCCGCAACAGCGGCACCACTTCCTGGCGAATCGCCAGGAAGTGGTCGGGGTCGCGGAACATCTCGCTGACCGGAATCGTCAGGTATTGCAGCAACTGCATGAACGCTGTCGGGTCATGGATGACGCGCTCCTGCAACGCCGAGACGGTCTTGCACTCCAGTTGCGTCAATGCATGCTGGACGCGGCGCTTGACCGAAGCCCCGGCGTAATCGCGAAAATCGTAGCTGTACTTGAGGTAGATCGCCTCGATCAGCAGCCGAATCTCGATGTCGGTGTTCTGTTGCACTATCAAATACGCTCCAGTTGCGGCAGCCACACACGAATCAGCGAAAACAGCCGGTCCAGCTCGATCGGCTTGGCCAGGTAGTCGTTGGCGCCCGCCTGCAGGCAGCGCTCCTGGTCATCCTTCATGGCCTTGGCGGTCACGGCGATGATCGGCAACTTGCGCCAGCGTGGGTCCTTGCGAATCTCTCGGGTAGCTTCGAAACCGTCCATTTCCGGCATCATGACGTCCATCAGGACCAGATCGATGTCACCCACCGTGTTGAGCCGTTCGATGGCCTCCAGGCCATTGCGACCGATCTCCACGACTGCGCCCTTGTGTTCCAGGGCGCTGGTGAGGGCAAAGATGTTGCGCACGTCGTCGTCGACCACGAGGATCTTGCGACCTTCGAAGACTTTGTCGCGGCTGCGGGCGGTCTTCAGCATCTTCTGCCGTTCAGTGGACAGCTGGGATTCGACTTTGTGCAGAAAGAGTGTGACTTCATCCAGCAGCCGCTCGGGGGAACGCGCGCCCTTGATGATGATCGAGCGCGAGTACTTGAGCAGCTCGGCCTCTTCTTCACGGGTCAGGTTGCGCCCGGTGTAGACGATGACCGGCGGGAAGGCCTTGATTTCCTCGGTGGACATGCGCTTGAGCAGGTCGTTGCCGAGCATGTCGGGCAGCTTGAGGTCGATGATCATGCAGTCGTAGACATTGGCGTGCAGCAGGTCCAGGGCCTCCTGGGCATAACCTACGGCGGTGATCTCGATGTCGTCGTCGCCGATCAGGCGGGCAATGCTGTCGCGCTGCAAGTCGTCGTCCTCGACCAGAAGGATGCGCTTGAGTTTTTGCGTGAGTTTGGATTCGAGCTTGCCGAACACCTGCTTGAGCTCTTCACGACTCGTGGGCTTGACCGCGTAGCCGACAGCGCCCATGTGCATCGCCGCTTCGACGCGATCTTCCACCGAGATGATGTGCACCGGGATATGCCGGGTGGCCGGCAGCTCCTTGAGTCGCTGCAGCACAGTGAGCCCGGAATGATCGGGCAGGCGCATGTCGAGCAATACCGCGTCAGGAATGAACTGCGCCGCCAGGTCGAAGCCCTCATCGGCGGCATGGGCCACTAAGCAGTGGTAATCCAGCTCGTGCGCCAGATCGAAGAGGATGCGAGCGAAATTCGGCTCGTCCTCGACCACCAGAATGCAACGCTTGCTGAACGGGCCGAGCTCGCGATCATCGACAAACGGCGGAGTGCGCACCACGGGCGGTTCGAGCGGTACCACTGGTGGCACTTCGACCGGTGCATGGCTGGAGGAAAACGTCGTCGCTTGCAAGGTGGCGGCAGCGCTTCCAGGGCGCGGCGAAGCATCGAACTGTTCCGGCAGCACCAGGGTAAAGGTGCTGCCCTGCCCCAAGGCGCTGGTAACGCTGATGTAGCCGCCGAGCAACGCCGCCAGGTCGCGGGAAATCGAGAGCCCCAGGCCGGTGCCGCCATAGCGGCGGTTGGTGGTGCCGTCGGCTTGTCGGAAGGCTTCGAAGATACCCTGCTGCTGGTCAGCGGCAATGCCGATGCCGGTGTCGCGGACATGGAAGGCGATGCCTTCGCCAGGTTGCGCAGCGATGGTCACGCTGACGCTGCCCAGCTCGGTGAACTTGAACGCATTGGACAGCAGGTTCTTGAGGATCTGCTCGACGCGCTGGCGATCGGTGTACAGAGTGGCCGGGGCATTGTCGGCAATATTGATACTGAACCCCAGGCCCTTGTCGGCAGCCAGCGGCGTGAACATCGTGCGCAAGCTGTCGGCCAGCCCGGTCACCCGAGTGTTTTCCGGGCGCACTTCGAGCTTGCCGGCTTCGACCTTGGAAATATCCAGAATATCGTTGATCAGGTGCAACAGGTCGTTGCCGGCGGAATAGATCGATTCAGCGAACTTGACCTGCTCGGCGGTCAGGGTCTGCTCGGCGTTCTCGGCGAGCAGCTTGGCCAGAATCAGGGTGCTGTTGAGCGGCGTGCGCAGCTCGTGGGACATGTTGGCAAGGAACTCGGACTTGTACTTGCTCGACCGTTGCAGCTCTTCGGCACGCTCTTCGAGCTGTATCTGCGCCTGATTGAGCTCGGAGTTCTTGCGGTCCAGCGCATCGCGCTGATCGGCCAGGGCATCGGTACGCTCGGCCAGTTGCTCGTTGGTCTGCTCGAGTTCGGCCTGTTGGGTTTCCAGGTGGGCCTGGGACTCCTTGAGCACCCGCGACTGTTCTTCGAGCTCTTCGTTGGCGGTTTTGAGTTCTTCCTGCTGGACCTGCAACTCTTCGTTGAGCTGCTGGGTCTCGGCCAGCACTTCCTGGAGGCGCTGGCGATAACGGGCTGCTTCGATGGAAGTACCGACGTTGTTGCCGACCAGTTCGAGGAACTCGACATCACGATCGCTGAGTTCACGCAGGAAACCCAGTTCAACCACACCATTGACGCCGTCATCGTTACGGGCCGGCATCACCAGCACGCTGCGCGGTGCGCCGTCGCCCAGGCCGGAGGCGACCTTGAAGTAATCGCCAGGCAGGTTGTCGAGGCGCTGCACGCGGCCGCGCTGGGCCACTTGTCCAGTCACCCCTTCGCCCGGCAAGAGGTTCTGCTCGGCGTTTTCCTGCTCGGCCGAAAACCCGTAGCTGGCCACGCGGCGCAGGCCGCCTCGTTCATCGCGTACATAAACGGCGCCCACGACCGCACCCAGATATTGCGCGAAAAACTCCAGAATGTTGCGCCCCAGCAGGTTCACGCTGAGCTGACCGATGACCTGTTCGGCCAACTGAGTCTGCCCGGTACGCAGCCAGGCCTGGCCCTGCAAGCGTTCGGCGCTGGTGCTCAATGCGTCGAGGTTGCTGCCATACTGGCTGGACAGGCCCAACAGATCGCGACGGCCGAACCAGGCAAGCAGGCCGCTGAGCAACACCACGAAGATCAGATAACTGGTGATCGACACCGTCACGGTATAGGTGACGGCTTCGGAGCGCGCCACCCGCAGTTGCTGTTCGGCACTGATGAAATCGCTGTACTCGTTACGCATTTCGTCCGTCAGGCGCTTGCCTTGACCTTTATGGACGATGCTGCGGAAGTCGCCGTCGACCTTGCGCACCTCGATCAGACTTTTAGCCAGCTCGTTCCATTCTTTCTGCACCGCCAGGATGCGCGTCAGGCGATCGACCTGGGACGGGTTGTCCGCGACCAGCTCCTGCAAAGCCTCGAGCTCGGCGGTGACCCGCGGCCGGGCGATCTCGTAGGGGCCCAGGTAGTCGACCTCCCCTGTCAGCAGATAGCCGCGCATACCGGTCTCCATGTCCACCGACAGGCGCGCCACCTCATTGGCGTTGTTGATCACCCGGTCTGTATGGTCGACCCAGCGCATCACCGAGATCAGATACAGGAGGATGACAATGAAGACGGCCACGCTCAGCACGCCCACACCCAGCGGCAGGCTGATGTTCCGTTGCAGAACCTTGCGGAACCCTTGTTCATCAATAGAGGCGTTTTTGGTCATGTCCATGGCCTGGGCGGGGAAATATTCAAGGCTGGGATTCTGCCGCAAATTCGTCAAAAAGTTCTAAGTTTCCTACGCCAAGTTAAGAAAATTCTTACGAAAATGGCGTTTTCGGATAGGCTTCACCTTGACCAGCACCGATAAATGGCCAAATGCCAGCTCTCTAAGCGAAACTGCAGCCTGGAGTTTTTACTCGGGTGGGGAACTTGTCGGGGGCCGCCACGTACTCATAGTGAGCAAGGGTGGCATCCTGCCCTCATCACCGATCATACGTTTTCAGGAAAGCCTTTCAATGTCCGAAGCCAATCCCGTCACTATCCTCGTCGTCGAAGATGACGCCATCGTGCGCATGTTGATCGTCGATGTGCTCGAAGAACTCGAGTACAAGGTGCTGGAGGCTGAAGACAAGGCAGGGGCGATGACCTTGTTGAATGACGTCGCGCAGCCACTAGCGCTGATGATGACCGACGTCGGGCTACCGGACGGTAACGGCATTGACTTGGCGCGCGAGGCGCTGAAGCTGCGTACCGGCCTGCCCATACTGATTGCCAGCGGGTACGGCGATTCGGCTGAGAACCCACCCGGCACCGAGGTACTGGCCAAGCCCTTCTCCATCGACCAGTTGCGCGACAAGGTGCGTGGCATGCTGGGCGGCGGCGTTAATTGATGGGCATAGCGCTAGCGCTGCTGGTATTGCGCTAGTTGCTGTCGCAAGCGAATCAGGCGTTCCTGGCTGTCGGTCGGAATGTGCGCCGCTTCTCGCAGAACTCTCTCGAAACTTTCCAGCTCCGCCAGCATCGGGGTAGCGCCCGCCGTCAGCGCCGCACCGTGCAGGCGGTGAACCCTGTGCAGCACCTCACCTGGCTGGGCACCTAGCAAAGCACATTCGAGCAATTGCAAGTCCTCGTGGCTGGTTTCCAGGAACATGTGAGTCAGGACGCGCTTGTCCTCGGCCGACAGCTGGAATGATCCGGGCGCATCCGGCCGATCCGGGGCTGAGCGCTCAAGACCGCTCACCCATGGCGCTTTCATCGCTGCTCCAGTTGCGAGCGGATCTTGAACAGTTCGTTATCGCTGGCCAGCCCCAACTTGCGAAACGCCGATTGCTTTTGCGTGCTGATGGTCTTGATGCTGCGCGAGAATTTCCCGGCGACCTGAGTCACCGACATGCCGGCCAGGCAGCAGCGCAGCACTTCGCGTTCCCGCAGGGTCAGGTTGTTGGTCCTGACCAGCGCCTCAATCGCGGACTTGTTACCTTTGATCGTTGAGTCTGGTACTTGCGTGGCGATATCCCGATCCTCCAGCAACGAGGCCATCCTCGGCTCCAGGTAGACGGTGCCAGTCGCCAGCGCGCGCACGCCTTCCAGCAAATGTACCGGGTCGCTGTCCTTGCCGATGAAACCCATCGCGCCACAGCGCAGCGCCAGGCTCACGGTGGCTGGGGTGTGCGTGGCCGAAATTACCAGGAGTTGAACGGCGGGAAACTTTATCCGCAGTGCGCGGATGAGGTTCAAACCGTCGGTTTCTTCCGGGCCAAGGGCAAAATCCATGACCACGACATCGACGGGCGATTGCTTGAGTGCCAGTAGCAGGTCACGGCTACGCGTGAAACATCCGACGATGTCGAATTCAGCATAGGTGCCGAGCACATGCTGCATACCGCACAGCACGAATTCGTGGTCATCGAGCAGCATGAGGCGGATGGGGTTGCTGGTTTCACACATGGTGTATTGGCGCCCTGCGTTAGAAATGGGGTTACACCTGCCGGCGCGGTAAAGCGAGGTTCGGGCTGAGATGAATGTCGCGGGAGCTGCTCTGCATTGGGCTGTGCCGGCGCTCTTCACGGGGCGGAATCTTAACGGCGGGGGGCGTGCAGCCCTATAGGAAAAGTCTGAAACACGTAACTGCATGTATTTAATTGATAAACGCTATCGATACAGGTGATGAGGGCATGCACGCCAGTGATGTTACTTTTTACCTCGAAGCACGAATCCACTCACGCAGCCTGGTTTTCCCCCGACCTCCAGTGCCTGTCGAGCGGTTCCGCTTCAGTCCTTTGGTGAAACTCCTCTGACCGCCCTCCCCGCAGATGGCGGTCTTTTTTTTGCCCCGCTTTTAACGTTGCTGGCTGGCAGTGCGGGGGCTTGAGCCTCGCTGGCCGCGGCCTCGACTTGCTGCTGTGCGCGAGCCGCAAGCTCCAGCAACTGTTGCTGCAGCACCGCTTGTGCACCCTCTGCCTGTGCCGCGCGGCGCCCCCAATCGCTGACCAGTTCACGCTGCTGGGCCAACTGCACTTCGTGTTGCTCGGCCAGGCGCTTTCCGGCGGCCTGCTCAGCGGCCTGTGCCGCGAGTTGCAGCTGCAACTGGCGCTCGCTGTGGGCGGCCTCGGCGAGCAAACGCTCGTTGCTGCGGTTAAGGCGGGTCAGCTCATCCTGACGGACCACCGCCGATTGCTGCAGTTGGCGGACTTCGACCTGAATCATCTGCACCTGGGCTTCGTGGCGGCGCTGCTCCTGTTCACGCTGCTCACGCACCGAATCGCGATAGTGCTGCAGCGCATCACGACTGTGCCGATGCTGCTCCTCCAATGACTGCACCCGTTGCTGCTGGTCATCGAGGCGTAACTGCAGATCGTCGCAGGCCTGGCTCAATCTGGCGTTACGGGTGAGCTCGGTCTGCAAGCTGCTTTGACTGACCTGCAAGCGCTCGCTTGTCTGCTCCAGTGCCGACTGCAGCACCGTCTCGCGTATCAGGGCCTGGTCGAGCTGCGTTTCAGCGGCTTGAGTACGGGCTTGAAGCGCTGCGGCCTTGGTTTCCAGGTCGGCCTGGGCCTGGTCCAGGTAAGCCTGGCTCTCGTCCCGCAATTGCTGGGCGATACTGGCGACCAAGGTGCTAAGGGCGTCGGTCAATACCGGCGCTCCTTGAGCAACGGCAGGCATTGCCTCATCGAGTTCGCGCAGATAGCGATGAATAGTGCTTTTTGATCCTGTGTTGCCCAATTCGATACGTATGGCATCGATGCTCGGGTGCTCGCCCCGTGCCAGCAAGCTTTCTCGCGCCTTGCTTACAAGGGCCTTGTTGATACCGCCACGGGCCATGTTCACTCCGGATAATTTCGTACTGTGGTACGTATTATGTAATTACACCGTACCAATGGCGAATTCTTTTTGTAAAAATCTTGGGAACTGGCATTCAATAATTGAGCATTATCGAATGGCAGGCCGATCACGGCCCTGCTTCTGAGCCACGGAGGTGTACCGAAATGCGCCTTAGTGGCGCCTCGTTTCGACCTACCTATCCCACCCTGCACCACCCTCTTCTAGCCTCGCATCCAATAGAGGGGAGCAATGATCGTGGGGAGGAACATGGATAAGACTTGGCAGGAGTTCGCCACCTACGCGGTGATAGGCATTGCCAACAGCGTGATTCACTGGCAGCTGTTCTTCATTTCCCGTGACGCCTTCGAACTCAGTCAGGCGCTGAGCAATTTCCTGGCGTTCTGCGCGGCGGCCTCATTTTCGTTCTATGCCAATTCTCTCTACACCTTTGAGGCAAACGCCTATATGGCGCGGTACCTGGTGTTTATGGCGAGTGTGGGCGCAATCAGCCTGGGCATCGGCGCATTGGCCGACCATTGGCAGTGGCCAGGCCTGGTGACGTTGACGATGTTTTCGGGAATCAGCTTGATCGTCGGCTTTCTGATCTCGAAATGGCTGATCTATCGCGTGCCCAAGCGATGAAGCGGTATTCGACGACTCCTGCGTGCACAGACAGTCCGGGCTTTGTGGCCTCAGTTACCCACAAAAACGGGCACCTCCAGCCACTCATGGCTGACCTTGCGTAAATGGGCGGTCAACGTGCTCAGCAACTCACCGCCATTACGCCAATGGTGCCAGTACAACGGCACTTCCAACGACCTGTTCGGCAGCAACTCGACCAACACCCCTGCCCGCAACTGCTCGGCAATCTGCAACTCCGGTATCAAGCCCCAACCCATCCCCGCCTCGGCCATGCGGATAAAGCCTTCCGACGACGGGCACAGATGGTATTGAAAGCTGCCCGCCGCCTGCAGCGAGGCCATGTAACGATGCTGCAAGCTGTCGTCCGGGCCGAACACCACGGCGGGCGCTCGCTCCAGGCGTTCAATCGTGACACCTGGGGAGAAATGGCTGGCCATGAATGCAGGGCTGGCTACCGCCCGGTAGCGCATGACCCCCAACAAGACACTGCGCGCGCCAGCCACGGGGCGTTCGCTGGCACACAGACAGGCCGCCACTTCGCCGGCGCGCATGCGCTTGAGCGCGACTTCCTGATCCTCGACCACCAAATCCAGCAACAAGCGCTGCTCGCGACAAAAGTCACCCACCGCGCCTGCCCACCACGTGGCGAGGCTATCGGCATTAAGGGCGATGCGCAGGCGATCGGGCAAGCCTGCTTCGGTCAGCGTCGGCACCTGCCCCAGCAAGTCGCGCTCCAGCAACCGCACCTGTTGAACGTGGTTGAGCAGGCTCATGCCCACGGGTGTGGCGGTCGGCGGGCTACTGCGCACCAGCACCGGCTGACCGACCCGCGCTTCGAGCAGTTTGATCCGCTGCGACACCGCCGATTGCGAGAGATTGAGCGCCTGGGCAGCACGCTCGAAACCGCCCTGCTCGATCACCGCGCTCAGGGCGGCCAGCAGTTTGTAGTCGATCATCGATTTTCCTGATGTGCGATACTTGAGATTCACTGCCCTTATACAGGTATTGCCGACGGACATGAACGAGCGGATCGAGCGGTATCTCAAGGCCGGCACTCGCGACAACACCCGGCGCAGCTACCAGGCCGCGGTCGAGCACTTCGAAGTCAGCTGGGGTGGCTTTCTGCCAGCGACCGCCGACAGCATCGCGCGCTATCTGGTGGACCATGCCGAGCGTCACTCCATCAATACCCTCAAGCAGCGCCTCGCCGCCCTCGCCCAGTGGCACATCAGCCAAGGGTTTCCTGACCCGACCAAGGCACCGATGGTCAAACAGCTGCTCAAAGGCATCCGCGCCACGCATCCAGTGCAGCAAAAACAAGCCGCGCCGTTGTTGCTGACGCAGCTGGAGCAGGTGGTCAGCGCGCTCGAAGCCAGCGCTGCAACCGCCGCTGAACGTCACGACATGGCGGCACTGTTACGTGCCCGGCGCGATATCGCGCTGTTATTGATCGGTTTCTGGCGCGGCTTTCGCGGGGACGAGCTGGCGCGCCTGCTGGTCGAGCACATCCAGGCCGAGCCCGGAACCGGCATGACCCTGTATCTGCCTCACAGCAAGGGGGATCGGCTCAACCAAGGCGTCAGTTATCGCGCGCCGGCGCTCAAACGCCTGTGCCCGGTGCAGGCTTATGGCAACTGGATCACCGTGGCCGGCATCGCCCATGGCCCGGTGTTCCGGCGCATCGATCGCTGGGGCAACCTGGGCGAACAAGGTCTCAACGCCAACAGCCTGATCCCCTTGCTACGCGGCGTGCTCGAGCGCGGCGGGCTGCCTGCCGACCTGTATAGCAGTCACTCGCTACGTCGCGGATTTGCCACTTGGGCGAGCGCTAACGGTTGGGACATCAAGGCGTTGATGACCTACGTGGGCTGGAAGGACATGAAGTCGGCATTGCGCTATATCGACCCGGCGATGTCGTTTGCCAATCTGCAGTTGTTGCCTTGAATCCGTTGAGTTTATGCAATACGCACTAGCGTCTTAACCGCCGAAGCCCAGGTATTGTGATCATCATTCAATATGCTTTACTGGTCGATTGGACCTTTTCGGAGATAGCTGATGACCGCCCCCGCCTCGCTCTACCTTGAATCCTTCAACGTCGGCGACACCTTCACCAGCGCCAGCACCGTGATCACGCTCGAACAGATCAAAGCCTTCGCCAAAGAATTCGATCCACAGCCTTTCCATCTCGATGAAGCCGCCGCTCGCGATACGCTCTTTGCGGGCCTGGCCGCCAGTGGCTGGCACACCGCCGCGCTGACCATGCGCCTGCTGGTCGACAGCCTGCCCCTGGGCGACGGCCTGATCGGTGCTGGCAGCGACCTGCGCTGGCCGACCCCGACGCGCCCTGGCGATGAACTGCACGTGCGCAGCGAAGTGCTGGAGATCAAGCCCTCACAATCCAAACCCGACCGTGGCATCGTCGTGGTGCAGTGCGACACCCTTAACCAACGCGGCGAATGCGTGCAACGCGCCATCAGCCAATTGCTGGTGTTTCGCAGCGCGCGATAGGCGAATGCGTGCAAGTACCGACCTAGAGCGGTTCAAGTTGAACTGTGCGTTTATCGCCCGAATTGCACCGGGCGAGTGCTCAAGTTTGCGGATGGACGGTGGATAACGTGATGACAATTATTTCATCCGTAATCCGGAGTGCAACCCATGTTCGTCCACCTCAAAGTCCGCACCGGCATGATCGGCGTCTTGCTGCTGTTCGTTGTGGCCCTGCTGTTTTCCACCGTCAATAGTTGGTGGTCGGCTGTGCGCAGCCATGACCAGATCGACGAGCTGAGCCGCACTTCGCATCAGATCGACGGCATCAACAACGCCCTGCTGCTGGCGATCCGCACCAGCGCCAATGTGTCGTCGGCCTTCATTGAAACGGTGGGCGGTCGCTTTGACGATGCCGAAGCGCGGCTGGTGCGCAGCGAGGGCATCTGGAACGACGCCATTGCCAAGGTCAATGCCTCGACCACCGACCTGCGTGACCCGCAGCTCAAGGCGCTGGCCGAAGACCTCAAAGGCGCCTTCGCCGAATACGGCGCCGCGATCGTCGGTCAACGGGCCGCTACCCGCGCGCGTTCGGCAGACCAATATTTCGTGGTCAATATCGCAGCCGGTAACGGCATGAGCAAGCTTCAGGAAATCCGCGTCAAACTGGTGGGCGCGCTGGACGCACGCGCCGCCGAGATCAATCAAGAGTCGACGGCCCGCCTGGCCACCGCCAAGCTGCTGTCCATCGCCTTGGGCGCAGTGACGCTCGCACTGGCGGTGCTGTGCTGGATATTCATTAGCGGTCGAGTGTTGCGCCCTTTGCGCGACGCCGGCGAGCATTTCAAGCGCATCGCCAATGGCGATCTGACCCGTGAAGTCATCTCCCCAAGCCGCAACGAGATCGGCGAGCTGTTCGTCGAGTTGCAGCGCATGCAGGCCAGCCAGCGCGAAACCCTGATCCAGATCGCCGGCTCCGCGACGCAACTCGCCTCGGCCGCCGAAGAGCTCAACGCCGTGACCGAAGAAAGCAACCGCGGCCTGCAGCAACAGGACATGCAGCTTGAACAAGCAGCCACGGCGGTCAACCAGATGACCAGCGCAGTCGAAGAGGTGGCACGTAACGCCGTATCCACCTCACAAGCGGCCACCGCCTCCAACACCCTGTCGGAAAAGAGCCGCCAGCAGGTACGCGAAAACATCGCCGGCACACAGTCCATGACCGCCGAAATCCAGGGCAGCGCCGAGCGCATCCAACACCTGGCCGATGAAGTCCGCAATATCGGCAAAGTCCTCGATGTGATCCGCGCCGTCTCGGAACAGACCAACCTGCTGGCCCTCAATGCCGCCATCGAGGCCGCGCGCGCCGGTGAAGCCGGTCGTGGCTTCGCAGTGGTGGCCGATGAAGTGCGCACCCTTGCCTACCGCACCCAAGAGTCGACCCGCGAGATCGAACAGATGATCGCCAGCGTGCAGGGCACTGCCGAACAGGCTGTCGAGTCGATGCGCAGCAGTACCACGCGCGCCCAGGGCACCCTGGAAATCACCCAGGCTTCTGGTGCTGTGCTGGAGGACATCTTTGCCGCCATCGGCCAGATCAACGAGCGCAACCTGGTGATCGCCAGCGCGGCGGAAGAACAGGCCCAGGTGGCGCGAGAAGTGGACAGCAACCTGGTGGCGATCCGCGACCTGTCGGCGCAGTCGGCGGCAGGTGCCCTGCAGACCAACGCCGCCAGCCACGAACTGTCGCGCCTGGCCGCCGAACTCAGCGCTTTGGTGGGGCGTTTCCGGACCTGAGAGCTGGCCTCGCCAGGGTCCTTGGTTTAGGTCAAGATAGCCGGCAGAATCCGCGCTCGACCAAGGACCCCCATGCAATCCGCTTTCGAAAGCGTACTGGCCAACAAGAACATGGCGCACCAGGCCAAGCGCGGCCTGGCATCATCCGGCGGCAACCGCCAACGGGTCGCACTGGTGCTGTTCGAACACTTCTCCATGATGGCGTTCACCGGTGCCGTCGATGCCCTGGTCACCGCCAACCTGCTCAATCCTGAACCGCTATACGAGGTCTGCTCGTTCGGGCTGACCGCCACCCAGGTGACCAGCGATCTGGGCATCGTCATCTCGGCCGACCACGCGCTGAACGCCCTTGAAGAAAAGTCCTGGGACCTGATCATTCTGTGCGGCGGCTTTCGCGTGGCCCTGCGCGAGCACGCGGTACTGCGCAGCAAATTGCGCGCCGCCGCGGCCAAGGGGGCGATGCTTGGCGGCCTGTGGAACGGTGCGTGGTTCCTGGCCCAGGCGCACTTGCTGGACGGTTACGAATGCGCCTTCCATCCCGAAGGCCGAGCGATGATGGCGGAGGATTATCCCGACGTGCGACTGAGTTCGCGAAGCTTCGTCATCGATCGCCAGCGGATCAGTTGCGCGGGCGCCAACAGTTCACTGCGCATGATGCTGGAGGTCATGCGCCGCCAAGGCGCCGGACACCTGATCAGCGCCGTGGAAGAGATTCTGGCCTGTGATCAGAGCGCCGATGTGCAAGACATCTCCGTCATGGCCATCGACTCTGACCCGACGCTGCCACAACCCTTGAAGTCCGCTTTGGAGCTGATGCACAACAATATCGACGAGCCCTTGAGCGTCGACGAAATCGCTCGCTGCGTGCAGCTTTCCAAGCGTCATCTGGAGCGCCAGTTCTGCAGTTTCATGAAGGCCACCCCGACCCGCTATTACCTCGAATTGCGCCTGACCCGGGCGCGGCAACTGATCCAGCAATCCAACCGGCCGATCGCCGATATCGCCGTGGCTACCGGTTTTGTCAGCCTGTCGCATTTTCAGCGGCGCTTTCGCGAGTTCTTCGACATTGCCCCCGGGCGCCTGCGCACAGCCGGGCGCAGTGCTTCATGACCGCGCTTATGACGGCAGCGGGCTCTGGTTCTTTTCCAGCCACTCCAGTGTCTGCGCGAACGGCATGGGCCTGGAGAACAGATAACCTTGCACGGTCCGGCAGCCCAGGCTCAGCAGCGCATTCATCTCGTCGGTGGTCTCGACACCTTCGATAATGCAGTCCAGGCCCATGTCCTGACTCAAGGCCACCAGTGACTTGACGATCTTGTAGCTGGCGGGGTTTTCATGGATGCCGGTGACGAAACTGCGATCGACCTTCAATTTGGTCAGGGCCAGCGCGTGCAGCTGGCTCAGGCTCGAGTAGCCGGTGCCGAAGTCATCCAGCGATACGCCGCAGCCCATCCGGCGGAACAACCCGATGGCCCGCTGTACCTGGACGATATCCTGCATCACCGCGGTTTCGGTGATTTCCAGATCCAGCTGCGCCGGATCGAATTGGCTCGCCAGAATGGTATCGATGATTTGCTGGACGTTTTCCTGGGAGCCGCAATCATGGGCGGACAGATTGAACGACAAGCGCACCTCGGGCGGCCACTGTTCCGCTGCCCGCAGCGCCTTGCGCAACAGCGGCAAGGTCAGGCGATTGATAAAGCCGATGCGCTCGGCAATCGGTATGAACTGGCTGGGCGGCACGCTGCCCAGGTCCGGGCTGGCCCAGCGCGCAAGTGCCTCGAAGGCTACCGTGCGGCCACTGTGCAGATCGACGATGGGCTGGAACAGCACGCTGAACTCAAAATCCAGCTTTGCCCGGCGCAGCGCCTGTTCGGTCAGTGTGTCGCGTTGCAATTGCTGGTGGTGCGCGGCACAAAACAAGCTCAGGACGCCCGGATGATTGCGCTTGCTCTGGTACAGCGCATAGTCGGCGTATTCGTAGACGCTAGCGGCGCTGGAGGCCAGATCCGGGTAAGTGGCGATGCCCAGCGAGGCGCTGATCTGCACCGGCACGTCGATCAGGGTAAAGGGCTTTTTCAGCTCGGCGCAGATGCTGTCGCCGAATGCCTGCAGCTGCTCATTATCGCGCACATGGGTAAAGATCAAGGCGAACTCGTCACCGCCCAACCGTGCCACCTGCATGGTCGCATCCATCGATGCGGTCAGACGCTGGCCGACCTGCACCAGCAAGCGGTCGCCCACGCTATGGCCGTAAACATCGTTGACCGGCTTGAAGCCGTCCAGATCCAGAATCCCCACCGCCAGCCGCTGGCCCGTCTGCTGCGCCTGCGCCAAGGCTTTATCCAGAGCGGTGAAAAACTGCCGGCGATTGGGCAAGCCGGTCAGGCTGTCCTGGTTGGCCAGGCGCAGGTTCTCGTCACTGAGTTTTTCGGTTTCGGCCTGGGCGTTGACCAGCCGCGTGAAATCGCCGTAGTGGTTCTGCAGGATTACCAGCATGGCCCCTGTCACCAGCACCACGTTCACCGCGGTGGCAACAAAGGTGGTGATATGGGTCGAGGCGAAAAAACCGACGAACACCACATTGACCACCGCCGCCGTAATCAACGCCGCCGAGCGCAACTGCATCAGGCAAAAGATACAGCCGATGACGGTGATGCCCATGTAGAAAGCGACATGCGCCTGCTCGTACGCTCCCCCATAGCGGAACAGCGACAGCGCCCACACAGCGAATCCTGCGGAGATGAATCCGGTCATGCGGGTGGTGCGGGTCAGGGCCTCGTAGATGACTTGCGGCTCGGGTATCGCGCGGCTTTGGCGCTGATGCCAGACCCAACTGCGCACCGAACACACCAGCGTCAGGACCACCGGCACGGTCAGTGTCAGCCAGCCTGGTGCATAACTGTAGTGCGTCCAGGCGAGGGCCCAACTGTTGACCAGCAGGATGAAATACATCATCGGGATTTGCCGGGACAGCACCCGGTACTGCGCCTGCAACAATTTAGGATTGTCGCGGGGCACAGACATCAGCGTCCGCCATTTGGCGGCCAGTTCTGTCTTCATAGGTGAGGGCATCTCGTTTTCCAGCAGCGTCTGGCAGTGGCCACGCTGACGTCGACGGCTAGCGTCAGGCTTGCTTGTTTATCGGCGCAAGCCCCGGATTCTGTAGGCTCGGCGATAAATGGCAGATCGATTGCGTGATTGCGTACGCAGTGATCCAAACCATGCCAGGAACCACCGACCTGGGCGCTTGTCGCACATCCAGTGCCCGCAATTTCTGGCCGTCTTCTCCTTCGTGACAGGATCCCTCTATGCCCAGCCTTTTCGAACCGCTCAATCTCGGCGCCCTGACCGCTCCACATCGCGTATTCATGGCCCCGCTGACGCGCGGGCGCTCGAGCCGTACCCATGTGCCCAGCGACCTGATGATCGAGTATTACACCCAGCGTGCCAGCGCTGGGCTGATCATCACCGAAGCCACCGGTATCTCCCAGCAAGGCCTGGGCTGGCCTTATGCGCCCGGTATCTGGAGCGACGAGCAGGTCGAAGCCTGGAAGCCGGTGACCGACTCGGTGCACGAAGCAGGCGGTCGTATCGACCTGCAACTGTGGCACATGGGCCGCATCGTGCATCCGAGCTTTATCGGCGGAGCAACGCCGGTATCGGCCTCGGCGACCACTGCGCCGGGCAGCGCTCACACTTACGACGGCAAACAGCCCTACGCCCAGGCACGGCCGTTGACCCTGGACGAGATCAAGCGCCTGCTCGACGATTATGAGAAGGCCGCGGCCAACGCCCTGGCAGCGGGTTTCGACGGGGTGCAGATTCATGCCGCCAATGGCTATCTGATCGATCAGTTTCTGCGCGACAACAGCAACTTTCGTCAGGATCAATATGGCGGCTCGGTGGACAACCGCATTCGCTTGCTGCTGGAGGTCGCCGAACGTGTGGTGCACACCGTCGGCGCCGAACGCACCGGTGTGCGGCTGTCGCCCAATGGCGACTCGCAGGGGGTCAACGACAGCGACCCCAATACCCTGTTCAGCGCAGCGGCGGCAGGCCTGGACAAGATAGGCATTGCCTACCTGGAGCTGCGCGAACCTGGATTCGACGGCACCTTCGGCAAGGCCGACCGCCCGCCTGTGCATCCGGTGATTCGCAAGGCGTTCAGCCGGCCTTTGATCCTCAATTCCGATTACACCCTGGAGCGCGCACAAGCGGCACTGGATGCCGGTGAGGCGGACGCGATCACCTTTGGCCGGCCATTCCTCGCCAATCCGGACTTGCCCTATCGGCTCTCAAAGGGGCTGGCGCTGAACGAGGATGTCATGGCCACCTGGTACAGCCAGGGCCCCGAGGGCTATGTCGACTATCCGTTCGCCGACTGACTCGCCAGGTTCGAGGCCTCCCACACGGGGCCTCACGGCACTTAGAACCAACGATCCTTGCGCTTGCGGCCACGGCTCAAGGCCGGCAGGATCAATCCCGCGAGCAGGCCTGCGCCGGCGATGCTGCCGCCATAGACCATGTAGCTCATCATCACTTGCTTGTTCTCGTCACCCAGTTTGGCTTGGGCGGTGCGCAGATCCGATTGGGCTTCGGACAACTGATCGTTGAGTGCCTTGCTGCGCCCCTGCAGCTCGTCGATCAACGATTTGCGTGTGTCCAGCGTTTCCTGCATGCCTTGCACGCGCTGCTTCCAACTGTCGTCGATAGTCTTGAGCTGTGTGCTCAGCTCGGTCACCTGCTGGGTCAATTGCGGCACGCGTTCGACCGGGCCAGGCACGTCCTGCAAATTGCTGCTGGGCAGCCATACCGTGTCGCCCGACTCGCCCTTGACCTGGCTGTAGTCACCTTGAGTATTGATCAGTTCCAGTTTTTGCCCGGACTTGACTGTGCCGACAATTCGATAACCATCGGTGGGACCGCTGCGTACGTAGGTGCTGAGGTTGTCGCTGACCCAGCGCTCATTACTGGCACCGTGGGCCTCGCTGGCGACAAAGGTGACGAGCAGGCCGCCCAACAGGCAGGTCAAGGGCGAGCGGCGAAAAACGGAACGACGGATCAGCGACATAATGGTATTCACTTGAAAAATAGATAAAAAAGCCCCGATGACCGGGCCGATGACCATAACGATTGAATATCGACGAGGCGCCGCCAGTACGCACGGGCATATCGCTACGACTGCCACGCGCGGTGGCTAACTGCGAGGGAAAACGCCTGGAACCTGGCTGACAGCCAGCGTCGGGCAGCCAAATTGCTGCCAGCACAAAGACCGTTTTATTGGCGCAAGGTTCCGTCAAGGAGGGATATGAGCATGGGCGCGTCAGACAGCTGACGCTTGAGGCGCGTTTCAGAACGTCAGTTTGTAGCCAACCAACAGCAGCATCACCGCCAGGCAGGGGCGTAGCACTTTATCTGGCACGCGGCCCGTCAATTGACTGCCGATATAGATCCCGGGCAGCGAACCCAGCAACAGAAAACCTAAAACGCCCCAATCCATATTGCCCATGCTGGCGTGCCCCAGGCCGGCGACCAGCGTCAGCGGTACCGCGTGGGCGATCTCGGTACCGACCAAGCGTCGGGTCGGCAGAAATGGGTAGAGAATGAACAACGCCACGGTCCCCAATGCGCCCGCACCGATGGACGTCAGGGCGACCATGGTGCCCAGTACCAGGCCAGTGACCACGGTCATCGCATTGAGCCGCGCACCACTGGGCTGATAACGGCCTCCGGCACGGCGGTGGGCGAAGTCGAGCAGCTGTTGCTTGAACAGCACGGCCAGCGCGGTCAGCAGCAACACCACCCCGAGGCCCTGTTTGATGATGGCGTTCATCGCCTCAGGGGCGGTATGCAGTGAGCTGAGGTACCACAGCGTCAGGGCCACGGCCGGGACGCTGCCCAGGGTCAGCCAACCGGTGACGGTCCAGTCGATATTGTCGTTCCTGCGGTGCACCAGCACGCCGCCGGATTTGGTGATGGCCGCGTACAACAGGTCGGTGCCCACCGCGGTTGCCGGGTTGATACCGAACCACAGCAGGATCGGCGTCATGAAGGACCCGCCCCCTACCCCGGTCATGCCCACGATGAAACCGACGACCAAGCCTGCCACTACGAAACCGATATTACCGAAATCCATCAACTGCCCTAGATGCCGCGCGCGGCCTTATGAAAAAACTGGCGCAGCATAGCCAGTTTTCTTATAAGCGCCATATATCGATGTGATCTATTGTTATTCCAGATCGGCAATCGCCGAACTATTCTGCGTTCTGGTTTGCCTGCAGCCAGGCCAGCAAGTCGTCTAGCTTTTGCGCATCGCTGATTCCCCAGAAATGCATATTGGTGCCAGGCACCACGTCGCTGGGATCCTTGATGAATGCCATGAGGGTGTCACGCTGCCAAGTAATACCCGAGGCTTTCATGGCGCTGGAGTACACGTAGTCGCGGGTGGTACCCGCCACACGGCCGAAGATACCGTTCAGTTGCGGTGCGAAGGCGGCCTGTGCATAGCGTCCAATCTTGTGGCAGCCGCCGCAGGTCCTGGTGAACAAGGCTTCGCCTGCCTTTGGATCGCCGTCGGCCAGCGCATGGTTGCTACTGCTCACGAGCATCAGTACGGCACAGGCTAATTGCCGTAAGCGGGAGCGCGAGGTATTGCACGAGCGTAACCGAGGCCCGATACCACCAGAAGCCACAGCTCTATTGAGCCGTTGCGCGAAGAATCGATCGCAGTGCATAAACACACGAACACCTACAGTAGTACAAAACATGAATACTACCTGCTGGAACGTCGCCGGCTCTACCGACACCGATCAAGCATTTCGCATGTTCCTCGCCAGTCGAACCAGACGCCATGATCAACACCCTGCAGCCCGCGCGGGTGCGGCCGTTTGAGCATCGAGATCGGCGCCCGCACAAAAACCGCCAGCGTCCGGTAAACGCGGCGGCTTCCATGGTTTTACACAGCCTGCATTTCGATCAAAGGCTACGCACATCACCCGGACGAAACACCTCGCGGCTCACTTGCACCGTATTGCGCAGCGGCGCGCCGAATTCACTGATGCTGATCTCGAACTCATCGCCCGCCTGGGTGCGGATATTGTCGGCGACGGACAGGGTCGCGGTGCCGAAGAAATGCACGTGCACGTCCCCTGGGCGCAAGAACTGCTGATACTTGAAGTGGTGGTATTCAAGGTTCTCCAGGCTGTGGCACATGTTGTCCTCGCCGCTGAGGAACTCCTTCTCCCAGATCACTTCGCCACCGCGGCGGATCCGACTGATGCCTGCCAGGTGGCTCGGCAAGGCGCCGACGCGCAGTTCCGGACCATAGGAGCAGTTGCGCAGCTTGGAGTGCGCCAGGTAAAGGTAGCTGCGACGCTCGAGCACGTGGTCGGAAAACTCGTTGCCCAAGGCGAAACCCACTCGGTACGGACGGCCATCATCGCCGATCACATAGAGCCCTGTGAGCTCCGGCTCTTCGCCTCCATCTTCGGCGAAAGGTGGCTGCTGCAACGCGGCACCGGGGCGTACCACGCAAGAGCCGTCGCCCTTGTAGAACCACTCCGGTTGCGCGCCAGGGCTGCCGGGTTGTGGCTTGCCGCCCTCGATACCCCATTGGAACATCTGCGCCGAGTCGGTCAGGGTGCCGGGATCGGCGGCCTTTTGCTGGTGCATCTTGTCACGGGTGGAGGCGCTGCCCAGGTGGGTCAAGCCGGTACCGGTCACCAGGCAATGAGCCGGGTCCTGATGGTCAAGGGGCGGCAGCACGCGCCCTTGCTCCAGGGCCAGCGCATAGCGCTCGTCGCTCGGTTGGGTCCCTCGCGCGATGACTTCTTCCTGTAACGAGTGCTTGTTGCGAATGGCGGCAAGCGCCAGCTCACGGGTCGAAGTGGTATCGAGGACGATATGGATCTGCTCGCCCTCCACCATGCCCACCTGGCGCTGCCCTTGGGTATTTTCAAACTGTACGAGACGCATGGACTACTCCCTTTTTATGATTATCGAGCCTGATTCGCGCAGCTTGCCGCTCTCGATGCGTTCTTGCCTAATGACAAACGCTTACTGAGCGATAACTTTCAGTCATCCCCCCACGCCGTCAGATCGGCATGCCGACCCCATCACCGTTTTGCGCCCCCGCAGTACGCCTCTCACGGCAACTGCGCCCCCGTCACGGCCACATGGATCATGTACAGCGACGTATTCGCCGCAATGAACAGCCGATTGCGCCGCGGCCCGCCAAACGTCAAGTTGGCGACCTTCTCGGGCAGGCGGATCTTGCCCAACAAGGTCCCGTCCGGGGCGAAGCACTGAATCCCGTCCCCGGCGCTGGTCCAGAGATTGCCCTGCACGTCGATACGAAACCCATCTGGGATACCCGGCTCGATCACCGCGAACACCCTCGACGCACCCAAGCGCGTGCCATCGATCACCTCCAGTGCGCGAATATGATGGGGCGCATCCGGGTCGTGGCTCCGGGCCGAATCCGCGACGTAGAGGGTTTGGCCATCGGGGCTGAACGCCAGGCCGTTGGGCTGTACGAAGTCGTTGGCCATGCAGGCGATTACGCCACTGAGCGGGTCGATCCGGTAGACGAAACTGCCCTCCTGCTCCGGTTCCGCCTTGAAGCCCTCATAATCGCTGAGGATGCCGTAGGTGGGATCGGTGAACCACACTGCGCCATCGCGGTGCACCACCACGTCGTTAGGCGAATTGAGGCGCTTGCCCTGGAATTGGTCGGCCAGCACGGTGATGCTGCCATCGGCTTCTGTGCGGGTCACTCGTCGGGTGCCGTGCTCGCAGGTCACGAGCCGCCCTTGCAGGTCGCGCGTGTTGCCGTTGGCGAAGTTGGAGTTGGCCCGGAACACCGACACCCCGTGGTCAGGTATCCAGCGCAGGATGCGTTCGTTGGGGATATCGCTCCACAACAGGTACCCCCCGTCGTTGAACCACACCGGGCCCTCGGCCCAGCGGCATTTGTCGTACAGGCGCTCGAGCTGGGTGTTGGGGATGGTCAGTGCGCGAAAGCGCGGGTCAAGGTGCTCATAAAGTTCGTCGGACACTGCGGCGATCCTCGTAAAAATAGACTATTCAGGCGCGGGCCGTTTGGCGGCCGCTCATGGCCGTGATGACGGCGATGATGATCACGCCGGTCAGGATCAAGCGGACCCCGGCACTGGCTCCGAAACTGTTGAGCATGCTCACCAGCAGGTACAGGAACAGCGCTGCGCCCCAGATGCCCGGGACGTTGGCGAAGCCGCCAGCTACCGAGGTACCGCCGATCACCACTACGGCGATGGATGCCAACAGGTATTCATCGCCCATGCTCAGCGAGGCGCCGCCAGAGAACCCGGCCAGCAGCAAGCCGCAGAGGCTGGCGAACAAGGCACTCAGCACATAGGTAGCGAACCGCACCCGCCCCACCCGCACCCCGGCCAGTTCCGCCGCACGCGGGTTCTGGCCGATAGCGAGGACCCAGCGGCCATACAGGGTGCGCGTCAGTACCACACCCATCAGCACCGCCAGGAGCATCACCGCCAGGGCAACGTAAGGCACCCCGAGCAGCTTGCCGGTGGCGAAGGCGTAGAAGTCGTCCGGTGGCTGGATCCGCACACTGCGCCCGTAGGCGATTGCCAGTGATTGCAGAAGGAAACTGGCCGACAAAGTGGCAATGATCGGAGGGATACGCAGCAGCCTGATCAGCGCGTAGTTACCGCACCCGACCAGCACGCCGGTGGCGAGCACGCCGAGCACACCCAGCCAGATCAGTTCGTTGTGGCTGTCCATCAGCTTCATCGCCACCGCGCCGCTCAATGCCACGTTGGCGGGGATCGACAGGTCGATATTGCCGGGGCCGGTACTGATCACGAACATCTGGCCGATGCCGACGATCACGAAAAACGCCGAGAACCCCAACGCGCCGGACAGCAACGCGCCGCTGCCTGCGCCACGGTTGAACACCAGCGTCGCCGCCCAGATCAGCAGCGCTGCCAGAAACGACCACAGCCAAGGCTTGTCGAGTACACGTTTGATGATGGGGATGTCCTTCATGGCTGACGTGCCTCCATACGGTTGACGGCAGCCCGCAGGGCCAGCACCAGAATCAGAATCGCGCCCTGGGCACCGATCTGCCAATCCGGTGAGATCCGGATAAACGACAACAGCGAGCCCGCCAGCACCAAGGTCAAGGCCCCCAGTACCGCGCCGATCGGCGACACCCGTCCACCGACGAATTCGCCGCCGCCAAGGATCACCCCGGCGATCGACAACAAGGTGTAGCGCAGCGCCACGCTGGCGTCGGCCGAGGTGGTCAGCCCGACCAGAAACAAGCCGGACAACACGCCAAAGCCGCCGGCCATGGCATACAAGGTGACCTTGATGCGCAACAGCGACCAACCGGCCTTGGCGATCGCCAGCGGGTTGCCGCCCGCGCCGCGTAGCACCACACCCAGGGTCGAACGCATCAGAAACAGATGCACCAGCAGCGCCAGGGCAATGCACACGATGATGGCGAATGGCAGCAGTGGCGGCTTGATCCGCACCAGTGCCTGCAACCATTGCGGCGCTGTGCCGCCAGGGGCCGGCAGCAACAGTACGGCGGCGCCGGTCCAGATGAACGACATGCCCAGAGTCACCACGATCGACGGCAGGCGCCGGGCATGAATCAAGGCACCCAGCAGCGCATAGACCAGCACGCAGCCCAACAACGCCAGCACCCCGAGGATGGGGTGATCGTTGAGCAGGGTCGCGGCCACGCAGGCAACGAAGCTGATATAGCTGCCCAGCGACAGGTCGAGATCGTTGACGGTGATGATCAGCATCTGCGCGATGGTCGCCAGGGCGATCGGCACTGCCAGATTGAGCATCAGGTTCATGCCCATATAGCTCATGGCCCGCGGCTGCAGGATAAAAATGGTGCCCAGCAGCACCACCAATGACAACGCCGGCAAGGCGCTGCGCAGCCAGCGCGCCCGATTGACCGGCGACACCCTGGTGCGTGTAGCGAGGGGGCTTGCCCCTGATCCACTCTCGTCAGCCACCACTGCCCCCTCGATACGCGTCGGCATGTTCATGCCACCTCCTCGGCGAAGGAGCCACGCAGGATCCGCTCCTCGCTCAGTTCGTCACGGGGCAGGTCGAGCACCGCCTGGCCGTCGCGAAAGACATAGATATGGTCGCAGTAGTCCAGCTCTTCGAGCTCGGTGGTGTACCAGACGAAGGTGCGCCCGCGGGCCGCTTCTTCGAGGATGATCGAATACACCTCACGCTTGGTGCCGACATCCACGCCGCGCATGGGGTCATCCATCAGGATCACTGGCGCGGTGGTCGCCAAGGCTCGGGCGAACAGCGCCTTTTGTTGATTGCCACCGGACAGCGAGAGGATTGGCGCGTTCATGTCCGGCGTACGGATCGCCATGCGCTGCTGCCACTGGCCCGCCAGCGTAGCGCACGCCCGGGGATCGATCAGGCCACCGCGTTTGAGCTGCTTGAGGGCGCTGAGATCGAGGTTCTGCGCGATCGACCAGAGCGCGAATACGCCATCGTTCTGCCGATCGCCTGCCACCAGCGCAGCGCCTTCACCGCTGGCGATGCGGCGGCGCAGGATCTGCGTCAGCAGTTGACTCTGGCCATGCCCGGCGAGCCCGGCCAGGCCGATGATTTCGCCGCGCCAGGCGCGCACGCAACCGCCATCGAGCTGAGCGGCCGGGCGCTGCTCGAGCAGCGCCGCGCCCTGCAAGCGTTTGCTGCTGTAGGCCTCGGCCTGTGCCTTGGCGTGGCTGGCGGCGCTGCCCATCGACTCGACCAAGGTCGCATGGGTGAAGGACGTAGCGGCGCGGGTATCGACCACCTTGCCATCGCGCATCACTGCAATACGGTCACAGGTGCCGAGCATCTCGCCGAGGATATGGCTGATCAGCACGATGCTGCCGCCCTGCCCCACAAACCGCCGAACAAAGGCCAACAACTGCGCCGAGACCCGCGAGTCCAGCGATGAGGTCGGTTCATCGAGGATCACCACATCCAGGCGTTCGTCGACGCACACAAACGCGCGGGCAATTTCGACCATCTGCCGTTTGCCAATCGCCAGGTCGGCGACGATGTCGTCGGCGCTGATGCCGTGATGGGGAAAGATCTCGTCAAGGCTTGCCTCGATCAGCTTGCGGGCGTGACGCCGCCAGCCGAAGCCGCGAATCGCCGGGCACATCAAGCGAGTGTTCTCGGCGACGCTCAGGTTGGGACACAGTGACAACTCCTGGAACACGCAGCGGATCGCGCATTGCCGGGCGATCTGCACGCTATAGTCGTCGCGGCGGTCACGGCCCTCGATCAGCAGGCTGCCGCAATCTGCGGCCAGCGTGCCGGCGAGCACCTGCATCAAAGTCGATTTACCGGCGCCGTTATGGCCGATCAGGCCCAGGCATTCCCCGGCCTGCACGCTGAGGTCGACGCCATCCAAGGCCCGCACCGCGCCAAAGGACTTGCCGATACCCGCGAAGGTCACGCGTTGCGCTGTAGACATGGCAGCCTCCAGGCTCAATGAGTGGCGGGTGCTTGCAGCTTGGCGACGTCATCGACGCTATAGACCTGGCTCACCAGATCGCCCTTGGCGAGGCCCTTGAGCTGTTGTTCGAGAGTGTCCTGAGTGACGCTCACCGCTGGCGATACCAGGTCATGCGGCAGCTGCTTGCCATCGAGCAACTGCTGGGCGACCCAGAACGCCAGGCTTGAGATGCTGGGCGCACTGGAGATGGAGAAGCTCTGGTAGCCGTTTAGGTCCTTTTGTTTTTTCCACCAGGAGAGTTCTTCTTCGCGGTTGCCGAAGACGATGGTCGGCGTCGGCCGGCCAGCGGCGGTAAAGGCCTGCGCGGTGCCGTAGCCATCATCGCCCTGGGTGACTACTGCATCGATCTTCGGCAGGCTCGGCAACACGCCGGCAACGGCCTTTTGCGCCGCAGTCTGCGACCAGTTGCCGTTGACTGCAGCGACTATTTTCAAGTTTGGATGCTTGGCGGCGCCGGCCACGATGCCGGAGTGGATCAGCTCGTCCACCGAAACCCCGGCCAGGCCGCGCACTTCCAGCACATTGGCGCCATTGGGGTAGCGACTGGCGAGGTAGTCCATCTGGTCGATGCCGCTTTGCTTGAAGTCCATCGAGATGCGGTAGGCGCAGGGCTCGGTGACCACGCCATCGAACGACACGACGATAATGCCAGCGTCGCAGGCCTGCTTGACCGCGCCGTTGAGTGCCGTGGGCGATGCCGCGTCGATGACGATAGCGTTGTAGCCTTGCAGGATGAGGTTCTGGATCTGCGCGGCTTGTTCGGTGGCCTGGTTTTCGCCGGTGGTGAACGAGTCGGCCGAAGCGATGATGCCGGTCTTGACCGCCTGATCGGTGGTCTGCTGCCAGCTGTTGAGCATGTTCTGGCGCCAGGCGTTGCCGGCATAGTTGTTGGACAGGGCGATGGTCTTGTCGGCGGTGGCAGCCTGGGCCAGCATCAGCGGGGCCATTACCAGAGCGCTGGACAGCAGCGCGCAACGGAGCGTGTCGAGTTTCATGTCGTGACCCTTGTTATTGTTGTGGGGCATCGTGAATGAGTGCAGGCACTGACCTGGGGCCTGGTGCAGCTGCAGGGCCAGTCTGCACCGCTAATACCGGTGCGTCTGTGGGCATTGGCGCAGATCGGTTGCGGGTTCCCGCAGGTCAAAGGCGGGGATGTGCAGTTTTTCACTGTGCCTGGCGCTTAAGGTAAATGCAGTACGACTGCCCAACGACGATGAGCCGTACGAAGCGTTATGATGGCCGCAACCCGTATTCCCACTACAAAAACAAACCTGGGAAGCACCGTGCAAAGACCCCTGATTTCGGCGGAACACGTCCTACAGCATTTCCTCGGCATTTCCCGCGCTCTGGCCGGGCAGCTAGACCTGCAATCGATGGTCAACGCGGTGTCCGACGAGATTCGCTTCATTCTCCCCCACGACCATATCGACGTGAGCCTGCTGCTCGACGGCGAAAACCATTTGCATGCCTATGAAACCGGGGTGCAAACCGCCTGGAGCCACTTCGTCGATCACCCCCTGCCGATCGTAGAGAGTCCGATTCGCGCACTGCTGCTGGGCCAGGTAGCGTTCATTCTCAGTGACGACGCGATGCTCGATTCACGTTTTCACTTCCCTGGAGCATTCGCCCAGCCGATCTTCGATGCGCAACTGCGCAGCCGCCTGCACGTGCCGTTGCGTGCCCGTGGCGAGATCATCGGCGCGTTGAGCTGCTCCACTCACAGCGCCAATTTCTATACCCAGGCCGATGTCGACCACACCCAGCACGTCGCTGACCTACTGGCGTCGTACCTGTATGCGCTGCGCCAGGCGGACCAGGCCAAACACCTGGAAATCGCCCAGGCGCAGACTCGTGCCCGCGAGGAAGGTTTGCGCCTGGGCGCGTTGCGTTTGACCGAAGAACTCGAAAGCGAACGCCAGCGCATCGGCATGGACCTGCACGATCAAACGCTTGCCGACATGACCCGCCTGCACCGGCGCATTGCGCGCTTGCAGTTGCAGGCGCCGGTCTCGGCCGACGCCTTGCAGCCGGTCAGCACCGCGTTGCAGGAGAGCATGCAGGAGCTGCGGCGCATCATCGACGCCGTCAAACCCACCGTGCTGCACCTGTTCGGCTTTGCCGAAGGGCTCGAAGACCTGCTGCTGCGTAGCGTGCGCAACAGCGGCCTGAACATCGATACCCACCTGTTCGATCACAGCGACGGCGTGGCCGGGCAGCTCAGTGAAGCGCAACAGATCGCGCTGTTCCGTATCGTCCAGGAAGCCGTCAACAACGCCATCAAGCACGCCTCCCCCGCGTCCATCACCGTGCAGATCAGCCGCGTCGCCGAACACCTGCAGTTGACCATCGTCGATGACGGCCAGGGCCTGGATGGCAACAACCGCATGGACACCGGCGGCATCAAGAACATGCAGACCCGCGCGCAATTGCTGGGCGCGCAGGTACAGATCGACAAGGGCCCAGGCAACCGGGGGACCCAGGTGTGCGTGAGCCTGCCGCTGCCTGTCAGCCAATTGAGGGAGCATGCCTGATGGACATTTTGCTGGTAGAAGACGATCCGGTGCACCGGGCGTTTCTCAAGGAAATCATCGAAGGGGCGATGCCGGAGTGCTCCCACCTGTGGGAAGCCGAAGATGGCCGGGTCGGCGAGCGCCTGGCCCATGAACATCAGGTGGCCGCAGTGGTCATGGACCTGCAGATGCCCCGACATACCGGCGTCGAGGCCGCCAAGACCATCTGGCGTGAGCGGCCGGACACTTCGATCCTGTTTTGGTCCAACTACGCTGATGAGGCCTACGTGCGGGGCATCTCGCGCATCGTGCCGGAGGGCGCCGCGTACGGCTATATCCTCAAGACCGCCTCCGAGGAACGCCTGCGCCTGGCCTTGCGCAGCCTGTTCATCGAACAGCAATGCGTGATCGATCGGGAGATACGCGGCGTGCAGCAAAAGGCCCAGGATCATCTCCAGGGCCTGAACGATTCGGAATATGAGGTGTTGCAGGATATCGCCCTGGGCCTGACCGATCGAGCCATCGCCGGGCGCCGCAACCTGTCGCTGCGCAGTGTGCAGAATCGCCTGCAGCAGCTGTACGAAAAGCTAGGGGTGTATCAGCCCGACATCAGGGGGGAACGTAGCGCAGCATTCAATCTGCGCTCGCGAGCCGTGAATGTGGCGATGCTGCGCAAGGTGCTCAACCGCACCGCCATGGAACAGGCCGAGGCCGAGTTGCAGGAGTGGTTGCGCGATCCGCGCAACCTCTGAAGCCCTGCACCTGGAGCCGGTTCAGTTACGTACCCGGCCCACCCATTCCAGCGCCGTGCGCCAGAAGCACACCAGCAGAAAGTACGCCGACATCAGCGACCAGACCACCAGGATCAGTGTGCCGTTATTGGGCTGGTTGACCACCATCGACAGGCTGCACAGCAGCCAGATGGCGGTCACCGCGATGTTGATCGGCATGAACTTGCGCACGCGAAACGGGTGCAGAAACTTCATCCGGGTCAGGGTCAGCAGGCCCAGGCCGATGATGGTCACCACATTGACCCAGGCTGACGAGTCGAGGATGTACATGCACAGCGCGACGACGTTCCAGGCCGCGGGGAAGCCGACGAAGTAGTTGTCCTTGCTCTTCATGTTGACGTTGCAAAAGCAGAACAGCGACGACACCAGGATGATCGACACGCACAGCAGCAAGGTGTATTGCGGCAGCGGGATATAGAAGTAGATGAACAGCGCAGGGATGAACACGTAGGTCAGGTAGTCGATGACCAGGTCCAGTGTCGAGCCGTCGAAATGCGCGAGCACCGTCTGCACATTCACCTTGCGCGCCAGCGCGCCATCCAGGCCGTCGACCACCAGCGCCACGCCCAGCCAGAGCAGGCAGGTCTTGGGGTGACCTTCGAATAGCGCGATGGTCGCCATAAAGGCCAGCACCACCCCGGTGGCGGTAAAACCGTGGGCACCCCAGGCCTTGAGTCTGGCTGTGGATCTGAGTGTTATCACAAAAGGCTCTCCAAGAATAAACGGGCCGTGCCAGGCGCTTAATCATCAGCGCCGCAGCTATCGACCGAACCGAACGGCAGAAGGTTCAGGGACCTACCCCGCCCAATTGCCGTAAGTGTAAGTGCAACAGTCGCTTGGCGCCGGACGTTTGCTCACAAAAGCTCGCCGGGCGCTACCGCTTGTCAGTTCAGAAACGCCAGGCTGTCGCCGACCTGTGCGACCTCGTACCAGGCCATGACCTGTTCCGTACCTACTTCGCCTTCTGCCGGCGTACCTGGCCAGAAATCCTCGGCGGCCACCGGTTGGTAGGCCCCCTGCTTGACCTCGAAGATAACACCGCTGACATCCAGCGACAGCACGGCGTGCCAGGTATTGGCCGGGGTTTCCAGCACGGCGCTGTCTTCCCCGAGGATAGTACGGGCGGTCACTTGCCCTTGGTCATCGAAATTCAGCACCACGAAACGCCCGTTCAATGGCGTGAGCAACTCGAAGGTGTGCGGGTGACGGTGCACGCGCACATAGGTGCCGGGCTCCATGGCAATCGCCAGGCGCTGGACCGGGTCCTGCAACTCGGGATGCAGATTGCGGTTGGCGCGCAGGCGCGGGGCTTGGGCGGCCTGTGCTGCGAGGTCGACCAGCTCGACGCGGGTAATCTGCTTCATCGGAGATAACACCATAGGGGATATACCCCGCATTATGCCCAATGAACACGTAGCCGTCATTGCCACGGGCTCGCTATCCCCTGCGGCGAGGAGGCTGTGGGTCTGGCGGCGATTCGGTGTGTCAGGTGGGTGCGGTGCATGCGGCGTTTGTCGCGAGCAGGCCCCCTCGCTACGAAGAGGTGCTCGGTCGTTGCGTAAGGGTGACCAGCGCACACCCGGCCATCAGTACGAAGGTCGCGAGGAATACCCAGCGCATTCCCAGATGGCCGCCGACGAAACCGCCGGCCACAGGCCCCAGGACCTGGCCGATGTACTGACTGGAAGTGGAGTAGCCCAGCATGCGTCCGGCGATACCCTGCGGCACGTTATGGCGAATGATGCTGGCGATGCACGGCAGCAGCCCGCCGAGTGCCAGGCCCATCAGGAACCGCAGCACTACCAGTTGCCACGGCTGGGTGACCAGTGCCTGGGGAATCAACAGCGCTGCCGCTGCCGCCAGGCAAAGCGTCACGATCCGCCAGTGCCCTATGCGATCGGCGACCTTGCCCAGGCGCGACGCCGACAAGATGCTGCCCAGCGCCGTCGCCGACATCACCAGCCCGGCCATGAGGGTCAGATGATCGGCGTGCAACTCCATCAGGTAGACAGTGATGATCGGCTCGATCGACATGGTCGAGAACATCAGCACCCCGGCGATCACGAACATCGTCACCACCGGCCTGGGGTTGTTCAACTGCCGCCAAACCGAAACCTTGTCGGCCTGCTGCTGGCCGGCGGTGCGTGGCGGCCGGGGCACTTCCTTGAGCAGCAACAAGGTGGCCAGGAAGGTGATGAAGATCACCCCGCCTGCCAGGAAAAAGGTATTACGAATGCCCATCAAGGGCGGCAGCAGCCCGCCAATCAGCGGACCGGCCAGGCTGCCCGCCATGATGCCTGAAGACAACACCCCCAGCGCCCACCCGGAGCGGCCCTTGGGCGTTTGCGTGGCGACCAGGATGGTGGCCCCCGAGGCGTATCCCCCGAGCAGGCCGGCCAGTAAACGCAACAGCACCAGCTGCCAGATGTTCTCTGCCAGGCCGATCAGCGACATGGCGATGGCCATGCCCAGGCTTGCACGAATCAGCATCAGCTTGCGCCCATAGCGATCGCCCAGGCGGCCCCAGAGCGGCGCGGTCAATGCCGCCGACAGGAAGGTGGCACCAAAGGCGATACCCGACCACTGCACCACGGCGGCAGGATCAGTCACGCCCAGGTGCTCGACATACAGCGGCAGGAATGGCAGCAGCAGGGTCATCGCGACGATGGTGGTGAACGCACCGAACACGCAGACAGTGAGATTGCGCTGCCAATGGCGCTCGGCGGGGTTGTCGGCTTCAGTGCTCATGACCTGCTCCTTGACGGGAATGGCGCTACGCTACCGGGCCCTGTGCGATAAATAAAATTCATGTTTTTTATATCGTGCATTCCGTTTAGGAATGTGATCGACCTTGCGAGGAGCCCGCTACCCACGAAGACGCCGGCAACCACGCCTGATTTTCGCCCCTTTCGCCGCCGAACGCGCAAGCCAGCGCTCACAGGTGGCACCGTCATTTGACTCACCGCCCCGCTTTGCCCAAGCTAGCGGGCTTCAATTCATCAGCCAAGGTTGCTTCGCGTGCCTGATCTCCGTTTTTCGTGGCGCGCTTTGCGTCTGTGCTCCCTGCCCTTGCTCCTGCTGCTGGCCAGCTGCGAAAAAAATCCTGCGCCCACCGCCCCAGCGCCCAAACCCCCAACCTATGTCAGCGTCGACTGGTCCGCACTGCCCGCCGTCAGCGACGCTGACCTGCTGGCCGGCTTTTCGGCCTGGTCCTCGGCCTGCACGCGCCTGGCCAAGGACCCGGTCTGGGGTGCTACGTGCAGCGCCGCCAGCCAGGTACAGGCCAACGCGCCGGCGGTGCGCGCCTTCCTGCAGCAGAACCTGCAAGCCTACAGCCTGCGCTCGGGCGGCAATGACAAGGGCCTGATCACCGGTTACTACGAACCCGTGTACCCCGGCAGCCTGCAACGCACCGAGCGCGATACAGTGCCCGTATATGGTGTGCCCGACGACCTGATCATCGTCAACCTGGACAGCATCTACCCCGAGCTCAAGGGCAAGCGCTTGCGCGGGCGCCTTGAAGGTCGGGTACTCAAGCCCTATGACGATGCCGCGACCATTCAGGGCAAGGGCGCCAATGCGCCTGTGCTGGCCTGGCTGAGCAATCAGATCGACCTGCAGTTCCTGCAGATTCAAGGCTCGGGCAGGATTCGCCTCGACAACGGCCGCCAGGTACGTATCGCCTATGCCGACCAGAATGGTTACCCCTACAAACCGGTCGGCCGCTGGCTGGTGGAGCAAGGGCAGCTGAAAAAAGAAGAAGTGAGCATGGGCAAGATCCGCGACTGGGCGCTGGCCAACCCGCAGCGCCTGCCGGAAATGCTCGCGAGCAACCCCAGTTATGTGTTCTTCACTACTCGCCCGGACAGCAACGAAGGTCCGCGCGGCTCGTTGAACGTGCCGCTGACCACCGGCTACAGCGTGGCCATCGACCGCAAGGTGATTCCCTTGGGCAGCCTGCTGTGGCTTAACACTACCCGCCCGGACGGTACGGCGGTGGTCCGACCGGTGGCCGCGCAGGATACCGGTGGCGCCATTGCCGGCGAAGTGCGTGCGGATCTGTTCTGGGGCACCGGCGACCAGGCCGGCGAACTGGCGGGCAACATGAAGCAGCAGGGGCAGATCTGGCTGCTGTGGCCCAAGGGCATGGCGTTACCGCCAGTGCAGCCTTGAATACCCTGCAGCGAGGGGGCTTGCCCCTGATTCGGTACGTCAGGCGCATAACGGGGTCAGGCCAACGGGGGTAAGCCCCTCGCTGCAGAAACCGGTAACCGTCAGCGCACTGCGGGGATCCGCACCTCACCACTGCGACACTGGCTGCGCACGCCGTTGTCGCAAGCCTTGAACGTCAAGTCCTTGGTCAGGCACACCCACACCTCGGCCAGTTCCGGGCCATTGCAACGCACCGCAATGGCGTTGCTCGGCAGCCCGGGGTTCGCGCGTTGAAACAGATCGACGATCGCTTTGGGTTCCAGGCTCCGGGAGGCCGTCGACGGTTGCAGCGCAGGCGGGATCTTGACCACTGCCAACGCCTTGTCAGCCTGACTGAAATAGCCAGCGCCGCCCAGGCCTGTGCAGGTGCCGTGCTTCTTCCACTCGTGGCTCAGCAATTGGCCGCTGACGTACAAGCTGCTTCCCTGGGCACGTTCCGCTGCGGTCAGCGGCGCTGCCCCTTTACAGAATTGCGGCCAGCCGCCGCGATCATACTGCGGCCACAGCCCGTGCAAGACGAATCCGTAGCCCTTGCCCGTGCATTGCTCGTTATCGGCATGGGTCAGACAAAAGGTCGGCGACCAACTCAGGGCCAACAGGTAGTAGTCAAACACCCCCGCGACCGAATCATCAGAGCGCCGGTCATTGCGGGCTTGCGCCAAAGGAGCGGTGGCCAGTACGACCGCGAGCAGCAGCCAAGGCATCAGTTTGTTGTTCAAGCGGCATCATCCATAGGGGCAAGAGTCGTGCACTTTAGAACAAGCCCATCTGCCCGCCAATCAAAGTAGCGAAGTCATCACCCACAAACGGCAGGATGGCATCGGCCACCGGCTGCAATTGTTTGCTCAGGTAATGCTCGTAATCGATCGCCGAGGCTCGGGTCTCCAATGGCTCGGGCCCGGCCACGGTGATCACGTAACTGATCCAGCCGCCGCGTTGGTACTGCAGCGGGCGGCCGTGCAGGGCATTGTATTGATCGGCGAGCCGCGCAGCGCGCACCGGCGGCGGGACATTGACCTGATACTGGTCAAGCGGGCGGCGGACGCGTTTGCGGTAGATCAATAATTCGTCGAACTCGCCGTCCTGGGTGCGCTGCACGTAATCGCGCACGAACTGGCGGTATTCCTGGCGTAAGAAGATCCGCTCATACAGCGCCTGCTGGAATTCCCGGGCCAGGGGCGACCAGTCGCTGCGTACTGTCTCGAGGCCTTTGTAGACCATCCGCGTGCTGCCATCGGCCTGCGTGACCATACCGGCGTAACGTTTCTTGCTGCCCTCTTCGGCGCCGCGGATGGTCGGCATCAGGAAGCGCTGGTAATGGGTTTCGAACTGCAGTTCAAGCGCACTGGCCAGGCCGTAATCAGCCTGCAGATGCTCACGCCACCACTGATTGACCTGGGTCACCAGCCTCTGCCCGATCGCTGATGCCTGGGCTTCGTCGTGAGCGCCCTTGAGCCACACGAACGTAGAATCGGTATCGCCATAGATCACGCTGTAGCCCTGGGCCTCGATCAGTTGCCGGGTGCGCTGCATGATCTCGTGGCCGCGCAGGGTGATGGACGATGCCAGGCGCGTATCGAAGAAGCGGCAGCCGCTGGAGCCCAACACGCCATAGAAGGAATTCATGATGATCTTCAACGCTTGGGACAACGGCGCGTTGCCCTCGCGCTTGGCGACCTCGCGGCCCCGCCAGACGCTTTCGATGATCGCCGGCAGGCAATGGCGCTCACGGGAGAATTTCGCGCCGCGAAAGCCGGGCACCGGATGCTCTTCAGGCGCTTGGCGCAAACCTTCGATCAGGCCGACCGGATCGATCAAAAAGGTGCGAATGATCGAGGGATAAAGGCTTTTGTAATCCAGCACCAGCACCGATTCATAAAGCCCTGGCCGCGACTCCATGACGAACCCGCCTGGGCTGGCCTGGGCGGGTATATCCCCCAGGTTGGGCGCAACGAACCCCTGGCGATGCATCAAGGGGATGTACAGGTGGCCAAAAGCCGCCACCGAGCCGCCGCTACGGTCTGCGGGCAAGCCGGTGACTGTGGCGCGCTCGAGCAGGAAGGTCAGCAGCTGGGTTTTGGCGAATATCCGCGTCACCAGCTCGCAGTCCTTGAGGTTGTAGCGGGCCAGCGCCGGTTTGTCTTCGGCGAACATGCGGTTGATCGAGGCCATGCGCTGGTACGGATTGTCGATGTCCTTGCCTTCGCCGAGCAGGGTCTGAGCGACGTTCTCGAGGCTGAACGAGCTGAAGCTCCAGAACGCCGAGCGCAAACCCTCGATGCCGTCGATGATCAAGCGCCCGGCCGCCGAGGCGAAGTAATGCTGCTGACTGCCGTGCTCGCGCCACTGCATCTCTTCGCCGCCGCGCCCCAGACGCAGCGGTACCGCCAGTTGCCGAGCATGCTGATGCAGCACGCGCAGGTCGAACTGCACCAGGTTCCAGCCGATGATCGCATCGGGGTCGTGGCGCGCCATCCAGGCGTTGAGGGCTTCGAGCAGTTGCACGCGGGTGGCGCAGTATTGGAGGTCGAAATCCACCCGCGTGGCATCGCCGTTAGCTGGCCCGAGCATATACACCTGGCGTTGGCCGCAGCCCTCCAGGCCAATACAGTACAGCTCGCCCTGCTCGGTGGTTTCGATATCCAGCGACACCAGGCGCAGCTTGGGACGGTAATCGGCACTGGGTTTGAGCTGGGCGCTGGTCAACACCCCTTGGGCATCCGGCTGGCCGCTGAAGCTGACCGGTGCGGTGATGAAGCGCTCCATCAAGAAGCGCTCCGGCGGGCGGATGTCGGCCTCATAGACATCGACCGAATGGCGCCGCAGCAGGGTTTCCAACGCCATCAGCTGTCGATGCTGCTGGCAATACAGGCCGAGCACCGGACGATGCTGAAAGTCGCGCAGCTGCAGCGGGCGAATGTCGGCGCCCGCCTCGTTGCTCAGCAATGCTTGCACCTGGTCGCGCTGGGCCTCAGGGAAGAATGCCACCGAGGGTTGCGGCGCCAGCCGCACGTGCCGCGGGCCCTGGTCAGTCGCCAGCCAGAACTCTACCCACGTGCCCTGAGGGCTGTCGTGCCAATGCCGGGTGAGGATGAAACCTTGCCCAGTTTGCGTTACCCCGGTTACCTCAGCCACGCCTTAACCCCTGGCCGACACCAGCCGATCGTCGTAGGCGATTTCCAGCAGGGTCTGGCGCAAGGCGCAGGCCTTGGTCTCGCCGAATACTTCCAGAAAATGCGCTTGGGCGCGCTGCCACAGCCCCTGGGCGAGCTCGAAGGTAGCCTGTCCTTCGGCGCTCAGGGTGATCAACCGCCGACGGCGGTCTTCGATGCACTGCTGCTGTCCGATCAGGCCATCGCGCTCCAGTGGCTTGAGGTTGTGTCCCAGCGCCGAACGGTCCAGCACCAGCGCATCGGCAAGTTCCTGCAGCGTCGGGGGGCACTGCGCCCGTGCGGCCAGTTCGGCGAGGATCGCATATTGGGTCGAGCGCAGGCCCGAAGGCGCCAATGCGTCGTCGTAGAACTGGGTGATGCGCCGGGAGGCCTTGCGCATGGCCGTTGCACAACACAGGCCGGCTTGATCGTTGGGCATGATGCGGGGGGTGTCCGAGGGGCGAAACGGTGAACATAGGGCATATGCCCCGTTCAGGCAACTGCCGCTGGTAGGGAGGCTCGGATAACGTGGCAATTTGCCCGGTATGGCGATCCAGAGGATCGCTTTCGCACGCAAGCCTTGCCAATACAGCTCGCGATCGAATCGCCGAACACTTGTGGGAGCAAAGCTTGCTCGCGATGAGGCCGGCACAGCGTGCCTACACCCAGGACTCTGCCGCAGGGCTTGCCTCAAGAAGCGAGCGCGACGTCAATTGTTGTGCGTCTTGCTGCCACCAGACGGCTGATGGTGGCGGCTGAACCATTCCTGGTTAGCCCGCAGATCGGCCCTGAGTTCGGCAATCAGGTCATTGATGGCGCGCACTGACACGAGCTTTTGCGTGGGAACTCCCACCACCAGCAAGTCGACCTGGCCCGTGTGGGGGTCGGTGACTTCGATCGTCAACGTACCGCCGGGGTTGACTGCGCAACTGCACGTCATCGGCCCGAAACTTGATTCTATGATCTGGCGCAATTCACGGATGGGTATCACCGACTGTCCTCCCCTGGTCTGCCCGGATATCACTTTGAAAATGGCTTCAAAGGATGCTTTTGAGGATGGAGCAATACCGGACCAGACGCTTCTATTACATCTGGACGGAATACATTGCGCAGGGTTCAGAATAGTCGTTCAACGGTGCTGACAGCTAGTGGCAACTTGCATCGGGGCGCCGATACAGACCTTCCTCGGCGCCACTGGCACCCTCAGAGCTCGGCGCTGGCGTCCGAGGGGGAGCTCAAGCCGGCCAAGCGGGTGGCGCCGACGCCGCACTGAATCAGCATGTTGCGCTCATGGAAAGACTGGCTGGCGACACGCTGCTCAGCTTCAGGCTCGGACAGTCCATCGATGTGATTGCGGGCAATTACCTGATAACCGGTATCGCCACAAGCGATCACCGCTTGCGAGCGGCAAGCATCCCAGCTACCGAATACACCATTGCACTGGATGCTTTGCGCCGGGCTGGAGTCGGCCAGGTAGGCTTGCTGGGACGTGGCACAGCCGCTGAGGACGGTGACGGCAACCGCAGCGAAAATGAAGGTAAAACGGCGAAGAATCGATTGAGTGGCTGGCATGGTGGTAGCTCCTTGGTCTGTGGGGCCATTTTAGGGAGCTGCCTGCGGGGGCAGAAATCACTGCTGACGATAGTGAACATCGGCGCCGAGGATGATACTTCGCATGCTAACTAATCACCTGCTTGCACTCACACCTGCAGGCAGGGGCTCAGGGGCCCACCAAGGTTTCGATGATCAACCGCGCGGCCGGTTGGCAGGCGGCGTTGTCGGTAGTGCGCCGCCACGCCAGGATCAGGTCCACGCTCACCTCCTCGGCTCCCACTATCGGCTTGAGCACCACTTCGGCCGGCATGAAGCGTTCTACCGATTGCGGCACGATGCCGACGCCTAGCCCGGCGGCCACCAGCGCCAGGATCGAGTGGGTCTGCGTGACATGCTGAACATCGGCGAAGGTCACCCCGCGAACGTGCAACCAGCCATTGATCAAGTCATGCAGGTACAGCGCCTCGACCGGCGGATAGGTGATCAATGTCTCGCCGGCCAAGGCTTCGAGGGCGATTGCACCGGCCTCGGCCAAAGCATGCCCAACGGGCAATACCGCGCAGAGGCGTTCGCGGTAGACGCGCTGCGAATCGATGCCGGCCTGGATCATGGGCGGGCGCGACAGGCCGATATCGATCTGCTCATCGCGCAACGCCGCCCACTGTTGGGGGGAGGTCATTTCCCGCAGGGTCAACGACACCTCCGGCATCTGCGCCCTTAGCAGGGCCACCATGCGCGGCAAAAACACGTAGCTGGAGGCCGCCGTGAAAGCGATGGTCAAGGCGCCACTGTCGCCGCCCGCGATACGCCGGGCATCGCGTACCGCGTCCAGCGACTGCGCCATGATGCGCCGGGCCGAGCGCACGAAATGCTCACCGGCGGCGGTCAGGCGGATATGACGCGAGCTGCGGTCGAACAAGGGTGCGCCGACCTGATGCTCCAGGGCCTGGATCTGCCGCGTCAACGGTGGCTGAGTCATGTTCAGGCGCGCGGCGGCGCGACGAAAATTCATCTCGTCGACGACGGCAAGGAAGCAACGCAACTGGGCAAGGGTAATCATCGATGCACAATAGGTATCAACTGATTCAAGCGCAAGCGTAGACGGTATCAAGCCCCTGATTTAGCGTGAACGGCACTGCTCCCGATCACTTTCGGGTTGACCCAATAAAAACGCTGACAAGAAGAGGTGTGCATGCCTGTCGTTGCGCTCTACCGTCCCCCGCAAGCCCTGGCGAGCCTGGCCGCCGCACTGTTCGGCGCCGCCGGCATGGACAGCGAAAAAGCCCATTGCGTCGCCGACCTGCTGCTGCTGACCGACATGCTCGGCCGCGAAACCCATGGCCTGGCGCAATGCGGCGCCTACCTCAAGGAGCTCCAGGGCGGTGGCATGACCGCCACCGGCGTGCCGGAAACCGTGCGCGATACCGGCGCCACCGTGGTCTGGGATGGTGATTACCTGCCCGGCCTGTGGCTGATGCAGCGCGCCCTGACCCTGGGCTTCGAGCGGGTGGCCGAGCACGGCGTGTTCACCTTCGCCATGCGTCGCAGCCACCACATCGGTTGCCTCGCGGCCTTGGCCAAACAGGCCACCGACCGCGGCTACTACGCAATGATCGCCTCCTCCGGGCCGCACACCCAGGCAGTGGCGCCCTTCGGCAGCAAGCAGGCGTTATTCAGCCCCAACCCTTTCGCCTTTGCCTTCCCGACCTCGACCGCCCCGGTGCTGGTGGATACCTGCGCCTCGCTGACGACCATCTCCATGACCCGCGAAAAAGTCGCCGCCGGCGAGCAGTTCGCGCAGCCCTGGCTACTCGACAGTCAGGGCCGGCCCACCCGCGATCCGCGGGTGGTGGAAGCGGCAAGCGAGCGCGGCAGCCTGATGCTGCTGGGCGGCAGCGAGGCGGGCCACAAAGGCTTCGGGCTGGCGCTGATGGTCGAAGCGCTGACCCAGGGCCTGGCCGGATTCGGCCGCCGGGACGCTCCCAAACGTTGGGGCGCCAACGTCTACCTGCAATTGATCGACCCCAACGCCTTCGCCGGCGCTGGCCAATCGCTCGAGCAGATGGACTATCTGGTGGAGGCGTGTCACGCCTGCGCGCCGATCGACCCACTGCAGCCGGTGCGTCTGCCGGGCGAACAGGCCACCGCCAACATCGCCCGCGCCCGCCGCGAAGGGGTGAAGGTCAACCCCGGGGTACAGGCGAGCCTGCGCGAATGGGCTGCCACCCTGGGGGTGGATGCCAGCCTGCTGGACTGACGCTTTGCCTGCAAGCCCGCGGCACCCGACTCAAGCAAACCGCTCTCGATAAAAATAACTACGGAGTCCGTCATGTTGGAAACTACCCAACGCGCCAAATCGTATGCTGGCACCGCTACGCCCTATCGCACCCGCACGCGCTGGCTGATGCTGAGCATGGTATTCATCGGCACCATCATCAACTATCTCGACCGCTCGAACATGTCCATCGTCGCCCCGCTGATCTCCAAAGAGTTCAGCGTCAGCCCGGTGGCGATGGGCTTCATGTTCTCGGCGTTCTCCTGGGCCTATGCCGCGGCAACCCTGCCCGGCGGCTACTTCCTGGACCGTTTCGGCACGCGCAAGACGTATGGCGCCTGCCTGGGCGGCTGGTCTTTGCTGACGGTGCTGCAGGGCTTTTCCGGGAGTTTCATGTCGCTGTTCGGCATGCGCCTGGGAGTGGGCGCCGCCGAAGCGCCGGCGTTTCCGGCCAACAACAAGCTGGTGACCAACTGGTTCCCGCAGAAGGAACGCGGGGTGGCCGGCAGCGTCTGCTCCATGGGCGTTTATGTGGGCACTGCGCTGCTGACCCCGCCGGTGTTCTGGATAGCGCAGACCTATGGCTGGCGCGAGGTGTTCTTCGTTTCCGGTGGCCTGGGATTGGTCTGGACCCTGGTGTGGTTCCGGGTGTATCGCGACCCTGACGAGGCGACCCAGGCCAACACCGCCGAGCTGGCGTATATCCGTGAAGGCGGCGCCATCACTACCGATACCGCCAAGGGCCAGGCATTTCGCTGGGACCAATTGCGCAAGCTGCTGACCTACCGGCAGATCTGGGGCGTGTGCATCGGCAAGCTGGCAGCCACCTGCACCCTGTACTTCTTCCTGACGTGGTTCCCGACCTACCTGATCCAGGAGCGTGGCATGACCATGCTGCACGCAGGCTTCGCCTCGATCGGCCCGTATCTGGCTGCGGCTATGGGGGTAATGTTCGGCGGCGCGTGGGGCGACTGGATGATCAAGCGCGGCATGAGCGTCAACTTCGCGCGCAAGGCGCCGATGGTCATTGGCTTGCTGCTGACCGGTACCATCGTGCTGGCCAACTTCACCAGTTCCAACACCCTGGTAGTGGGCATTCTGTCGTTCGCGTTTTTCGCCCAAGGCATGTCGTCGACCAACTGGGTGGTCGTCTCGGAGATCGCTCCGCGCAATCTGGTGGGCATGACCGGCAGCGTCATCAGTTTTGCCAGCAACCTGGCCGGGATCATCACCCCGATCACCATCGGTTTCATCGTGCAGAGCACCGGCTCGTTCCAGTGGGCCTTGGGGTTTTGCGCGATCGTGGCGATGATCGGGGTGTTTTCGTACACGGTGATCCTGGGCAAGATCGAGCGGTTGCATATTGATTGAGGTCCTCGCCAGCAGCACTGGCCTCTTCGCGAGCAGAGCTGGCTCCCAGCCAGACATGCGTCAACTGCGGGAGCCGTGCCCGCGAAAGGGCGCTGGCAAGCACTATCAATCCGCCTGCCGCCACACCCGCACGTAATCGATATCGAAGGTGGACGGCAGATACGCGTCGTCCACCGGGCCGAACCAGGCCCACATCGCCTCGCTGTCGAAAACTAGCTGCATGGGGAAGAACCAGTGCGTATTGGGTGCTTCGCGCACCTTCACACCGTCCACATACCAGACCAGTTTTTCCGCGCTCCAGTCAAAACCGTACACGTGGTAAGCCTCGGCCAGCCGCCAGGGCGCCGTCCAGGCCTTGCCGACATCGAGGTGCTGATCACTGGTCGGGGTGCGCCATACGTGGGCATGCATGTGGTAGGCGCGGTCGAACTCAGGGTGGGTGGTGCGCCCGCCGATCTCGAAGATATCGATCTCGGTGGCGTTGTCAGGCAAGCCGGTCCAGTGCAGGAAAAATCCGCTGGAGGCCCCGGAATCCATGGCCTTGGCCCGGGTCTCGTAATAGCCATAGCGGGTGCGCTCCTGGCTGCGGACCAGCGCCGTGGTGTAGGCGAAATCCGGATTGCCGTTCATGAACGGCACTTGCTGCTTGCGAAACACGATCTTCAACAGGCCATCGCTGACCGTGGCGTTCTCGTGCACGAACACCGAGGGCGCCGGGCCGATGCCCTCCTCCGGCTTGCCAGGCGCGACCAGATGCCACCGGCTGGCGTCCAGGGTGTTGCCGTTGAATTCATCGCTGAACTGCGGATCGAGCGCCCAGTGACCACGATTTTGCTGATCGGACAGCGGCAAGTCGGCGCGCACATGGGCGGGGGTGTCGCCCAGCGGACCGACGCGGGTCCAGTCGTCGGCGGCCGAAGCCGTGCCGATGAGCCCGGACAGGCACGTAGCGTAGAGCAGAAGATTGTTTGCCATGCAGGCCTCGCAGACGAAAAAAACCCGCCGAAGCGGGTTTTCCCAAGACCATTCCAACTCCTGTCGGCGGCCATCCAGGCCATGGTCGATCATCCTTGATCCAGTGGCGCTGCCTGCGCCGCTGTGGATAGGTTCAGATTACTGCGCCGTGCCGCGCCGGCATAGAGCCAAACGCCACCACGGCGTGTAAGCCTTTCGCTATAGGCGGCAGGATGCGCCAGGGCGTCTTTACCAACTTTTTACCTCGTTGATACTCATTCGTACTCCATGCAGGCGACACTACGGTCATAATGCGGCTCCATTCTGCAAGGTCCGGTTGCAACCCCATGCCCATGCCCGCCCCTACTGTTCGCTTCGCCTGCCCCCTTCTGCTCGGCCTTGCCCTCGCGCTGGGTGCCTGCTCCAGCCAGCCCGACAAGGATGAGCCGCCGTTCATTTCGACCCAGACCTACCTGAAATCTGCATACACCGCACCGCAGCACTTCAAGTTCGCCAGTTTTGACACCCGTTGGGCCTGGGGTGGCCAGCAACAGGACGGCCAACGACCGGGCGCGCCAGAACAGGGCAAACACGAAGTGGATCTTTCCCTGCTGGTGCCCGAAGGCGTCAAGAACGTCCCGGTCATCATCTACCTGCCCGGCCTTGGCGAAGGCGCCAATGGCGGCGAGCTGTGGCGCCAGACCTGGGCCGATGCCGGCTACGCAGTGCTGTCGATCCAGGCCACCCGGGACAACGCTTCGATCTACAACAGCAGCAACGCCCGTGACGGCGCTTTTCGCACCATTGCCGCCAACGCTTTTGCCGAGGCACCGGCGGCCAACCGGGTAGCAGAGGTCAACCGTATCCTCAGCGAGGCTCGACGCCGCGGCCAGGCGGGCGAGGCCGGTTTCGCCGCGCTGGATACCAGCAAAGTCGCCGTCGCCGGTTTCGATCTGGGTGCACAGACCGCCGCCGCCCTGGCCGGTGAACGTCAGCCCGGCCAGCCACGGCCCGTTGACTGGAAACCGCTCGCGACCATTTTGCTCAGCCCCTATGTGCCAGGGGGCGTCGACGATCGGCGCTACAGCCAGATCGACTCGCCGCTGCTGGCGGTGACCGGTCCTATGGATGAGGACCCCTTCAGCTGGATCGCCAGTGCTCAACAACGCTTCGCTCTGTTCCGCGGCCTGAGCCATGACGGCTACCAGCTCACACTCAACGACGCGACCCACACGGTGTTGTCCGGCACCATCGCCAAGGTCGACAAGAGCGATAAAAAGCCGCGCGGTGGTGAGGATGATCCGTCAGGCCCCAACCGCCGTCCCGGTCGCCCGGCCAACCCTGGTTTCGATGCTCGGCAGGCCGGCAGCGTGGCCGCCGTGACCATCGCCTTCCTCGATGCCCGGCTCAAGCAATCGGCCACGGCCCAGCAATGGCTGGATGACAAGGCACAGAACTGGCTGGCGCCGGTCGGTGGTCTGCAGCGCAAATGACCGCCTAAGGATGCCGTGCCAGGTGGCGCGAAGTGTCGATGCCAACACATGACACTTCGTCGCGACCTGTGTGCATCTCTATCAAGGTGAAGTCCGAAGCGCGCGTTTGGCGGCGTACTGTTTGAACTGATGGCAATCGCGACAACTCCACTGTCATGGGCCTGCCCCAACAACAAAAGGAGTTGCCATGAGCACCCAAGCACTGTCCCCCGCCGCTGGCGATACGAACACCGCGCAAGACCGCATCTACGAAACCGACCTGCCCGCGCGCCTCGATCGGCTGCCTTGGACGCGCTTTCATACCTTGCTGGTGTTCGCCCTGGGCATCACCTGGTTGCTCGACGGGCTGGAGGTCACGCTGGCGGGTTCGGTGTCCGGCGCGCTGAAAAGCAGCCCCGCGCTGCACATGAGCAATGCCGACATAGGCCTGGCCGGCGCGGTCTACATCGCCGGCGCGGTACTCGGCGCGCTGTTCTTCGGCTGGCTGACCGACCGCCTGGGCCGCCGCAAACTGTTTTTCATCACCCTGTTCCTGTATGTCGGCGCCACCGCACTGACAGCGTTTTCGTGGAGCCTGTGGAGTTTTCTGCTGTTCCGCTTCCTGACCGGTGCCGGCATCGGCGGTGAATACACGGCGATCAACTCGACGATTCAGGAGTTCACCCCGGCGCGCTTTCGCGGCTGGGTCGACCTGACCATCAACGGCACCTTCTGGGTGGGTGCTGCGCTGGGGGCCTTTGGCTCGATCATCCTGCTCGATCCCGCACATGTCGGCGGCGACCTGGGCTGGCGCCTGTGCTTCGGTATCGGCGCGGTGCTGGGCCTGGTGATCATGCTGATGCGCTTGTGGGTGCCAGAGAGCCCGCGCTGGCTGATCATCCACAATCAGCCTGAAGAGGCCACACGCATCGTCGAAAACATCGAGAAGCACTACCGCGAGCGCGGCATCGACATCCCGCCGATCACCGAAAAGCCCCT
Organism: Pseudomonas baltica; assembly: GCF_031880315.1. NCBI lineage: Bacteria > Pseudomonadati > Pseudomonadota > Gammaproteobacteria > Pseudomonadales > Pseudomonadaceae > Pseudomonas > Pseudomonas baltica. Next base: position 6,465,883 of record NZ_CP134771.1, on the reverse strand, counting down.
GCGCTTGCATGCCCGAGACCACACGCCGCTCAAGGAAGTGTTCACCAGCCTGTTCGTGGTTCACCGCCAGCGCGCCCTGGTCGGCCTGACGCTGCTGACCGCTCAGGCGTTTTTCTACAACGCGATTTTCTTCACCTACGCCCTGGTGCTGACCGATTTCTACAACGTGCCCTCCGAGCATATCGGCTGGTACGTGCTGCCCTTCGCGCTGGGTAACTTCTGCGGGCCGCTGCTGCTGGGCCGGCTGTTCGATGTCATCGGTCGGCGAGTGATGATCAGCAGCACCTATGCGCTCTCCGGCGTGCTGCTGGCCATCAGCGGCTATTTGTTCCAGCAGGGAATTCTCGACGTGACCCAGCAGACCATCGCCTGGATGGTGATCTTCTTTTTTGCCTCGGCAGCGGCCAGTTCGGCCTATCTGACCGTGGCCGAAACCTTCCCACTGGAAATCCGCGCCTTGGCCATCGCCGTGTTCTACGCCTTCGGCACCGGCCTGGGCGGCATCGTCGGCCCGTCGTTGTTCGGTGCGCTGATCCAGAGTCACGACCGTACGAATGTGTTCATCGGCTATCTGATCGGCGCGGCGTTGATGATCATCGCTGGCGCAGTACAGGGCATATGGGGCGTGGCGGCCGAGGGCAAGTCGCTGGAAGAGGTCGCCAGGCCGTTGTCGCAGGTGCAGGCGGGGTGACGATTGGGCAGCGGGCGCAAGGTGCATCGCGGTAGAAATACAAAAAATCCGCGCCAAAACCTGACAAGTCCAGCCTGCCCATAAACGTGTATCTGACAACTTGCCCGGTACGCTCGGGTGCACAATTTATCTGTGCGCCCATCGCTCAAGTCCAGCCCTGGCATGCCGATGCAGTGATAATCCTAAAATCACAGGCTGGGCACGGGCGATGTTCAACAAGCATTTGAAGCAGGAACTGGCAGCGCTACGCGAAGAGCTGTCGTCGGTCGAACAGGTCCGTGACAGCCTTGATAGCGAGATGTTGGCGCTGTACCTGGACCCGCAGGGCCGGATCGAGTCCGCCAATGCCAATTTCGAGAAGGAAATGCTCTACCCCACCGCCAGCCTGGTGGGCAAGCATGTCGAAGAGCTGGTGCCCGCTTACCTGAAAAACGACGACATCTACAAAAGGTTCAAAAACGCCCTGACCCGTGGCGAACACCATAGCGGCGCGGTGCGCCTGCTACGCGGCAATGGCAAAGAAGCCTGGCTGCGCGCCGTGGTGCAGCCGATCAAGAACAGCAGCGGCGTGGTCCGCCATTACTCGATGTATTGCAACGACTTGACCCGCACCATCGAGCGCTCCCGCGAGGACGAGAGCCTGATCAAGGCACTGCTGCGCTCTACCGCTGTGATCGAGTTCAACCTCGACGGCGAGGTGATCACGGCCAACGATCGCTTTCTGCAGGGCATGAGCTACTCCCTCGACCAGATCAAAGGCAAGCACCATCGGCTGTTCTGCGACCCCGAGGAATACAACTCTCAAGGCTACAAAGCGTTCTGGGACAAACTGCGCCGCGGTGAATTCGTCGCCGACCGTTTCAAGCGCATCGACCGAAATGGCCATGTGGTGTGGCTCGAAGCCTCCTACAACCCGGTGTTCGATGCCCACGACAAACTCTACAAGGTGGTCAAATTCGCCACGGTAATCACTGATCAGGTCAACCGCGACATCGCCGTGGCCGAAGCCGCCAATATCGCGTTCAGCACCTCGAAGGATACCGATGCCAATGCGCAGAACGGCGCCGCCGTGGTCAAGCAGACCGTCGCGGTCATGAGCCAGCTCGCGGCCTGCATGGATCAGGCGGTGGAAGGCATCGCGGCGCTGGACAACCAGTCCCAGTTGATCGGCACCATCATCAAGACCATCAGCAGCATTGCCGAACAGACCAACCTGCTGGCGCTCAACGCGGCCATCGAGGCGGCCCGCGCCGGGGAGCAAGGGCGTGGCTTTGCGGTAGTGGCCGATGAAGTACGCCAGTTGGCCTCGCGCACCAGCAAGGCCACCGAAGAGATCACTGCGGTGGTCCAGCAGAATCAGGCGTTGGCGGCGACTGCCGTAGGCCTGGTCGACACCGGCAAACGGCAAGCGGGCGAAGGCAAGGAATTGGCCGACCAGGCCGGTGGTGTGATCGTCGAGATTCAGGACGGCGCGCGCAAAGTGGTGGACGCGATCGGGCAGTTTGCCAATCAGCTCAGCACGCACGCCTGACAAATCCCTGTAGCGAGGGCGGCTTGCCCCCGAAAACAGACCGTCCCCTCGCTGTGAGGGGGCATCATTTTACGGGGGCGAGCCGCCTCGCTACAGGTGGCTCACTTCTGTTGATACGGGTAGAACCGTTTCTCGCGCAGCGCGTGCTCGATCTCTTCGAGACTCTTGCCCATGGTTTCAGGCACGTAGCGGTAGATGAAAATCAGCGACAGCAGCGAGATCCCGGTGTAGAGCCACAGCGTGTAGGCGACGCCCAGCCAGGTCACCAGGCTGAGCGTGGTCAAGGTCACGATCAAATCGAAGAACCAGTGGCTGAACGCCCCGACGCTCGCGCCCTTGCCGCGTACGAACAACGGGTAGACCTCGGCGTTGATCAGCCAGATACACACGCCGAAGCCGCCGCAATTGAGCATCAGATAGGCCGCCAGGCATGCCACCACCACCCAGCGCTGAGTATCGGTGGTCGGGCCGGCGCCCATGAACAGATAACCCATCAGCGCCAAGGCGACGATGGAACCGGGGATCATCCACAGCAGATACCGGCGGCGGCCATACTTGTCCACCAGCCAACTGCCGACCACGGTCATCAGCACGATCAGCAAAGTACTGCTGCCGGTCGCCAGCACCGCCACCTGATCGGAGAACCCGGCCTGCGTGAGGATCGTCGGCGCGTAGTAGATCAGCGCGTTGTTACCGGTGATCTGCGAGAACATCGAGATACACGCCCCCACCAGCAAGGCCGGACGGATCCACGGCTTGGCCAGGTCGCGCCATTCGCCTTCGGGCTGCTTGAGGCTGATGGTCTTGATTTCCTCCAGCTCGTCGCTGGCCTGTTGATCGCTGCTGCGCACACTGCGCAGGACCGCCAGCGCTTGTGCCTCACGTGATTTGACCAGCAGCCAGCGCGGGCTCTCGGGCAGTACGGTCATGCCCAGCAGCAGAATGATCGCCGGCACCACGCCCAGGCCGAACATCCACCGCCAGTGATCGCCTAGGCCGAAACCGGTGAAGTACGCCACGGTAATGCCGAACACCACCATGAACTGGAACAACACCACCAGCTTGCCGCGATGCTCCGGCGGCGCCACCTCGGCGATGTACACCGGGATGATCTGCGTCGCACTGCCGGCGCTGAGACCCAGCAGAAAGCGCGAGAGGATGAGGATCGGCACACTGGGTGACACCGCCGACAGCAACGAACCGATGGCGAAAACGATGCCCACCAGGATGATCGAGCGGCGCCGGCCGAAGTGGTCGGAGATCGGCCCACTGCCCAGGCAACCGAACAAGGCACCGAAGATGATCCCCCCGGTCACCAGCTGTTTGAGGGTGTCGTTCAGGGCAAACTCCCTGCCCAGGCCCAGCAGCGCGACGCCGATGATGCCGGTGTCGTAGCCGAACAGCAGACCGCCCAAGGCGGCGATGACGGCGATGCCGATCACCAGCCCAGGGCGGCGTTTTACTTCAGTTGCGACGTTGTTGTATGTCGTCATGGGGTCATCCCGTTGGCCCGATGTTATTGGACAGCCTGCGTTAGAGCCTTCGCGGACTGCTCTGAAATTTCCTGTAACAGTTGTTAGTACGCATAAGTGCCGAATAAATTCCCTGGGCGGTGCAAGCAGCAAATCGCGTTTGCCGTTGTCATACCGGCACCCCAACAGCAATCGGAGCCTTCACATGACGCAAACTGCCGCGGCCCTGCCGCAACTGCCCAAGGGCCTGGTCGACCGCGCGCGGATGATGATCCGCAGCGGTGGGCGGCGCTTGCTGGGAATTGCCGGTACCCCCGGCTCGGGCAAATCGACGGTGGCGCAGTTGCTCGCCGAGGCCCTGGGCGAACATGCCGTGGTGGTGCCCATGGACGGTTTTCACCTGGCCAACCGTGAACTCGCGCGACTGGGGCGGGCCGAGCGCAAAGGCGCGCCGGATACCTTCGATGTGCAGGGTTATCTGGCGTTGTTGCATCGCCTCAAGGCGCAGCAGCCGGGGGAAACCGTGTATGCACCGCTGTTCGATCGGCAGATCGAGGAAAGCCTGGCGGGCGCTATCCCCGTGGCCGCCGAGGTGCCGCTGATTATCAGCGAAGGCAATTATCTGCTGCTGTCAGAAGGTGGCTGGGCGCCGGTGGCCCAATGCTTCGATGATCTGTGGTTCGTCGCGGTCAGCCCGGCGCAGCGTCGTGCGCGGTTGGTGGAGCGCCACATGCGCTTCGGCCGCAGCCGCGAAGAGGCCGAAGCCTGGGTGGACAGCACCGATGAGCCCAACGCGCAACTGGTCGATGCCGATCGCGCGCGGGCTCATGTGATGGTGCCTTGGGCGGGGTAGTACACATCAACGCTGCTGAATCTGCCTCAAACCACCCGCCCACCATCCACCGGCAGCTCGACGCCATTGAGGAACGCTGCGGCGTCGCTGGCCAGAAACAGCGCCACCGCTGCCACATCCGCAGGCGTCGACAGACGCCCCAACGGAATGGTCGCAATGAACCGCGCACGGTTCTGCGGGGTGTCCGGCACGCCCATGAAATCCTCCAGCAACGCCGTCTCGCCCATCACCGGGCAGATATTGTTGACCCGGATCCCATCGGGCCCCAACTCCACGGCCAGGGACTTGGACAGCAGATTCACTGCGCCCTTGGAGCCGTTGTACCAGGTCAGCCCCGGCCGTGGCCGAATGCCCGCCACCGAGCCGACGTTGATGATCGAGCCGCTGCCACGCTGACGCATCAACGGCACCACCGCTTTGACCATGTGAAAGATCGATTTGACGTTGACGTCGAACACCCGGTCGAAGGTCTTCTCGTCGACGTCCATCAGCGGCTGGTTGCGGTGGGTGGTGCCAGCATTGTTGACGACGATGTCCGGCGCCCCGAAGACGCCAGCGCAGAACTCGACCGCCGCTTGAACCTGATCGCCCTGCGTCACGTCGCAGCGCACCGCGCGGGCGTTGCTACCCAGCTCGGTGGCCAGGCGCTCGGCCGCCTCGGCGTTGATGTCGGCGAGGATCACCTTGGCACCTTCGGCAATGTATAACCGAGCGATACCGGCGCCGAAACCACTCGCGGCACCGGTGACGATGGCGATCTTGTCTTGTAGTTGAGCCATGTTGTTCTCCGGAAAAAGAGGTTCTAGAACACGATCAGGTCGCGCAGGCTGTTGCCACTGGCCAGCCCGTCGAAACCTTCGTTGATGTCTTCGAGCGCCAGCTTGCGGCCGATCAGACGGTCCACCGGCAAGGCGCCGCTGCGGTACAAACCCAGGTAGCGCGGCACGTCGCGGGCCGGTATGCAGGAACCGATGTAACTGCCCTTCACCGTGCGCTCCTCGGCCGTCAGGCTGAGCTGTTGCAGGGGCCAGCGATCGTCGGGGCGAGGCAACCCGGCGGTGACCGTGGTGCCACCGCGCCGGGTAGCACCGTAGGCCAGCTCCATGGCGGGTACGGAACCGGCGAACTCGAAGGCGAAATCCACACCGCCGCGGGTCAGCTCGCGGATCTGCGCCACGGCGTCCGGGTCCCGGGCGTTGACCGCAGCGGTAGCGCCCAGGGACAACGCCAATTCCAGTTTGGAGGCCTGTACGTCCACCGCGATCAGCGGATGGGCACCGGCCGCCCTGGCGCCCAGCAAGGCGCTCAAACCTACACCGCCCAGGCCGACGATCAATGCCGACGCCCCTGGCGTGACCTTGCCGGTATTGACCACCGCGCCCACCCCGGTGAGTACGGCACAGCCGAATACCGCGGCCTCGACCGGATCGATGCTGTCGTCGACAGGGATGCACGAACGCGCACTCACCACAGCGTGATCGGCGAACGCCGAGACCCCGCAGTGATGGCTGACATGACTGCCCGCCGCGCTCAGGCGATAGCCACCCTCAAGCATCTCGCCCTTGCCATTGGCTTCGGCACCCGGCTCGCACAACGCCGGGCGGCCCTCCATGCACGGCACGCAATGCCCGCAGCTGGGCACGAACACCAGCACAACCGTCTGCCCGACCCGCACGTTCCGTACCCCGGCGCCGACTTCCACCACCTGTGCGCTGGCTTCATGCCCCAAGGCCATGGGCAGCGGTCGGGGACGCACACCGGTAATCACCGACAGATCGGAATGGCACAACCCGGCGGCGATCATCTTCACTTTCACCTCCCCCGGCCCCGGCGGCGCCAGGTCCAGTTCGGTGATGTGCAAGGGTCGGCTGTGCGCAAACGGCGCCGACAGGCCCGATTCGCGAAGTACCGCAGCTCTGATTTTCATTCAAGGCTCCTGCTCTGATGCATTCGAATAATCGCTGTCACCCGTGGTGGCTGACGACCGTTTTGGTCAGGCTGAATTCTTCCAGCGCCATAAAGCCTTTTTCGCGACCATGGCCACTTTTGCGGATACCACCGAACGGCAGCTCCACACCGCCTCCGGCGCCGTAGCAGTTGATGAACACCTGCCCGCCTTCGAGGCGCCGTGACAGCCGCTGCTGGCGCGCACCGTTCTCGGTCCAGATCGCCGCCACCAGGCCGTATTCGGTGCCGTTGGCCAGGGCCACGGCATCGTCTTCATCATCGAAAGGCAGCACCGCCAGCACCGGCCCGAAAACTTCTTCGCGGGCCAGGCGATGGTCTCTGGGCACGGGCCCGAACATCATCGGCCGCACGTAGTACCCCGCGCTGGGCAGCTCGGCATCGAGGATGCCCTCGGCCAGCACCGGCAGCCCGGAATCGCGGCAATAGGCGACGAACTCGTTGACCCGGCCGAACTGCGCTTTGGTGATGATCGGCCCGCAGTCCGGCGCGCTGTCCGGGGCGCCGACACGCATCTGGCAAAAACGCTCGGCGACGCGGGCGACCACCTCGTCGAACACCTCGCGTTGAATCAGCAAGCGGCTGCCCGCCGAACAGGTCTGCCCGGCGTTCTGGATGATCGCGCCGACGATGATGGGCACCGCTTTATCGAGATCGGCATCGGCAAACACCACTTGTGGTGACTTGCCGCCCAGCTCCAGCACGCATTTGACGTAGTTCTTCGCTGCGGCGGTCTGGATGGCCGTGCCAACCTGTGGCGAGCCAGTAAAGGTGATCAGGTTGATGCCCGGATGCTCGGCCAAAGCTGCACCTGCCTCGCGCCCATAGCCGGTGACGATGTTGAGCACGCCGGCGGGCAAGCCGGCCTCGACCGCCAGTTCGGCGACGCGCAATGAGGTCAGGCAGGCATCTTCGGCCGGTTTGACCACCGAGGTGTTACCCATGGCCAACGCCGGGCCCAGCGTGCGGCCAAGCATCTGCGCCGGGTAGTTCCACGGAATGATGTGGCCGACTACGCCGAACGGCTCGCGCTGCACGGTTACCGAGTAGCCCGGCAGATACGGCAGGACTTCACCGTGGACCTTGTCGGCAGCGCCGCCGTAAAACTCGAAGTAACGCGCCAGCGCTTCGATGTCCTTGCGTGCCAGGGCCAGCGGCTTGCCGGTGTCCTTGGCTTCGATCCCGGCCAGTTCATCAATGTGATCGAGGATCTTGACGCCGATACGGGTCAGGGTCCGGCCGCGTTCGGTGGCGCTCAGCCTGCCCCACTCGCCCGCCAGCGCCGCGCGGGCAGCCTTGACGGCAAGGTCGATGTCCTCGGCCTGACCACGGCCGATGGTTGCGTATTGTTCGCCCGTGGCGGGTGCGAACACCGGGATGCTGTCTTGGCTGGATGCCACGTGCCACTGACCGCCGATAAACAGCTTGCTCATGAGTAAGCCTCCAGGCTCAGGGAAGAAAACGGTTGATCGGGGCGCGATGGCGCCTTCGGCTGTTCGGGCAGCAGTGCGCCACGTTCGATATGCAGTGTGCGATCGGGCACATCCTTGAGCAGGCTGGCGTTGGATTCGGTCACCAGGATGCACAGCTGTGGCTGGGTCTGCTGCAGGCGCTTGAGGGCTTCGCTGTACTGATTGGCCAAGGCCGGGGCCAGGCCCTGGAATGGTTCGTCGAGCAGCACCAGGCGCGTACCGATCATCAGCGCCCGGCCCAGGGCGGCGATCTTGCCCTGGCCGCCGGACAGTGCCGCGCAGGAGCGCGCAAGCATGTCCTTGAGTTGCGGGACCACTTCCAACGTCATGCTCAGGCGCTCGTCGACGGCTGCTTTCTTGAAGCCGCTGACTTGGCAGGGCAAACGCAGGTTTTCTTCTACCGTCAGGCTCGGGAACATCACCCGTTCCTGGGGCGCATAGCCGATGCCCAGACGCGTGCGATTATGTGCCGGCACGCTGGCCAGATCAGTGCCGTCGAACAGAATCCGCCCGCTGCGCAGCTTGACGAAGCCCATGATCGCCCGCAGCAGCGTAGTCTTGCCGGCACCGTTGCAGCCCACGACGGCAATGATGCTGCCCGGTGGCAGCTCGGCCTGGATGTTACGCAGCACCGGGACTTTGACGATGTCGGCGCTGATAGTGTCGAAGTGCAGCATGTTCAGCTCCTCAGATGCCCAGCACCTGGCGTTGCACAGTGGGGTCGGCAAGCACTACGTCCGGCGTGCCGTCGGCGGCGATGCCACCGCTGATCCAGGCCGCGACGCGGGTGGCGTAGCGGCGCACGATATCGACGTCGTGCTCGACGAAGATGGCCGTGACCCGCTGTTCGTCCAGGGCGCGCATGAGGATCTCCATGATCCCGTGCTTTTCTTCGCTGGACACGCCGCTGGTGGGCTCGTCCATGATCAACAGGCGCGGCTGCAGCATCAGCGACATGGCCACATCGAGCAGCTTGCGCTGGCCTTCCGGCAAGTTGCTGACCGGCTCGTGTTCGCGCTCGCGCAGGCTCACCAGTTCGAGCACGCGGTCCACCGCCACGGCGTCGGCGCTGCGCTCTAACGGTCGCCAGAATGGCAGCCGTGGTTGGCGTGCCATGCCCGCCAGCTCCAGGCACTGGCGCACATTGTGCTCAAGAAACAGCTGGGGTAATTGAAACGAGCGCGCCATGCCCTGGCGCACGATGCGCCGCGGTGACTGCCCGGTGATGTCATTGCCGGCAAAGCTGACGTTGCCTGCAGTGGGCCGAATCAGCCCGGTGCAGATATTGATGAAGGTGGTCTTGCCGGCGCCGTTCTGGCCGATCACGGCCAGGCGCTCGCCCTCTTCGAGGCTGAAGTCGATGCCGTTGGCGACCACCAGGCCACCGAACGCCAGCGTCAAGCCGCGGGTCTGCAGGAGCGCACTCATGACTCACCCTCCAAGGATTCGCGGCGAGCCGCACGGCGTTTGTGCAACAGCCCACTGAGGCCGGAGGGCAAAAAATAGATGATCACGATCAAGGTCGCGCCCACCAGCAACTGCCAGGCACCGCTGACCAGCACCGCCGCGTACATCTTCAGGAACTCGTAAAGCAAGGCGCCGACGAACGCGCCCAGTGCATGGCCCGAGCCGCCCAGAATGGCGATGAAGACGAATTCGCCGGAACGCAGCCAGTAGCCCATCTCCGGGGTCACCAGCCCTTGCGACAGGCCAAACAACGAACCCGACAGACCGCACAGCCCGGCCGACAGTACGTAGCCCTGCCACAACAGCTTCCTGGCACTGATGCCCAGGTATTCGAGGCGCGTTTCGTTGCTTTTCATCGCCATCAGCGCTTCACCGGCGCTGGAGCGCAGATACCGCTGTACGCCCCAGATCACCAGCACCGCGCAAACCAGCACCAGCACCAGCAGGGCGGTTTCGAAGCCGTTGCGGGCGAGGTCGAAGCCCAACAGGGTCGGCCGCGCCACGCGCAGGCCATCGGTACCGCCCGTGTAGGCGTAGAACTTGCCCAGCAGAGTGAACAGCACCATCGACAGCGCCAGATTGAGCATGCCGAAGAAGATCTCCCGGTAGCGCACTACAAACGCGCCAATGAGCATGCCGGCCACCACGCTGGCCAGGGTACCGAGCGCGATCAACGCAAATCCGTCGAGGCCGGGATAGCGCACGCTCAGGTACGCCACCGTGTAGCCCGAGATGCAGGCGTACATGGCGTGACCGAAAGAGATCTGCCCGGCCCGCAGGAGCACGACGATACCCAACGCCGCCAGGCCATAGCACAGCGCCAGGATCAGCGGCAGCTTCAGCCACGGGAAAGCCGCCGCCAGGCCCAGTACGACACCGCTCAGCGCAATCGCCCCATACAGAGTGGTTCGCATCAGATCCTCCTCGCCTGCGCCACGGTGAACAGCCCTTGCGGGCGGATCAGCAGCACCAGCACCATGATCACGTAAGGCATCACTACCTCGAGCTCGGGCATCAGGTACACGCAGAAGGACCGCGACAGGCCGATCATCAGCGCAACGATCAGTGCGCCGGAGATCTGCCCGAGCCCGGCACTGGCGACCACGGCGAACGACAGCACGATCATGTCGGCCCCGATGCCGGGCACCAGTGAGGTGGTCGGCGAGGCCAATGCGCCCCCCAGCGAGCCGAGCATGGCGCCGACCACGAAAGTCAGGTAGGCGATACGCTTGGCATTGATGCCCATGGCGGTGGCCACTTCGCGATCATGGGTGACCGCAACGATCTGCCGGCCGATGAGAGTGCGCCGCAAGAACCACTGCAGCAGCAGGTACACGGCAATGGCTGCGCCCGGCACGAACATCAGCTGGTAGTTCATGTACACCACGCCCAGCAGCTGCGAGGTGCCCATCTGATTGACGACGTCGGAGACGAAATACGGCTGGGTGCCCCAGATCATCCGCTGCAGGTCTTCGAAGATCATGAAGGCGCCGAAGGTGACCAGCAGTTGCAGAATCGGGTCGCGGTCCTGAAAGCGCCGCAGCAACAGCATCAGCACGGTGCCGAGGACCACCCCGACCAGCAGTGCGCCACCGATCAGCGCCGTCAGCGAGGCAGCCAGCGAATCACCGCCCTGCCCCAGCCACACGCCCAGCGACGCCGCCGCATAGCCGCCGCAGGCATACAGGCTGCCATGGGCGACGTTGAGGATGCGCACCACGCCAAAGATGAAGGTCAGCCCCAGCGCCACCAGAAACAACAACCCCGCATACGACACCCCATCGAGCAGCGCCAGCATGAAGATGTCGCGGGTCATGGCTGTTTATCCAGCAGGCTGACTTTGTCGAGCAGCGCCGGTGTCAGGGTTTTCAGCCACGTCGGGGTCGACTCGCCCGCTGGGGTGGTCACCAGGGCGGCCGGCACGATCATGATGTTCTTGAGGACTTTGAATCTGTAGTCGGGGCTGCTGGTGGTCATGCCGAACAGTTGGTCTTCCAGGCCTTGGCCATCTTCGGGGCGGATAGTCACGGGGGCGGTCAGGCCGCGGAACTCCAGCCCACGAAAGGCCTTGGCTAGTTGCTCCTCATCCGGCCACTGGCCGTTATTGGCGACGATGGCTTTTTTGTAGGCGGCAGTCATTGCATCCAGCGCCTGCACCATGTGGTACACCGAATAGATCGGGTAGACACCGGTCTTGGCCCGGTATTTATCGACGAAGGCCCTGTGTTTAGGGTCATTGATATAGCGCGGTTCAAGGAAGTAGTGATCGCCGCGGGCGCCGATCAGCACGCCATCGGGCAGACTGTTGCCCAGGCGCTCAAGCGAAGACTCGCCCAGGGCGAGGAAGAACTGCGAATTCTTCAGCAAGCCACGCTGGCTCGCCTGACGCACGAAGGTGTCCAGATCGCCCCCCCAGGAAGTGCTCAGCACGACGTCCGGACGCAACACTTGCAGGCGGCTGACTTCGGCGGAAAAATCCGAAGCACCGAACTTGGGAAACAGCTCGGCGACCACCTGCACGTCGGGCTTGAGGGCCTTGAGGGTGGTCTGGAAGATATCCCACGAGTCGCGACCCCAGGCGTAGTCCTGGTTGACCACGGCGATGGTCTTGAAGTCCGGTTTCATCTTCAGCAGATAGAGGACGCTGGCGACCATTTCGGTCACGGCGTTGGCCTGACTGCGAACGATGTACTGGTATTGATGGCCTTCAATGGCCTTCTCGGTGCCGCAGTCCCACAGGATGTTGACCACCTTGAGGTCTTCGGCAACCGGGGCCAGCGTGTTGCAGTTGCCGCTGGAGATCGACGCCAACATGATCTGGGCGCCTTGCTCCTGGACCACGCGCCGGTACTCGGACAACAACCGGTCACCCCCTACGCCTTCGTCGATGTAGATGGGCGTGACCTGGACGCCGTCGATACCACCGCCAGCATTGAGTTCGTCAAGGTAAATTTGCGCGGCTTCCCTGGCCGGCATGCCGAACACCGAGGCCGGGCCGGACATGAACGTGGTGATGCCGATGGGCAAGCTGGCAGGCTTTTCGGCGGCCTGTACGCTTGAGCTGGCGAGGCAGCCTAACGTGAATGAGCATAAAGAGAACGCGAACAGACCCGCAGTCATTGCTTTGCGCTTGAACATGGCTTTGCCCTTTCGGCTATTGTTTTTGTTGAAAAGCGTACGTCTTGAAGCGTAGTCCTCCAGCAGAGTGACGAGGGCCCCGTATGTTGTGAATCTTTAAATCAATAACCCGGCGTTCGGCGTTGCCGAATGCTGCGATGCACTAACGCCACAGGATCAGGCGAGCGCGCAGTGCGCCGCCACTGCAGGTAACCAACTCACATTCCTACCTACCCTGATGAAAAAGCCCACAAGTACTGTCCCTTCGCGGAAGGATGCTAGCGGCTGCGATTCCTTAGCCTGAGTCGTCCGCGCCGCCCCCTCCCGGCAGCCGCCATTCATCAGCAAGGGATTGCCTCCATGACTCAGCATCGCCCCCAACACCCCAGATCCGCCCGTACCTTCAAATTGAAGCCCTTGCTGCTGTCTGCGCTTGTAGGGCTGATCCCGGTCATCAGCGGCATGCTGATCCTCTATTGGCAGGTCGATCGCTCATTGATGCGCGACAGCCTGGCGGCCGGACAACGGGCTATCGCCAACATCGACCGAACCCTCGAACGCGCCGACGACGTGACCGCACGCGCCTTCTCCCTGGCGGGACAGGAGTGCAGCGCCATCCTCGAGCCGATGCGCCGCCTGGTAGTGGGCTACCCCTCGGTACGCTCGATCGTGATGGGCGACAGCGAACGCCTGTATTGCGGCAGCGAACTCGGCGAGTTCACTCGCCCTGTAACCCCGGATATGAACTCGACCAGCAAATTGATTCTGCGCACTGCCAGCACTTCGATGCCTGAACAACCTTCGTTGCTGTTTCGCCGGTTCGAGGGGCGCAACAGTGTCAACGCCGTGATCGATGCTCTGGTACTGGGCGAAAACCTCGCCCACGCCCGCAACGGTGCCACCGTGCTGCTCGAACACAACGGGCTGTTTCTCGATCCCGAGGGACGGATATCGACTTATGACTTCGACGACCATGGCGATCATCATGCAGTGCAGGTGTCGGCGCACTACGGCTACACCATCCACAGTGGTTATGGCCCGAATGAAGTGACCAAGGCCTTCAAGGCCCAGGCATTTCCCATGTTCGGCACGCTGCTGCTGTTGGGCGTCATTACCGCCGGCGTGTGCCATTGGCTGTCACGCCTGCCTCGCGGGCAACGCTAAACACCGATCCAGACCGCCTGCCTGCCTTCGCGGGTGGGCTTGCGGCGCGCAAGGCCGGCCCCTCCTCTGCACATTTACCCATCGGCGACAACCTGACAGTCCTGCGAGTAACCCCCACGCCTGTTTGTGGCTATCATGCATCGAGCTGTCTCACCCGGACCAAGACGTAATCGCGCCTGGCCATGGCCGACGTCCGCTCCCCCGCCTTGTTGCACTGCTGGTGTATGCCTATGCCCTTGAACCGCAAGTCCGCACGCCGCAATGCCCTGCTGCCTTGGCTCGTGGGCGCTGTGCCCGTGTTGTTGGGGCTGGTGATCACTTATTGGCAAGCCGAACGGGCGCTGGTCAACGAGGGAGAACTGACCGCCACTCAAACCGTCGGGCAGATCGAGCGCATCCTCGACAATGTTGCCGGTGCCGCCGACGAGCTGTTGCCATTGGCCGGCACACCCTGCGCCGACGCGCAGTTGGCGTTGCGCGATCAGGTTGCCCGTCGCCCCTACGTGCGCTCCACGCTCATTGCCGAGCGCGGCAGTCTGTATTGCAGCTCGCTGTTCGGCGACTTTCGCGAGCGCTTGAACGCGGCGGATTACGTCGGCGGTCGGCTGTCGCTGATCAGCGGCAACAGCGTGACGCCGGGGCGCGCAGTGCTGCTGTACCGCGCCCACCGCGACGACCCGCAGCATCCCGACCAGAGCGCCCTGGCCGCCGTCGACGGCACTCACGTGATCAATACCCTCAACACCTTGGGGCGCCATAACGACTTGATCCTGCAGGTCGGAGCGGACTGGCTATCAGCCGATGGCCAGGTACAGGAACAGGCCCTACCGGTGTTCGACATGGCGCCGGTCACCGTGCAATCGGCGCGCTACCCCATCAGCGTGCATACCGGCTTCGCGGCAGGATCCGCCTGGCAAGTGATGGTCAGCGACTATCCGGCGCTGCTGGCGCTGTTGCTGTTCCTCGGCCTGTTGGCCGGGCTGGTCTGTCGCTGGCTGCTCAAGCGCGCGCATTCGCCGCCGGCGGAACTGCGTCGGGCGCTCCTGGCTGCCGAGTTCGTGCCGTACTTCCAGCCGGTGGTGCGCAGTACCGACAAACACTGGGCCGGCGCCGAGGTCCTGATGCGCTGGCAGCATCCGCATCTAGGGTTGGTGCGCCCTGACCTGTTCATTCCGCTGGCCGAAGACTGCGGCGAAATCGTCCCCATGACCCGCTCGTTGATGCATCAGACCGCCCAGTTGATCAGCCCCATCGCCCATCGGCTCGGCGAACAGTTCCACCTGGCCTTCAACATCAGCGCCGCGCACTGCCAGGACCTGACGCTGCTCGCTGACTGTCGCGAATTCCTCGCCGCGTTTCCCGAAGGCAGTATCAAGCTGGTGCTGGAATTGACCGAGCGAGAGCTGATTGAGCCCAGCGACGTGACCCAGCGCCTGTTTGCCGAGCTGCATGAAATCGGCGTAAAGATCGCCCTGGATGACTTCGGCACCGGCCACTCCAGCCATTCCTATCTGCAGGCGTTCAAGATCGACTGCCTGAAGATCGACCAGAGTTTCGTCGCCATGATCGGCGTCGAAGCGCTATCGCGGCATATCCTCGATAACGTCATCGACCTGTGTCACAAGTTGGACCTGCAAATAGTCGCCGAAGGGGTCGAGACGCCAGAGCAAGGTGAGTACCTGGCGGCGCAGAACGTCGATTACCTGCAAGGCTATCTGTACGCCAAGCCCATGTCGGGGGCCGATTTCGTCGCCAGGTTGTCCCAAGCATGACCCTGTAGCGAGGGCTTGCTACCTCGCTACAGGCCGCCATTAGTGCTTGATGAAGATCAGCAACAAACTGATGGTAATGAAGGACGCCAGCGTGGTGATCACCAAGGCGGCGGCACAGCGACCTTCAAGGCCGAAGCGCTGCCCCAGGATCGGATACACGCTCATCATCGGCGCACTGGCCATGATCAGGCCCGCGGTCATCATCGCCGGCTCGACGTCGGCCAGTACCAGGAAGCCGAGGCTGAGCAGCAACGGATGCAGGATCAGCTTGCCCGCCCCGATCTGCAGGATTTCCCCCACCTGCCCGCGCACCTTGGTGCCGTACAGCACGCCGCCGATCACGAACAACGCCACAGGCGCGGAAGCCATCGAGAGCATTTCGATCAGCTTGAGCGGCACCACCGGCAACTTGACCTCGGCGATCGACAGAATACCTCCGGTGATGATCGCCAGGATCAGCGGATTGCGCGACAGACGCTTGAACGTTTCACGGACCACCGTCAGCGTCGAACCGCCGCCCTGATGACCCGCCTCGGCGAGCGCCAATGCCAGCGGAATCATCACCAGGTTCTCGACCATCATGCCGAGAGCCAGTGCGACGCCGGCCTGGGGCCCGACGGCCATCAGGGCAATCGGATAGCCGATAAAGCCACTGTTGGAGGTGCCCATGCCCATGGCAGCGATCGCACTGTTGCTGAGGTTGTGCCCATGCAGCTTGCGAAACACCACCAGCCCTACCGCCAGGCAGCCCAATGACGCCAGTACATAGGCGATCAGGTAATGGGGGTTGAGGACTTCGGCAATCGGCCGCAGGGCCAGGGCACGGATGACCAGCGCCGGCATGGCGAAGGTGATCACGAATGTACCAAGGCCGCGCATCTGTTCACGGCTCAACAGGGAAAAACGGGCGGCCAGGTAGCCCATGCCGATGATGCAGAAAATGGGTGCGGTGATTCCGAGAACTTCCAGCAAGCGGGCTTCCCTCAGCGCTGGCGGCCGACAATCGTGGCCTCCATGCTCCCTTGATTATTGTGTACGGGTGTGTCCACGATATAGCGCTCGCAGGGGTATCTCCAGCGGTTTTTTCGAGGGCGAGCCGCCTCGCTAAAGGTGATGGAGCGAGGCCGCGTGCGGCCGACCAGTGCGAATGGCCGAGCGATCTACCGCGACATCGTTATCAACCTAATTGATAGCAAGCTTGCTAAATAACTGTTTTCAAACCAATTATTTCGATGTTTATCATTCACAGTGATATTCATCTTCGAACCATTCGATTCGTCGATGGTCATGATCGAAGCCATGATCCGCCCACTCTCAATCTATCGGTGGGCAGCACACATGGAACAGTCTTTCAATCACTTGCGTTTTCCTCTCGCGGCCATCGCCCTGGTGGTCATGACTGCCTGCGGTCGCGCGCCGGAGGTTGCTCAGGCCCCAGCTGCACCCCAGGTCAGCGTCGCCAAAGTGCTGGAGCAGCCGATCAACGAATGGGACGAGTTCACCGGCCGCCTCGAAGCGCCGGAAACCGTCGAAGTGCGGCCGCGCGTATCCGGTCAGATCGACAAGGTGGCCTTTACCGAAGGCGCGTTGGTGAAAAAAGGCGACCTGCTGTTCCAGATCGATCCGCGCCCGTTCCAGGCCGAGGTCAACCGTCTGGATGCACAGCTCGCCCAGGCGCGCGCCACGGCCGCTCGCACCGACAACGAAGCGCAGCGCGGCGAGCGCCTGAAAGCCAGCAATGCGATTTCTGCCGAGCTGGCGGAAACGCGCACCACCACCGCCCAGGAAGCCCGCGCCGGTGTCGCGGCCATCCAGGCGCAACTCGATCTGGCGCGCCTGAACCTGAGCTTCACCCGGGTGACCGCCCCCATCAGCGGTCGCGTCAGCCGCGCGGCCATCACCGCTGGCAACATCGTCACCGCCGACCAGACGCCACTGACCACCCTGGTCTCGACCGAAAAGGTGTATGCCTACTTCGACGCCGACGAGCGCGTGTTCCTCAAATACAACCAGCTGTCGCGCGCCGGCCAGCGCAGCCAGACCAGCCCGGTGTACCTGGGCCTGTCCAACGAAGATGGCAACCCGCACCTGGGCCAGATGGATTTCGTCGACAACCAGGTCAACCCGCGCACCGGCACCATCCGTGGCCGCGCCGTGTTCGACAACAGCGACGGCAGTTACACCCCGGGCTTGTATGCGCGCCTGAAACTGGTCGGCAGCAAGACCTACGACGCCGTGCTGATCAAGGACGAAGCCGTCGGCACCGACCTGGGCAAGAAATTCGTGCTGGTGATGGACAAGGACAACAAGGCCGCTTACCGCTCAGTCGAACTGGGGCCCAAGCTTGAAGGCCTGCGCATCGTACGCAGTGGCCTGGTCAAGGGCGACAGCATTGTCGTCAACGGCCTGCAACGGGTACGTCCGGGCTCTACCGTGACCCCGCAGGACGTACCGATGGCCAGTGACGCGACCCTCGCCGCCCTCGCCCAGCAGCAACAGGCCCTCGAAGCCCGCACCACCGTCAAGACCGATTCGCCGGCGCCCCGCCTGGCGGCTGTTACCTCGCCACGCGGTTAAGGAAGCATCCCGATGAACTTCTCGCAATTCTTCATCAAGCGGCCGATCTTCGCCGCTGTGTTGTCGCTGGTGATCCTCATCGCCGGCGGCATCTCGCTGTTCCAGTTGCCCATCAGCGAGTACCCGGAAGTGGTACCGCCGACCGTGGTGGTGCGCGCCACCTTCCCCGGCGCCAACCCCAAGGTCATCGGTGAAACCATAGCCGCCCCGCTGGAGCAGGCCATCACCGGTGTCGAGCACATGCTGTACATGTCCTCGCAATCGACTGCCGACGGCAAGCTGACCCTGACCATCACCTTCGCCCTCGGCACCGACCTGGACAACGCACAGGTTCAGGTACAGAACCGTGTGACCCGTACCGAACCCAAGCTGCCTGAAGAAGTGACGCGTATCGGTATCACCGTCGACAAGGCCTCGCCAGACCTGACCATGGTGGTCCATCTGACCTCCCCTGATAAGCGCTACGACATGCTTTACCTGTCCAACTACGCGACGCTCAACATCAAGGATGAGCTGGCGAGCCTGAACGGTATCGGTGATGTACAGCTGTTCGGCATGGGCGAATACTCGCTGCGCGTCTGGCTGGACCCGAACAAGGTCGCTTCGCGCAACTTGACCGCCACCGATGTGGTCACGGCCATTCGTGAACAGAACCGCCAGGTGGCCGCCGGCCAGCTCGGCGCACCGCCGGCGCCAAACGCGACAAGTTTCCAGATGTCGATCAACACTCAGGGCCGGCTGGTCAACGAAGAAGAATTCGAGAACATCGTGGTGCGCGCCGGTGCCGATGGAGAGATCACGCGCCTCAAGGATATCGCCCGCATCGAACTCGGCTCCAGCCAGTACGCCCTGCGCTCACTGCTCGACAATCAGCCTGCGGTGGCGATTCCGATCTTCCAGCGTCCTGGGTCCAACGCCATTCAAATATCCAACGATGTTCGCGCCAAGATGGCCGAACTCAAGAAGAACTTCCCCGAAGGCATGGATTACGCCATCGCCTACGATCCGACGATATTCGTGCGCGGGTCCATCGAGGCCGTGGTCCATACCCTGTTCGAAGCGTTGATCCTGGTGGTCGTGGTGGTCATCGTGTTCCTGCAGACCTGGCGCGCCTCGATCATTCCCCTGGTGGCCGTGCCTGTCTCGCTGATCGGCACCTTCGCGGTCATGCACCTGTTCGGCTTTTCGCTCAACGCCCTGTCGCTGTTCGGCCTGGTGCTGGCCATCGGTATCGTGGTGGATGACGCCATCGTCGTGGTGGAAAACGTCGAGCGCAACATCGAACTAGGGCTCGAGCCCGTCGCTGCGACCCGCAAAGCCATGAGCGAGGTGACTGGACCTATCATCGCGACGGCGCTGGTGCTGTGCGCGGTCTTCGTTCCTGCGGCGTTCATCTCCGGGCTCACCGGGCAGTTCTACAAACAGTTCGCATTGACCATCGCCATCTCGACCGTCATCTCGGCGTTCAACTCCTTGACGTTGTCGCCGGCGCTTTCCGCGGTACTGCTCAAGGGACACGACGCGCCCAAGGATCGGTTTTCGAAGTTTCTGGATGCCTCGTTGGGTTGGTTCTTTCGTCCCTTCAACCGCGTCTTTGAAAAAGCCAGCCATGGGTATGTGGGTGCGGTACGTCGAGTGATTCGCGGCAGCGGCATTGCCCTGTTCGTCTACGCCGGATTGATGGGCCTGACGTATCTCGGCTTCGCCACCACTCCCACCGGTTTCGTGCCCCCGCAGGACAAGCAATATCTGGTGGCCTTCGCGCAACTGCCGGATGCCTCGAGCCTGGACCGCACGGAGGACGTGATCAAGCGCATGTCCGATATCGCGCTCAAGCAACCGGGTGTCCAGTCCGCCATTGCGTTTCCGGGACTGTCGATCAACGGCTTCACCAACAGCCCTAACAACGGCATCGTGTTCGTCACGCTCAAGCCATTCGACGAGCGCCGGGACCCGAGCCTTTCGGCGGGCGCCATCGCCGGCGCGCTGAACGGCAAGTACGCGGCCATTCAGGACGCCTACATGGCGATCTTCCCGCCGCCGCCGGTCATGGGGCTGGGGACCATTGGCGGTTTCCGCCTGCAAATCGAAGACCGCGGCAACCTGGGCTACGAGGAGCTGTACAAGGAAACCCAAAACATCATCGCCAAAAGTCGCAGCGTGCCGGAACTCGCCGGGCTGTTCACCAGCTACACCGTCAACGTTCCGCAAGTGGATGCCAGCATCGACCGCGAGAAAGCCAAGACCCACGGTGTGGCGATCAGTGACATCTTCGACACCCTGCAGGTGTACCTGGGTTCGCTCTATGCGAACGACTTCAACCGCTTCGGCCGCACCTATCAGGTCAATGTCCAGGCCGAGCAGCAGTTCCGTCTTGACCCTGAGCAGATCGGTCAACTGAAGGTGCGCAACAACCTGGGCGAGATGGTCCCACTGGCGACCTTCATCAAGGTGGGCAGCACCTCGGGGCCTGACCGGGTAATGCATTACAACGGCTTCGTGACCGCAGAAATCAGTGGCGCCGCCGCGCCGGGCTACAGCTCTGGCCAGGCCCAGGCCGCCGTCGAAAAACTGCTCAAGCAGGAACTGCCCAACGGCATGACCTACGAATGGACCGAGATCACCTATCAACAGATCCTCTCGGGCAATACCGCCCTGCTGGTCTTCCCGCTCTGCGTGCTGCTGGCGTTCCTGGTGCTGGCCGCGCAATACGAGAGCTGGAGCCTGCCGCTGGCGGTGATCCTGATCGTGCCGATGACCTTGCTGTCGGCCATTACCGGCGTGATCCTGTCAGGTAGCGACAACAACATCTTCACTCAAATCGGGCTGATCGTGCTGGTGGGCCTGGCGTGCAAGAACGCGATCCTGATCGTCGAGTTCGCCAAGGACAAGCAACAGGAGGGCCTCGACCCGCTGGCCGCGGTACTGGAAGCCTGCCGGATGCGGCTGCGACCGATCCTGATGACGTCGTTCGCCTTCATCATGGGAGTGGTGCCGCTGGTGATTTCTACCGGGGCCGGCGCCGAGATGCGTCATGCCATGGGTGTGGCGGTGTTCTCCGGGATGCTCGGGGTGACCTTCTTCGGCCTGCTGCTGACACCGGTGTTCTTTGTGCTGATTCGTCGTTACGTCGAACGTGCTCAGGCTCGCAAGTCCGCCCGGACGGAACATACCCGCGCATTGGCGCAGGAGAGCCACTGATGAGCGCCCTTCAACATCAAACTTTACGAGTGCGTAGCGTGACTTCCAACGCCCTGAAACTCTTCGCCCCGAGCCTGTTGATGCTGGCACTGGCCGCTTGCGCTGTGGGCCCCGACTACAAGACCCCCGAGACGGCGGCGGCGAATGTCGTTGCCGCCAACGACGCCAGCCACTATGACCACGCACGGTTCGAGAGCGTCTGGTGGCAGCAGTTCGATGATCCGACCCTCAACACGCTGGTCACTCGATCGGTGCAAGACAACCGCGACCTGCGTGTGGCTTTCGCCCGCCTCAAGGCCGCGCGAGCGATTCGTGACGACATCGCCAACGACAACCTGCCGGTGGTCACCAGCCGTGCCAGCAGCGATCTGGGCAAGGTCCAGGTGCCAGGGCAGACCACCGATCGGGTCAATATCGAGCGCTACGACCTGGGCCTGGACATGGCCTGGGAGATCGACCTGTTCGGGCGTATCCAGCGGCAACTGGAAGCCAGCAACGCCGAAGAAGACGTCGCTCTGGCGGACCTGCAACAGCTGCAAGTCACCATGATCGCCGAGTTGGTGGACGCCTATGGCAACTTGCGCGGCGCCCAGCTGCGCGAGCATATCGCCGCCGAGAACCTGAAGAACCAGCAGGATTCGCGGGCCATTACCGTGAGCCTGCGCGATGCCGGCGTCGGCAATCAACTCGATGTGGTGCGCGCCGATGCGAGGCTGGCGGGGGTAGAAGCGACGATTCCGCAACTGCAGGCCGACCAGGCGCGGGCGCGTAATCGCATCGCCACTTTGCTGGGCGAGCGCCCGGACCACCTCAGTGTGGACCTGAGCCCCAAGCAACTGCCGGCGATCGCCAAGGCGTTGCCGATCGGTGATCCGGGCCAATTGCTGCGCCGCCGCCCGGATGTGCGCAGTGCCGAGCGCAAGCTAGCCGCCGCCACCGCCAATATCGGCGTGGCCACTGCCGACCTGTTCCCCCGGGTCAGCCTGAGCGGCTTCCTCGGTTTTACCGCGGCACGCGGTTCGCAAATCGGCGCCAGCGCCGCCAACGCCTGGAGCCTGGGCCCGAGCATTACCTGGGCGGCCTTCGACCTGGGCAGCGTGCGCGCGCGGATTCGCGGCGCCAACGCCAATGCCGAGGGCGCCCTGGCGACCTATGAGCAGCAGGTATTGCTGGCGTTGGAGGAGTCGGAAAATGCCTTCAGCGACTATGGCAAGCGTCAGCAACGGTTGATCTCGCTGATGCGCCAGAGCGAGTCGAGCCGTGCGGCCGCCGACCTGGCCTCGATTCAGTACCGCGAAGGTGGGGTGGATTATCTGGTGCTGCTGGATGCCGAGCGCGAACGTCTGAGCGCCGAAGACGCCCAGGCCCAGGGCGAGATCGAGCTGTATCACGGCATCGTGGCGATCTATAAAGCGCTGGGTGGGGGTTGGCAGCCGGCCGCTACGGCTGCGGCGTCAGCGCCGGCACCTTCGCAGGCAAGCCTTGTTCCCACAGGTGCACGGCTCTAGAACGGAGAACTCCCACGGGTGTACGCCTGTGGGAGCGAAGCGTACTCGCGAAGAGGCCGAGCGTGCTTGTACAGATTGCGCAGACTCACAGCTCATACCGATCCACCGCCCGGCGCCGCTCGTTGTCATCACGCATGTCATACGCCGCCGTGGTCTGGATATTGGTGTGGTGCGCCAGCTTCTGCGCGATCGACAGATCGTGCTCCTCGATCACCCGCGTGATGAACGAACGGCGAAAGTCATGGGGCATGATCTTCACACCCACCTCTGCGCCCCGCTGCCGGGCGATGTAATAAATCGCATGCTTGGTGATCCGTTCCCGGGTGATATGACTGCCTCGGCGGATGCGATTGAACAGAAAGTCATCATCCGCCTGCCCCTGGGGCAACTCGCTGCGCCGCAACTCGAGCCATGCCTGCAACTTTTCGAACGCCCAGGCCGGGGCATATTTGAGCAACTCGCGATTGCCCTTGCCGATCACCCGCAGGCTGCGCTCGGCGAAGTCGATCTGGCTGAGGTCGAGGTTGACCGACTCCGACTTGCGCATCCCGGAGCCGTACAGCACGGCGATCACCGCCGCGTCGCGTTTGCCCTGCGGGCGCGGATCGGCAGCGCAGGCCGCCATCAGGTCGCGGATCAGCGTGCGCTTGAGATTGCGGCCGTTGCCCAGGCGCGCGCCTTGGGTGGGTTTGACCGCACGGATCTTGAGCAAATGGGCGTGTTCTACCAGTTCAAGGCGCCAGGCCTCATTGACCACACCTCGGATGGCATTGACGTACAGCGACGAAGTATTTGGCGCATAACCATCTTCACGCAGGGCCGCCACCAGGCCAGTGACGTGGGCCGCTTGCAACAGGTGCCAGGGCACCTCGGTGATATCGGTGTCGGCAAAGCCGAGGCGATCGGCCGCGTCCTGCAACACATAGCGCAGGGTCAACTGGCTGCTCGGCGCCAGCCGCGCGAAATATTGCACCAGTGGGTTGCACAGTGGAGATGGGGGTGTGAAATCAGCAAACGGAGGGGAATCGTGATCAGGCAAACCGGGGCCGCTCTCGGCAAAAGGCGGCAGTTTAGCAGCCGTCGCAGGCCAATTGGCTAGCCAGTGGTCTTATAGTTGAAGTATCAGGCGAGATAATGCTTGCATGAGATTGATTTGACGAAGGATTTCATCGGTAACCTCGCGTGTTCGCTAACGTACCCACCACACGGCTTGCTCTGCAGCACCGCCTGTTCGGCGCAGGCGGCACGCCAGGGCGCGGTCGTCAGCGTTTTGCAACGGCAGGGATCGCGCGGGCTTCTTCGCGAGCAAGCCCTGCCCCCACAGCGTTGACCCTCACCGAGTCGTACCACTGTGAGCAGGGCTTGGCCGCGAACAGGCCAGTAGCCCTGCCGATGACTATTTGTCGTCCAGCGCGTAGGCGACGATGTAATCCCCGGTCGTGGTCCCCAACCCGCCGTGGCCACCCGCAGCAATGGCCACGAACTGCTTGCCATCCACCGCATAGGACAACGGCGTCGCCTGCCCACCTGCCGGCAGTCGGGCCTTCCAGATCACCTCTCCATTGCGCTCATCGATGGCGCGTAGATAGTTGTCGGCCGTGGCACCGACGAATACCAGCCCGCCTTTGGTGACGATATTGCCGCCAATGTTGAAGATCCCGGTGTTGAACGGCAGGTTGCTGTGGGTGCCGAACGGCCCGGTATCACGGGTGGTGCCCAGCGGATGCTGCCACGCGACCTTACGTGTGTTCAGGTCGATGGCGGTCAAGGTGCCCCACGGCGGGGAGTTGCAAGGTACGCCCAACGGATTGAGCCACGGGTGCACGCTGGCCACATAAGGCGTGCCGTACTGCGGCGCAAACGCCGATGGGTTTTGC
This sequence comes from Pseudomonas baltica, assembly GCF_031880315.1. Classification (NCBI taxonomy): domain Bacteria; kingdom Pseudomonadati; phylum Pseudomonadota; class Gammaproteobacteria; order Pseudomonadales; family Pseudomonadaceae; genus Pseudomonas; species Pseudomonas baltica. The sequence continues at coordinate 6,441,216 of NZ_CP134771.1, read as the reverse complement.
GGCTGGTCACCCTTGCCATCCCAGGCCGGCACCTGTGGATGCGTTTCGCGCGGGCTCATCTGCACGATAAAAGGGATGTAGTTGGCATTGGCGATCACCACCTTGTGGTTCGGATCGATGGATGCGCCCATCCAGTCAATCACGCCATCAAAGGCCGGATAGACGATGGTGGTCTGCAAACCGGGAGGCGTGAACTGCCCGCGGTAGTTGAACGACTTGAACTGGATGCGGCAGATCATCTGGTCGAACGGCGTGGCACCCCACAGATGGTTCTCGGTCAGATCCGCCGGGGTCACCGACGGCAGGCCAGTGGAATACGGCTGGGTCGGCGAGGTGAAATCGCCGTTGACCGCGCCTTGGGGTGCCGGTTTTTCCTCGACCTGGGCGATGGGTTTACCATCACGGCGATCGAGCATGAAGAACTCGCCGCGCTTGTTGGTCTGGACCAACGCCGGGATCTGCGCGCCTGGGTTGGCGGGATCGGGTACATCCACCAGCGACGGGCCGATGGGCAGGTCCATGTCCCACAGGTCGTGGTGGGTGGTCTGGAAGTGCCAACGTTCTTCACCAGTGGTGATGTCCAGGGCCACCACCGAGCTGTTGTATTGTTCATCGAATGGCCGACGGTGACCGCCGAAGTAATCCGGCGTCGCATTGCCCAGTGGCAGGTAAACCAGATTGCGCTCTGGGTCGGCGGTGTAGACGCCCCAGGCGTTCGGCGTGCCGCGGGTCAGCTCGTCGGTGGCGCCAGGCTTGAAGTTATGCGGGGTATGGCCGATGTCCCAGGCCCAACTGATGGCGCCGGTGATCGGATCGAACGCGCGCACAGCGCCTGAAGGTTCGTGCTCGGCCTGGTTGTCCCAGACCCAGCCGCCCAGGATCAGCCGATCATGCAGGACCAGCGGCGGCGACGTCACGAAATGGAAGCCCTTCTGCACATGCCCCAGATACTGCGTCAGGGACACGAAGCCGTGCTCGCCGAAGTCTTCGCAAGGCTTGCCGGTCTCGGCGTTCAAGGCCATCACCCGGGCATCGAGTACCGGTGCGATGATACGTTTCGGGCAATCGGTGGCGACGCCTTTGGGCGCTTCGTAATAAGCCACCCCACGGCACGCCAGGTAGACATCGGCATCCGTATCGGCGTGGGGGTTGAAGCTCCATTTTTTCTGCCCGGTCTTGGCGTCGAAGGCAACGACCCAACTGTGACCGGTGCACACGTAAAGGGTGTCGCCGACCTTGGTGGGGGTGTCTTCAAAGTTGAATTCGTGACCGGCATCGGTACCGCCCACGTCCTCACCGGGCCTCATGGTGTCGCCGGTCTGTGCTTGCCACGCCACCTTGAGGTGGTTGATGTTCTGCGGCGTGATCTGGTCCAGCGGCGAGAAGCGATCGCCTTTGGCGGTGCGACCGTAGTATTGCCAGTCGGCGTCGGCTACCGACGTATCGTGCCCATCGCTGACATTGGCCGGCAAAGCCAGCTCGCCTTGAACACCTGGAGATTGGGTCAGGGACGCGGCACCTGTGCCGACGGCGATAACCACCGCGACCGCCAGTGGCAAGTGCGCACGGCCATAACCGCTGGCAGATGCACCCAGGCGCCGTGCGACCCACGGCAGCAGCAGATAGATCCCCAGGCACGTCGGAATCAACAGCCTTGGCTCCAACTCCCAGCCACGCAGGCCAACTTCGTAGAGCGCCCATGCGACGGTGCCCAATAGCACCAGTGCATACAACAGCAGCGACCAGCTGCGGCCCTTGATCAGACCGATGCCAGTGATCAGCGTACCCGCGCCGGCCAGCAGGTAATAAGGCGTCCCGCCCAGCACCAGCAGGTAAAGCCCGCCCGCAGCCAGCAGCAGGCCGGCAAGACCCACCAGTGCACCGGTGATGCGCGGTGCCCTGCGGGTCCGCGGGGTTGATGAAGCAGTAGATGGGTCAGACACGTCGAAAGGCCTCCGGAGGAAAAATAGCGCGAAAGCGCCCGCAGGCCTGGCGAAGTGCCGGCCCGGGAGTATGGGCATCGGGGTGCGGCATTTGGCCACAGATGTAACAATATATGACCGAGCAAATAGCAAGCAAGCTAACTAATCGCCTCAGCAGGTAATTAAAGTTTGAACTTTCTTTCACCGTTACGCTCAGCCGCATGCTCTAGCATCACCCTCTCAGGCTTTCTGCTTTACTCATACGTTGCGCGTCATTCGCCTCTGCGAGGCATTTACGAGGGCAGTCCTTGAATCGAGTATCGCTGTGCACTGCCGCCCTCATACTGGGCCAGTTGACCCCCATTGCTGCCAGTGCCTCGGCATCTGCCCCTGAGCTGCGCAGTGTCGAACCCGTCAAGGGCCAAGGCGTGCTGCACTACTACGAGTCGGACGACGCGCAATCGGCCGGCAAGGTCCCGACCGCTGCAGTGATCGCCATTCACGGCCATCCACGGGATGCACTGCGCACCTTTCAGGCCACCGCGACGGCGGTCAAGGGTACCGATACTCTGGTAGTGGCGCCGTTGTTTCAGGTCGACGAGCGCCACTCCGACCGCTGCGTCAGCGCCGGTGAGCCACTGGCCGAACCGGGCGATCTGTTGTGGACATGCGGCTCGTGGATTGCCGGCGAACCGGCCAACAACGCACCAGGGGTAAGCGCCTTCAATGCACTGGACGCAGTGGTGGCCCAGGTCCACGAGCGATTTCCCAGCGTAAAGACCATCACCGTCGCCGGGTTTTCGGCGGGGGCGCAGATGGTCCAGCATGCGATCGCCTTCGCCGCGCCGGCGCCGACCGGGGTCACTCTGCGCTATGTGGTGGCCGACCCCGGCACCTGGCTGTATTTCGATACCTGGCGGGCCTCGGCGACCACCGGCTGCGCGGACTTCAACCAGTGGAAATACGGCCTCGACGGGCTGCCGGCCTGGCTGAAGAAGACCCCGGAACAGGCCCGTGAGCGCTATGCGACGGCCGATATCCGCTACCTCGAAGGCGAGCTGGACAGCAGCAACGCCAAGGGCACCTTCTATCCGATCCTGGACAAGAGCTGCGCAGCCATGGCCCAAGGCCCTTATCGCCTGCAGCGCGGGCAGGCCTATCAGACCTATGAACGGGAGCAGCTCAAGCCCAATAAACCGCGGCCGCTGGCAATCGTTCCTGGCTGCGCTCATGAGGTGACGTGTGTATTTCCGTCGGCTGAAGGTCGGGCAGCGCTGCTGGGGCAGTAAGGATACGAGCCAGTCGCAACGCGCGAAAAATCTCAATTCGCCTACCGCCACGCCGAATGCAAAGTCAATTAACTGTCATTAATTCTTTACAAACGTGAACCGCTGATCACTTTGTTCGGTTTTTTGACAATTCCCCGATATTCGGTCGTAACTTTTCTCTTCCGTCCTGTCATAACAGCGGTGCCTGCCGATGGTTTATTGGCAGTCAGCGTTTTCTGGCCTGATAAGGAGATAAGTGCATGATTTTCAACGTACAAGACTTTGGCGCCAAAGGCGACGGCATCACTGACGATACCGCAGCCATCCAAAAGGCGATCGACGCGGCCTCGGCCGCCGGCGGCGGCCAAGTGTACGTGCCAACCGGCACTTATATCGTATCGGGTGGCGAGGAACCTTCTGACGGCTGCTTGATGCTCAAGAGCAATGTGTACATGTCCGGCGACGGCATGGGCGAGACCACCATCAAAGTGGCAGATGGCTCCGACAAAGAGATCACCGGCATCGTGCGGTCTGCCTATGGCGAGGAGACCCACGATTTCGGCCTCAGCAACCTGACCCTGGACGGTAACCGGGACAACACCACGGCCAAGGTCGACGGCTGGTTCAACGGTTATATCCCCGGCAAGATCGGCTACGACTCCAATGTCACTCTCGATGGCGTCGAGATCAAGGACTGCTCCGGCTACGGCTTCGATCCCCATGAACAGACCGTCAACATGGTGATCAAGAACAGCGTATCTCACGGCAATGGCTTGGACGGCTTCGTCGCTGACTTTCTTAGCGACAGCGTCTACGAGAACAACGTTGCCTACGACAACGACCGCCATGGTTTCAACATCGTCACCAGCACCCACGACTTCACCCTCACCGATAACGTCGCCTATGGCAACGGCGGTGGCGGTATCGTCGTGCAGCGCGGCAGTGAAAACATTCCTTCGCCCACCAATATCACCATCACCGGTGGGGAGATGTACGACAACGGTGCCGAGGGCGTGCTGATCAAGCTATCCGACAACGTCACCGTCAGCGGCGTCGACATCCACGACAACAACGGCGCCGGGGTGCGCCTGTACGGCAGCAACAACGTCACCGTCAGCGATAACACCCTCACCAACAACGCGCTGGGCGCGGGTGTGCCAGAGGTAATCATCCAGTCCTATGACGACACTCAGGGCGTCTCGGGCAAGTACTACAACGGCAGCGACAACACCATCGAAGGCAACACCATCAGTGGCAGCGATCTGTCGACCTACGGCGTCGCCGAGCGCAACGAGGACGGTACTGACCGCAACGCAATCGTCGGCAACACCATCAGCCACACCAGCAAGGGCGACACCCTGGTGTATGGCGATGGCAGCTATGTGAGCGCGACGATACCGGTGATCACCGTGCAAGGCACCGATGGCAACGACACCTTGCTGGGCAGCAACGCCAACGAGATCTTCTACGGCGGCGCTGGCAAGGACACCATCAGCGGCGGCGCCGGCGACGACATCCTCGTCGGCGGCGCCGGTGTCGATAAACTCACAGGCGGTGCGGGCGCCGATACCTTCCGCTTCTCCAGCCCGACCGACAGCTACCGCACGGCCACCAGCAGCTTCGACGACACCATCACCGACTTCAACGTCAGCCAGGACAAGATCGATCTCGCCGGCCTGGGTTTCACCGGTCTGGGCAACGGCCGCGGCGGCACCTTGCAAGTCAGTTACAACGCCAGCACCGACCGCACCTACATCAAGGACTACGACGCCGATGCCAGTGGCAACCGCTTCGAGCTGGTGCTGTCTGGCAACCTGGCCAGCACCTTGACCGCCAGCAACTTCATCTTCAATCGAGTGGTCACCGGCACCACAGGCAATGACTCGCTGCAAGGCACCGATGGCCCCGACACGCTGCTCGGCCTCGCGGGCAACGACAGCCTCAGCGGCGGCGCTGGTGATGACCGCCTCGATGGCGGCGCTGGCGCCGATACGCTCACTGGCGGCGCCGGGGCGGACACCTTCGTGTTCTCCAGCCGCCTGGACAGCTATCGCAACTACAATACCGGCGGTGCGAACCTGGGCGACCTGATCACCGATTTCAACGCCAGCGCCGACAAGATCGACCTCTCGGCACTGGGCTTCACCGGCCTTGGCGACGGCAAGAACAATACCGTGTACCTGGTGCTCAACAGCGCCGGCACCAAGACCTACATCAAGTCGCTGGCCGCCGACGCTGCCGGAAACCGCTTTGAAGTGGCTCTGGACGGCAACTTTCTGAATACGCTGACTGCGGCCAACTTCGTCTTCGCCACCACACCGACGGTCAACCATGCGCCGGTAGTGGCTTCGCCGCTGCTCGACCAGAACGCGACGGAAAACACCCCGTTCACCTTCGTGGTGCCGGCCACCAGCTTCACCGATCCGGACAACGACAGCCTGGCCTACAGCGCCACCCTGGCCGACGGCAGCGCCCTGCCCGACTGGCTGAAGTTCGACGCTGCCACCCGCACCTTCAGCGGCACCCCGAGCGACACCGCCTCGGGCACCTATTCGGTGCTGGTCAACGCCACGGATGCCAGCAACGCCAAGGTCAGTGACAGCTTCACCCTCGCCGTGCAGGATGTGCCTGCGCCGCCGAGCGTGATCAACGGCACCCCTGGCAACGACACCCTGACTGGTACTGCGGCCAACGAGCAGCTGATTGGCGGCGCGGGTAACGACGTCATCAACGGCGGGGCCGGCAACGATATCCTCATCGGCGGCGCCGGGGCCGACAAGCTCACCGGCGGTGCGGGCGCAGACGTCTTCCGCTACACCTCCAGGCTGGACAGCTACCGCACCGCGACCACCAGCAACAGCGATCAGATACTTGATTTCGATCCAAGCGCCGACAAGATCGACCTCTCGGCCCTGGGCTACATAGGCTTGGGCGACGGCAAGAACGGCACGCTGCAAATCAGCTACAACGCCACCACCAACCGCACCTACCTCAAGGACCTGATCCCTGACGCCAGTGGCAACCGCTTCGAGCTTTCCCTGAACGGCAACCTGGTCAGCAGCCTGACCGCCAGTCATTTCGTGTTCGCCGATCAGGAGCAAACCGGCAATGTCGCGCCAGTGGTGGTGATCCCGCTGCTGGACCAGAACGCCACTGAAAGCACCCCGTTCACCTATACCGTTACCAGCAACAGCTTCGCCGACGGCAATCAGGACCTGCTCACCTACACCGCGTCCCTGGTCGATGGCAGCCCCCTGCCCACCTGGTTGACCTTCGATGCCAGCAAGCTGACGTTCACGGGCACTCCCACCGACACCGCGTCGGGCGCCTATAACGTATTGGTCAAAGCCACCGACCCATCGGGTGCGTCGGTCAGTGACAACTTCGCCCTGACGGTCGCCGATGCCCCGGCCAATACCATTACCGGCACCAGCGCCGGCGAAACCCTCACCGGTACCGCCGGCGCCGATTTGATCCTCGGCCTGGGTGGCGACGACACCATCAAGGCCGGCGCCGGCATGGACATCATCGACGGCGGCGCTGGCCGTGACGCCCTGTACGGGGGCGATGGCGCCGACACCTTCCGCTTCAGCAACCTGTCGGACAGCTACCGCGACTATGACGCCGGCGGCGTCACGGCCACGGATACCATCTACGACTTCACGGTGGGCAGCGACAAGATCGATGTCTCGGCGCTGGGTTTCCTCGGCCTGGGCGACGGCGACCATAACACCCTGGTCATGAGCCTCAATGAAGCGGGCGACAAGACCTACATCAAGTCCAGCGTGGCGGACGCCGACGGCAATCGGTTCGAGATCGCCCTCGCCGGCAATTACCTCGATACCCTCACCAGCGCCGACTTCGTCTTTGCCGAACGCGCCCAGCAGGACATCCTCTACCTGCCGACGCTGGGGCAATCCAACGCGCGTCTGCTGCGCATGACCGAAGACGATGATCAGTCCGGTACCTCGATGCTGGTCAACGACCTGACCAAGTACACCCCCTATGATGTGCGCAGCCAATTCACCGATGCCGACGGCAATGGTATCGATATCGCGGTAGGGGGCAGCACGGTCAACGGCCTGTCGACCGGCACCCCGGAGGAGCTCAGGCTGTCCTGGTGGCTGACCGACACCAACCAGCCAGGCCCGGCGCTGTTGCGCGCGGTCGCACTGCTGAAGGACCAGCTCGGCCAGCTCAACGCCATCGATAACGTGACCATGGGCATCATCTGGGGCCAGGGCGAGGAAGCCGCCCAGGAAATCGCCCGATCCACCGATAAAGTCGCCGCGGCAGCAGCCTACAAGGCCGCCACTCTGGCGGTGTTCGACTATCTGCACGCGCAGCTCGGCAACTTCAACGTGTACATGATGGAGACCGGGCACTACGAGCAGGATGCCGCTCGCGCCCGTGGCTATTCCGAAGACAAGATCGCCGGCATCGTCGAAGGCGTCGGTATCGTGCGCGAAACCCAGGAAGCTATCGCCGCCGAGCGCGCCGATGTGAAGCTGGCCGTGGACTACACCGACCTGCCGCTGCGTTACGAGGTGGATCCGCTGGTGTACCCCGACGATGTCTGGCACTTGCATGAAGAGTCGGCGGAGATCGTCGGCCAACGCCTGGCGGACTACATCGCCGATGACCTGGGCTACCAGGGCAACCCGGACGACAACAACAGCGTGCAGGCGATCTTCGATGGCGCCCAGAATGCCGGCGGGATGATTTTCGGCACCGATCAGGACGACACCCTGGTCGGCACCGCCGGCAACGACACCATCAATGGCGACCTTGGCGCCGACACCATGACCGGTGGCGACGGCAACGATATCTACATCGTCGACAATGCGTTCGACACAGTGATTGAAACCAACGCCGCCCCCTCGCAGGTAGATGCGGTGCAGGCCTCGGTCAGTTGGACCCTGGGCGCCAACCTGGAGAACCTGGTACTGACCGGTGTCTCGGACATCGACGGTACCGGCAACGAGTTGCGCAATTTCATTACCGGGAACTCCGGCAACAACGTACTCGATGGCGGCGCAGGTGCGGACAGCCTGAGCGGCGGCGATGGCAACGATACCTACTATGTCGACAACGCCGACGACAACGTCATCGAAAACAGCAGCGCTGGCATCGACAGCGTCCACAGCAGCCTGGCGGCCTACACCCTGACCAGCAACGTCGAGAACCTGTACATCGATTCACCGGACGCCGCCAATGGCACCGGCAATGCGCTGGACAACACGCTGTTCGCCGGTGCCGGTAACAACGTGCTGGACGGCCGCGCGGGGATCGACACCGTGTCGTACGCCAATGCGGCGGCGGGGGTGGCGGTCACCCTCTCGACCTCGGCGCAACAGAACACCGGCGGCTCCGGGCTCGATACTCTGAAGAACATGGAGAACCTCAGCGGTAGCAGCTACGCCGACACCCTGACCGGCAACAGCGGTGCAAATACCCTGGATGGCGGCGCGGGCAACGACACACTGGTGGGGGGCGCCGGGGATGACCGTCTGATCGGCGGCGCGGGCACCGATACCCTGACCGGCGGCACTGGCGCCGATACCTATGTGTTCGGGGCGGTGGCGGATATGGGCGTCGGGGCATTGCGTGATGTCATCAACGGCTTCAAAACCGCTGAAGGTGATCATCTGGACTTCACCGGGCTGGATGCCAACCCGCAGACCTCGGCTATCGATGCGTTCAGCTTCATCGGCAGCAATGCCTTCGACGCCAGCAACGCCACCGGGCAGTTGCGCTTCGCCGACGGAATTCTGTATGGCAGTGTGAATGCCGATGCGACGCCGGAGTTCGAGATTCAGCTGGTGGGGGTCAAGGAGTTGCACGCTTCGGACTTCACCGCCTGAGGGTAGTACCTTGTAGCGAGGGGGCTTGCCCCCGATAGGCCTCTGCTGATCCGATGCGGTGATCAAGCAAGGGCGTATCGGGGGCAAGCCCCCTCGCTATATTTGGATCGCGTCGAAGCGGTTCAAAACAACCCCTGCACCTGCGCCAGCACGGCACGATTCATCTGCCCGGTGTGGGTGTGCAGGCTCACATAGCTCTGCAGCATGTCCAGCTTGGTGTTGAGCAGATCGCGACGGGCCTGAAACAGCCGCTGCTGGGCATCGAGAATATCCACCGTCGAGCGCACACCACCCTGGAACCCCTTCTCGGTCGACGTCAGCGCGCGCTGGTTGGATTCCACCGCGCGCAACATCGCCTTGCTCTTGGTAAAGCCCGCGACTACGCCCAGGTAATCGGTTTCGATATCCTCGGCCAGTTGCTGGCGCTGCACGTCGTAGTCCGACTGCGCGCCGGCCAGCTGCGCCTCGGCCTTGGCCACCGAAGCCCGCACAGTGCCGCCCCGGTACAGCGGAATATCCAGTTGCACGCCCACGTAGTAAGTGTCCTGACGCGGGTCGAGGTCGTTGTACTGCTGGGTTTCGCGGTGGGTGGTCTGAGCGGTCAACGATAGCGTCGGGTAGTGCCCGGCACGCTGGGAGTCGGCCTGGGCCTCGGCCACCTTGACCGCCGACAGCCGCGCGGCCAGCTCCGGGCTGGCGTCGCGGGCGATCGCCGTCCAGTAGGACAAGTCCTGCTCGGTGGGGATCGGGCTACTGCTGGCGAGCTCTTCGTGCATTGGCTGGATATCGTCGATGGCCACGCTGGCGCGCCCCGACAAGGCCCGTAGCGCGGCAACCCGCTTGGCCTGGGCTTCGGCCTCCTGGGCCTCGACCAGATCAAAGCGCGCCTGGGCCTCGTCGATGTCGGTGACCGCGCCCTGCCCCAACTCGTAGAGCCTTTTGCTCTGGGTCACGAGGCCGCTGATGGCGGTTTTCTGCTGGGCGATCAGCTTGATCTCGTTCTCGGCGCGAGCCACATCGAAATAGCTCTTGGCAACCCGGTCATAGAGGCCTTGCCCGGCTACATCGAACTGCTGCACGCCCAGCTGGCCGCGCGCCTTGCCTTCCTGAAACGCGGCCCAGCGGGCCTTGTCGTACAGCGGTTGCTGCACGGCCAGGGTGACGTTATTGGCCTGGTAGTCGTTGCTGTTGACGTAGGTGTTGTCCTCACCGCCGTCAGTGCGCCCGCCACGCCCGTAGCGCGAACTCAGCGACACTTGCGGGTACAGCCCGCCGCGGCCGATAGCCTCTTCGTGCTGCGAAGCTTCATAGGCGTGGTTGGCCGACTGCTGGGTCGGGTCATTGACCCGCGAGGCGTCGTATGCCGCGGTGAGGCTCAGCGGTTCTGCGGCCCAGGCCGGGCTGATCGCCGCCCAGGTGGTCAACAGGCAAAGCGGCCAGAGCGCCTTGTGGGCGCGGTGCTTACGCTCGGTCATGGCTCATTCCTCCTTGAAGGCTGCGAGCAAACGTTCGCGCAAGGGTTTCATCAGGTAGTTCATCAAAGTACGTTCGCCGGTGACCACGGTGACGTCGGCGAGCATGCCGGGGCGCACCAGCAAGCCGGCGGCCTGCAGCGAGGCGACAGTGTCGGCCGGGATGTCGACCCGAGCGGAAAAATACGGTTGGTGGGTCTGTTCGTTGAGCAGCTGGTCGGCCGACACCGTGGTGACGATGCCGGTGACCGTCGGCGTGTCGACCCGCTGCAATGCCGTGAAGTGCACGTGCACCGGCAACCCCGGGCGCAGCTTGTTGGCCATCAGCGGTTCGAAGCGCGCGGTAATGGCCATGGGCGCGTCCAGCGGCACCACCTGCATCAGGCTTTGCCCGGCCTGGGCGACGCCGCCAACGGTGTGGATACTCAGGTCCATGACCTGACCGCCCACCGGGGCGCGGATAGCACCGTTGTCGACCTCGAATTGCAGCGCGCGAATCTGATCGGCAAAACCTGAAGCCTCGGCCGAGACTTCGCTGAGCTGGGTTTCGGCGTCGCGGCGAAACTCCTGCTGGGTCTGCAGGGCCTTGAGGCGGCTCTCGTTGATGGCCTGGCGGGTCTTGCCCACGTCCCCTATGCCCGAGGCGATCTGCCCGGCCAGTTGCGCGGCGTTACGCTCGGCCTCGAACAACTTGTTGCGCGGCACGTAGCCCTCACGGGCAAGATCGCGCAGGCCTTCGAGCTCCTGTTGCTGGAACTGCATCTGGGTGTCGTAGTTGCGCTTGACCCCTTCATAGCCGCGCAGCTGCTGTTCCAGCGACGCGGATTCGTGCTCGATGATCTGTACGCGGCTGGCCAGCTCGGTGCGGCGAGTCTGGAAGAGCTGCGTCTGCAGGGCCATGGCCGCCTTGACCCGTGGCTCGTCGGCATGGTCCAGCAGCTCGGCAGGCCACTCGATGCTGGTTTTGCCAAGTCGTTCGGCGATCAACCGCGCCTCGATGCTGCGGTCGTTGAGCAGCTTGCCCAAGGTCACGTCGAGCTGCGATTGTGCCTGCACGGTGTTGAGCTGCACCAGCAACTGCCCCTGCGTAACGCGGTCGCCGTCATTGACCAGCAACTTTTCCACTACCCCGCCCACCAGCGACTGCACGGCCTTGCGCTCGCCTGCGACCACCACGGTGCCGCTGCCCACCACGCCTTGGTCAAGTGGCGCCAGGCAGGCCCAGAGCAAAAATCCGCCCAGGGCCAGCACCAGAAATCCCACGCCGTAACGGGCCGCAGCGCCCGCATCGGTGCTGGCACTGGGTAACGTGCCGTTGCTGCGGACACTCAAGCCATGGGGCTGCTCGCTATAAGACCGGGCCCCCGGAGTCAAATCACGCATCTTTGCCAGCCTCCCTGACGACCGTCGGTTTCGGTGCCGGCATCAGCGCCTTGAGCACCCGATCGCGGGGGCCGAAGGCTTGTTGCGTGCCGTCCTTGAGCAGCAGGATCTGATCGACCACAGCCAGCACACTGGGCCGGTGAGTGATCAGCACCACGGTGCTGCCAAGCGCTTTCAAGGCGCCGATGGCCTGGACCAGCGCGAGCTCGCCCGCCTCATCGAGGTTGGAATTGGGCTCGTCGAGCACAATCAAGGTGGGGTTGCCATACAGTGCCCGCGCCAGGCCGATGCGCTGCTTTTGTCCACCTGACAAGCCCAGCCCGCCAGGACCCAATGGCGTGTCGTAGCCCTTGGGGAAACGCAGGATCATTTCATGGATGCCAGCGTGGCGGCTGGCGGTGATGATCTTGTCGGCATCCTGCTCGCCGAAGCGGGCGATGTTATCCGCCACGGTGCCGTCGAACAGCTCGATGTCCTGGGGCAGATAGCCCAGGTGCGGCCCGAGGGCATCATGGGACCACTGGCTGATTTCGGCCTCGTCCAGCCGCACTGAACCGCCCAGCGGCGGCCATACCCCGACCAATGCTCGGGCCAGGGTCGACTTGCCACTGGCACTGGCGCCGATCACTGCCAGCACCTCGCCTTTGGCCAGGCTCAAGTTGATGCCCCGCAGCGTCGGCTGCGGCGAGCCCGGCGGGCCTACATAGAGTTGCTCAAGGCGCACAGCGCCACTGGGTGGCGGCAGCGGCATGCGCAGGCGGTCGCGAGGATGCTGGGTGAGCAAGTGGCTCAGGCGCTGGTAGCTTTGGCGCCCGGCATTGAACTGTTTCCACGAGCCGATGGCGATTTCCACCGGCGCCAGCGCCCGCCCCAGCAGCAGCGACATGGCAATCATCATGCCGGCCGACAGCTGGCCTTCAAGCACCAGCAACGCACCCAGCCCCAGTGCCAGGGACTGCCCGGAAATACGCACGAAGCGCGTGGTCGAGGTGATCCGCGCACTGCGGTCGCTGGCATGCGCCTGCGCGGCGATGATGCCCTGCTGCAACAGGCTCCAGCGCTGGCGCAACGGCCCAAGCATGCCCAGCGCCTGAATCACTTCGGCATTCTGCAAGGTGCTGTTGACGTAGATTGCCGACTGTACGCCCAGGCGATTTGCCTCGCCCAGACGCACCCGGGTCGCCAGCTCGCCCCACAGGGCGAGGCCGATGAGCACCAACGCCAGGATCAGCGTCAGCACGCCGAACCAGGGATGAAAGATGAACGCAACGATCAGAAATATGGGCAGCCAGGGCGCATCGAGCAAGGCGATGAGGCCCTGACCGGTGATCAACTGACGCAAGGTGGTCAAGTCGCTGAGCACCTGCGCCGGGTTGGCGTTGTGTTCGCGCAGGCTGCGCGCAAAGGCGGCGTCGAAAATCCGCTCGCCCAGGGCATCGTCCAGGCCCGCACTCATGCGAATCATCACCTGGCCGCGGATCCATTCGATCAACGCGCTGAACATGAACAGTCCCAACGCGATCAGGGTAAGCATGAACAGCGTGGTCTCGTTGCGGCTGGTCAGCACGCGGTCGTAGACCTGCATCATGTACAGCGAGGGCACCAGTACCAGCAGGTTGATCACCCCACTGAACAGCGCCAATGACCAGAACACCCGGCGGTAGCTGAGCAACGCGGCATCGATGTCGTGATGGGGGTCGAGTAGCAGGCGCATAGGGTCTGACCGCAAGTATCGGCGCCACCCTGCGACGAGGGGGCTTGCCTGCGACGGCGTGTCAGTCAACTGATGTTTGTCTGACACGACATATCGGGGGCAAGCCCCCTCGCTACAGTTCAAGCACCAGGGGTTATCGTTCGCAAAGTACTGACCGCATTTCCGCAAGTTAGTGCCCGCAGGTATCAATAACGATATAAACGTCAATATTCTGTCTTCTTCGCTCGGTCCAGTGGCGAAGGCCCTGTGCTTTAATGGCGGCCCTTTTTCACTCGTGAGCTTGAAACATGCGCGTGCTGGTCATCGGCTATGTGTGGCCTGAACCCACTTCCTCCGCAGCCGGCGGGCATATGATGCAAATCCTTGAGGCGTTTGTCGGGCAAGGCTGGGAGGTGACGTTCAGCAGCCCGGCCGCGGCCGGTGAACATACGGCGGACCTGGCTGCGCTGGGCATACAACGATGCGCGATCACCCTGAACGACAGCAGCTTCGACCGCTTTATCGAAGGCCTGCAGCCTGACATCGTGCTGTTCGATCGTTTCATGATGGAAGAGCAGTTCGGCTGGCGCGTCGAGCGCCATTGCCCCACTGCCCTGCGCGTGCTCGAGACCAGTGACTTCGCCAGCCTGCGCGACGCTCGCCAGCGCATGCTCAAGCAACACCTCAAGGACGCCCCCGAGCCGGATGACTGCACGGCACTGTTCGCACCTCAGGGCCAGGCGCTCTATGCCCATATGGCCGAAGCCGACATGACCCTGCGCGAGATCGCCGCGATCTATCGTTGCGACCTCAGCCTGATGATCTCCGATGTGGAAATAGAGCTGCTGACGCAGGTGTTCGGCGTGCCGGCCAACCTGCTGCTGTGGTGCCCGCTGATGCTCCAGGCCCCGGACTCGCCGCTGCCGGGTTTCGCCGAGCGCCAGCACTTCTTGAGCATCGGCAACTTCCGCCACGCCCCCAACTGGGATGCCGTGCAGTGGATGAAAACCGCCGTGTGGCCGTTGATCCGCGCGCGCCTGCCGCAAGCGCAACTGCATATCTACGGGGCATACACGCCGCCCAAAGCCACTGCGTTGCACAGCCCCAAACAGGGGTTTCTGGTACTCGACCGGGCCGAGGATGCCTTGGTGGTGATGCGCCAGGCACGTGTAGCGCTCGCCCCTTTGCGCTTTGGCGCCGGTATCAAGGGCAAGCTGGCAGACGCCATGCTGTGCGGCACGCCCAGCGTCACCACGGTGATGGGCAGCGAGGGCATGCAGGGCGCGCTGCCATGGCCCGGTGCCGTAGCCAATGATGCTCAGGGTCTGGCCGCTGCCGCTGTGGCACTGTATCAAGATCCTCAACGCTGGCTGCTGGCTCAGGCACAAGGCGTGCGCTTGCTCGCCGAGCGCTACGCCGCCAAACCCCATCAAGAGGCCCTGATCGCTCGCTTGCAAGCACTGCGCGGTCAACTCGGCGCGCATCGCTTGGGCAACTTCACCGGTACGTTGTTACGCCATCATCACCACAAAAGCACTCAATACATGGCGCAATGGATAGAAGCGAAAAACCGACTAGACTGATAACTTTTAAAGCGCAAGACATTTTTTATCAGGTAGCTTCCTGCTGTCGACTTACCTGCAACTCCAATGCCGTCAGGATGAGGGCAAAAACCATGCACAACCCTTCAGGAAACACCCTTTACGAAAGCCCGTTGATGATGCAGTTCATCGACTTGCTGCCCACCTTGAAGCCCGCGTTGCGCAAGGTCGCCGATTACGTTCTACGCGAACCGCTGCAAGCGGCGACCATGAACATCCATGAATTGGGCGCCAGCACCGGCGCCTCTACCGCCGCCGTCCACCGCTTCGCCAAGGCGATGGGTTTCGATGGGTTCATCGGTCTGCGCCAAGCGCTTCTGATCAACCTGAGGGGGTGGGTCGCGCCGGCCGTTCAAATACCGGAGGCGCTGGACCTTGCCAGCGGCCACTTCAGTCTCGGCCAGCAGGTCCAGCAGGCCAAGCACAATCTCAACACCCTTATGGACAGCAATCCGCAGTCGTCTTTCGATGCTGTGGTTCAGGCACTGGAGGGCGCCAGACGGCTGTATATCATCGGCTTTGGCAACAGCTTTCACATGGCGGGTTTGCTGGAGGCTTTTCTGATCCCCTTTGGTAAAGACGTCTCGGTCGTCAGCAACGATGGCGGCGTCGACATCACCGCCCATCGCATCGCGCCCATCACTGCCGATGACGTGCTGCTGGCACTGTCGCTTCCCCCTTATACCCGCGAAACCGTGCATCTGACGCGTTATGCCAGAAGCAAGGGCGCGCGCATACTGGCCCTGACCGATGCACCGATCTCGCCTCTGGCGGTGCTGGCGGACCACGTCTTGTATGCTCCACCGACTCATCCGGTATTACGCAACAGCAAGATCGCCTTGCTGAGTCTGATTGAAGCCCTGGTCGCCGCCATTCAATTGCGTCATCAGCCCATGATCGAGCAGGCCCTGTACCAGGCGAGCGAAGCACAGATCTATATGCATGGCGAAGACCCGTCAGCGCAAGGCTCCATGGCTGAAGGTGGCTATGCCCAGAAGTGACGTGTACCCCTGCTAAAAAGCTCACAACAATAACAATCCGGCCAACACCCATGTCCAGAACCACTCGCGTCACCGATCCGTCCTACGAGCTGATGGACGACCATGAAGGGTTGTCCATCATCTATCGCCAGCATGGCTTCCCCTGCCCGCTGGTACGCTGGCATTTTCACAAGGAATACGAGCTGCACCTGATCGTCGCCAGCGCCGGCAAGGTCTTCGTCGGTGACTATATCGGCAACTTCACGCCCTACAGCCTGTTCCTCACCGGCCCCAACCTGCCGCACAACTGGATCAGCCAGATCGCCCCCGATGAAGTGGTGGATAAACGCGACATGCTGGTGAACTTCACCGATGATCTGCTGGAGAGCGGCTATCAGGTGTTTGCCGAGCTCAAGCAATTGACCCCGCTACTCGAACGCTCGCGATACGGCATCGAGTTTCGCGATCCCAAGGTCATCCTGCAGGCCGCCGAGTTGATGCAGGCCATCGCCGATAGCCAGGGGATCAGGCGCCTGGGGCATTTCTTCATTCTCATGGAGCTGTTGGCAAGCTGTGAGCAATACCAGCTGCTGTCGGCCACGACCTCGCTGCAACTGGCCGACGAAAGCAGCATCGATCGCACCAACCGCGCCGTGGATTATATCTTCGCCCACTACGGGCGCGAGTTGTCCCTTGAAGAGGTGGCCGAGCACCTGGGCATGAAGCCGACGTACTTTTCTCGCGTATTCAAGCAAGCCACCGGCCGTTCGTTCGTCGAGTTCGTCAATCGCTTGCGGATCAGCAAGTCCTGCGAGTTGCTGGCCGACGGTGACCGGCCCGTGACGCAAGTGTGCTTCGAGTCGGGCTTCAACAATATCTCCAACTTCAATCGGCGCTTCCAGCAACTCAAGGGCATGACTCCCTCCCATTATCGCCGGCTGGCGGTGCAGCGTTTGAGTGAGCGAACCCGCGGCTGAGCACGGTCCGACCCGAGTGCAAGAAAGTATCAGTCAGCGTGCAGCTACGGCGTTGCCAAACGCTCCATTCGGGGCTGTAATCAGCGGCAGATGCTTGCCATTGCGCAGGACAACAAAAACAAAAACCACTGAATCGGGCCCTTTGGGTACCGATGAGGAGACGCACGATGCACACTCCCGCAAAAACGCTGCTTGCCATTGCCTGCCTGGGCCTGACCGCCAGTGCGTTCAGCCTCAGCGCCTCTGCCGCCGATACCTTGACCATCGCCACGGTCAACAACAGCGACATGATCCGCATGCAGCGCCTGTCCAAGACCTTCGAACAACAGCACCCGGACATCAAGCTCAACTGGGTGGTGCTTGAAGAAAACGTCCTGCGTCAACGCCTGACGACTGATATCGCCACCCAGGGCGGTCAATTCGACGTGTTGACCATCGGCATGTACGAAGCTGCACTCTGGGGCGCCAAGGGCTGGCTCGAGCCCATGACCGATCTGCCCGCCACCTACGATCTGGACGACGTGTTCCCCTCGGTGCGCGAGGGCCTGTCCGTCAAGGGCACCCTGTACGCCCTGCCGTTCTATGCCGAAAGCTCCATGACCTACTACCGTACCGATCTGTTCAAGGCAGCCGGGCTGACCATGCCGGAGCGCCCGACCTGGGAGCAGATCGCCGATTTCGCCAGCAAGCTCAACGATCCGAGCAAGGAACAATACGGTATCTGCCTGCGCGGCAAAGCCGGCTGGGGCGAGAACATCGCGCTCATCACCACCATGGCCAACAGTTACGGCGGGCGCTGGTTCGATGAGAAGTGGCAGCCGCAATTCAACACCGAGCCGTGGAAAAAAGCGCTGAACTTCTATGTCGACACCATGAAGAAATCCGGCCCGCCCGGGGCTTCGAGCAACGGTTTCAACGAGAATCTGGCGCTGTTCAACAGTGGCAAGTGCGCGATCTGGGTCGACGCCAGCGTGGCCGGCTCGTTCGTCATCGACAAGACTCAGAGCAAGGTCGCCGACAGCGTCGCCTTCACTTATGCCCCGCATCAGGTGACCGACAAAGGCTCGGCATGGTTGTATTCCTGGTCGCTGGGCATCCCCACCAGCTCGAAAGAGAAACCCGCCGCCAAGGCCTTCGCCGCCTGGGCGACGTCCAAGGAATACGCCGAGTTGGTGGCCAAGACCGACGGCGCTGCCAACGTGCCGCCTGGGACGCGTAAGTCGACCTACACCGATGCCTACATGAAGGCGGCCCCGTTCGCCAACATCACTCTGGAGTCGTTGAAGGTGGCTGATCCGAGTAAACCGTCCGTGGACCCGGTGCCTTATATCGGCATTCAGTTGGTGACGATCCCCGAGTTCCAGGGCATCGGCACTTCGGTAGGCAAGTTGTTCTCGGCGGCGCTGACCGGCCAGACCACGGCTGACCAAGCCTTGGCGGCCGCGCAGACCAGCACCGAGCGCGACATGAAGCGTGCCGGGTATCCGAAGTAGGCGCTGCCGTCGATACCGCTTTCGAGCAAGCTTTGCTCCTACAGGTGCACGCAGTCCTGAGTCGTGCACCGTGAGAGATTGCTCCCGCAATGTGTACAGACTTTGAGTCGTACACCTGTCGGTGCAAGGCTTGCCCGCGAGGAGGCCCTTGAAGCCAACGCTCGATCCTGGAAGGTACCAAAACAATGAACACTCACACCGCCAAGGCGCAGCTGCACGTCCCCAAGGACGCTGCCAAGCGCCGCTTGATCAACCCCGGCTGGTTCCTGGTCAGCCCATCGGTCGTGCTGTTGCTGCTGTGGATGATCGTGCCGCTGGGCATGACCGTCTACTTCTCGCTGATCCGCTACAACCTGCTCAACCCCGGCGAAAACCAGTTCGCGGGGCTGGAAAACTTTGAATTTTTCATCACCGATTCCGGCTTTTTGCCGGGGGCCTGGAACACCTTGGTGCTGGTGGGCAGTGTGCTGCTAATCAGCGTGGTGTTCGGCGTACTGATCTCGGCGCTGCTCGAAGCCAGTGACTTCGTCGGCCGCGGCATCGTGCGGGTGTTGTTGATTTCGCCGTTCTTCATCATGCCCACGGTGGGCGCGCTGGTGTTCAAGAACCTGATCTTCCACCCGGTCTCCGGTATCCTCGCCGCGCTGTTCAAGGCCGTCGGCTTGCAGCCCATCGACTGGCTGGCCAACTACCCGCTGCTGTCAATCATCATCATCGTCAGCTGGCAGTGGCTGCCGTTCGCCATCCTGATTTTGATGACCGCCATGCAGTCGCTGGACCAGGAGCAGAAAGAAGCTGCGCGGCTGGACGGTGCCGGGCCGATCGCGATCTTCTGGCACCTGACCCTGCCCCATCTGGCACGGCCCATCGCCGTGGTGGTGATGATCGAGACGATCTTTCTACTGTCGGTGTTCGCCGAAATCTTCACCACCACCAACGGCGGCCCCGGTTTTGCCTCGACCAACCTGGCGTACCTGATCTACAACCAGGCGCTGGTGCAGTTCGACGTCGGCATGGCTTCGGCGGGCGGGTTGATCGCGGTGGTGATCGCCAACATCGCAGCGATTGTGCTGGTGCGCATGATCGGCAAAAACCTGACCGACAAGACTTGAGGAGCCCGCCATGATGACGCTCAAACAATCGCGGCGCCTGCAAAGCGCCTTGCTCGGCACCCTGGCGTGGATCATCGCGCTGGTGATCTTCTTCCCGATCTTCTGGATGATCCTCACCAGCTTCAAGACCGAGATCGATGCCTTCGCCACGCCGCCGCAGTTCTTCTTCACGCCGACGCTGGAAAACTACCTGCACATCCAGGAGCGCAGCGACTACTTCCACTTCGCCTGGAACTCGGTGCTGATCTCGTTCACCGCCACGGCGCTGTGCATGCTGATCGCGG
Organism: Pseudomonas baltica; assembly: GCF_031880315.1. Classification (NCBI taxonomy): domain Bacteria; kingdom Pseudomonadati; phylum Pseudomonadota; class Gammaproteobacteria; order Pseudomonadales; family Pseudomonadaceae; genus Pseudomonas; species Pseudomonas baltica. The sequence goes on along the minus strand of NZ_CP134771.1, from coordinate 6,421,167 downwards.
TGCCGGCAGCGTACTCGATGGCGTTCTACGAGACCAAGCGCACCAAGAAAACCCTGCTGTGGATGCTCTCGACCAAGATGCTGCCGCCGGTGGGCGTGCTGATGCCCATCTACCTCCTGGCCAAGGGCGCGGGGCTGCTGGATTCGCGCACGGCGCTGATCATCATCTACACCCTGATCAACCTGCCGATCGTGGTGTGGATGGTGTACACCTATTTCAAGGACATTCCCAAGGACATCCTCGAAGCCGCGCGCCTGGACGGCGCCACGCTGTGGCAGGAGATGGTCCGCGTGCTGCTGCCGATCAGCAAGGGCGGGCTCGCTTCGACCGTGTTGCTGTCGCTGATTCTGTGCTGGAACGAAGCGTTCTGGTCGCTAAACCTGACCAGCTCCCAGGCCGCGCCGCTGACGGCATTGATCGCCTCGTACTCAAGCCCCGAAGGGTTGTTCTGGGCCAAGCTGTCGGCGGTGTCGACGTTGGCCTGTGCCCCTATCCTCATCTTTGGCTGGATCAGTCAGAAGCAGTTGGTGCGCGGCCTCTCTTTTGGGGCGGTCAAATGAATTTCGTTCCGCAGGCCCGGCCCCTTCGCGGGCAAGCCTTGCTCCCACAGTGCAAGCCGGTATGGAGTCGTACACCTGTGGGAGCAAGGCTTGCCCGCGAAGAGGCCCGCCCAGACAACAACAATCCAATATCAGGAACCCAGACATGGCCACGCTGAAAATAAAAAACCTGAAAAAAGGCTTCGAAGGCCTGCAGATCATCAAAGGCGTCAACCTCGAAGTCCATGACCGCGAATTCGTGGTGTTCGTCGGCCCGTCAGGCTGCGGCAAATCCACCTTGCTGCGCCTAATCGCCGGCCTCGAAGATGTCACCAGCGGCACCCTCGAACTCGATGGCCGCGACATCACCGAAGTCACCCCGGCCAAGCGCGACTTGGCCATGGTGTTCCAGTCGTACGCGCTGTATCCGCACATGACCGTGCGCCAGAACATGGCCTTCGCCCTCAACCTGGCCGGCCAGGACAAGGCCGAAGTGACCCGCAAGGTCGACGACGCCGCGCGCATCCTCGAACTTGGCCCGCTGCTCGATCGCAAGCCCAAGCAACTGTCCGGCGGCCAGCGCCAACGGGTGGCCATCGGCCGCTCCATCGTGCGCAACCCCAAGATCTTCTTGTTCGACGAACCCCTGTCCAACCTCGACGCCGCCCTGCGCGTGCAGATGCGCCTGGAGCTGTCGCGGCTGCATAAGGAGCTGCAGGCGACCATGATCTATGTCACCCACGACCAGGTCGAAGCCATGACCCTGGCCGACAAAGTGGTGGTCCTCAATGCCGGCCAGATCGAACAGGTGGGCTCGCCGCTGGAGCTGTATCACAGCCCAGCCAATCTATTCGTGGCAGGCTTTTTGGGCACGCCGAAGATGGGCTTTCTCAAGGGCAAGGTCAGCCGCATCGACGGCCAGGCCTGCGAAGTCGACCTGGCGGCGGGCACGCGCATCACCCTGCCCCGGGTCAGCCCGACCCTGAGCGTCGGTGGCGAAGTCACCCTCGGTATCCGTCCCGAGCACCTGGAGCTGGCCAGCGAGGGCCAATGCCAACTGGCGGTGACCGCCGATGTCAGCGAACGCCTGGGCAGCGATACGTTCTGCCACGTGCTCACCGATTCGGGGGAGCCGCTGACGTTGCGGATCCGCGGTGACATGAGCAGCCAGTACGGCGAGCGCCTCAATCTGTACCTCAATGCCGAGCATTGCCACCTGTTCGATGCCCAGGGCGTCGCGGTCATCCCCGCGCTGCGCGCTGCGGCCTGAAATCGAGAACCGTCATGAAACTCAATCTGAAAAACCTGTCGCAGCTCCCCGCGCCTGTCGAACGCCCCGCCTACCAGGCAACGAGCACCACCCAGGGCATCGTCCACATCGGCGTTGGCGGCTTCCACCGCGCACACCAGGCGTTCTATACCGATCGCTTGATGAACCGCGGCGAGGGCCTGGACTGGGCCATCTGCGGCGCCGGCCTGCGTGCCGAGGACCGCAAGGCACGCGATGACCTGGCCGGCCAGGATTACTTGTTCACGTTGGTGGAACTGGCCGATACGCCGGACACTGAAGTACGCGTCATCGCCGCCATTACCGGCATGCTGCTGGCCGAAGATGACCCCCAGGCATTGATCGCCAAACTCGCCGATCCCGCCACCCGCATCGTTTCGTTGACCATTACCGAAGGCGCGTACTGCATCGACGACAGCAGCGGCGAATTCATGGCCCATCTGCCGCTGATTCAGCACGACCTGGTGCACCCCGACGCCCCCAGGAGCGTGTTCGGCTTCTTGTGCGCCGCGCTGGCTCGGCGCCGCGCTGCGGGGGTTGCGCCGTTCACGGTGATGTCCTGCGATAACCTGCCCCATAACGGCGCCGTGGCGCGCAAGGCGCTGCTGGCGTTTGCCGCGTTGGGCGAAGACCAGGCCCTGCATGACTGGATCGCCGCGAATGTGAGCTTTCCCAATGCCATGGTCGACCGCATCACGCCGATGACCAGCAACGCCCATCGCCTGGCGTTGCACGATCAACATGGCATCGACGATGCCTGGCCAGTGGTCTGCGAGCCCTTCGTGCAGTGGGTGCTCGAAGACAAGTTCAGCAACGGTCGACCCGCCTGGGAAAAGGTCGGCGTGCAGTTCACCGACGACGTCACCCCGTACGAAGCGATGAAAATCAAACTGCTCAACGGTAGCCACCTGGCCCTCACCTATCTCGGCACCCTGGCAGGTCATGAGTTCGTTCACGAGACCATGAACGATCCGTTGATCGTCGACTACATCCGCCAGTACATGGACCTTGATGTCACGCCCCAACTGGCCCCGGTGCCGGGTATCGACCTGAGCGACTACAAGGCGACGTTGATCCAACGCTTCTCCAACCAGAAGATCGCCGACCAGTTGCAGCGAGTCTGCTCGGACGGCTCGTCGAAGTTCCCCAAATTCACCGTGCCCACCATTGATCGTCTGATCGCCGATGGCAAGCCTCTGGACCGTGCCGCGCTGGTGGTAGCGGCCTGGGCCCTGTATCTGCAACAGCCGGCCGACGTGCGCGCCTATACCATCGTCGATCCGCGGGCCGACTTTTGCCGGGAACTGGTCAGCGACGATGCCAAGCTGACCGAACGCTTGCTGGGCGTCGAAGAGATTTTTGGCAAGACCATCGCGCAATCGACGGAATTCGCTGCAGCGTTCGAGCGTCAACTGCGCAACCTGCGCACATTGGGTGTGCAGGGCACGCTGCACGCCTTGCGGGGCAACGGGAGGTAGAGTGGGCATGTTTCTGGGCATTGATTGCGGCACTCAAGGTACCAAAGCGCTGATCCTCGATACCCGCACCGGCAAGGTGCTGGGCCACGGGTCCGCGCCTCACACGCTGGATGCGCAGGCCAATGGCCGACGCGAGCAGGATCCGGCCCAGTGGGTGGCGGCGTTCGAAACGGCCACCGCCCAGGCGCTACAGGAAGCGGGCATCGATGGCCAACTGATCGAAGGCGTCGGGGTGTCAGGCCAGCAACATGGCCTGGTGCTGCTGGATACTGATGGCCAGGTGTTGCGCCCGGCCAAGCTCTGGTGCGATACCGAAACCACCGCCGAAAACGACAGGCTGCTGCACTATCTGGGCGGTGAAAAAGGCTCGCTGGAACGTCTAGGGGTAGTCATAGCGCCCGGGTACACCGTCTCCAAGCTGCTATGGACCAAGGAGCAGTTTCCACAATTGTTTGCGCGGATCGATGCAATCCTGCTCCCCCACGATTACCTCAATTACTGGCTGACCGGACGGCGTTGCAGCGAATACGGGGATGCCTCGGGCACCGGTTACTTCAACGTGCGCAGTCGCCAGTGGGACCTGCAACTGCTGCGCCATATCGATCCCGATGGACGCCTGCAGGCAGCCCTGCCCGAGCTGCTGGACGCCCATGAGGCCGTGGGCCAGATACGCCCGGAAATCGCCCGGCGCCTGGGTATCAACCCAGCGGCTGTGGTCGCCAGTGGCGGCGGCGACAACATGATGGGCGCCATCGGTACCGGCAACATTGTCGCCGGGGAAATCACCATGAGCCTGGGGTCGTCGGGCACGGTATACGCCTACAGCGCCGAGCCGGTCATCAACCCGAGCAGCGAAGTAGCGACTTTCTGTTCATCCAGCGGCGGCTGGCTGCCGTTGATCTGCACCATGAACCTGACCAACGTCACCAGCGCCGTGCGCGAGCTGTTCGAACTGGACCTGGCGGGGTTCAATCACCAGATCGAACGCGCACCAATCGGCGCCGAGGGGGTGCTGATGCTGCCCTTCCTCAACGGCGAACGCGTCCCCGCCCTGCCACAGGCGCAAGGCAGCCTGCATGGCTTGACCAGCAGCAATCTGAACCAGGCCAATCTATGCAGAGCAGCGGTCGAAGGCACTACCTTCGGGCTGCGTTACGGCCTCGACCTGCTGCGCGACAGCGGCTTGCCTTGCCACAGCATCCGCCTGGTAGGCGGCGGGTCGAAGAGCCCGCTGTGGCGCCAGATAGTGGCCGATATCATGGGCGTTCCGGTGATTTGCACCGAAGAACCAGAGGCCGCCGCGCTAGGCGCGGCGATTCAGGCTGCCTGGTGCGTCAGCGCGGACGCGACGACGTTGCAAGCGCTGTGCAAACGCTGTGTGCGAGTGGACGACCACAGCCAGACGCCACCGGTGCCGGCGAACGTCGCCAAGTACCAACAGGTCTATCAGCGCTATCGCCAGCAACTAAAGGCGTTGTGAAAAAACGCCGTACAAGTTGATAGAATCGCCGCCAGCTTTTCAGGTGCGTAACTAACGACTTGATACAATTTTTGTGAAAATCAACTAAATCGCCGTCATTCAACGGCTTTTTAGTTGATTTTTTGCGTTCTTCTGCAGCTGGCTTATTTACGTTTTGTCTTTTGGACACTATTCTGGCGGCACATCAATGTGACCTCGTCACCCCTGCCGGAGCTTCAACCATGTCCAGACTCGCCGAATTTCGTGCTGCCGAAAAAGCCTTGCAAGAGCAACTTGCACAGCTGGAGACACTGAAAAACGACGCAGGCCTCAAGAAAGAAATCGAATTCGAAGAAAAACTTCAAGCATTGATGAAAAGTTACGACAAGAATCTGCGTGACGTTATCTCGATTCTCGATCCTTCCGCGGTCAACGCCAAATCCGCCCCCGTTGCCCCGGTCAAGACCCGCAAGCCTCGTGTACTGAAAGTTTACGAGAACCCGCACACCGGCGAACTGATCGAAACCAAGGGTGGCAACCACAGCGGCCTTAAGGCGTGGAAACGCGAGCACGGCAGCGATACCGTTGAAAGCTGGTTGCGCGCTTAAAAGTTTTTTTAAGGTTCACGGAACCACTGCCTGATTTTCACGGTATTTTCACCGTTGGAGGGAGATTATCAAGGCTGCTGAAGGACCAGCGCCCCATATGCCCGCTTCGGCGGGCTGCTTATTTCCCGCTCTGCCGTTTCAATCCTCTCCTGCGCTTCATTCGAATTCCATTTTCCTGAATATCCGTTCACATTCACTGCACTCCAGCCGTGCATTTGGCATTAGCGCCCTCCCTGCGTATTATTGATCAGCCCCGTCGCAAGACGCTTTGCATTGGCGACGATCATTTTCCAACGGAGCCCTCATGAGTCTCGACACCCTTAACACCTTGGCCGGCGTAACGGCGAGCCCTGACACAGCGACGCAACAGTTCGTGTTCAACCACACCATGTTGCGCGTCAAGGACATTACTCGCTCGCTCGATTTCTATACCCGCGTATTGGGATTCAGCCTGGTGGATAAACGCGATTTCCCTGAAGCCCAATTCAGCCTCTACTTCCTCGCCTTGGTCGATAAACAGCAAATCCCCCAAGACGACGCAGAACGCCATCAATGGATGAAGTCGATTCCCGGCGTATTGGAATTGACCCATAACCATGGCACTGAATCAGACGCCGACTTCGCCTACCATAATGGCAATACCGACCCACGCGGTTTCGGCCATATTTGTATTTCGGTCCCGGATGTCACAGTTGCGTGCGCCCGATTTGAAGAACTCGGTGTGACCTTTCAAAAGCGCCTGAGCGATGGCCGCATGAAGCATCTGGCCTTCATCAAGGACCCGGATGATTACTGGGTCGAAATCATCCAACCTGCGCCAATGGCGTGAAGGTATAAAAAAACCCGCGGATTCGCGGGTTTTTTTATCTATGCCAATACAGTATCAAGCCGGTGCGGAAGTGCGAATCAAGTGGTCGAACGCTGCCAGCGATGCCTTGGCGCCCTCGCCCATGGCGATGATGATCTGTTTGTACGGCACAGTGGTGACGTCACCTGCGGCAAATATGCCGGGATGGCTGGTTTCGCCCCGGGCGTCTACGATAATCTCGCCACGCGGGCTCAACTCGATAGCGCCTTTGAGCCAGTCAGTGTTGGGCAGCAAGCCGATCTGCACGAATATGCCTTCCAGCGCGACGGTGTTGAGCACGCCGTTGATGCGATCCTTGTAGACCAGGCCATTGACCTTCTGACCGTCGCCGGTCACTTCAGTGGTCAACGCGTTGGCGATCACCGTCACGTTCGGCAAGCTGTGCAGCTTGCGTTGCAATACCGCGTCGGCACGCAGGAGGCTGTCGAACTCGATCAGGGTCACGTGACTGACGATACCGGCCAGGTCGATGGCCGCTTCCACACCCGAGTTGCCGCCGCCAATCACCGCAACGCGCTTGCCCTTGAACAACGGGCCATCGCAGTGCGGGCAGTACGCGACGCCGCGGTTGCGATATTGCTGCTCGCCCGGCACATTCATTTCGCGCCACCGGGCACCGGTAGCCAAAATCAGCGACTTGGACTTGAGCACCGCGCCATTGGCGAAATGTACTTCATGCAGGCCGCCATCGACGGCGGGGATCAGTTTCTCGGCACGCTGCAGGTTCATGATGTCGACTTCGTACTGCTTGACGTGCTCCTCCAGCGCCATGGCCAGCTTCGGCCCTTCGGTTTCCTTGACGGAAATAAAGTTCTCGATCGCCATGGTATCGAGCACCTGACCGCCAAAGCGCTCCGCAGCCACGCCGGTACGAATGCCTTTACGCGCGGCATATACGGCCGCCGCCGCACCGGCAGGACCACCACCGACCACCAGCACATCGAAGGCTTCCTTGGCGTTGAGTTTCTCGGCCTGACGAGCACCCGCGCCGGTGTCGAGCTTGGCAAGGATTTCTTCCAGGCCCATCCGGCCCTGGCCGAAGTTTTCACCATTGAGGTAGAGGCTCGGCACCGCCATGATCTGGCGTCGCTCGACTTCGTCCTGGAACAGTGCGCCGTCGATGGCCACGTGGCGTACTTTCGGGTTGAGCACCGCCATCAGATTGAGCGCCTGGACCACGTCCGGGCAGTTCTGGCACGACAGCGAGAAGTAAGTCTCGAACAGGTACTCGCCGTCGAGCGCCTGGATCTGGGCGATGACTTCTTCGCTGGCCTTGGAGGGATGGCCGCCCACTTGCAGCAGGGCCAGTACCAACGAGGTGAATTCATGGCCCATGGGGATGCCGGCAAAGCGCACGCCGATGTCCGCACCTGGGCGATTGATGGAAAACGACGGCTTGCGTGCATCCTGGCCATCGCTGCGCAGGGTGATCTTGTCTGACAGTGCGTCGATATCCTGCAGCAGCCCCAGCAGCTCCTGGGACTTGGCGCCGTCGTCCAGCGAGGCGACGAGTTCGATCGGTTGGGTGACCCGTTCCAGGTACGACTTCAACTGCGCTTTGAGGTTGGCGTCCAACATGAGGGCGATTCCTTGGTGGTGTCTGAAAATAAAGGCGCAACAATCCCGCCCGCTGTTATCAGCAGAGTGGTCGATGCGGGTTTAAAAATAAAATATACAGCGGATCATTACCTTCACACCTGTAGGAGCGGGCTGTGCCCGCCAAGCTTTCAAGGTCGATAATGCCGACCTCTTCGCGGGCAGCGCGCGCCCCCACAGGGTGGATATGGCTGGCGATGGGAGCATCAGGGAGATGCTCTCAGCGCCGTCGGCAATTTAGATCTTGCCAACCAGGTCCAGCGATGGAGCCAGAGTCGCTTCGCCTTCTTTCCACTTGGCTGGGCAGACTTCGCCTGGGTGGGCGGCAACGTACTGAGCGGCTTTGACTTTGCGCAGCAGCTCGGATGCGTCACGGCCAACACCACCGTCGTTCAGTTCGACGATCTTGATTTCGCCTTCTGGGTTGATCACGAAAGTACCGCGGTCAGCCAGGCCAGCTTCTTCGATCAGCACGTCGAAGTTGCGCGAGACCAGGTGAGTCGGGTCACCGATCAGCGGGTACTGAACCTTGCCGATGGCTTCCGAAGTGTCGTGCCAGGCTTTGTGAGCGAAGTGGGTGTCAGTCGAGACGCCGTAGATTTCCACGTTCAGCTTCTGGAATTCAGCGTAGTTGTCAGCCAGGTCGGTCAGTTCGGTCGGGCAGACGAAGGTGAAGTCGGCTGGGTAGAAGAAAAAGATGGACCATTTGCCTTTGAGGCTAGCTTCCGAAACCTCTACGAACGCGCCGTTGTGAAAGGCAGTTGCGTTAAATGGTTTTACTTTGCTGTTGATGATAGGCATCAGGTGACTCTCCTTCAGGGTTGATAATCTGATGGGGGGTATCCTAACGGCCTTTTGCCCATCGTGCCCATTGGCAAAGTCGATGCGTGCGATTGCTTTTACCTATCGATGGACACTATAAAGAGTCATGGACGCGGGGATGGCACGCCCTGCTCCCACAAGTACAACTCAGTCTGTGGGAGCAAGGCTCGCCCGCGAAGAGGCCGAACCCGAACGCCGAATTACCAGCTATACCGCACCCCTACGTTAGCCCCCCAAGGCTGCGAGAGCTTCTCGCCATCGGTGTACTGGAAGTCGGCATGCACGTCCCACTTGTCGGCGATGGCCACCGACAGGCCCGCCCCAAGTTCGCCACGCGAGCCGGACAAATCGTTGTTGAAGCTGTTGCCGTTGACCGACACCTCGTTGCCCTTGGCAAATTCATGCACATAGGCCGCCCGCACATAAGGCTGGGCATAGCGCCCTTCGCCCAGATCAAAGCGGCGTCCGGCCGTGGCGCCCAGCTTGCCGAGCAGCGAGCGAGTACGTTCGCCACTGGCCTGCATGTCGTTGTCGAGGCTGTAATCGCGCCCCTGAATGAATACCGTGGCCAACTGCGCCGAGGGTTCGACGAAGTAGCCATCATCGAGCTTGATATGCTTGCCGAACTCCGCCGAGGCGCCCAGTGCGTTGTTGTCGTAGCTGCCTTTGGTACGGGTGCCGTCGCTGAGATTGACCTTGGAGTCGTTGTTGAACCGGTTGAATTTCAGCACGCCATCAAAGTAGTACCCGCTCTGGGCATCCAGCCAGGTGGTATAGACCCCCGCATAGTAACTTTTGACCGTACCGCTGGAACCCCGGGCCAGGCTCAGGTCGGAATCGCTATGACCCGCCAGCACCCCCAACAGCCACTGGCCGTCGCCCACGGGCAGCGGCGCATCCGCACCGATCGAGAAACCATTCTGCTGCTGGCTGTAGCTCAGGCCATTGTTGGCACTGACGTCGTACTTGGCGCCGTAGACTCGGCTCCACGCCCCGGTCTGGCTGCTGTTGCTGCGCAACTCACCCATGCGGCTGCGCAGCGAGCTCAACTCGCCGTACCACACGGTAGGCGCGGTGTTGAACAACGCCAGCACCGAGGCGGTACCGGGACTGATGGTCTTCTGCGAGGCATCCAGGTACCAGTCGGTACCTTCGCCGCGCAGTCCATAGGACCAAGTGCCCAGGTCGACAGCGCCGCCCACCAGCCCGAAGGTCGCATCGCCCGCGTTGATATGCACCACGTGCAGGCTGGTGTCGCTGACCGGATCGGTGCCGGTGCTGGCGATCAGCAACTCGTGATTGCCGCTGGCATTGCCGGTGACGTTGAGGAAGTCACGGTCGCCCGAAGCGAAATCGACGTCCATGACAAATGTGCCGTTGCCTGACAGATCGCCGACGTTCAGTGTCTGAAAGTCCGTGGCCTCGCCGAAGCGCACACGTCCGCCGTCCAAGCTCAGCGTGTCGACCGTACTGTCCTCGACCATCTGCCATTGCGCGTTATTGTTGATGCTCAGCGACTGCAGGTTTTCCAGACGACCGGTCAGCAAGGAGCCCGAGTCAAGGGTGACGTTGGCGGTTGTGCCGGCGGCGGCGATCACGTCACCGGTCAGTTGGCTGCCATTGGCCAGGGTTACTTGCGCAGTGCTGGTATCAGCCAGCTTGACCGAGCCAGTCATCTGGCTGCCGCTGTCGAGGCTCAAGCTAGCGCTGCTGGCGTCGTTGAGGTTGAGATCGCCCAGCAAATGACCGGCATTGGCGAGGCTTACCTGTGCCGAACTGGTACCGGCCAGGTTGACCGAACCCGTCATCTGGCTACCGCTGTCAAGGCTCAAGCTAGCGCTGCTGGCGTCGTTGAGGTTGAGATCGCCCAGCAAATGACCGGCATTGGCGAGGCTTACCTGTGCCGAACTGGTACCGGCCAGGTTGACCGAACCCGTCATCTGGCTACCGCTGTCCAGGTTCAAGGTGGCGCTGCTGGCGTCGATCAGGTTGATGTCACCCAGCAACAGGCTGGAAGTGGCCAAACTCAGCTGTGCGTCCGTCGTATCGGCCAGGTTGACTGACCCGGTCATCTGGCTGCCACTGCCCAGGCTCAGGCTGCCCGTACTAGCGCCGGCCAGATTGAAATTACCGCTCAGCAGACTGCCGTTGGCCAGTGCCAGGTTGGCCACACTACCGTCTTGCGCGTCGACATCGCCAGTGAGGCTGGCGCTGTTCATGCTCAAATCCAGCAGCGCATCACCGAACCCTGCAATGGGCGCATGCACGATAATGTTGCCTGTCAAATCGCTGTTGCTGACGTTGGCCTGTACCTTGCTGCTGCCATTGACGTCCAGGATTACCCCGTTACCGCCCACCAGGGTCGAGCCATTGCGGATATTGATCACTGAGGTGGTCAAGCCCCGATTGAACACATTGATCGCAGCACCCGTGCCCCCTTCTACCGAGGTGTTATCAAGATCGACCACCGAAATACCGTTGTTGGCCGGCCGTATTACGGTAATGCCGAAATTGCCGCCCTTGATCTGGCTATCGATCAACATGATCGTACCGCCACTGGAACTCAAACCGTTGCCATTGGCGCCAGTGGCGGTTACCTGCGAATTGATCAATGTCAGGTCGGATTCCGCCACATTAATGCCTCCCGTCCCTCCCGTTATTTGACTATTTCGAATGACGGCCGTGCTTGGACCGGCCAATGTGCTCGAGACCCGCATACCCGCTGCGCTACCGAAGATGACGCTGTTATCGACAGTCAGGGCGGAGCCTTGGTTATTCAGGCCAGTACCGGAGGACCCACGCAAGCCGATAGTTGCGCCACTGAGATTAACGGTAGACCCAAGGGTGCTAATACTCTCAGCATCACTGTTGATAACATTGAATACACCGCCATTGACCACATTCCAGGCCTGATAGGCTTGATCATTATCGATTAGCGAAACGGTGGTGCCATCCACGTCCCCTGCCAACGAGTAGCCACTCCACAGTAACGGCACCACGGTCAGGTACCTGATCAGGCCCGCCAAGGGGCTCAAAGGGAACTGTGCGGGACGGACGGGCAAAGCGTTGCGGGACGTATTCAACAAGATATCCTCTAGGGGGAGTGATGGGCATGGGTGGGTGCCCACCTCGCGGGTCCGCATGGTAGTTGCAACGATTTGTAATCTCTTTAGGACACGTCTGATTTTGCTTCTCGATCATTCAGTACCGACGCCAACAGGGCGCAGCGACCGGGATCACTGCGCCCACACGGCGTCTCTGACTCAAGGCAACTGGGGTATCTCGCACAAGCCGCCAGGGGTCCCCATCGTCACAAGGTTTTCTTTGATCTGCGACGTCACCGTCAACCCCTCGACCGCGATGGTGTAATAGTACTGGCACCAACCGGAGCCTCCTGTAGCGGGGTGCAAGCTGAACAACCGGTCCTCTGCGGGCTCTACCGTGGAAATATCGTTGGTGCTGCTCCACTTGAACGTTTTTGTCTGATGACTCTGAGGGATCTCGACACCCACTCCACCATCGGCAGCGCGCGTATAGCCCTTCCAATACACGGTCACCTCGGTTTTACCGTCTTCGAACTGCGGGTTACGAGGGATCTTTATATGGATGCGACCATGGTCCATGTGAGCGACTCTGCAATTGATGATGGCGCGCTCGTTGTCCGCCTCCGCCTGCGGCAGACCAGGGGCGATAAGGGTCAACTCGACGACGTTGACCAGAACCGGCGTCGGTTTGCACCAGAGCTCGTTGGCGCCGCTGGGATCGCTGATGCTGTAGGAAACCGGTACCTCCAGACCATTACCGCCAGCCTGTATCACCCCCCAGAGTATCTTGATGTCGACGGGACTACCGGGTAAGTCACCTGCTGCGACGGAGTGTGGGTCCCCGACTGGAACATCTCGCCAATAGGCCTGAATGACGTCGCCCTCTTTAGCGCCGTCAAAAAGCGCAAATTTCAGGGTTGCGTCTTTCTCGAAGTTGTCCTTCCCTTCAAGGGTGTTGTCGTCACCGGCGAACGGCTTGAGGGTTACCCGCGGCAAGTCGGGATTGACCGGCTCGGGCCACTCGGGATTGGGCGGACCTACGGTCTCGAAGTTAGCGGTGACAGTAATCTCAGCCGACGGCCAGGCGTTATAGCCCCGCCAGACCTGATACGACACCTTGATGTCGACATCCCCCGTGGTGCCTTCCGGATATTCCTTGCGCAGCACATCATTGGGCACACGGATATCCATCGGAAAACCCACGCCGTTATACAAGTAAACAGGCGGCAGATCAGTAGCGCCCCATGTCACCACGATGGAGTCGCTCGAACGGAAATAATCGCCAATCGGGCCAACGGTTACATCAATGCCTTGGGCAATATCCGCGTACTCGAGTTTCGGGTTGGCCAGAAACACAGAAGGACGGGTGATGGGACCTGGTACTGGCCCCTTGGCAACTTTGACCGGTAACGCCTGGGATAGACGGCTGATATTGCCGGGCTTGTCCTTGAGAAAATAGAAGAAATAACAGCGCCCGTTTACTTCGGCAGTATCGAGAAGCAGTTGCTTTGGAACAGTGACCTTGCGATCCACCAGCAACGCTTCTTGCATGTTAGGCAGCGGCTGTCCATCTTCGGGAATTTGCCCCAGCCATGACCACATGATCACATCGCCCGCGTCGTCATTGGCATAGGTGGGGATTTCCACTTCCAGCCCTTGGGTCAAACCGGCGATATAGGCATCGTCGACCAGAAAAGTTTCCTGGTCAAACGGGTATATGACCGGTGCGAGCATTTCGTCTGTTGCGCCAGGTGGGGTCCAGTCCTGAATGGCACTGACCACCTTGGAAGTTGACTCCGGCCCAGCCCAACTCTCCACACGGAAGCGATAGTCGAACGCCCCTTCGTCATTCATATACACCGCTGGCATCGATATACGAACCGGGAAAAGGCCGGCAACGGCTTCTAGCTCAATGACTTCACCTAGCAGTTGATAGGTCAGGTCCGGCTCGCCCTGATGCTTACGTTCAAGGAAAATCTTGTCGACTTCTCCAGGATACTCTGAGGGGTTAAAATATCCCAAGAGGTACACAGGCTGCGCCTGGTTCTTTTGCCCGGCCTTGAACCAACGGTCCTCGACCATATTGCTTGTTTCGAAATACGGCGCCGCTACTTCATTGTCAGCGCGCGGTTTGCGTTTCGATAAGGCCTGCGCCCGCAGATGTTGGTAAGCCTTTTGCCGACGTTCACGTTCATCCGCCCGCTTTTGCTTGGCTGCTTTCAACCTGGTGTTGAAGCTCATATCAGCAACTCCCTTATCGAACTCGGTGGTTGTGGGTTTACCGACATCTACATGACGCGCGGACGCCCTTACCACGGGATTAGGAGGCATATGACGGATTTCGCCTACTGTAAGAAATGACAGGTTTTTAGAACACTTCGCTATAGATATAATAGCCATTAGGCTTGGCGTACAAAAAATGAAGACTTTGATTTTAGTGAATATTTACTTTCATCAAAAAACGACGCAACGCCAGATATATCGAAAATTTCGACCTTTGTCATTTTTGTCGAAAATTCCTACAAATCCAATCAATTAGGTCCTACATTAATCTTCCGGCAGCACTACTAAACTGCAAAACCTGTCATTTCCTACAGGTTTCAAACATGGCAAATCAGGCTATAACCCATTGCGTATCCAGTCGCATCTACGCAGGTCCTAGCCAGCGACCTGCATCCACCGTTGGGAGTGATTGCCATGCCAAGGAATTCTCGCAAACACCTGACTACCCGCCCCGCCGATGCGGACACCGCCAAACATCTGGGGTCGATTTCGCTCACCTGCCGCGAGCAACAAGTGCTAATGTGGGTCGCTCAGGGAAAAAGCTCATGGGAAATCGGCCACATCATCGAATGCAAGGAATGCACAGTGAACTTCCATTGCCGAAACATCATGGGGAAATTGAATGTGAGCACCCGTGCTCATGCCTTGATCATGGCCGTGGGGCTGGGACTGCTAAGCCCCGGACCATAGGGCGCACCGCGCCCGGAGCGGCCGTCCATCTGCTGGGTAATTGAATCTTGGACCTCAAAGTAATGATCGCAGACGACCACCCCGTCGTCCTGCTCGGCACCACCGCAACGCTTAGCGCCGACCCTCGTCAAGGCTTCGAAGTGGTCGGCACCGCCAATACCGTGGTCGGCCTTTTCGATTTGCTTGCTCGGGTAACCTGCAAAGTCTTGATTACGGACTTTTCCATGCCCAAAGGCGAACTGGCCGATGGCCTGACGATGATCGGCCGCATACGCCGCGAATACCCCCAAGTACAGATCGTCGTGCTAAGCATGCTCAGCAGTACCCACATATTGCGGGCGTTACTGCGTATGGGCGTCATGGGTTTGTACAACAAGAACGAAAACCTGACCGAATTACCGCGGGCGACGCGTCTGGCGGGAATGAGACGTCGCTATATCAGTCCCAGTTATATGCGCAAGCTGGAACAACCCAACGATCCGTTGTCAGCACGAGAACTTGAGGTATTACGGATGATGGCCAACGGGTTGTCGGGTCGCGATATCGCCTTGCTTACCCATCGCAGCGAAAAGACCGTAAGCCGGCATAAACGCAATGCCATGGACAAGCTGGGGCTGGCCCATGACAGCGCGCTGCTCGATTACATCACTGGCCTGGACGCCAGCGGCTAAAAGGTCCAACCCTGCACGAAGGTCGATAATGGCCCCCGTGCAGGCATGCGTCATGCCTTGGGCGCGAGTTGCGTCTGATGCTCCGCTACCAGGGCATCACCCGCACGCACGATGGTGCGGGCGTCACCGTTGACCTCGACCAGGCTAACCAGCTCTCCGGATCGGTAGAAGCGGCGTTCGGCGGCGGCTTGGCAGATCCGATCGTCGGCGCTGTAGCGATAATCCAGCTCCGCCGCGTCGGTCGGCTTGACCCTGACCAAACGGCTCAGCCCATCGTACTCCAGCTCCCGGCCCTCCTCGTCTTGCAGCAGGCAGCCATTGGCATCGTATTTCAAGATCATGTTGAACCTGGCATACGCTGCGTGATCGTTAGTGATCTCTACCAGTTGCGCCGGATCTACAGCACTGTAGGCGTACGTGGCAAAGTTGCTCCCTGACGTGCCGTCAGCCTCCTTGAACTCGGTCAAGACAATCTCGTGGTTGTCGATGGCGTCGCACAGAAACACCTGGCTGACCATCTGCTTGTTCGCCGGATCAAAAGGCGCCTCACTGCCGGTGGCCGTGTACGTATCCAGCCGCCCGCGGACGTCGTAGTTGAAACCTTCCTCCCGCAGCACTGTGTCCGCTTCGCTGAGGGTGCGTTTGCTTATCTGGTCGAGCAAGGTGTAGGCCTGGGCGAGTTTTTGCACCTGGCCGTCGCCCAGGTCGAACGTGCGCAGGACCTCTCGCCCCTGTTCGTCATATTCCAGGCTAATGTTGACCTGCTGATCGAGTGCATCGTCCCGGGTATTGATACCATCGTTCAGGCCCGACGCGTTGTACGTCAGACGAGTGTGAGTGGTTCCCAGTCGAGTGGCGCTCAGACGTCCGCCCAGGTCATAGCTGTGGGTCTGGGTATTGCCCAGTACGTCAGTGTAACTGAGCAGTCGGCCGCGCAAGCTGTAGACGTAGCTCATGTCATGCTCGCCGTTGGCATCGATGAGCCGCTCGGACTTCAGCTCGCCTGTACTGAAGAACTCGCGCTTGAACTCATGCCCCGACTCGCTGCCTGACAACAACCGTGCATTTTGCTGGTCGAGGCTGTAGATCGCCGAAATAGGCCCGCCATCGATCTGCCGAGTTACCGGATCATCGCTCAGGTGGGGTTTGTAGGTGTAGGCAATCATATCTCCGGCTGGCGTGTGCACGAAATCCGGCTGCGACCCGGTGCTGTTGTAGGTATTTCTTCGATGACGGTTGCCGATGATTGAAACAGTGAGGCGCGACAACCCATCAAACTGCTGAGTCCCTAGATGATAGCTCTTGCCCGCCGCCACGACACCGATGGAAGTCGGTAGATCTTCGCTGCTATGCGCTGCAAACTCGCGTTTGACCACCGCGCCGTCCGGCAACAGGTTGCTGATCAGGCGGTCGAACACGTCATAGCTATAAGACGTCGCACGGCCGCGCGCGTCCTGCTCTTTGCGCAGCCGGCCCAGGCCGTCGTACTCGGAGGTCTCCTTGCTATACAACCCTCCGGCAACGCTCCGACGCTCTATCCAATCGGCCTTTTCGAACAGGTTGTTCTTGGTCACGGTCTTGCCAATCCCTGTACGCCAGGCGCTGGTCTCCAGAGACACTGGGTCGGTCTGCTCGTAGTCCACCACACCATCGGGGCCGGTCGCCGACTTTTGCTGGCCCCAATCGTCGTACGTAAACACAGTCGTCAAGGCCAGACTGTCTTGACCCAACCAATCCCATTCGGCCTTGGTGAATGAAGTATCGGACACCGCCGGAGCATCGCCCAAGCGCACATCAAACTCGGTTTCGCTGACCAACTGCCCCAGCGCGTCATAGCTGGCAGCGTAGGTCTGCACGAACTCGCTGGCGCGGGTCGGCGAATCGCAAAGCTGGCGCTCTTCTTTGATGGCGCGGTTGAGACCATCGAAATACGTACGGGTTTCCACCCCCTTGACATCGATGACCCGTTGCATGGCCTGTTCGCCCGCAGCATTGACCAACTCATAGAAATAGCTGCGCTGGGCACGCTCAGGGGTGTTGGGCGCAGCGATTTCAGCGGTTACCTGATCGAGCGCGTTGTACTGCGTTTCGATCTCCACGCCATTATCGTCGCGGTCAAGCAGGACGTTGCCGGTCAGTATCGACGCTTGGCGGCTGATGACCTTCTGTAGTGAATCGAAGGTGGTCGTGGTCTCTACGGTCTTCAGCGTGGCACTGGCAGATATTTTCTCGTACGTGTATTGGGTGGTCGATGCATAGCCGCCAGCGGTCACAGGCGCACCCGTGGCCGGGAAGGTGGTGACACCGCCCAGCGTGACTTTCACCGACTTGGTACGACCATGCTTTCCCGGGTGCGTCGGTTCATGCAGATAGTCGCTGACCTTCACCTGCACTTCGGTCGCACTATCATTGACCAGCGTGGTCTGCAGCTCGCTTGAAGGTGCCAGCCAAGGCATCAAGGAGCCCGACACCGGTGGCTGTTGGCCGGACTCGTAAGGGATCAGGTTCAGCGGATCCAGCAGTGCATAACGATAGCGAGTTCGCAGAACCGGCTCATCGGTATAGGCAGAGTTGGCCGGGTAGGTGGTTTGCTCGCGCAACTGGCTGACGAAGCCGTAAGGATGGGCTGGGCAGCCCTCGGAAGCTTCGGCGGGGTACCAGGTACTGACCTCACGCACACCATTGGCCGCCGTTGTTTCGGTCGGGTTGCCGTAGCGATCGAAGGTGCTGTATTCAGTCTCGGTACGTGCAGTGCCAGCGGCCACATTCCTCCAAGTGGTCTCGACTTGCCGGGGCAATTGGACTTGAGCAGGCTGCAGATCGAAGTCCAGCCCTTCAGTGATGTGATAACGGGTCACAACGCGCTTGATAGAGTCGTTCTGCTGGGTGCTTTCTTCAATCAACAGGTGATAGCGGTTGAACGTACGAGTGATGGATCGTACCGCCACGCCGGCCACCCACAGTGTCTCGACCGAGCCATAGCGATAAGCGGTGCGCGTCTTGTAGATGTTGTCCAGCCCGTCGTCTTCGAAGATGACATCGCTCAGGCCGGCCCCCAGAAAGTTGTGAATGCTGGGGTTTCCATCGAGGGTATAGGTGTAGCGGACCTCGATCAACGGCTGGCCGAACCCCGGATCGGTGACGTGGCGGGTTACCCGCGGCAACGGCGGGCGGGCTTTGGCGGCAGCACGTGCCTGCGTCACCGCCGGCGACTCGCCGCTGCGCTGGCGACGTCCAAGCTCGAAACGCTCCCGCGCTTCCCGGGCCAACAGGGACAACGGTTCGCCATCATCGGTCAGATGATCGGCTGCGCTTGAGCCGTCGGGGAATACGTGACCATCATCCAGATACTCGAGGGTTTCAACGGCACCGGTAGGCGAGCCGATGGTCTTGAGGATCAACATCCCTTTCGCCAATTCATAGGTGAATCGCCAGGAGGACGCGGGTGTCGATGGCAGGCTGATGCGATCGACTCGGTCGCCGGCGCCCAGCTGCAAGGTATAGCGGGCCCAGGCGCCGCCGTCCTCGGCGGCGCCCGGCCGTTGATCGATGTGTACCAGCTTGCCGTCGATCGAAATCTGCAACAGGACAGAGCTGTCGTCGCGCACGGTGGCTAACCGCAAAAAATTTCCGAAGGGTTGGTAGTCCAACTGCAAACGATGCCCCTGAGGCGACTCGACATAACGGGGCAGCGCCACCTGATAACCGGCAATGCCCTGCTCCTGGAGATACTCCACCAATCCCGACTTGTGGACTACACGGTACCAGCCGTTACCGTCTACAAAACAGCGAAAAGAGTCGAGTTTCTGCTCCTTGAATACCAGTCTGCCGCCCTCGGTAGCCGTCGACTTGAACGTTTCCCCCGTGCTCAGCGCGAGAATACCGGTAGCCGGCGTATACTGCGAAAGTTTCAAGTCCCACCCCAACCCATAGCCACTATGCGTGGTATTGAGCGGATTATAGCTGAGGGATATCGGGAACTCGGGGCCATTCAAATCATAGGACTGCAGCGCTGGCAAGTTGATCGCCAACGTATATTGCCCGGTACGCGGATCGACACCGCTTTCAATAAAGCTCATGAAATTAAAGGCATTGGAATGCACAGCGGTTGAAGAAGTCATTTAGGTCATGTCCTTTAAATTAAACCATGACCCCTGCGGGCCATGGGCATAGCGGGGGGTTTAAATAGGTTGGGAATTCCGCACTACCCTTTCCCGCTTATCGGCTTCGAACCCAAAGGAATTGCGATGTCGCGTACCATTTTCATCCCACAGGACGGCGGTGAAAGTACGCTCGAGATTGAAGCCCGGAATCAACGATTTTTGCCGATAGAAAACTTCCAGCACCCGATGCAGCGAAATCAACAGCGTACCGGTGTCACCTTTCTCGGCATCGATCACCCTGGAGCCTGGCACCTCATCGGTGAAGTCTGGACGGTCATACAACACCGAATTGTAGAGTTCGCTCGCATATCGCAAGTGCGTCTGAGGTGCGCTCTCGCGCTCTACCCCTACTAGCATATAGCCCAGGTAGCTGAATGCGTCTTCCTTGGGGTACGGGCTTTCCCATCTGACCCCGGGACCGTCTTGCTCCCATTGCAAACGCAGGAATCTGATCCGTTGCTGATCAAATAGCAGTTGATAATGCCAATAATCGACACTGGTAAAGTTCCACGCGTTATTAGGGTTGTCTGGCTTCCAGTACTGATCACTCGGGTCGTTGCTTTGGTATCCGCCTTCGACGCGTTTATTGGTCGTATCGTACTGATAAGACGAATACTGCGGTACAGCACGAGGTTCCACCGTCAGCTCCCGCTCATCTTGCTCGCCGCCCGAGACATTGGAAGTATGTTCACGATTGTAAATGTCGGTTAAACGCACAGCAAAAACGGCGGGACTTTCCGCCAGCGTGTGTAAATATAGGGGAACGGTTCGTGTATCGTTCGGAACAGCGGCCAGGTCGTGAGCGTTCGTCCCGCGCGCCAGATTGAAACGATTGCGCTTGGTACTGAACGCCCACGCCGGAACAGGGTCGGTAGACCCGGAAGGAGGCTGTGTCAAGCCTTCGACTGTCGTTGGCAGAAGCGGCACTTCCCGACCGTCCTTGAAGACAAGCCGCAGGGTTGCAAGTTCTTCAGGCAGCAACGGCTTGCCATTTTCGCCGGTGTCCCAAGTCACAGCGATCTCCAACTGCTGCAGACCATTGGCGTAAGGTCTAGCACCGGTCGACGCGGCCTTGAGTTTAAGTGTCAGGTTTTCCCAGTGTGCAGACTTGGTACTCATGTCGAATTGGACAATGCAATAGCCAAATCCAATGGGCATTACACCTGTGCCCATCTCTATCCAACACTCATAGACGACGACTTCGATATCGGCGGTAGGGTTTTGCGGCGATATATAGAACCCATCTTCGGCGACTGTGCCTGCGCCAATGACCGTCCAGCGGTTACGAAACTCAGGATGGCCGGCGTAAATATCATCGTCGGCCTCTAGAAGCAAGGCGGCATTGGGGGCGAAATTTTTTGCCAGGGGCGGATAGATTTCAATCCGGTTGGCCTCAGCCTGAAGGATGATACAAACCTCATGGTAAGCACCCGATGGGGTATGCGTCGCGAGCACGCGCTGAATAGCCACTTTTTCGCCCGCCGCCAGCGCTGCCGGAGGCGTATAGGTTGCGGACGCGCCGTTGGGCACGAGCGTGCCCAGGCCGGGAGTTTCAAGTTGCCAGGTCCAGACTTGCGTGGCGTCGCTCGAGGCCTGGATCCTCACCGCCGCGCTCCTCACTTCCCGGGTAATCACTTGCGCGGTCACTCCAGGTGTATGGCGTTGCGCGCGCGGTGCGTCCGGTGCGTCCGGTGCGGAGGCTGCTTTGCTGAAGCGCCCGAATACAACCTCATCCACGGTATCAGTATGACGGCTGACTACTGAAAAGTACTTCTCGTTCGGGAATAATAACTGACCAACTAACCGCTCTGCCTCGCCCTCCCTTAACTTCGGATACGTAGGCGCCACCAACACCGTGGCGCTGTAGTCACTGCCCGGGTCATCTGGAATGAAATACGGGAACGCGGCGTCATCGGGAACTCCTCCACGCGTACCGTCGGGATGCGCAATGAATAGTACCACCGCCCCCTCGCCGCTGGCGCTGTCAGGCTTGGCCTGGGTGCGGAGCACGAAACTTTTCGGCAGCGTGTGGCCGCGCTCGGTTTCGATCCAGCCTAGCGGCAGTTCCCCACTCGCATGGCTGGCATAGCGCAAGTTGATTTGCTCGAGCAGAAATTCGCCGAGTTTTCTGCGGGCGACATCGAAAGAGCCCAACTCGCAGTGTGGATTTTGGCCTGTCCCAAGGGTGAGCTTGACCGCGCCATAAGGATCTACAGTGCCCTCCTGCTGTGCCAGATCGACTTCGAAGGTGAACCGGTACGTGCGCCCTACGCTGGCGTTAATGATGCGAGTGACCCGTTCAGCCTGACCAACGCTCAGGCTATGCTCGGTATATATCCCTTTGGTCAGGGCAAAACTGACCAACATCCGTGAATCCTGCAAAGAGTTGGATATAAACGAGATGCGGGGGGCTTCTAACACCATACCCGTGAGGCTGGCGAAACTACTGCCGTCCTCGCTAGTACGGATTTGCGAGGCCTCGATAGGCGTCAATGCCGCCGAGCCATGAACCATCAGGGAATAATGGTCCGCCAGGCGCTGGGCAATCCTCGTCCCCTCGAATACTGCAATGGCGCCCCAACCCGCGGTATGGGAGCGACTTTTTAGTTGTTGCAATAACTGCTGTTTAGTAGCCATGAAGATAAGTCCTGATATAGGGGAAAGGGCTCAGCCAATGCAAACAAGCAAATTGGAAGCTTCCGGGGCCGGTGGTTCAGGCGGGAACGAAACCAGTGGCAAGGCGAGCAGGATATAGCCCCAATAAGGTGGCAGCCCTGGAATGGGTGCCTGATAAGTGGCAACCACCAACGCGAATGGCAGCACGGGATCGGCATCGGCTGTCAGCAATCCGTTGCTGGCTATGGTCGCGGAACCTGCCACGACCTCCCAGGTGATACCTGGAGGGTCATTCTCCAGACTGAGCTGTACCGTGCGATTTGCGCTATCGAACTGACTTGCCAACGGCTGGAATATAGGCAACAGGTTATGCAAAACCGCTACGAACACGCGTTCGGTGAGACTACCGACGGTAACGCTGATCGGTACAACCCTTACCAATGCATTGGCGATAGCCGTTTCTGGTGGGATGAAAAGCCGCGCGTTGGGTTCGCCCGGGATCAGTTGCAGTGTTCCATCCTCAGCGGCCGGGCCCGTCCACACAGCAGGTGTGGTGGAGAGTGAACCAAAGGATATCTTGGTGTCGCTACGTGACTGGATTTTGGTGAATTGAATCAGCGGGTTAAGTTCAAGCGATCGACGCACGGTAGTTACCAGAGCGGATGCGCGGGTCAAGCCCACTACAGCCTGGACCACCACTTGCACCTGCGATCCATTGAGTTGTGCGAGCGTCGGTGCGGTGTATCGGCCCGTTGAGCTTATGGAACCCGGGTAATGGGTTTCATCGGGCAAGTTGTGGACCGACCATGTCACCCCGGACCCGGGTTTGGAAATAGCGAAATCATGAGTGCTACCAGCGGCTAATACCGGAAACTGGTCGGTCACGGTAAAATCCAGCCAGCCTGGGGCGATATGGCCAAACATTGCCATATCCTGGCGTAAGGCGGCTTGACTGAGACGTGTCTCGAAAGGCCGATCAAGCAGCAGGCTCCTCAAGGGCACCGTCTCCAAGCCAGTTGCAACTCGCACCTTGCCCGCCATCCTTTCGAATATCATTGTCGTAAGAAGGAGGACTGTCGACTTCACATCCCCCCAGCTAACTACCTCAGAGTCATAGTTATATTCGCTGGCATCCACCCCAGATACGGCAGCTGATAGCACATTCGCCTCGATTTTCTGGGTAGTCGCATTCAACTGCAGTTTGTAGCGGATAGCAACCGAGCCGCTGATTTTTATCTGACACCTTCGGGTGCCATTGTTAGGATTGCCATCAGTATAAGAAGTTTCAAGTTGAACGACGACACTGGGCACTTCCACTTTTATCAAAAAAACGTCATTGAACCTACCCGACGAATCACGGCCTTCGACTTCAATTGATACTTTTGGACCATTGGCGGCCAGCGGCACAGTCGTGCCCCTAAGCGCGACTGCGGGATATCTCGACCCTGGTAGCGGCCACACAATCCAATCATTATAATTAACATTCAGCAGCCCTTCGGTCACCTCCAGACGAGTATTTGCATTTGCTCTATTCACTCTGGCCGCGAACGGTGCGGGAGGCGGCATGAGCACAGCCCAATTTTCACTATCACCAACAAAATAAGCCTTCAAGCAGGCCACCAATAACCTTGCATCCTGCAGGATAATCGTAGCGGTGTACTCATTGGCGCTATCATCAGGTACCAGGTAAGCAACGTCCGATTCACGCACAGGCCAAGTGGATGTCTCGAAAGAATCATCCATTTTGATGAAGGCGACGACGGCACCTTCCCCATATCCAACCTCAGCGCGACTCGCCGATGGCGCTTTGCGCTGGGTTCTTAGTGCAAATGATTGAATCGCGAGTGCACCGGTGTTTCTCCGAACCCGACTCACAATCCATTGCCGGTCGGCCTTGTCCCATTTTGTAAACTCTTCTTTTAAAAGTCTGCTATTTTCGCCAGGATCCCAAATGGTCTCACCAAAGTTTGCCTGGTAGGTCCCATCAGCCAAATCCAGTGCGATCACCCCCACGTGCCCTATTTGTTGCAAAGGCCTAAAATTTATCAGGCCACTGATGTTCGGCGCGTTTAACGCGGTGATCTCATTGATTCTCTTGCAGGTGACAAAGGACTCACCTGCATATTCGTATTGTGTTTCGCGACCTCCGACAACAGGCAACGTCACGCGCGTAACCGGGGCCGTCTTTTCAATGCTCGACTCTTCGAATGACACCAAAGCAGAGCCCAGCGATATGTTTTCAAAAAACCGATAAACGCGGTCTCCTACCGGCTCCGATCCGGTAATAAGAGGAAGACGTCCACCTCCGGTATAGCGTCGAAGGTACTGCTCACGGAATGCTGCATTAATCGTAGCCCGATCAAAGGCGGCTAACGCGTCCCAACCGAACGTTCTGTTCTTCGTCTGCAACCATTCCAGCAATTTGTCTTTGCTGATGTCAATGGCAGTATCGTCACTTGATGGATCTGACATGATGTAGTCCTCTGTTTGCAGTAAAGCCGCCTTACAACTTATAAGGTCGGCGCGATAATTTTGAAATAAACCCTTGGAAACAGGACACTCGTCTCCCCTCCATCAGCGGTCACACTGACGGTCAATTCAAGAGTGGAATCGGGCTTGAGTTTGAGCAGCCACTCCTTGCTCAAATACGCCTGCACTGGCGCGGTGGTGTTGGTGACTCTGCGGGCCTTGACGAATTCGTTGGTCTCGACGATGCCGGTGCGCAGAGTGCCCATTGCCGATATCGTCAGCAGTTGCCCCAGCGCAATCAGGGGCCAGGGGGCGACGCTCATCAAGGCTCCCGAGGAGCCAAGCCGCGCCACCTGCAATTCCCCATTGACCGCATCCGTAGATTGCAGGGTCGGATAGCCATTACTGGGAATCGGCAGCACCTTGAGGCTGAAAACCTCGGAATCACGGGGTGCGTCGCCATTGGCTGTGACGCGGTAGAACACCTTGACGACCTTGCCGATGTTCGACGCGACCACGTTGGGGCTGATCAAAAAGCTCGGCGGCCTGGCGCCGTCCGAGACGGTGACAATCTCGCTACCGGTGCCCGCGAACCCTTCCCAGTGCATCTGCACCTGCGCGTCGGCGGGATAAACCGCTTTGCTGGGCACTCGAACACGAATGCCGTCCTTGGTGTCCCCGGCCTTGAACTCGCCTTGCGCTTCACCTGCGCCACTGGCACCGTCGACCACCGGCAACGGCAGTTTCATGGTGGCCCTCACGGCCAGCACCAGAGGCTCGCCACCCTGGCCCATGCCAGGGCGGGCAACCTGATAGCGCAGGGCGATGTTGCGATCCAGGTAATCCTCGAGCCAGTCCCCCTGCAAGGTCGCTTCCAGCAAGCCGCTGTCTACCGAGCTGCGGTCCAAGCGAATACCGGTGATGAATTCGACCTGATGGTTGGCGGTATCCTCGATGCTGATGATCAGCGAGTCGCCTTCCTGCAGTTCAGGGTAAGCCGCGATGCGGAACGTCAGGCCATTGCTGACCAGTCCTGGATCGATAGGGCCGCCACCCGTATGTTCGAGGATACGCAGCATGGGCAGACGATCGGCTGGCGCTGGCAGTATGGCGAAACTCTGCGTGGGTGATGCGCTATTGCCGCCGTCCTTGTACTCGATGGAGTAACTCAGCACCCCAGTACCGTTTCTAATCAACGCAATGTTCGAGTACGGGATCTCGAAACCGACGGGCAGGCCCACTTCCGACTCCACCACCTCATGATCAGCCCTGAACTCGGGGATATTCCCGCCGTTGTCGCGAATGCCCTGCCAGCTCAGAAACACCTTGTCACCCGCCTGCATCGCTTGCCATGGTGGGATCGCCGCCATCGCGCCCCTGCCATCGAGGCCACTGGCATCGAATTGCAGCCGGTGCGCTTCCCTTATGGAGGCGACGGTCAGGCCTGCCCCGGGGAAATGCCGGAAGCCGACCAGGATATTGACCCGAAGCGATTCCGGGTAGTCATGTTCGAACTCCCAGGTGGGTTGCACCGTGTAGGAAAGCACCGCATGGCCCTGGTCGAGCTCTATGAGCATGAGGTATGGGATTTCGACCAGTATCTCTTCATCGCCTTCCACAAGTTCCCGAGAATCGGGAAACCAGTCGCGCTTCTCGCCGTTGCGGGTAGTACCGTGCCAATAAGCATGCAGCCACAATCCCTTCGCGGCCGTCGTCGCCTGGCAGATCGTGCGCAGCGCTTCGTTGTTCAGCTTTTCAAGGTCCAGGACCCCATATTGATCCAGCCCCGGAACCCTAGGGGGTGGTAGATCGAGTGCCATATCTCAGTCCTTCTTCAATGCCCCAGCGCGATCTCGTAATGGGGGAGACGTGTATCTGTCGGGCATTGTCGAACGCAATTGCAGGCCGCCGATACTCACAGAACTGATAGGTACGCAAACCAAAAACGGGTGCTACCGTTGGGCTTCGAGTTGCTGATGATCATTGGCAGCACCAAACGTTAATTACTAGCAGGGTTTGACATGAACTTCCTAACAGGTCGTTGGCATTCAGCGAAGACTATATTTTTTGGCGCTTCGCTTATATTTTTCTTGCTGGGTTGTCATCGACCGGCTGATACTGCTACTACTGTTTCTGGCAGCAAGACCACTACAGGAACAATTAGCTTGCTGACTGACTGGCATGAGGGGCCTGGCGCCTGCCACTTCCCCGCGTCTAATCGTGATATTGCCATAGCGGTCCCTATAGCTAATTGCGGTGTAAGGTGGCCGAAAGGGATTATCTTTACTGAAGTTCCGTCGGCTACAACCATACGTTTTATCGAATACCAGGGAATAAACGGGTGTAGCACTGCAGCGGATGCCCCGGTCTGGTATGACATTGAGTTTAAAACTCGTGGCGAATATACCAGTGACAACAAAGATCCTTGGAAAATTCAGTCACTGCTACGCGCCGCCAAGCCCGGAACAACTGTGGATCATAATTTACAGGTGATCAAAGTAGTGACTGTCGGCGACGACAAGGACGCGAGTTATGACTACCTGCGCAACCTGAACTGCATTCAGATCCGCGATAGCCGAAACTAACATTCCTGGAGATGACAATGAACGTAACAGACAAAAACAACTGGCGATGGGCAGGATTAGTGTATCTGCTTTTTTCAGTTATTGCGCAAGCAGACTCGAGACTTCCTCGCAATACTGGTTCTATTATCCTGAATGGAACATGTTTAATTCCGATTACTGAAAAGTCTTTAAGGAAAATCAGCAGCTGGGAGTATGGCACGTTCGAACCCTGTGATATCAACACCGTCAACACAATCCAGCTAAAAGATGTACGCTCTGCCGTGACTATAAAGTTGCGCAGTTATGGGGTGCGTGAGCGTCCTATAAGCGGGCTCCCCCGTCAGCCGCCCAACGACTGCGACGAAACTCAAAGCGAATACGCTTTTCGTATCGACATCAAAACAGTCGGCAATATCACCGGGACCAGCAAACCATTCGACATAGACGATCTGCTAAGTGCCAGTCCCGCATCGGGTGAAGTGCGTGCAAATAGCCACGGGGGCAGAGCGGTAGTCGAGAATCTTCGATTGGTTTCGAAAAGCCAGACCCTTACTCCAGAATATCCTATTCATGAGTACTTGAGCTGTTTTCACTTCGACTTCTGAACCCCATACGATGTTTAACGACATGACCCAGGAAGGGGATCGACATGACTGCACATAATAATATTTCTTCGAACGCCTTCAACGCGGTGAGTTTTGTCAGCAATGGCGTAGACCCGCGTACCGGCCAATACACGGTTACCGTCAATTTGCCCGAGCTCAATGGCAACCAGCTCTGCGGCCCTGCGTTACCTTTGGGCTTGAGCTTCAGCCCTATCAATACGCGCGACAGTGGCTACGGTGTCGGCTGGGACCTGTCCTTAACGCAGTTCAACCCGACCACTCGGGTACTCTCCCTCGCCAGCGGCGAAACCTACAAGGTCACAGGGCAAGGCTCGGAACCCAAGATCGCCGAATGCAAACTCGAGACCTTCAAGTTTTTCGACGAAGGCGCTGGGCGTTATCGCGTGGTGCACAAGAACGGGCTGGTGGAAGTACTGGCCGCCAGCGGGATCGCCGGCTACGTGCTGGCGCTACCGGTGCAGATTCAGTCACCGGAAGGCCATTCCCTGTCATTGAGTTACGAGCCTTATGGCAACTTTCAGCGTCTGCGCGAGGTCAAGCAAGCAGATGGCAGACAGCTGTTGCTGCTCAGGTACAGCAGCGGCTCCCTGAACATCAGCTATCTGGAGGGCGCTAGCGACCGGATTCTGGCCACCTACATGCTGATGCTCGACACCAGCACTAGCTGGCTGAAGCACCTGATTTTACCGAGCGGCGAAAATGCGCGATGGAGCTTCGATTACGAGCGTATTGGCGATTACACCTGCCTCAAGAGCTTGCGCTCACCCCAAGGGGCGATAGAGACCAACGTACATGGCGGACGTCATCCATTTCCCGCCAGCAACAAGGTGCTGCCAAGGGTCACCCAACACGTCATCGATCCGGGCCGCGGACAACCGGTGACCGAAACGCGCTATACCTATAGCAGCAACAACTTTCTGGGTTATAACGCCGCCAGCCTCACCTGGCGCGACGATGGCATGGATAATCTCTACAGGGTGACCGAGGCCTACGAGTACTACAGCATCCAGACCCGCTACAAGGACAATGTTGCGGGGCGCACCATCAAGTCCACCTACAATCGGTATCACCTGCTCACCGAGCAAGTGACCACCAACGGCAACGCTCGGCTGATCAACGCAACCGAGTACCATCTGGACGACAGCCTGCCTTTCGATCTGCAAATGCCGCAATGCCAGCTGCCGCGCAAGACCCTGTCGCGGTGGACCTTGGTGGACGACCCCACGAGTCTGCGCGACGAAGTTGAAACCACTCGCTTCGACGCCTTCGGCAACAAGATCGAGCATATCGATCCGAGTGGCGTTCGCGAGACCTGGAGCTACTACTCGGCACTGGGGGAGCCTGGCTGCCCTCCAGACCCGTACGGATTCTGCCGCCAGGCCAAAGCGCATCGACGTTATCCGGCCAAGCCGTCGGCTCCGGTTGCGGCGCCACTCCCACGGCTGACGAGCGCCCGCAAGATACCGGTCAAACGCAAACAGTCGACGCGGGTGTACAGCGATGAGCCGGTAATGATCACGGCCTACACGTACAAGACTCATCCACCGCTGAACGGTGGCCCGGTGACGCCGCTGGTGCTCGACACCTCCACCACCAGCACCGAGACGCCAGCCGGCGAACAGGTGCAGCTGCAATCCACCTACAGTTACTACGATTGCCCGGATATCCCCGGGCGTCACGGCAAGCCGCATACCACGGTCGAAGAGCTAAACGGTTACCGTTCCACCATCACCCACGACTATGACTATGTGACTCGCCCAGGGGGCCTGACCCACCGGGAGCAAGTCAGCCACGCGTTCGATGGGACCACGAGCGAAAGCCTGCAGTGTTTCGAGCTGTATACCGGCTTGCTGTTGGAAGAGCACACGCTTGAAGGTCGCATCCTGCGCAATGAATATGACGCGTTAGGGCGCCTGACCAGTGAAGGGGTGGACAGTGCCGACGGCCGGTATCCTGCCGTCCGCCGCTATAGCTATTCCTGGCCCACGACTACGGGGCGCTTTGCCGAGCATCGCGTGGTGGATGCAGAAGGCATCGAAACCATCGAGGA
The DNA here is from genome assembly GCF_031880315.1 of Pseudomonas baltica. Lineage (NCBI taxonomy): Bacteria > Pseudomonadati > Pseudomonadota > Gammaproteobacteria > Pseudomonadales > Pseudomonadaceae > Pseudomonas > Pseudomonas baltica. Next base: position 6,391,333 of record NZ_CP134771.1, on the reverse strand, counting down.
GCTCGACGGCATGGGCCGTACGATCCGCGAGCTACAGCAAAAAGCAGATGGCAGTAGTGACGATGATCAGTTCAGGCTGGTGTATAGCGCTCAGTATGGCCACGAAATGCAATTGCTCGAGGAAACCCGACACGACTGGCTCGACGACCAGCCATTGGCGACGACTCGACGCCTGGAGTACGACGAGTGGGACCAGGAACGCCGCGAGGTGGATGCCAACGGAATTGGCGTCAATACCCTGGTCGACCCCTTCGAGCGAACCGTGACCCGGTGGCAGGACGGCATGGCCAAGACCACCACGTACAACAATCAGTTCGGCAAGCCGGAATCCGTCATCATCTACCCGCCCGACTCGGAGCCCGATGCTGCCTGGGTCAGCCGCGAGCGATCCGTTTATGACGGGTACGGCCAGGTGCGCTTGAAGATCGCTAGCAACGGCGGCCGCACTTCCCACGATTACGACGTGTTCGGGCGACTCACTCGCCAGCAGTTGCCGGACCGAACCCGTATCTATCAGCATTATGCCGAACACAGCAGCTCGGCGTTGATCACCGAAATCCAGGTGAGCCACAATCACCGTACAACGGCACCGAGCGTGGTGGCGAGCCAGCGCTTCGATGGATTGGAGCGTGTCGTTCAGTCAACGGTAGGGTCACGGAACACGCAATTGCGCTACTACGGCAATCTGGACGTGGTCGATGAACGTATCACCCCCGCACAACAGACCATCAGCTATGAATATGATCTGGGCCTGGGCAACGAGGCCACCGCTACCCACGCCGAAGAATCCTGCACCTTCGAGTATCACCCGATAACGGCGGCGCTTACCAAAGCCACCTCGTCCCAGGGGACGCAGGAATACCACTACGATCGAGCTGGCAGGATCATCCTGGAGCGCAGTGAGACCGCAGGGAAAACTCGGGAGGTCTCCTATCGTCATTCTGCGGCTGGACGCTTGTTGGAGCAGATCGAGCGGGTCGGCGCCACGCAACTGGAAACCACTATCAAATATGATGCCGGCGGTCGAATCCAACGCACTGTTGCGGGGCAACTGCGCACCGATTTCGAATATAACCCCCAGGGTCAGCTTGCTCGTACCACCACGCAGGATCTATACAGCGGCAATACCTCGGTCACTGAACTGGAATATGATGCTCTGAAACGCGAAATCCTGCGCACCCAACGCCTGTCGGGTGCTGAATACCAGACGGCGCTGACCTGGGCGCCGGACGGTCATTTGCAGCATCGTGAGTTGCGTACCGGCATTGCGCAGACACTAGCGTTGCGCGAAAGCTTCACGTATGACCTGCGCGGGCGCCTCATCGAGTATGTCTGCAGTGGGCCGGACCTGCCGCAGGACGCTTACGGTAACTCGATTGTCTGTGAGCAGTTCGATTTCGACGAGCTCAATAATCTGATGTTCTGTACGCGCTGCTTTGGCGATGGCAGTAAAGATGAAGCCCGCCACTTCTATGCCGACGACGATCGCTGCCAGTTGCGCGCAGTGACCCATACCCACCCCGACTACCCGGCCGAAACCCTGTTCAGCTATGACGCTGACGGCAACTTGACACTCGATGCCAACGGCCGCGCACTACAATACGACCGCCAGGGCCGCCTGTTGCAAGTCAGCCAAGCCGATGGCGCGCCCCTCACCCGTTATCGTTACGATGCGCACGACCATCTTCTGGGTGTGACTCGCAGCACGGACGCCGAGACGCTGCGGTTTTATCAAGGCAATAAAGTGTGCAGCATGGTGGAGAGCGAACGTGTCCGCTCATTCAGTTACGCCGACGAGGTACCGCTGGGCGAGCAACGTGTGGGTGAACCCGATGACACCCTCTTGACCCTGTGTGGCGAGACCCACACCGTGCTTGCCGAGCTCAGGGGTAAAGGGCAGGTCAAACGCGCCAGTTACACCAGCTACGGTGATACCCCCAAAGCACTCGACAGCGCTTTGGCCTTCAATGGCGAGGTACGTGAAGCGGACACTGGGTGGTACCTGCTGGGCAAGGGTTATCGCGCCTATGATCCGCAGCTGCGTCGCTTCCTCAGCCCTGACAGTGCCAGCCCGTTCGGCGTGGGCGGTCTGAACTCCTATGCCTATTGCTTGGGCGACCCTGTTGGTTTGCGTGATCCATCCGGCCACTTCGCGCAACCGCAACGGGAGTTGCGTGAATATAACAAGGCGCTTGCAGCCGCAGCCGGGAAAAATGCCCTCGCTTCACTGGGTATGGGCACAATGTTTGCTGTTCTGGGCGCAGTGGTATTCGCTCCACTGACCGGGGGGTTAAGCCTGGCTTCGCTCTCTGTTGGACTAGCGATCGAGATGACCGAATTGTCGCTCAGGACCGCGTGGCTCAACGATATCCAGGCGAAGGGTAAAAGTACCCAAGCCTATAGTATTTATGACAATCTCACGTTGATTGTCGGGATTGTCGGGATCAGCGCATCGTTGTCACAAGCGATACCCAAGATTGGTGCGAAGCTGAGCAAACGCATACGGATGGACCAGCTATACGAACAAGGAAAGAACATTCCTCGCCCTAAAACCAAAGCGCCGCAAGTATCACCGCGCAGCCAATCGATACCTTACGCTGGCATTACAAGACCTAGGCCGAGCGTAAAACCTCGATCACCCGTCAATGAAATGATGCTTGACCCTAGAACAGGTATCGGTTCGACCAACGTCGCCCCTAACGTGGAAACCCCCTTTAGATACGACGATCCTAGTGGAAGCAACATAGATTTTGTCAGCGGCCTGTCAACGGAGTTCGAGGCGGGGTTGGGGCAAACGTCACAAATGCGGTCAAAATTCAAGTTCACGGGCGCTACGCGCGATAGGGAAAAGCGGGTGCGCAGTCCTCTGAGCGCCGAGCAAATGTACTAGCAAGCACCCAAATCCTGCACGAAATCCGCCCCCATTTCAGGGGGCGAACCCGCCTGAAAAAATCAGATATCTCTCATATCAACGCCCCCCTTCGCTCCCTAGACTCTTCCCCCACGCAGACGACCACTGACACGCTCCCCACGAGCGAGCCGGCACTGTCTTGCGCTTTTGAGTGCTGGCATTTTCAATCCAAACAAGGAAGCAACGATGAAAAAACTGCTAATGGCTGCACCTGTCGCACTGGCAATGGCGATGACTGCCGGCACCGCTGCTGCTGCCGAATCGGGCTCGGGCACTATCTATTTCACTGGTGAAATCAAAGCGGGCACCTGTGCAATCGATGTCACCACGCCAGGCTCCCCGGCGGGCAACCGCATCTTCCTCGGCCAGGCTACCCCTGCAGATTTTGGCGCGGCTGGAACCGAGGTCAACAACACCAAGTTCGCCCTGGTGGTAGACCCTGCCAACGGCTGTTCCGTAAATGACGGCGTCGCCAAGGTCAACTTTGCCTCCAACGACGGCGCGCACCCTGGCAACCCGCAACTGCACGCCCTGCGCGCCGGCACGGCTCAAGGCGTAGGCATCGCGATCCGCGACGCCAGTACCAAACTCATCATCGCCCATGGTGCTGACTCCAAAGACTTCACCACTGTGAAAGATCAGCCCCTGGTGATGGACTTCACCGCCGGGTACATGAGCACAGTCGCCTCCACCAACATCGTTGCTGGGGACGCTTACGCTGACGTGAACTTCACCGTCACCCTGCCGTAACACCCCGTACCGATGACAAAAGGTCGGGCACCAGCAGGGTGTCCGGCTCACAGGTAAGCCTATGCGCACTCATTTTTCCCCCTCTTCTGCCCCAGGATCCAAGGCTTGCTTATGCATGGCCGTCCTGGCATTGACCTGGCATGCGAGCAGCCAGGCCGCCCTGACCATGAGCACCACCCGGGTGGTGTATGACGCTGACCGTCGTGGCGTGTCGCTGTTGGTGGCCAACCCGAGCAAAAACGTGTTCGCCGCCCAGGCCTGGGTCAATACCGAGCAGGATGACACCACCAGCAGCGTGCCCTTCGTGACCAACCCGCCGCTGTTCCGGCTCGATCCGGTCAAGCAGCAGCAAGTTCAGATCAGCGTGCTGCCGAACGAGCTTGCACAAGACCGCGAATCACTGTTTTTTTTCAACTTGCAGGAAATCCCCCAACTCGACGACAGCCAGGCCAACGTATTGGCGATTGCCATGCGCACCCGCATCAAGCTGTTCTACCGACCGCCCGCACTCAAAAGCGGCCCGCAGCAGCAGTTCGACACCCTCAGTTGGTCGTTGGTGCAGGCCGATGGCAAGCGACGCCTGGCGGTCGATAACCCTACGCCCTATCACGTGACCTTTTCGCGGCTGCTGCTCAATGCCCACGGCAAGTCCGAAAGCATCAACACCTCGGCGATGGTACGGCCCCTGAGCCGCCTCTACTACGATCTGCCCGCCGGCTACAAGCAAGGGCCGATGAAGGTGGAATTTACCACCGTCAACGATCACGGCTCCTCCAGTCGACCGCTCACCATGACCGTCGCGCAGCCGCACTGAGCCCCTTTTGCAGGATTCAACCATGACCCGTTCATCAGGAACCGGACGTCCGGCTTTTGCGCTGCGCCTGGTTCGCCCTTTGGTCCTCGGTGCCGGCGTCTTTGCCTTGGCCGAACCCCACGCCTGGGCCAGTGACTCGACGCTCACGTTCCAGTCGCGTTTCATGTATCAGGGCGCGGGCTGGCCAACAGATGCCGGCCAGCTGGCGCTCGATGACCTCGCGCGTACCAGCGCGCTCGGCCCTGGACGCTACAGTGTGGCCTTGTCAGTTAATCTGCGGCCTTTCGATCAACGTGAGATCGACTTCACGCTCGACCCGCAGAATCGGCTACAGCCATGCTTGTCCAGCGCACTGCTGGAAGAGCTGGGCGTCAACCTCGGCGCAATCCAGGACAGAGCACTGCTCGAGCCATCCTGCATCGACCTGAGCAAGGCGATCACCGGCGCGTTCAGCGACTTCAACGCCAGCGAGTTGGCCCTCACGGTGTCGATCCCGCAAATCTCCATGCGCCGCGACAGCCACAAAAACGTGCCGGTGGAGCGCTGGGACCCAGGGATCAACAGCGCGTTCGTCAACTACCAGGCCTCGGCGCAACAGGGTCGCAGTGCCGATGGCCGCACCTATCGGAATCAGGACCTGTACCTGCTCAGCGGCATCAACCTGGGCGCTTGGCGACTACGCAGCAGCCAGTCGCTGCGCAATCACGAATCGGGCCGTGAATGGCAAAGGGCCTATACCTATGTCGAGCGTGATGTGCCCGGCACTCTGGCACGCCTGACGCTGGGAGAAACCTACACCGGCGGCGAAGTGTTCCGTAGCGTACCAATCCTCGGTGCGACCCTGGCCAGCGACATGGCCATGCTCCCCGACAGCGCGCAAAGCTACGCGCCGGTGATTCGGGGCGTGGCGCAAACCCGCGCGCGAGTCGAGGTGCTGCAGAACGGTTATCCGCTGTATTCCACCTACGTCAGCCCCGGTCCTTACGAGATCGACGACCTCAGCACCGGGGGCGGCAGTGGTGAGTTGGAAATCGTCGTCACCGAGGCCGATGGCCAGATACGCCGCTTTACCCAGTCGTACTCGGGGCTGAGCAACCTGATGCGCCAAGGCGTATGGCGTTACCAGGCCAGTGCCGGGCGCTATCACTCACCTGGCCAGAACGCCCAGCCGCTGCTTTGGCAAGGTGACATGGCTATGGGTATTTGTTGGCATTCGACGCTTTACGGCGGCCTGATGTTCAGTGACTTCTATCAAGCGCGCAATCTGGGCGTGGCACGGGACTTTGGCAGTTTTGGCGCGCTCTCGTTGGACATGACCTTGTCGGATGCCGACATCGGCAGCCAGCAACACTCCCTGCAGGGCAGCAGCTACGCCCTGCGCTATGGCAAAGCCTTCGCCAGCCGGACCACCTTGCGCTTCGCCGGGTATCGCTATTCCACCGAAAACTACCGTGATTTCGAAGAGGCCTTGAACCAGCGCACCCATCACTACAATTACCTCGGCAGCCGGCGCAGTCGCGTGGAGGCGGCGATCTACCAGAACATGGGCCGCTACAGCAGCCTGAGCCTGACCCTGTCGCAGGAGACCTACTGGAACAGCGATTACGAACGATCACAGTTCCAGGTGTATTTCAATACGTCCCACCGCAGTATCGGCTACAACCTCTATGCATCGCAGTCGCTGTCCGAACGCAACAACCGCTCCGATCGTCAACTGGGACTGAGCGTCAGCATCCCGCTCGGCGGGCGTAATACGCGGCTGAGCGTGGATGCACGGCGCAGCGGCGATCAGTGGTCAGAGCGTGCCAACCTCTCGGGCACTTTCGATCAAAACCGCTACAGCTACAACGCGTCGCTCGATCAACGCGGTGCCGGTGAGCGCAGCGGCGCGCTGTCGTTAGGCTATCAGGGGCCCTTCAGCACGCTGGGCGGCGGTTATACCCGAGGCAGCAACTACGACAGCCTGTCAGTCAACGCCAGCGGTGCCCTGCTGGCGCATGCCGACGGTATCGCGTTCGGGCCCTATGTGGGCGAAACCATGGGCCTGGTGCACGTCCCGGATACCCCCGGAGTCTCGGTCGCCAATACCACCGCGTCCAAAACCGACGCCAAGGGCTATGCGCTGATCCCGCACCTGCAACCTTACCGTATCAATCAGGTGCAACTGCACACCGATCACCTGGGGCCTGATGTCGCCCTGGAGAACGGCACCACGCAACTGGTACCGACACGCGGTGCGGTAGTCAAGGCCAGTTTCGTGGCGCGTCGCCAGCAACCGGTGGTCATCAATGCCTGCGGCCACGACGGCAACCCCCTGCCCTTTGGCGCCACAGTGCGCAATGCCACTGGAGTGACCCTCGGCGTCGTCGGCCAGGCCGGCCAGATCATGCTCGCCAGCCTCGACCAAGCGCAAACCCTGCACGTGCAGTGGGCACAAAGCTTGTGCCAGCTGCATCTGGACCCAAACACCATGACCGTCCGCGACGGTTATCGCCTGCAGGCCCTGACCTGCGACCGTACCCCACCCGCCACTGCCGTCCGTGAGCAGCAGGAGCCAGTCGATGAAGTTTGACGTCGTTACCCACGCAGGCCTTGCCCTGCTAGCCTTGAGCTGCGCCCAAGGCGCCAGCGCCGATGACTTCCGTTTCAACCAGTGCAATATGAGTAGCCGCAACAACAGCGACACCGCTCGCTATGTGGTGTCCATGGGCGATTTCTATGTGCCCCGGGACGTGCCGGTGGGTACGGTGATCGGCGAGGCGTTCAAAGGCAAGTCGACGCCCGCCCCGGGAGGGCTGAGCGTAAGTTGCAATCGGACTGCCTGGCAAAATCCAGACATCGACAACCCGGTATTCGTCTCGGACGTCATTGCCCTGGGCCGGCCTGTCCCTGGGGCGCTGCCTAGTGTCGGGGGGCAAGACCTGACCGGCAAGGTATTCGAGACCTCAGTGCCTGGGGTCGGCATCGCGGTGCAGTTTGGCAACCCCTATAGCGATCAAGGCTCGCGTCCCGGCGATTTCCAGACGCCTACTCGGCTTGCGCCGTTCAGCGCCACCAATTACTTTCCGAATCAGTCTGCCGGGCCCAACCTGCTGACCTTGACCGTGCGTACGCTGCTGATCAAGACCGGCCACATCGAACCGGGAACCCACAGCATCGCGCCGGACGTCCTATTCGAGGGCAGTATGATGCCCGCCGTGCCGAAGGCTTTTACCGTGGCCCTGACCGGCACGGTCCGGCAGGCCCAATGCACTTTGTCACCCAGCAATCCAGATATCGACGACCCGGTAGACCTGGGCGACTGGACCACTGACGACTTCAACGGCCCTGGCACCTTCACCCCGGCAAAGGCTTTCGGCATCAACCTGCAAGACTGCGAAAGCAACCCGGGCGATGATGCATTTGGCTTCGCCACCGCCCACGTGACCCTGACCGGCACTGACGGCTCGGCCATTGTCGACAAAGATATCGGGCTGTTCAGTCTCGACAGCAACGCCACTGCCGGCGGCGTCGGCATTCAGGTTCTCAAGGGTGATGGCGCCACCCCCGTGAGGCTGGGCGAAGCCTTCCCCATGGTGCGCATCAAACCGTCGGGCAATACTCGGATGGAATTCAGCGCGCGCCTCTATCAACTGCCCGACGGCACCCGGGTCAGTGCCGGGACCACCACGGGGGCGTTGAACTTCACCGTGAGTTATCTGTAGCGAGGCTGTCAGGCCACCACCGTAATGCGGCCGGACGCCGGGAATGCCACCCAGTTCTCTCCTGCATCGAAGCTGACCCTGACGTAGAGGGCCAGTGCGCTGTTGCTGCGCAGCGTCTGTAGCCAGGGTTTAGGCAAGGCGACGGATACCCCGCTGTTGATCTGTCCTGAGGTCACAGGGGTTGCGTCAAGCATCACGTACTCGCTGGCAAGACCGTTTTGGCCGGTGCCCTCGGCCCAGAGCCTGATTTTTTGTGTGGTGGAAATCAACGGCCAGGGCCGCAGGGTGATGGTGTCGCCGGCGGTCAGCGTGCTGAGGCTGATACGGCCACTATTGTTTATGGCTGCTTGACTCTGCACCTGCGGCAGGTATTGCTGGTCAATAACGCTCACGATCAGCCGCAACGGATCGGAAGCCGGCAGTTCCGGGTGATTGAGTAGCCCGTAGGTGATGACCAGCGCCTTGCCAATGCAGGCCGCGACTTGCTCCTTGGTGATGAATCCGCGCCATGGACCGGTACCCGAGATCCTCGCCTGGGTTTGCGCTGCGCCAGTCGTGCCTGGAGTACCCCAGTAAATCGAAGCGATTTCGTCGGGATTGAACGCGGCATTGGCGGGCACCCACACCGTCACGCCGGTCAGGGCTTTGGTCGGGTCGAGTACATTTGATACCCCGCCATTGGACGAATCACGCACCTGGGGCGCGGGCCAATACCGGGGTAGTGGCGCGGCGCTGACGTTCAGCTCGACCGCCGCCGACAAATTGCTCTCATTGCCTGCGCGATCGGTCACGCGATAAGTGGCGTAGCGCTGGCCATCACCCAATGCACGAATCTGCGCCCCCGTGAAGGTCAGTTCTATGGGCTTGCCGAGGTCGCCGACGCCCAGTACTTTGTCCGGCTGCGCCAGGCTGCCAACCGCCGCCTGCTCCCAGTAAGGGGTCAGCATGTCGCCGACACGCACCGGGTAATACTCAGGGACCTGGGCTACCACCTGATCGCCATTGAGCTCAAGGTAGCGCGCGGTGATATCCGTCGCCGCATCGGGCGGGAAGACCAGGCGCCCTCGGTTATCGCCCAGGTCCGGCGAGGTGGTATCGACAACGAAAGAAAACACCTGCGAGTCGCCACTTACCCCGGATAGCCCCAAGGTGACTCGGTAATAGACGCTGTGAAGACCCTCGGTGAGGTAAATTCTGTCCAGCATGATGAACAACTCATCGGCCTGAATAGGCGAACCCCAAGAGCGAGTCGCGACCGCAGCGGGCCGGTCGTCGAGAAACAGCTGCAGCACGTCCGGATATTGCACAGTCGGCTCGGAGTATTGCCAGAGATCAAATTCGAGGCGCAGATCAGCACGGACTTGCTGTTTGCTGAGCAGGTTGTGCTCGCCGCCCTCGATATCCGGCAAGGTGTCAGCCCGGGGTGCTGGCAGCAACGCCATGTTGTCGTGGAGCACCCAGTGCCACAGCCGGCGCCATAGCCTGTTTAGCGATACCCCACTCTTGCGTTTCCTGCCCATCGACCGCTCCATTGACTGTGTAATACCAAGTCTGATTAGAGAGCGGCGGCGGCTGGCTGCCTACTACAAGAACTGCTAGGTGTCGGGCCCCGCTATCCGTGCTAGGGCCGATGTGGCGAAGCGGGATCAGCGACTGGGGGTGCGCAGGGTCACGAACTCTTCCGCAGCAGTTGGGTGTACGCCGATGGTCTCGTCGAAAAGCTGCTTGGTGGCGCCGGCCTTGAGCGCGATGGCCAGGCCCTGGACGATTTCACCGGCGTCGGGGCCGACCATGTGGCAGCCCAGGACCTTGTCGGTCTGGCTGTCGACCACCAGTTTCATCAGGGTGCGTTCCTGGCTCTCGGTGAGGGTGAGCTTGAGGGCACGGAAGTCGCTCTCGAATATCTGCACCTGATGGCCCTGCTCGCGCGCCTGCTCTTCGGTCAGGCCGACCGTACCGATCGGTGGCTGGCTGAATACCGCCGTGGGAATGTGCTGATAATCCACAGGGCGATACTGTTCAGGCTTGAACAACTTGCGTGCCACAGCCATGCCTTCGGCCAGGGCCACCGGCGTCAGCTGCACGCGGCCGATCACATCACCGAGGGCGAGGATCGATGGCTCAGTAGTCTGGAACAACGCGTCGACTTTGATGAAACCTTGGTCGTTGAGCTGCACAGCGGTGTTTTCCAACCCCAGGTTGTCGAGCATCGGCCGGCGTCCGGTGGCATAGAACACGCAATCGGTCTCCAGCTCGCGGCCATCCTTAAGGGTGGCCTTGAGGCTGCCGTCAGCCAGTTTGTCGATGCGTGCGATATCGGCGTTGAACTGCAGATCGACGCCGGCGCGGATCATCTCGTCGCGCAAGTGGGTGCGCACCGTGCCATCGAAACCACGCAGGAACAGCTCGCGCCGATACAGCTGGGTGGTCTGCGCGCCCAGGCCGTTGAAAATGCCGGCGAATTCGACGGCGATATAGCCGCCACCGACCACGATGACGCGCTTAGGCAATTGTTCGAGGAAAAAAGCCTCGTTGGAGCTGATGGCGTACTCGCGGCCAGGGATCTCGGGGATCACTGGCCAGCCGCCGGTGGCGATCAGGATGCGCTCGGCGCTGTAACGCTGACCGTTGACCTCGACGGTGTGCGGGTCCAGCAGATGGCCGTGGCCTTCGAGCAAGGTCACACCGCTGTTGACCAGCAACTTGCGGTAGATACCGTTGAGGCGCTCGATCTCGCGGTTCTTGTTGGCGATCAGGGTCGGCCAGTCGAACGTGCTTTCGCCGACGGTCCAACCGTAGCCCTTGGCCTGCTCGAAGTCCTCGGCGAAATGCGAGCCGTACACCAGCAGTTTTTTCGGCACGCAGCCGACGTTGACGCACGTGCCGCCCAGATAGCGGCTCTCGACCACGGCGACCTTGGCGCCGAAGCCTGCCGCGAAACGCGCAGCGCGCACACCGCCGGAGCCGGCACCGATGACAAACAGGTCGAAGTCGTAGGCCATTGCTGTGTTCCTTCTGGTATTCGAGGGGCGCAGTCTAGCAGCGCCCGGCAGACAAATAAAAACGCCGCCGATGGCGACATCGGCGGCGTTGGTTCGACAACCTGCAGGCGCTTACAGCGCTTTGCCAGTCTTGTAGAAGTTCTCGAAGCAGAAGTTGGTCGCTTCGATGTAGCCTTCGGCGCCACCGCAGTCGAAACGCTTGCCCTTGAATTTGTAGGCCAATACGCAACCGTCCTGGGCCTGCTTCATCAAGGCGTCGGTGATCTGGATTTCACCACCCTTGCCTGGTTCGGTGTTGCGGATGATGTCGAAGATGTCCGGGGTCAGGATGTAGCGACCGATGATGGCCAGGTTCGACGGTGCATCTTCAGGCTTGGGCTTCTCGACCATGTTGGTCACCCGGTAGATGTCCTCGCGGATCATGTCGCCGGCAATGACGCCGTACTTGTTGGTTTCCTGCGGATCCACTTCCTGGATGGCGACGATGGAGCAACGGAACTGGTTGTACAGCTTGACCATCTGCGCCAGTACGCCATCGCCGTCGAGGTTGACGCACAGGTCATCCGCCAGCACCACGGCGAACGGCTCGTCACCGATCAGCGGCTCACCACTGAGGATGGCGTGACCCAGGCCTTTCATTTCGATCTGACGGGTGTAGGAAAAGGTGCATTGCTCGATCAGGCGGCGGATGCCGACCAGGTATTTTTCCTTGTCGGTGCCTTTGATCTGGTTTTCGAGCTCGTACATGATGTCGAAGTGGTCTTCGATGGCACGCTTGCCACGGCCGGTCACGATCGAGATTTGGGTCAGACCGGCTTCCAGTGCTTCTTCAACGCCGTACTGGATCAGCGGCTTGTTGACCACCGGCAGCATTTCTTTGGGCATGGCTTTGGTCGCTGGCAAAAAGCGAGTGCCGTAACCGGCTGCGGGGAACAGGCATTTTTTGATCATTGGGAGTCCTTAACAGGGCGTTGCGGCTGAATTCGGCGCAGTCTAATCAGGCCAGGGTGCGAATGACAATGCCTTGGCCCGGGGTGTCTGCAGGTTAAATAGAAAAATCTGTACGGGGATAGTTCCACGGCGATGAAAAAATCCTGCCGCATGACGGCGAACCGATCATTTTTATATACCCCACAACGCGCAATGTATAGCATTAAGCCATACACTGCGGGGGCAAACAGTCTTCGTTGTGAGCGTCAGACACTTCCCCTCTATCCATCGATGACTTCCCATGCGCAACCACTTCGCACTCATTGCAGTCCTGGCCCTGGCCGGATGTGCGACCGCTTCGCCAACCTACCTCAAAGACGGCCGCCAAGGACTGAGCATCAACTGCTCCGGCGAGGCCATGAAATGGCAGCAGTGCTACGACAAGGCAGCGGCCTCCTGCGCCAGTGGCCAGTACACCATCCTGGACCGCAACGGCGTACCGGTAGCGGCCGATGATCAGAGCATCACCGCCGATCTGGGTAATTACAAGAACCGCAATATGGTGATTACCTGCAAGTGATGGGTAATGTCTGACGGCCCTTTCGCGCGCAAGGCTTGCCCGCGAAAAGGCCACATCAGACAACCCCCATCACCCGGAAATACACTGATCTGCCGCTTTGCGCACATCGCCGAAGCGCAGCGGGAAGTTGTTCAGGTGCTCGTGCACCTTGATCGAACTGCCGCTGGAGCGATCCTCGATAAGGATCACCGCAGCCGGGCCGTCGGACATTTTCTGCGGTACGATCAAACGCAGGCCATTGTGAATGGGCTCAAGCTTCGACGGCTTGCGTGACCCTTGCAACTTGTTCATGACGCATTCCGCGTATTCCTGGGGCTTCTTCCCGGAAATCACACTCATGGTTTCTGGCGACTGTTCAATTTCGCCAACCGACGTACAGCCACCCAGCAATACCAACGCCGCCATGCCCCACCAGACCCGCTTCATATACTTCTCCACGCAAAAAAAAATCTTGAGACCGCACCAGTGATGTTTTGCTCCCCTGGCTGGCAGGTTTTTCGACTGCGAGCGCCAGAGCCAGTGCCATCATGGTATTGTTACACTTTTGCCCGCTATACCGCTTCGGAGCTTTCCATGAAATTCGTCCACCAGCGCGAACACCTCAACGAAGACGACCTCGTCGTGATCGTGTGCTCCCAGCGCTGCAATATCCGTTTGATGAGCGACGCCAATTTTCGCAGTTTCAAGAATGGCGGCCGGCACAGCTATCACGGCGGCGCCTTCGATACCTTCCCCGCGCGCATTACCGCACCCAGCACCGGGTTCTGGAACATCACCATCGATACCGCCGGCACCAAACCGACCGCAGCCGTGCGCAAGCCTGCGTTCACTCATACGATCAAGATTGTGCGCCGGTCGGCGTCAAAATTCAGTTAAGCGCCAGGCGCTAATAGGGACTGCCACCGTGACCAAATACGTGATCCGCTACCTGCTCAACGGCGAACGCCGCTGGGACTTCGCCCATTTGAACACTGGCTCGCTAGAAGAAGCCACTGCCGCCTTGAGGGGCATCCACGGTGACGACATCAGCCAGGTGTCTGACATCAGGGTCAGCAAGGCGTTGTGACACAGCAACTGCGCCACGGGGCTGGCGCTTCGCTATATATTGATTTATATAACGACACGATAACAACCAACAGCCCCGGAGCACTCGATGATCCCTCGCCTTGCCCTCTTCACCCTCAGCGCCTTGTGCCTGTCGATGGCCCACGCCGATGAAGTCCAGGTAGCCGTCGCTGCCAACTTCACCGCGCCGATTCAGGCCATCGCTGCCGACTTCGAGAAAGACACCGGGCACACGCTGGTCGCCTCCTACGGCGCCACCGGCCAGTTTTATACCCAGATCAAGAACGGCGCGCCCTTCGAGGTGTTCCTGGCCGCAGACGACAGCACGCCGGCCAAGCTGGAGAAAGAAGGCGATACCGTTGTCGGCTCGCGTTTCACCTATGCGGTAGGCACGCTCGCCCTGTGGTCGGCCAAGGAAGGCTATGTCGATGATCGGGGCGCGGTGCTCGCGGCCAATCAATACCAGCACCTGTCGATCGCCAATCCCAAGGCCGCGCCCTATGGCCTGGCTGCAACGCAAGTGCTCGACAAACTCAAGCTGACCGAGGCCACCAAAGCCAAGATCGTCGAGGGCCAGAACATCTCCCAGGCCTATCAGTTCGTCTCCACCGGCAACGCCGAGCTGGGTTTCGTTGCCTTGTCGCAGATCTACAAAGACGGCAAGGTTACCAGCGGCTCGGCCTGGATCGTGCCGAACGACCTCTACTCGCCGATCAACCAGGACGCCGTGGTGCTCAGCAAAGGCAAGGACAGCGCCGCTGCCAAGGCGTTGATGGACTACCTCAAAGGGCCTAAAGCGGCGGCGATCATCAAGTCATACGGCTACGCCCTCTGATGCCATTCAGCGCCAGCGATCTCAGCGCCATCTGGCTGACCCTGCAACTGGCGACTCTGACCACGGTGATCCTGCTCCTGGTCGGCACGCCCATCGCCTGGTGGCTGACCCACACACGCTCGCGCCTGCGCGGGCCAGTCGGGGCGATCGTGGCCTTGCCACTGGTGCTGCCGCCGACGGTGATCGGTTTTTACCTGCTGTTGCTGCTGGGGCCGCATGGGCTGATCGGCAAGACCACGCAGGCCCTGGGGCTGGGTACCGTGGTGTTCAGCTTTGCAGGGCTGGTGATCGGTTCGGTGCTTTACTCCATGCCTTTTGTGGTACAGCCGCTGCAGAACGCCTTTACCGCCATCGGCAAACGCCCGCTGGAGGTGGCCGCTACCTTGCGCGCGTCTAAGCTCGACTGTTTCTTCAGCGTGGTCATCCCCCTGGCACGGCCGGGTTTCATCACCGCCAGCATCCTCGGTTTCGCCCATACCGTCGGCGAATTCGGCGTGGTGCTGATGATCGGCGGCAATATTCCCAACCGCACCCGCGTGGTGTCGGTACAGATCTTCGACCATGTCGAGGCCCTCGAATATGCCCAGGCGCATTGGCTGGCCGGGGCGATGGTGGTGTTTTCGTTTTTCGTCCTGTTGGCGCTGTATTCCAGCCGCGGCCACAAGACCGCCTGGAACTGAGCCATGACCACAGCGCCACCGATCATTGCACGCCTGCGTCTGAACAAGCCGGGGTTCACGCTGGACGTCGACCTGCGACTGCCTGGCACTGGCGTCAGCGCCCTGTTCGGCCCCTCGGGCTCGGGCAAGACCACTTGCCTGCGCTGCCTGGCGGGCCTGGAACGGGCCGATGAGGCTTATATAGAAGTGGCCGGCGAGGTCTGGCAGGACAGCGCCCGCGGGATCTTTCTCGCGCCCCATCGCCGCGCCCTGGGGTACGTGTTCCAGGAAGCGAGCCTGTTCGAGCATTTGTCGGTGCGCGACAATCTGCTGTATGGCTGGCGCCGCGTCGCCGCCGCGCAACGCCGGGTGCAGATGGATCACGCGTGCGCGTTGCTGGGCATCGATGGCCTGCTGCAACGGCGCCCTGACGAGCTGTCCGGCGGTGAACGCCAACGCGTCGGTATTGCCCGTGCTCTGCTGACCAGTCCCGGCCTGCTGCTGATGGACGAGCCCCTCGCCGCCCTCGACAGCGCGCGCAAGAACGACATCCTGCCGTATCTGGAGCGCTTGCATCAGGAACTGGCAATCCCGGTGGTCTACGTCAGCCACGCCCAGGACGAGGTCGCGCGCCTGGCCGACCATCTGGTCTTGCTCGACAGCGGCCGCGTGCAGGCCAGCGGGCCGATCACCCCGATCCTGGCGCGGCTGGACTTGCCCTTGGCGCAACAACAGGACGCCAGCGTGGTGATCGACGGTCGAGTGATCGGCGTCGACGCACACTATCAACTGCTCGACCTCGCGCTGCCCGACAGCCCGTTGCAGTTGCGTATCGCCCATGCGCCCTTGGCAGTCGACAGCCGCCTGCGCGTGGCGATCCAGGCCCGGGACGTGAGTCTCAGTCTGCAGGACGAACACCAGAGCAGCATCCTCAACCGCCTGCCGGTTACCGTCAAAGCCCTGGTCAGCGCCGCCAACACCGCCCATGTGCTGGTGAGCCTGGACGCCGATGGCACCCCGCTGCTGGCACGTATCACGCGCTATTCAGCGGAACAACTGGGTATCGCTCCGGGCCTGCAGGTGTGGGCGCAGATCAAGTCGGTGGCGGTGCTTGCCTAGCCTGAAGCGGTTGACATCGATGTCCCCAGGCCAAAAGCCTAGGCCGATTCGGTGGTCTGCTCCAGCGCCTGTGACAATTCGAACATCGCCTCACGCAGTGTCGCCAGGGCATCTGCCAACGCCAGCGGATCATCATTCGCCAGCGCCTCACACCAGGCGCAGGCCTGCAGCACGTGATCGGCACGGATCATCCGTGCACTGCCTTTGATCCGATGCACCAGATCCGCCAGTTGCTGCAGGTCGCCTGCCGCCGTCAAGGTATCCAGGCGCTGCAGATCCTGTCGATGACAGGCCACCAGGGTTTCGAGCAACTGCGTGAAGTTTTCTGCGGAGCCTGCGGTCAGGCGGCGCAGTTCGCTCAAGTCAATCACCTGCGTCGGCTCGTTCAGGTGTCGACAGGCGCCCACCTCGCGCAGGCAATCGGCCAGATGCGCCAGGCTCAAAGGCTTGAACAGACAGTCGTCCATGCCCGCATCCAGGCAGCGTTGACGCTCCTCGGGCTGCGCATTGGCCGTGCAACCGACGACCAGGCACGCCAGCAACCCGCGCTGACGCTCACTGTCACGGATCTTCCGCGCGAGCACATAGCCATTGCCCTCCGGCATGTTGCAGTCGGTGATTACCGCGTCGAACGTATCGTTGCGCCACAGTTCGAAGCCAGCGGCGCCGTCCTCGGCCACCCTCACCGTATGCCCCAGATAACTCAGTTGCTGATCGAGCAACAGACGATTGGGCGGGTAATCGTCCACCACCAGCACCCGTAACGCTCGGCCGCCCTTGACCGGTAACGGTGTTATCGGATGACTGATGGGGACGGGCTCCACCGCTGCCCGCAACGCCTGCAAGGTGACCCACACCTGTGTGCCCTGCCCCGGCTCGCTGTGCAGGCGCAACGAGCCGCCCATCAATTCGCACAGCGCCCGGCTGATGCTCAGCCCCAAGCCGGTGCCAATGCGGCTGCCGATCACCTGATTGCTCGCCTGCACGAAGGGTTCGCACAGGTATTGTTGTTCGTGCTCGGCGATGCCCACACCGCTGTCTTCGACGCACAGCACGATGCGCACCTCGCGCCCCAGCGGCTGTACCTCGAGCCTGACCCGCACGTACCCGGCCTCGGTGAACTTGATCGCATTGCCCACCAGATTGGCCACCACCTGGCGCAGGCGCACCGGGTCCAGGATCAGCTCTTGATGGGTGTCGCCCAGCAACTGCAGCTCCAACGCCAGCCCCTTGTGCCGGGCCTGGGCGTCGAACACCCGCAGTACCGATTCGATCCAGGGCCGCAATGCCACCGCCCGCGTTTCCAACTGCAGATGGCCGCCTTCGATGCGGGTGATGTCGAGGATATCGCCGATCAGGTCCAGCAACCCTTGGGCCGCCTCGGCCGCCACTTCGATGGCGAGGCGATCCAGACGGCCCTCATCGGCCTTTTTCAGCGCCAGCTCGAGCATGCCCAGCACGGCGTTCATCGGCGTACGGATTTCATGGCTCATGGTCGCCAGGAAGTGCGTCTTGGCCTGGTTGGCCGCTTCGGCTTCCTGGGTTGCCTGCTGATGAGCGAGGCACAGGCGTTCGCGCTCGGTGACGTCGATCCAGCCGGCAATCAACCCGACCGTCTGGCCACCCGATGCCTTGTACGGCAGGATCCAGTGATAGATGGTCATTTCCGCGCCGCTGGCGAGGGTCAACTTGCGGTCTTCGACAATCGGCTTGCCCTGGGCCATGACCCGCAGATAGGAGTCCTGATAGAACTGCGCTGCCTGCGGCTCGACCACTTTGGTCATGGTGATCGGTTGGCCGATCAACTCCTCTCGACTTGCCCCCAAAGCCTTGAGGTAACTGGCATTGCAGTTGAGCAGCAAGCCTTGGCGATCGCGCACGTAGATCGGGTGGGGCGTGCCGTCGATCATCACCCGCATGAACTCAAGCTGATCGGTCAGGGCCTGCTCCGCGCGTTCGCGGCGGCGGATCTGGCGGCGCAACCAGGTGATCCATATCAGCGCCAACAGCAATAGCGCACCGCCCACCCACAGCACCCGGAAGACCCGCTCCCGGTGCCGGCTCCAGTAGCTGTCGGCAACGATGACTTGCGGATGGCTACGGTGGGTCAGCGCCTCCAGCTCCTGGGGCTCGATGCTCAACAAGGCCTTGTCGATGATCGACAACAGCTCGCTTTGCCCGCGCGCTGTGGCGAAGGCGAAATTGGCCGGGCTGACCGGCAGCGAGGCACTGATGCGTAATTCACCGCCGTAGCGCGCGGCCAGTTGATAGCGGGCGCTGAGCAGCGACACCACGGCCGCGCTGGCCTTGCCCTGAGCCACCAGCGCCAGGGCATCGGCCACGGTGGCGGCGTGCACCAATGGCACATGGGGGTAACGCTCGGCCAGTTCGTCGAGTAGAAAAGTGCCCTGCACCACCGCCACCGGCTTGCCAGCCAATTGCTCCAGACTGGTGGGTGCCAGGCCGTCGTCCGGTGTCACCAGCACCATGCCGCTGTTCAAGTAAGGTCGACTGAAGGCCAGTTGTTCCTCGCGGATGGGGCTCGGCGCCAAAGCCGCCAGCAAATGGGCTTCCCCGCGCACGATGCTGCGGCTCATCTGCGCCAACGATGTGGAAGACTGCACGTCGAACACCAGCCCGGTCCGCTGGCCGACGGCATCCAGCACCTGGGCACTGATACCGCGAAAGCGCCCTTGCTCGTCGCGATAACTGATGGGCAGCAGTCCTTCGTCGATCAAAACCTTGACCTGCGGGTGGCGCTGCATCCAACGCTGCTCGGAGGCGCTCAGCTGCACTTCCGCGCGGCGCGGGATCACCACGCCTTCGACGCTCCAGCGCCGCAGGATCGCGCGGCGCTCCAGCGGGTCGATCACTTGCAGCGCGCGGTTGACCAGCGCCAGCAGACGGCTGTTGCCTGGCGCCATGGCGAAGCTGAAGTGGCTTTCGCGCAACGCCGGGACCTGAGTCAGCTGCAGGTTGTTCAGCAGGCTGCGGCCGAGCTGGAAGTGCGCCCCCAGAGCATTGCCCAGATACAGGTCGGCTTGCCCGAAGGCCACCGCGCCCATGGCCGCCAGGGACGATTCATAGATCAGCACCTCGGCATCGGGATACAGCATGCGCACCACATCGTCGGGCAAGTAGTGCTGGACGATCGCCAAGCGCTGCCGGGTAGACTGCACGATCTGTGCTTCGGGTGGGTCGATCCGGCGTACCAGTACCGTCTGGTCGAGACCATACGCCTGAGACAAGCTCAGGTTGGCGTTCGCCACTTCGACGCTGTTGGAGGTCCCCAGCAGGTCGATCTCGCCGCGCTCCAACGCCCGCAGGGCGGCATCGCGGTTGCGATAGCGCGACACCGTGACCTGCAGGTTGAGCAATTCGGCGATCAGCCGCGCGTAGTCGGCAGTGATGCCTTCGTAGTCGCGACCGCTGCCAGTCATGTCGAACGGCGGATAATCGGGCTGGCTGACGCCCAGGCGCAAGGTGTGGCGCTCCCACAGCCAGCGACGATCTTCAGCGCTGAGGTCCATCTCGACCATGGCCCGGGCATTCAGTATCGAGCGCCCGAGCAATTGCAGGGTTTCAGGTACGGGGGGCAACGTTTGAGGTGACACCGGGCTCTGCGCCTGAACCTCGGCATGGATGAAACAGCAGCCAAGCACAGCATGGGCCAGGAGTCTGGAAAGACGCACATTCATGGCTTATATCAACTCGTGGCGTTTGGCGAGATCGGCCAGGTCCACCAGCGTGCGCACCTTGAGCTTGTACATGATGCGCAACTTGTAGGTGCTGACGGTCTTGTGGCTGAGCATCATGTGCTCGGCCACTTCACTGTTGCGAAAGCCGCGAGACAGCTGCTGCAGCACGATCATCTCGCGATCGCTCAGGCCGGCGATGGCCTCGGCTTCGCTGGCGCTGCGGTCACCGCGGTAGACGGATGCCTCTTCGACGTCCGGAAAATAGGTGTAGCCGCTCATGATGGCGCCAATGGCCTTGGACAACTCGTACAAGCGGTCGCTCTTGCACACATAACCCTTGGCACCGGCCTTCATGCACCGCGCCGAAAAATACTCGGCGGGCTGCGAGGTCAGCACCAGAATACGCGCCGGAATGCGTTGTTCGCGGATACGCTGGATCACTTCCATGCCGTCCAGGCCCGGCATGCTGATGTCGAGGATGATCAGGTCGGGGATGTAGTGCTTGGCCATCTGCAGTGCCTGCGCGCCGTCGCTGGCCTCGACGATGGTGTCGAAGCGTTCCTGCTTGAGCAACACCTTCACGCTGGCGCGAATGAACGGGTGATCGTCCACGATCAATGCCTTGTACATGGGGCCCTCCCAGGGCTTTGGTGTTCGGCAGCCGCCTCCAGGCAGCGGCTCGGCGCACAGTATTGGCGAGGATTTCGGCAGGGTCTGTAGGACCTTTCTGAAGTTACCTGCGATTAATCCTACAAACCCCTCGCAGGCCCGTGGTTGCGGGGTCCGCGCCACAAAAAATCTGCATGTGCGTGCATTTGAGGGGGCTGTCAGCGCTGCTAGGGCGCCGCGCAAAAGCCATTTCGATCGCACCCCGCAAGATGGCCGCGGTCAACAGCTCAAGCATTGCGCCACCAAGGTCCCCTCTATGCCCGACTCATCGAATCTGCCCCGCCTGCCCGCCGACCTCCATTACGTCGACGATTCGCAACCAGGCCTGCGCCGCAAGGTACTGCGCGGCCATTTCGCCTATTTCACCAGCGCCGGCGAGCGCATCCGCGACAAAGCCGAAATCGAGCGCATCAACAAGCTGGTAATCCCGCCGGCCTATACCGATGTGTGGATCTGCGCCGATCCCAACGGCCACTTGCAGGCCACTGGCCGCGACGCGCGGGGCCGCAAGCAATACCGCTACCACCCGCGCTGGCGCGAACTGCGCGACGAGGGCAAATACGCGCGCATGCTGGCTTTCGGCAAGCAGCTGCCACGGGTACGCAAACAACTGGACGAGCACTTGAGCACGCCAGGGCTCAACCACGACAAGGTCATGGCCACGGTCATCTCGCTGCTCGATGCGACGTTGATCCGCGTGGGTAATACCCAGTACGCGCGGGATAACCGCTCTTACGGGCTGACCACGCTGCGCAATCGCCACGTCGAAGTGCACGGTAGCCAGATCGCTTTCGAGTTTCGCGGCAAGAGCGGCGTCGAGCATCAGGTCAGCATCAAGGACCGACGCTTGGCGGGGATCGTCAAACGTTGCATGGAGTTACCGGGCCAGGCGCTGTTCCAGTATCTGGACGACGACGGCCAGCGCCACGGGGTCAGCTCGTCGGACGTCAACGCCTACCTGCACCGCCTCACGGGTGCCGACTTCACTGCAAAGGATTACCGCACCTGGGCCGGCACGGCGATGGCCTTGGAGATGCTGCGCGAACTGCACTGGCAGCCCGAGCCACAAGCCAAACAGCACATTGTCGAAATGGTCAAAGAGGTGGCCCGCCATCTGGGCAATACCCCGGCGGTGTGTCGGCGTTGTTATATCCACCCGGCGGTGCTCGAGCATTTCGCCTTGGGCGAACTGGCCAAGCTGCCCAAGCCGCGGCAACGCAAGGGCCTGCGCATGGAAGAAGTGGCCTTGGCGAGTTTTCTGGAAAAACTCGTGCAGATCGCCTGAGTCGTTGCGACAGGTCATGGCATCTAGCGGGCGCCTGTAATAGGCTTTGTCCTTATATCTTTACCTTGATCGAGCGAATTCCGTCATGTCTGACCAGCCTGCTTCCCCTCCCTTCGGCGTCGATGCCGGCCAGATCAAGATCAACAAACTCTTCGCCACCCCGGTCGCCAGCCTGCAGCACCCCGAGTTTCAACGCCTCAATGCCGAGTTGCGCGAGACCATCCTGGCTCGGGAGGCCGCGCAACCGAGCACCGACCACAGCAACGAGGGCGGCTGGCAGTCCACCGATGACTTCGGTGAATGGTCCGGTGCGGCTGGGGCAGAGTTGCTGGCGTTCGCCCAAGAACTGGCCAATCAGCTGTCAGCGGTCAACTCGCCGGAACATGGTCTGATCGAAGCCAAGTTGACCTGGACCTGCGCAGCCTGGGCCAATGTCAATCGCTCCGGCCATGGCAATGGCGTGCATGGCCACCCGGGCGCGTATTGGTCGGCGGTGTATTGGGTCGACGATGGCGGGCGCGGTGAAGATGCCGCACTGGGCGGCGAACTGGAATTCGTCGACCCACGCGGGGTGATGCCGACCATGCTCTACCCAGCCTTGCGGATGCGCATCGAAGGCTGTCTGACGGCGGGGTTCATGAGCAAAATGGCGCCTGCTGCGGGGACGCTGGTGATGTTTCCGTCATGGCTGCTGCATTCGGTCAAGCCCCATCGCGGGGATCGGGCGCGGATTTCGATTGCGTTCAATTTCGGGTTGTAAGATCGGTTACTTGCGCTCGCTGTAATGGCCTCTTCGCCGCCGAAGAGGCCCTATCAGGCATTGTAAAAACTCACCGTTTCTTTGGATCCGGCGGCGTACCCGGCCGTTCGGCCTCGCCCTTTTCGTTCATCCGCTTGTTTTTTTCCCCGACCTTGCCGGCATTTGCCGGTTCGTTTTGCAGATCTTCGCGTTTCGACTTGGATTCATTATTGGGCTGCGTCATCAGGCGTTCCTCGATAAGGACATACTCTAGTTCAGGCACCCGAATCCTGAAAAAGGTGCCATGTAATTTTCCTGAACCGATACACCCAACCGCCAGTCAGCTAAAGGAGACCCCTTCACATCCTTGCAGACAAGGCCCTCCATCATGCATATATCCCTTGAAAAACACGTTGCCCTGGTCACCGGTGCCAGTTCCGGCCTCGGCGCAGGCGCCGCCAAGGCGCTGGCTGACGCAGGTGCTGCCGTGGTGATCAACTACAACAGTCACGCCGAGCCGGCGGAGGAGCTGGCCCAGCGCATCCGCGAAAATGGTGGACGCGCCATTGCCATCGGTGCCGACGTGTCCAAGGAAGAGGACGTCGATCGCCTGTTTGCCGAGACCCTCGATGCCTTTGGCGCCCTCGACATTCTGGTGGCCAACTCCGGCCTGCAGCGCGACGCCGCCACGGTAGACATGACCCTGGCCGACTGGAACAAGGTAATCGAGGTCAATCTGACCGGGCAGTTCCTGTGCGCGCGCGCCGCACTGCGCCAGTTCGCCCGCCAGGGGCCACGCCTTGAAGTCTCCCGAGCGGCCGGCAATATCATTCACATGAGTTCGGTGCACCAGCTGATTCCGTGGGCCGGGCATGCCAACTACGCGGCGTCCAAGGGCGCCATCGATCTGTTGATGCGCAGCATCGCCCAAGAAGTCGGGCAGCAGCATATCCGCGTCAATGCCATCGCGCCGGGAGCGATCCGTACCGCCATCAATGCCGATGTCATGAAGGGCGACACGGAGAAAAAGGTTCTGGAACTGATCCCCTATGGGCGCATCGGCGAGGTCGAGGACGTTGCCAATGCCGTGGTCTGGCTGGCCAGCGATCTGTCCGATTATCTGCACGGCACCACGCTGTTCATCGATGGCGGCATGAGCCTCTATCCAGGGTTTCGTGACAATGGCTGAGTCTACCGCGCGTCACCTCGACCCCCTCGCCTCGCAACGCCCGATCGAAGCCCATGGCCTGATCGGCAACATGCGCAGCGCCGCACTGGTAGCCGACACCGGTTGCATCGATTTCTGCTGCTGGCCAGACTTCGACAGCCCTTCGCTGTTTGCTGCCCTGCTGGACACCCCCGATGCTGGCGTCTTTGAGCTGGCCCCGGACCTCCCGGATGCGCGTCGGCTGCAGATCTATCTGCCCGATAGCAACATTCTGCAAACCCGTTGGATCAGCGAACAGGCGGTGGTGGAAGTCACCGACTTCATGCCTATCCCGGAGAACGTCGACGACACCCCGCGCCTGGTAAGGCGCGTCAAGGTCGTCAGCGGCCAAGCGACCTTCGCGATGCGCTGCCGGGTGCGCCACGACTACAGCCGCGCCGACACCCGCGCCGAATCGGACAGCGTCGGTGAAAAGCCCGGCGTAAGCTTTCATGCCGACGGCCAGCCCAGCCTGCGGTTGTGCTCCGACCAGGCGCTGGATGTGGACGACAACGCTGCCGTGGCCCGCTTCGAGCTGAGCCATCAGCAAACTGCCGAGTTCATCCTCGGCAGTACCGATGACCCATTGGTGTACGCCGACAGCAGTGACCACTGCCTGCGCGCCACGATCGACTATTGGCGCGAGTGGCTCGGCCACGCCCATTATCGCGGGCGCTGGCGCGAAATGGTGATGCGCTCGGCGCTCACCCTCAAGCTGCTGACCTCGCGCAAGCACGGGGGCATCATCGCTGCCGCGACCTTCGGCCTGCCAGAACAACGCGGTGGTTCGCGCAACTGGGATTACCGCTACACCTGGATCCGTGATGCATCGTTCACCGTGTACGCTTTCATGCGTCTGGGCTTCAACCAGGAAGCCAACGATTACATGCGCTGGGTCCATGACCGCGTGGGTGCCAGTTGTGAGGAACAGGCCAAATTGCACATTCTCTATGGCCTGGACGGCCGTGAAGAACTGCCCGAAGCCAACCTCGACCACCTCAGTGGCCATGGCGGTGCGCAACCGGTGCGTGTCGGCAACGAAGCCTACAAGCAGAAGCAACTGGATATCTACGGCGAGCTGCTGGACGCGGTCTACCTTGCCAACAAGTACGGGGAAGCGATTTCCCACGAGGGCTGGCAACACGTCACGCAACTGGTCGATCAAGTCTGTCAGAGCTGGCGCGAGAAGGATGTAGGTATCTGGGAAATGCGCGGCGAACCGCAGCATTTCCTGCACTCGCGGCTGATGTGCTGGGTCGCGCTGGACCGAGCCTTGCGCCTGTCCTTCAAACGCTCGCTGCCCGCCCCCTTCGCGCGCTGGGACAAGGAGCGCCAGGCCATACACGATGACATCTGGAGCAACTTCTGGGACGCGGAACGCGGCCACTTCGTCCAGTACAAGGGCAGTGATCGGCTCGACGGCTCGATGCTGTTGATGCCATTGGTGCGCTTCGTCGGCGCCAGCGACCCGCGCTGGCTGAGCACGCTGGATGCCATCGAGCGCACGTTGGTGCGTGATGGCATGGTCTACCGCTATCGCACCGACGAGCAGAATGGCGACGGGCTGGACGGCAGCGAAGGCGCCTTCACGGCGTGCTCGTTCTGGTACGTGGAATGCCTGGCCAGAGCTGGTCGGGTCGAGCAGGCGCACTTGGAGTTCGAGCAACTATTGCGCTACGCCAGCCCGTTGGGGCTATACGCCGAAGAGTTCGACATGCACGGCCGTCACTTGGGCAATACGCCCCAGGCGCTCAGCCACTTGGCGTTGATCAGCGCGGCGAGTTTTCTGAACCGCAAGTTGAGTGGTGAACGAACCCTTTGGCAGCCATAAATGTGCGTAATTATTGCAAGATGAACAAAAGGTTGCAGGACATCTGCGGCGCCGCCGGATATCATGTGCGCAGTTATCCGGCGGTTTAGCATAAACCCAGCCATACTTCCTTTGGGTATCGTTCCCATTTCGCCAGTATTCCGCTTCAGGACGTGTCGACGAGGATTCCCGCAACGGAATTAAATCTTCATCCGTGCGTCCATTAAGTGAGGGGTGCAGCGGAAGACACCGACCATCGGACACATTTTTTTGCGTAAAGGACTTAGGAGCCATTCATGCTGATTCTCACCCGCAAGGTAGGCGAAAGCATCATCATCAACGACGACATCACCGTTACTATCCTGGGGGTCAAAGGCATGCAAGTGCGTATTGGCATCGACGCACCCAAGGAGGTCCAGGTGCACCGCGAAGAGATTTTCAAGAAAATCCAGGCTGGCAGCCCTGCTCCAGAGAAAGACAGCCACTAAGGCAATCGCTTTACACCTGTAGCGAGGGGGCTTGCCCCGATCACGATTTATCGGTCTCCCAGTGGGGACAGATGAATCGCCATCGGGGCCAAGCCCCCTCGCTGCATTGCGGTGTATGGATCAGACTGGCGTCTTCTGGTGATGATCGTCCAGCGGCGCCCCGTGGTGACCGCCCGCTACGCGTTTAGCTTGATCGATCCCCCAATTGAGCAGTTTTTCGACCGTCCAGTGATCATCCTTGGCCACTGAAGTCTCGTTGTGGATCTCCGTGCCCTCTGGCGACAGCACCACCACCTGCCACTGCGGGCGTTTGGGGTTGTGCACCACCGGCGTTACCGTGACGCGGATGGTGCAATGATTTGCCAGGGTTTCCTCATGGACGCGTTGCTTCCCCTCATCCGGGCCGTTTTTATGGTCTTCATAGTCCGTCGCTTGGTCCAACATGGTGAAACCTCCATCACTAACGTGATTATTGCCACTCTCTATAAACGACAGGTAGCAAGGCCGGAGGTTCAAGATTGACCGCCCGGCGCGACTGCCGGGCGTTTGGTCAAAGCTCACACCGTGAAGCGCGCCACCAAGGCGTTGAGGTCCACGGCCAGACGTGAAAGCTCATGGCTGGCCGCGCTGGTCTGCTGCGCGCCGGTGGCCGTCTGATTGGCCAGGTCGCGAATATTCACCAGGTTGCGGTCGACCTCGCGAGCGACTTGCGCCTGCTCTTCGGAAGCGCTGGCGATCACCAGGTTGCGCTCATTGATCAAGGCCACCGATTCGGCGATCTGCACCAGCGCACCGTCGGCGTCACGAGCCAGGGTCAACGTGCTCTGGCTGCGTGCGGTGCTTTGTTCCATCGACTGCACCGCATCGCCGGTACCGCTCTGAATACCGGCAACCATCTGCTCGATTTCGCGGGTCGACTGCTGGGTGCGATGAGCCAGGGCCCGAACTTCATCCGCCACCACGGCAAAACCGCGCCCGGCCTCCCCCGCGCGTGCGGCCTCGATGGCAGCGTTGAGCGCCAGGAGGTTAGTCTGCTCGGCAATGGCGCGAATCACGTCCAGTACCTTGCCGATATCACGCCCTTGGGCAGCCAGGCCTTCGATCAACTGCGAGGTGTGCAGCACATCCTGCGTCATGGTCTGAATAGCGCTCACCGTGGCCACCACCCGCTCCCGCCCCTGCCCCGCGAATCGGGTCGAGTCGGCTGAAGCCTGGGAGGTCGACACTGCGTTGCGCGCAACCTCCTCTACCGCAGCGGTCATCTGGTTGACTGCGGTGGCGGCTTGTTCGATTTCGTCGTTCTGTTGCGCGACACCACGGGCGGACTCTTCGGTCACCGCACTGAGTTCCTCCGCTGCAGAAGCCAGCTGCGTCGCCGAACCTGCGATCTGTGACACGGTGCGGCGCAGGTTACCCTGCATCTCATCCAGCGCCGCCAGCAAGCGCGCAGGCTCATCATGACCCTCAGCGCTGATGCTCACGGTCAGGTTGCCCTTGGCGATGGTGCGAGCGGCCTCCAGCGCCTGGTTCAGTGGCTGGATGATGCTGCGGGTGAGCAACCAGGCCAGCAACACAGTCAGCAAACACGCGACGATGGCGAACACGACGACACCCGTGTTGGCGAAGCGGTACTGTTCGGCGGCGATCTGACCGTTCTCCTTGGCCTCGCGCTGATTGATACCGATCAGCGCACGAATTTGATCGCCCATCTGATCGGTACCTTCCTTGATACGGGTATTGATCAATTCGCGCATCTCCTCGACTTTGTTCTGCCGCGAAAGACTCAACATTGAATCCTTCGCGCTCAAGTAGTTATCGAGCGTAGTGCTGAATTGTTTAAACACTGTCGACTCTTCGTCGCCAATCGTCAGGCTGGCGTAATTGCGCTGCGCAGTCCGAACTTTGTCGACTAATACGCCGATACGGGTTTCGGCTTCGTTCAAGGCCGCCGGTTCGCGGTTGGTCAAGATGCGAAATGACAGGATTCGCAACCGCAGGGTATTTTCCGAGAGGTCACCCAGGAAGGTGATGCTGGGTATCTGGTTGCCTTCCATTTCCAGCGAAGCGTCGCGGATCACGCTGATGCGGCTCGTGGCGAACCAGCCCAGCCCGACGACCAGCAAAGCGATGAAGGCGAATCCCAGAAACGCGCGAGGGGCGATATTGAGGCGGCGTAGCGACATGTCGGTCTCTCTCGTAAAGGCGTACGGCGTCCACTGCTCCATTGTTGTCGTCCGTATGAGAGCGGGGATGCCCTCATAAGGTCTATCGGCCCTTTCGCCCGAACTTGAGCTCGACAAGCGAAATATTTGAGGGCTAATTATTTAACCGTTCAGTCCGTTCTAAGCCATTGAGCCGATGATGGCGAATTAATACATATGCCCATTGGTCGGACCGGCCGTGATGCACGTCAATAAAGTCGAATAAAGTTCCGGTTGCCGATAAAAAATTAGTCTTATTGTCATCAGTGGGTGCTATTTTTATTTTGCACATCAATTCCAGCTACTGCTGGGTCCTTCCTTGGGAGCAGCAACGGATCGCTGCACGAAGCATTAGGGGCAGGCACATGAACAAGATGACGTTCCCAAATGCATGCCAGGTCATGCGTTGGCATTTTCACCCTCTGGGCTTCGAGGCCAGCATGGACGCCCCCAGCAGTATGGTCGCGCGATTGTTCGATCGCGCCAGCGGCCAGACCCTCATCGCGATCGCCGGCATCCCCTGCGCGACCGTCATGAACGCCGCCGATGTAGAGATCATCATCGAGGCGGTCGAGGCAGAACTCGATGCCTTCATACCGCCGCAGTCGTTGTGTGCGGTCGGCTGATGCGTTCGGCGGCAAAGAGGCCGGTATGGCTTGCGCAACAACCATAACCGTATCGTATTCAATCGACGCGAGTAGCCCGATGATCGTCAAAGAACGGCTTTGCACCGTCGACATGATCCGAGGCCTTGGCGGCGCCGGCCGCACCCTCCTTGCCTGAGGCGTCAACATACCAATAGCAATACTGGATCGCCCGCGTCACGCCGACGTAAGCCAGGCGCAGCGCTTCGTCACGCTGTGCCTTGTCATAACCTTCGGTCTCGCCGGGCGCGCTCAGACCTGCCAGCCGATAGAGCTGATTCTTGTAGGGTGAGCGCGTCAGGTGCTGGCAGTCGCCGACCATGAACACTACATCCGCTTGCAGCCCCTTGGCACTGTGATAGGTCAGCTGCTTGAGCCGGCGCTGATCTATTGGCTTTCTATAATCTTCATTAACTATAGATTCTATATGTTTGTTTAATATAGGTTTATCTGAATATTTCCGATACAGCACCAGCACTGAGTCGCCCCGCCGGTAATGGTCAATCAAACGCTGAGCAAGGGCTTCATCGTCACGTTCGTAGATGCGTACAGGCTCCAATGCAGACTCATCCCAGCCCACCGACCGGGCTTTTTTACCCGCGATGGCGGGGGTGGATTTCACCAGATGCTCGGCGGCATCGATGATGTGCTGATGGCTGCGGTAGTTGTCGCTGAGCATGACCCGCGTGGTAGCGGGCGCGATGAAAGTCTTGGCGAAGTCGGTGAAATACCGCGGCGAGCTGCCACGCCAACCGTAGATCGACTGCCAGTCATCCCCCACCACCAACAATGAAGAATGTTGCGCTGCACGGCCCCGGTGCAAGTCCGCGCCACGGCGACGGATCTCCCGCAGGCTGGCGCGCAGCCACGAGACGATCTGCGGCGAAACATCCTGGAATTCATCGATCATCAGGTTTGACATCGAACGCAATATGGGATCGCCGAGCAGCCGCAGGTTTTCCGGGTTGTTCTCGCCAAACAGGGCGAACATGCGGTTGTAGGTCATGATCGGCGGCGTCTGCGCCTGCAAGTGTTGTTCGAAGGCACGCCAGTACCGGCTCAAGGCCTCGAAGAACAGCCGGTCCGGGTCGTCGCTGGCGAAGGTCATGGCGGCGACGGCAGCCGCCACGTCGAGCCCGAGGTTTTCGATAAAGCCGGCGGTGGCCACGAACGCGTCGAGCAATGGCGCAGGCGCCAGCTCGCCATTGACTCTGTACGCGAACCCCGGCCCTGCTACGGCATCACCAGCCAGACTCTGAGTCAGGCGCCTGGCACCGACGTAATTTTCCAGCCAGATGATCGGTTTGGGGCTGAAAGCTTGAAACAGTGTGCGCTTGATGACCCATTCAGCCCAAACCGGCAACTTGGCGCCGTTACGCTTGATCTGCTGGCTTTCGCTCGGGTCGAAGCCGAGCACTACCCAGGCATCCAGCGCCCGGATATAGCCGTGGCAATGAAAACGGTGGCCGTTGATCTGCAAGGGTGTTCGGTCCGGTTCGATGCCCTGGATCGGCCACGCCCCGGCGCGAAACCACAGATCCTCGATACTGTCGCACAGCTCTTCGTCGCGCTTTGACGCGAGCTCGGTCACCGCAGCGCGCTTTTGCACGTCGGGGTGGTCACGCTCCAAGCGGGTCAGCTGCAGGGCCTCGCGGCGCATCAGGTCGATCAGTTCGGCAAAACGCTCATCACCTGCCATCAAATCGCGATAGCACAGGTTCATCTGCAGGCGCTGGGTATCGTTCAGGCGCAGATCGAAGGGGTTGCTGTCGGCCTCCTCCATAGCGAGGGGGCTTGCCCCCGAAAACCCCTCCAAAGTGCCTTGGGTGCCGGATTCAGTGGCAAGCCCCCTCGCTGCAGGAGCACTGCCGAGGTTTTCGAAAGCCTGTAGCTGGCCGAAGCCGGGCAAGCTGCGCACCATCGGCAGGATCCGCGAGTGAAAGGTGCGCACCAGCTGTTGCGCCTCACGCGAACTCAGCGTATGACCCCACAGGGCCATCACCGCCACCAGCCGGGTGATGAAATCCTTGCGCGATTCGCGGGTAAAGGTCACTACCGTCAACCCATCGAGTTCATAGCCCAGGTAGTGCACCAGCAACACGATTCGCAGCACCAGCGAGGTCGACTTGCCGGCGCCTGCACCCGCGATGACACAGGTGGACGGCGTATCGCTGAAGATCATTTTCCATTGCGCTGCGCTGGGCTGCTGATGCTTGGGCAAGCGCGTGGCGACATCGGCCTTGATGCGTTTCTTGAGATCGGCGCTCAACCCCAGGCGCCAATCGTCGAACAGCGCGTCGTCGACACCGGGCGCACTCACCGCCGCTGGCCGCGTGTCGCGAATTACCAGCACCTGGCGGCCTGCCTCCAGGCCGTCCAGATGGCCATCCTCATAGCCCTCGCGCACGCCATCGGCGTGCCCGGCGCGATGCCCCGCCGCATGACCGTGAAACCAAGAATCACGGTGCTGGGCCTGCAGGCCATTGAGCCCACGCCCGAGCAATCGCGCGGCAAGGCGCTTGAACCAAGGCAGCTCGGCGGGTGGAAGCAGATCGACGGACAATCGGGAAGGACGGCTCGGCACGCGGACTCCAGCAAGGTTTTTGGCAGCCGACATCTTCGCCGCTATGGCCCGTCTTTGCCAGTCAATTGCTTTGTGATCAATCTATTAGGCGACGAATCGCAAGCATAAGATCAGCTGCACGCACCCGGAAATAATCGACAAATCCGATGCTTTCACTGTGAAATCTGCGCTTTTTAATCGAGCACTATTAGCACAGAATTCCTATCCATGATCCCTTTCGTCTATGGAGACCAGCATGCTTGAACTACGGCCTTTCGCATCCCTCGGCGGTGCCGACCATGGCTGGTTGAATGCCCACCACCACTTCTCGTTCGCGCAATACCATGACCCCAAGCGTGTGCACTGGGGCAATCTGCGCGTATGGAACGACGACATCATCGCTCCGGGTACCGGTTTCCCCCAGCACCCGCACCGCGACATGGAAATCATCACCTATGTGCGTGAAGGCGCCATCACCCATCAGGACAGCCTTGGCAACAAAGGCCGCACTGAAGCCGGCGACGTGCAAGTGATGAGTGCAGGTACTGGCGTACAGCACAGCGAGTACAACCTGGAGACCATCGAAACGCGAATCTTCCAGATCTGGATTTTCCCTGACGACAGCCAGCTTGGCGCAGCGCCGTCGTGGGGCGCGCAGCCATTTCCCAAAGGCGAGCGCGGCGAGGGCTTTGTGACGCTCGCCAGCGGTAAGCCGGAAGATGACGCGAGCTTGCGAATTCGCGCGAATGCGCGCTTGGTAGCAGCGACGCTGCAGGCGGGCGAAACCGCCGAGTATGTGCTGGAAAGCGGTCGCAAAGCCTATCTCGTACCAGCGACTGGCTCCATAGAAATCAATGGCTTACAGGCCAAAGCTCGAGACGGTATCGCTATTGATAATGAGCCGGTGCTGATAGTGACAGCCCTGGAAGACACCGAGATCGTGCTCGTGGATGTCGCCTGACAAATCACTTTAACCTTGATGGATTTATCCTTTGAATTCATAAGGTTAGAGCTAGAAGACGTCTGGATGTACCTGTAGTGAGGGGACTTGCCCCTCGCTACAGGTGTAACTATCTCCCTGGCAATCAGGCGATTGCGCTATCCACCAGCACCTGAGCCTCACTCACCAAGCGCTGCAGGTGCGCCTCATCGACAAAGCTCTCGGCGTAGATCTTGTAGATATCCTCGGTGCCCGACGGCCGTGCAGCGAACCAGCCATTGGCGGTCATCACCTTCAAGCCACCGATCGCCTGGTTGTTGCCTGGCGCATGGCTGAGCACGTGTTCGATCTTTTCACCCGCCAGTTCGGTCGAGGTCACTTGCTCGGGCGACAACTTGCTCAGCAAAGCCTTCTGCTGGGGGTTGGCCTTGGCTTCGACACGCGTTGAAAACGGCTGGCCAAGGGTCTCGGTCAGCGCCTGATAGGCTTGGCTTGGATCGCGCCCGGTACGCGCGGTCATCTCGGCCGCCAGCAATGATGGAATCAGGCCGTCCTTGTCGGTGCTCCAGACGCTGCCATCGCGACGCAGGAACGAGGCTCCGGCGCTTTCCTCTCCACCAAAACCCAGCGAACCGTCGAACAAGCCATCGGCGAAATACTTGAAGCCCACCGGCACCTCGTACAACCGCCGACCCAACCGTGCGGTGACCCGATCGATCATGCCGCTGCTGACCACGGTCTTGCCCACAGCAGCATCGGTGCGCCACTGCGGACGGTTCTGGAACAGATAATCGATCGCCACCGCCAGATAGTTGTTGGGCGCCAGCAGACCGCCGCTCGGGGTGACGATGCCGTGGCGGTCGTGGTCCGGATCGCAGGCGAAGGCGACGTCGAAACGGTCCTTGAGGCCGATCAGGCCTTGCATTGCGTAGGGCGAGGAAGGGTCCATGCGGATCTGCCCGTCCCAGTCGACAGACATGAAACGGAAGGTCGGATCGACTGCGGTATTGACCACAGTCAGGTCAAGGCGGTAATGCTCGGCAATCGCCGACCAGTAGCGCACACCGGCGCCGCCCAGAGGATCGACGCCCAGGCGCAGCTTGACCGAGCGAATCGCGTCGAAGTCGATGACGTTGATCAGGTCCGCGACGTAGGTGTTGAGGTAGTCATGGCGATGGGTCGTGGCGGCCTTGAGCGCCTGCTCGTAGGGCATGCGTTTGATGCCTTTGAGTTCATCGGCAAGCAGCTCGTTGGCCTTGGTTTCGATCCACTTGGTGACATCACTGTCAGCCGGGCCGCCATTGGGCGGGTTGTACTTGAAACCACCGGCTTGTGGCGGGTTGTGCGACGGGGTGATGACTACACCGTCCGCCAGGCCCTGGGTACGGCCGCGGTTGTAGCAAATGATGGCGTGGGAGATTGCCGGGGTCGGCGTGTATTCGTCGTCGGCAGCGATCATGGTCTCGACGCCATTGGCCGCGAAGACTTCCAGCGCACTGGCGCCCGCCGGGGTCGACAGGGCGTGGGTGTCGATACCCACGAACAGCGGGCCGTTGATGCCCTTCTGCTGCCGGTACAGGCAGATCGCCTGGCTGATGGCCAGGACGTGGGCTTCATTGAAGCTGCCATCGAAGGAACTGCCGCGGTGCCCGGATGTACCGAAGGCTACACGCTGGGTGGCTACCGACGGGTCGGGGCGCTGGGTATAATAGGCGGTGACCAGACGCGGGATATCGACCAGCAACTCGGCAGGTGCAGTTTTTCCGGCAAACGGACTGAGCTTCATGCAAAACCTCTGAACAGGCAACTAGGGCTGGAAATGGCAGTTTACTGGCAGTTCGACCATTGCGGCAGGGGTTCTATCCCTCACAAGTCAAAAGATCAGCGGGCAGTGGTAACGACCACGTGACATTGGTCAAGCATAACGGCTCGACCTTCACTATCATCACTCGATTATCAGCCGACAAGCGACGCCGATGTCCGCACTCATGTCCCCTCTTAAAGAACCGCCCAACAGCGAATCCACGCGTCATCTGGCACTGGTGCTGATCATATTGGTCGGCTGCTCGGTTCTGGGGCTGGTGGCCTGGGAGGCCGTGACGTCGCGCCAGCAAGCGCTCGACGCCGCGCAAGTGACGGTATCGAACCTCTCGCGGTCGTTGACCCAACATGCCGACGATACGGTCGGGGAAGCCGAAACGGTGCTCAGCGAACTTGTCGAGCGGGTGCATAACGACGGCGTCACCGGGCCCCAGCACGAACGTCTGCACCTGGTGCTCAAGCAAACCACGGCCGCACTCGATCAACTGCACGGGCTGTTCATCTATAGCTCCGATGGCCGCTGGCTGGTGACGTCTAACGATGTCGATCCGCCCAATGCCAATAACAGCGATCGCGAATATTTTCTTTGGCATCGCAGCCACCCCGGGCCCGCCGTGCACATTGGAGCGGTCATCGTCAGCCGCTCTACCGGCGAGCTGATCATTCCGGTGTCGCGGCGCCTGGACAACGCCGACGGCTCTTTTGGTGGCGTGGTACTGGCGACACTGAAGGTCGATTACTTCAAGAAATTCTACGACGGCTTCGATCTCGACGAACAAGGCGCCATTGTCCTGGCGTTGGGCGATGGCACTATCCTGATGCGCCGCCCGTACGACCCCAAGGTTATCGGCACGAGTATTGCCAAAGGAGTGATCTACAGCCAGATGCTCCCCCACGCATCGACAGGCGCACGCATGGTGGTATCCGTCGTCGACGGTGTGAATCGCATGATCGCGTATCGAGCCTCCAGCGTTTACCCCCTGCTGATCCTCGCCGCGCAGCCTGAGTCGGCGATTTTCGCCGGTTGGCGTGCCAACCTGTTACGTTCGGGGGTACTAGTGGCGCTGGTGTTCGCCGTGCTGGGGGCTTTCGCCGTCCTGCTGATGCGCCAGATCCGCCACAATCAGCGCACCGAGGCAGACCTGCTGCTGGCCCATGCCAGCCTGCAGCAAATGGCCATGCAGGATGGCCTGACGGGGCTCGCCAATCGACGCCAACTGGACCTGGCCCTGCCCCAGGAGATCGGCCGTACCGTGCGCACTGGCCGCCCGCTGGGGCTGATCATGCTCGATATCGATCATTTCAAGCGCTTCAACGATCTGTACGGCCATCCCGCTGGTGATGCGTGCATTCGCGATGTCGGCCGCGCGGTACAGGGCTGCGTCGGCCGTGCAGGCGATCTGGTCGCCCGTTATGGTGGCGAGGAGTTGCTGGTGCTGTTGCCCGAAAGCGACGCCCCCGGTACCTGGCGCGTCGCCCAGCGCATTGTCGAAGCGGTGCAGGCACTGGCAATCAAGCATGCGGGCAGTGAGCATGGCGTCGTGACGGTCAGTGCCGGACTGCACGTATGGACTGCTACCAACCCGATCCCGACCGCGGAGGCGCTCATCGCTGCAGCCGACGTGGCCCTGTACGCCGCCAAGCACGGCGGTCGCAACCAGGTCTTCCCGACGCTCGATGAGCCGATCCGGGTCCGTCCGCAGGTATTTTGAGACCATGCGCGGCTAGAAACCGCGTAAGGGCTGCTCGTGAATCCGCAAGGTGCTCAGCTCGATGAAGGTGAAAAACCCTTCGCTCCAGCCTGCCGTATCGATATGAAAGACATTGCCCAGCTGCCGCGCCCGCCGCAGCGGCGTGTGGCCGACCACCACCGCGCGCACGTCCTTGACGCCACTGAAGTCGCGGCGCTTGAGGCGCGAGCGCGACCACTGGAAGATCTCGTCGACCCCCCCGCCCGCGTCTGGGGTATAGCCCTCTTGCAGCTCATGCGTCTGCAAGTAAGTGCGCAAGGTGGCCCAGCTGGGGAATGGGCAGTCGGCATGCACCAGACCTATCAGGCCTTCGGCGGTTTCAATCTCGATGGCCACCGGCAAGCGCCGGAATCGCTGGGCAAAACGTTCGCGGGTGGCCTGCGGGCTGTCGATGAACCAGGCCCCGCCGCTCTGCCGGTAATCCATCAGATTGAGCCGCGAGTGGCCAGCCATCAGTTGCAGGGTCAAGACCTCATGGTTGCCCTGCACGGCGAAGAACCAGGGTTTTTCGAGCCAGTCCAGGGCATCGAAGCTGTCAGGGCCGCGATCGACCAGGTCGCCGACGCTGAACAGCCGATCGGTGGCCGGATCGAAACCCAGTTGATTCAGCGCGGCCTGCAGGCGATGAAAATGCCCGTGGATATCGCCCACGGCAAAATCACGCCCGCGGGCGTTGGCCGAAAAATGGGCGAACTGACTCATGGTGCTGCTCTCCTCGAATGCAAGTCTGAACCGTTGCTCATGGTTGCGGGCTGAATATCAGTGAATCGCGGATGCCCTTGACCGCTGTTTCGTTATCGCTGTAGCCCTGGGCCGAGCCAGCATAGGTCAACGACCAGGCACTGCCTTGGGCCGTGGCGGCCACCAGCGTCTGGGTCATGACGTGGCCGCCATTGAGGAGCACCTTGCAGGTGGTTTCCATGGCGGTCAGATTGCCTAGTGTACCGGGATGAATGCTGTTGCAGACGCTTTGATAGCCGCCCTTGGAGAAATCGATCTGCATGGCCTTGCGCATTTCCAACAGCACGCCGGACAGATTGACCTGGTGGTCGGCCGCCACTGGCGTGCGCGTCAACTCGACCACCATCGCCGGATCACCGTGGTCGTCGGCCTTGACTGCGCGCTGTCGGTGCGCCTGATTGGCAGGGGCTGCGGGCAACGCCTCGACCTGCCAGCCCGGCGGCCAGACGATCACGCTGTCATCGGCCAGCGCCGGGGCGGTGCAAAATACCAGCGCCCAAGGCAGATACTTCAAGGCCTGGCGCGGCCGAGCTCGATCAAAAACTACAGAACCTGATGCCAAGGTACACAACTCGCTCGCAAGAAATCGAAGCAACCAGTCTCGCAGAGCCGGTTCACCGCTTTCAATGGGCGGCCAGAAAACAGCGTATTAGAGGCCAAAGATTATTTATCCGCCAATTGTGCCTGGCGCAGAATAAACCACCTGCCTGTTGCGGCGCAGCCCGTCCATTAAGGACATTTATTCTCCCAAGGCCGTCGTACACTGATGCCATCGGCTCACAGCGATTGGGCCTGCCATACCGTTGCACCCCACTAATAAAAAGCACAAAAGCGAGGGTTGTGAAGCGTGAATACCCCCTACGAGCCCCTGCGGCTGCATGTCCCCGAACCCAGCGGTCGGCCTGGCTGCAAGACCGACTTCTCCTATCTCAACCTGGCCGGCGCCGGCAGCGCGCGCAAGCCGCCCATCGATATCGAACCCCGCGAGACCCAGGACCTGGCCGTGGGCCTGGTGCGCGTGCTCGACGAGCAAGGCCGAGCGGTGGGCCCCTGGGCCCCGGAGTTGCCCGCCCAGACCTTGATCGAAGGGCTGCGCGCGATGATTCGCACGCGGCTGTTCGACACCCGCATGGTCACCGCCCAGCGCCAGAAAAAGATGTCGTTCTATATCCAGAGCCTGGGCGAAGAGGCCATCGGCTGCGCCCACGCTCTGGCCTTGCAGTACGACGACATGTGCTTCCCCACCTACCGCCAGCAAGGCATCCTGATGGCCCGCAAGGTGCCGCTGCTGGACTTGATGTGCCAGCTGCTGTCCAACGAGCGCGATCCGCTCAAGGGTCGGCAATTGCCCGCGCTTTATTCGCACAAGGAGGCGGGCTTCTTCACCATCTCCGGCAATCTGGGCACGCAGTTCATCCAGGCCGTGGGCTGGGGCATGGCCTCTGCGATCAAGGGTGACACGCGCATTGCCTCGGGCTGGATCGGCGATGGCGCCACGGCCGAGGCTGATTTCTATAACGGCCTGACCTTCGCCCACGTGTACCGCGCCCCGGTGATCCTCAACGTGGTCAACAACCAGTGGGCGATTTCCAGCTTTCAGGGCATCGCCGGCGGCGAGGCGACCACCTTCGCCGGACGTGGCGTGGGCAGCGGTATCGCGTCGTTGCGAGTGGACGGCAACGACTTCCTTGCCGTGTATGCGGTCAGCCAATGGGCCGCCGAGCGGGCCCGGCGCAACCTGGGCCCGACGTTGATCGAGTGGGTGAGCTACCGCGCCGGGCCGCACTCGACCTCCGACGACCCGACCAAATACCGCCCCGCCGATGACTGGAGCCACTTCCCTCTGGGAGACCCGATCGCGCGCCTCAAGCTGCACTTGATCGAGCTGGGCGTTTGGACCGATGCCGAGCACAGCGAGGCGGTCGCCGAGATCGACGCCGAGATCATCGCTACCTTCAAGGAGGCGCAACGCTACGGCACCCTGCACGATGGCCATGTGGCCAGCGACAGCAGCATTTTCGACGACGTCTACCATGACCTGCCCGAGCACCTGCGCCTGCAACGCGAGCAGATGCAAGCCCTGGCCAGCACCCATCGCCACGGGAGCAGCGCAGCATGAACAGCCAGACCGAACTCCAACCGGCGCTGCAAGACGCCAGCGCTACCACGGTGATGACCATGGTCCAGGCGATCCGCTCGGCCATGGACGTCATGCTGGAGCGCGACGACAACGTCATCGCCTTCGGTGAAGACATCGGCTATTTCGGCGGTGTGTTCCGCTGCACCGAAGGCCTGCAGGCCAAGTACGGCAAGTCACGGGTGTTCGACGCGCCCATCTCCGAAGGCGGCATCGTCGGCGCGGCGGTAGGCATGGGTGCCTACGGACTGCGCCCGGTGGTCGAGATCCAGTTCGCCGACTACGTCTACCCCGCCTACGACCAGATCACCTCCGAGGCCGCCCGACTGCGCCATCGCTCCGCCGGCCAGTTCACCGCGCCGCTGACCCTGCGCATGCCCTGTGGCGGCGGCATTTATGGCGGGCAGACCCACAGCCAGAGCCCGGAAGCCATCTTCACTCAAGTGTGCGGCCTGCGCACCGTGATGCCATCCAACCCCTATGACGCCAAGGGCCTGCTGATCGCCTCCATCGAGTGCGACGACCCGGTCATCTTCCTCGAGCCCAAGCGCCTGTACAACGGGCCGTTTGACGGCCATCACGAGCGGCCGGTGATGCCTTGGTCGAAACACCCCGCCAGTGCCGTGCCGGAAGGTTATTACCGGGTGCCTCTGGATTGCGCGGCCATCGCCCGCCCCGGTCGCGCCGCCACGGTCCTCACCTACGGCACCACGGTGCACGTCGCGGTGGCGGCCGCCGAGGAAACCGGTATCGACGCCGAAGTGATCGACCTGCGCAGCCTGTGGCCGCTGGACCTGCAAGCCATCGTCGACTCGGTGCGCAAGACCGGTCGTTGCGTGGTGGTGCACGAAGCGACCCGCACCTGCGGGCTCGGCGCCGAACTGGTGGCCCTGGTGCAGGAGCATTGCTTCCACTGGCTGGAGGCGCCGGTCGAACGCGTCACCGGTTGGGACACGCCCTACCCCCATGCCCAGGAATGGGCCTATTTCCCCGGCCCGACCCGCGTTGGCGCGGCCTTGCAACGCGTCATGGAGGTTTGAATGGGTACTCACGTCATCAAGATGCCGGACATCGGCGAAGGCATTGCCCAGGTCGAACTGGTGGAGTGGTTCGTCAAGGTCGGCGACAGCGTCAGTGAAGACCAGGTGGTGGCCGATGTCATGACCGACAAGGCCACGGTGGAGATTCCCAGCCCGGTCAGCGGCACGGTCATCTCCCTTGGCGGCGCGCCGGGAGATGTGCTGGCAGTGGGCAGTGATCTGATACGGATCGAAGTGGCTGGCGAGGCTGAACAGGAAGCGCCAGACCCCCTGCGCGAACGGGCTCTGCCCGCGAAAGGGCCAGCCTGTGCTGCGCAAAGTGATCAGACGCCCACTGCCCTGCTCACATCGGTCGACGGTGCCGAGCCCTCAGCGGATGAGCCGAAGTTTGAAACGCCTTCGCGAGAAGAGCCCGCTCCCACAGGGCCCGAGAATGACGATCATGCTCAGGTCGAGCCCGTCTCCCTACGCACCCTGGCGGCCCCGGCTGTACGCAAACGCGCCGCCGATCTGGGGATCGATCTGCACAGCCTCGACGGCAGCGGTCCTGATGGACAAATCCTGCACGCCGACCTGGATGCTCGATTGCAGGCCGCAAGCACCACCGGCGCAAGCTCTGCACGCGCCACCCAGCCCGGCGACGAACAGCAGATCCCGGTCATCGGCCTGCGGCGCAAGATCGCCGAACGCATGCAGGACGCCAAACGCCGCGTCGCTCACTTCAGCTATGTCGAGGAGATCGACGTCACTGCCGTCGAGGCGTTGCGGGTCGATCTCAATCAACGCTGGGGCGAGCAGCGCGGCCGCTTGACCCTGCTGCCGTTGCTGGTGCGCGCACTGGTGATGGCGGTGCGCGAGTTCCCGCAGATCAACGCGCGCTATGACGATGCCGCCCAAGTGATTACCCGCTATGGTGCCGTGCATCTGGGTATCGCGACCCAGAGCGACAGCGGCCTGATGGTGCCAGTGCTGCGCCACGCCGAATCCGCCGACCTGTGGGGCAATGCCAAGGAGATTCAACGCCTGGCCGACGCCGCGCGCCGCGGCAAAGCGACCCGCGAGGAGCTCAGCGGCTCGACACTGACCCTCAGCAGCCTCGGCGCGCTGGGTGGGATTGTCTCGACACCGGTGGTCAATACCCCCGAAGTAGCGATTGTCGGAGTCAACCGCATCGTCGAACGCCCGGTCGTGATCGATGGGCAGATCGTGATCCGCAAAATGATGAACCTGTCGAGCTCGTTCGATCACCGAGTGGTCGACGGAATGGATGCGGCCAAGTTCATTCAAGCGGTCAGACGTTTGCTGGAACAACCGTCGTTGCTGTTTATCGATTGAGCCTGCCTCAACACCTCTAGCGAGGGAGCTTGCTCCCGAAAAACCGTGTCGGCCCC
The DNA here is from genome assembly GCF_031880315.1 of Pseudomonas baltica. Taxonomy (NCBI): domain Bacteria; kingdom Pseudomonadati; phylum Pseudomonadota; class Gammaproteobacteria; order Pseudomonadales; family Pseudomonadaceae; genus Pseudomonas; species Pseudomonas baltica. Next base: position 6,349,839 of record NZ_CP134771.1, on the reverse strand, counting down.
GCTCTGTATCGCCACGAGTATTTTCGGCGCCAAGCCTCCTCGCAACAGGTGCGGTACATGCGCTATCCTCAGGCCCCGCCTACCGCCACACAAGGAGCGCACCCCCGATGGCACCCAAGGATCTGTTCATCGCAATCATCGTAATCATTGCCTGGGGCCTGAATTTCGTGGTGATCAAGGTCGGGCTCGACGGCCTGCCTCCCATGCTTCTGGGGGCCCTGCGCTTTGCCCTGGTCGCCTTCCCCGCCCTGCTTTTCGTCAAGCGCCCACAGCTGCCATTGCGCTGGTTGATCGCCTACGGTGCGACCATCTCTCTGGGGCAGTTCGCGTTTCTGTTCGAAGCCATGGCCCACGGCATGCCACCGGGGCTCGCATCGCTAGTGCTGCAGGCACAAGCCTTCTTCACGCTGTTTTTCGCCGCGCTGTTCCTCGGTGAAAAACTCCGCGCGGCCAGCCTGGCGGGCTTGATCGTCGCGGCCCTGGGCCTGGCGCTGATCGGCTTCGATGGCTCACGGCCAACGCCGGTCATTGCGGTGGTGCTGACCCTGTGCGCTGCCGCCATGTGGGCCATGGGCAATATCATCACGCGGCGTTTCGGCAACATCAATCTGGTCGGGCTGGTGGTCTGGGGCGCGCTGATTCCGCCGATTCCATTTTTCGCCCTGTCGCTGTGGCTCGAAGGCCCGGCGCTGATCGAACAATCACTGCTGCACATTGGTCTGCACTCTATCCTGGCGCTGTTTTATCTATCGTTCGTCGCCACCATGCTCGGCTACAGCCTGTGGAGCAAGTTGCTGTCGCGCTACCCGGCCGGCAAGGTCGCGCCCTTCTCGCTGCTGGTGCCGGTGATCGGCCTGGCGTCCGCAGCGTTGCTGCTCGACGAGCGCCTGGGCCAGTTGCAATGGATAGGCGGCGCGCTGGTCATGGCGGGCTTGGCGATCAATGTGTTCGGGCCCAATCTGTGGCGGCGTTTGCAGCCGGTGCAGGCTTGAACTTGATGCGTGGCTTGCGCGGGATACACAACCCCACATGCAACCACCCGGCAATCCCAGGCTCTATACCTCCACATCCCCAACAACAAGATCGTTGCCCATGACCTTCAGTAATATCCCCGCCGACAGCTGGCTCAATACTCCCGTCCACCGCGCCTGGCTAAAGGTCGAAGCGCAGCGACTGTTACAGTTCGCCCGCGCCGCGCAGATGCCCGACGGCTTCGGCGCTCTGGATCGCTACGGCAAGCTGCCTGACGATGCCCGCGCCGACACCCTGCACACCGCACGCATGGTCCACTGTTTTGCCATTGCCCACCGCCAAGGCGTCGAAGGCGCGGCGGCATTGGTCGATCACGGTGTCGCGGCGCTCCACGGTGCCCTGCGCGATGCAGCGTTCGGCGGCTGGTTCGGCTGCCCGGACGCGGCCGATGGCGATACCGACAAGCCCGCCTATCGTCACGCATTCGTCGCCTTGGCCGCCAGTTCGGCACATGTCGCTGACCGACCCGGTGCCAAGGCCTTGCTGGACGATGCCGTCGCCATCCTCGAAGGGCATTTCTGGCAGGAAGAGGAAGGCGCCTTGTGCGAGAGTTTTTCCCGGGACTGGCAGCAATCCGAAGCCTACCGCGGCGGCAACAGCAACATGCACGGCACCGAGGCCTTTCTTGCCCTGGCCGACGCACTGCAAGCCCCGCTGTGGCTGGACCGGGCGCTGCGCATCAGCGAGCGGATCATCCACCGTGAGGCGCGGGCAGCCAATGACATGCCAGTCGAGCATTTCGACGCGCAGTGGCAGCCGCTGCTCGACTACAACCTGGATAAACCCGACGACCTGTTCCGCCCGTTCGGCCAGACCCCCGGGCATGCCTACGAGTGGGCGCGCCTGCTGTTGCACCTCGAAGCCGCGCGGCGAGTGGCCGGCCTGTCGGCCCCACAGTGGCTGTTAGACGACGCCCGGCGCCTGTTTGCCGCCGCCACGCATCACGGCTGGGAGGTAGATGGCGAACCCGGCATCGTCTATACGCTGGACTGGCAACAGCAACCGGTGGTTGCCGATCGCCTGCACTGGACACTGGCCGAAGCGGTCGCGGCAGCCGGCGCCTTGTTGCAGCGCACCGGCGAGATCGAGTACGAGCAGTGGTATCGGCGTTTCTGGGATTACATCGACACCTGGCTGATCGATCGCCAGCATGGCAGCTGGCATCATCAACTGGGCGCCGACAATCAGCCCAGTCACACGATCTGGCCGGGCAAACCGGATCTTTATCACGCCTATCAGGCTACCTTGTTGCCGCTTCTGCCGTTGCATCCGAGCCTCGCCAGCGCCCGCTTTTGACGGTCGATGCCCGGAGCGAGAGGGCAAGGTCTCTCGCTCCGGGGGTGTGAAACCACCACCAACCATCGCCTTCATTGACCCACGTAGGAAAATCTTCACATTGCAGGGCTAGGCTTGGAGTCCCACCCAAAGGGTCCATCCGATGAATACCTCCGCCGAACATATGCACCGCGCCGTAGAAGCGCGTCCTCGTCTCGAACACCCCGTGGGCAAACGCAGCATCCTGTTGTTCTGCGGCCTGCTGATCGTGGGCATGGTCATCACCGCTTGGGGTATTTTCAGCGATGTCGACCAGGCCGGTACGGTCGCCAGTACCTGGCTGCCCTATGGCCTGCTGGGCCTGGCACTGCTGATCGCCTTGGGCTTTGAGTTCGTCAACGGTTTCCACGACACCGCCAACGCTGTTGCCACGGTCATCTACACGCATTCGCTGCCAGCCAATGTCGCGGTGGTCTGGTCGGGATTTTGCAACTTCGCCGGCGTGCTGTTCTCCAGCGGCGCGGTGGCGTTCGGCATCATCGCCCTGCTGCCTATCGACATGATCCTGCAGGTCGGCTCCAGCAACGGCTTCGCGATGATCTTTGCCTTGCTGATCGCGGCCATTATCTGGAACCTTGGCACCTGGTGGTTTGGGCTACCGGCGTCTTCCTCCCACACCCTCATCGGCTCGATCCTGGGCGTGGGCGTGTGCAGCGCCCTAATCAACGGCCGCCCTGGGAGCGAGGGGGTGGACTGGAATCAAGTCACCAAGGTCGGCTACACCCTGCTGCTGTCACCGATCGTGGGCTTTGTCTGCGCCGCCCTGCTGCTGATGCTCATGCGCGTATTGATCAAGCAACGCGAACTGTACCGCGCACCGGTCGGCAACCAGCCACCGCCGGCGTGGATTCGCGGGCTGCTGATCCTCACCTGTAGCGGCGTGTCGTTTGCCCACGGTTCCAACGACGGCCAGAAAGGCATGGGCCTGATCATGCTGATCCTGGTGGGCACCTTGCCCATGGCCTATGCGCTGAACCGCGCCGTCCCCTCTACCCAGACCACGCAGTTCGTGGCGGTCGCGCAAGTCACACATGATGGCCTGATGCAAGCTGCTCCTGGGGCGGCACCGGCAGATCCTTACGCGGTTTTGCTGGAGTTCGTACGCACCCATCAGAACAGCCCCCAAGTGGTACCGGCACTGGCCGCCGTCACTGGGCGCATTGCGGACGAGGTGCAGAACTACGGCACCCTGGACCGCGTGCCGGCGCAGGCCATGAACAACGTGCGCAACGATATGTTCCTGACCTCCGAGACCATTCGCCTGGTCAACCAGCAGCACCTGAGCAGTTTCAGCGCCCAGACGCAGACCAACCTCAACGAGTTCAAGCGTCAGATCGACGAAGCCACGCGGTTCATTCCGGCCTGGGTCAAGGTCGCTGTGGCCATTGCGCTGGGCCTGGGCACGTTGGTCGGCTGGCGACGCATCGTGGTGACGGTCGGCGAGCGCATCGGCAAGACCCACCTCACCTATGCGCAGGGCGCCAGCGCCGAACTGGTGGCCATGGCGACCATCGGCGCGGCGGACGTGTTCGGCATGCCGGTCTCCACCACCCACGTGCTGTCCTCGGGCGTCGCCGGCACCATGGCCGCCAACGGCAGCGGCCTGCAATGGGCGACCGTGCGCAACCTGTTGCTGGCGTGGGTGTTCACGCTGCCTGCGGCGATGTTGCTGTCGGCGGGGTTGTACGCGTTGTTCCATGCCCTCTTCTGAATCTGTAGCGAGGGGGCAGCCCCCCTCGCAACCCAAACAAAACCCGGCGATGCCTGAGGGATTGACTACGCTTTGAGAAGAACAATGGCGTAGACATTCGTTTGAGGGCATCCATGAAATCCATAAAAGAAATGCTCCATTGGTCCGCGTTCAGCGGTTATGTGCAAGCTGCCGATGTGTATGCCAAGGGCCGGCCGGGCTACCCTCCACAGGTCAACAAGTGGTTGAAGGACGTCATCAAGGTCGGCCACGACACCGTGGTGCTCGACCTCGGTGCTGGCACCGGCAAGTTCACCCAGCTCTTGCTGGATCTTGAAGCCAAGGTCATCGCCGTTGAACCGGTGCAGGCCTTGCTCGACCGATTCAAGAAGAATTTCCCTCAGGTACCCGCCTACCTGGCAGCAGCCGAAGCGCTGCCAAGCGAACTGCGCGATCACTCGGTAGACGTGGTCGTCTGCGCCCACGCCTTTCACTGGTTTGCCAACAACGAGGCCATGGCGCAGATCCATCGGGTACTCAAGCCTGGTGGGCGCCTGGTGATGCTATGGAATCTGCGTGATACCCGCGAGCCCTGGGTCGCCGAAGTGGCAGGGCTGGTCAGCGAGGTGGCGAGCGACAATCCGCGCTACTACAGCCAGGAGTGGCGCAAGGTCTTCCCTTATGGGAAGTTCGCACCGCTGCACGAGGAACATTTCGCCCATCTGCACACGGGCGCGCCGGAGGATGTGGTCGTCAATCGGGTCAAGTCGATCAGCTTTATCGCCTCCAAGCCCCAGACTGAACAGGACGCTATTCTGGCCAAAGTGCGAGGGGTGATCGCCAATCATGTGGATCTCAAGGGCAAGGACCCGGTGTCAGTGCCCTACGACACAGCGGCGTTCTATACCGTGAAGATATTGCCGTAGGAGCTTGAGTTGCCTGTTCGGACCTCTTCGCGAGCAGGCTTTGCTCCCCGCAGTGCTAGCCGAACTCGAATTGTGCGACTCGCGGTGTGCAATAGATACTAGCCTCTACGCCGTCGAAAGCGCACCTTTGACCCCATAGGTGTACGATTCAGGGTCAGTCAACGCTGTGGGAGCAAGGCTTGCCCGCGAAGGCGTCCTTCAAGACGCCATCGCGGCCCAAGCCAGCCGCATCAAGCTGAAGGCAAAGCGTTCCCGCCTATCGTGGTATCTGGCGAAACACGCGGCTCTGGCGGCTTGACCAGCGCGCGCGCCACGCTCAGCACCACCACCGCCGCGATCAGGTCGAACGCCGCCAGCACTACGAACAGCGGGCTGTAGCCGACCTTGGTGACCAGCACACCAAACACCATGGTGAACGCTGCAGCCCCCAGATAGCCGAACATGCCGCCCATACCGGTCGCTGTCGCCACTTCGTTCTTGCCGAACGAGTCAGAGGTGATCGAATACAGCGCCCCGGACAAGGTCTGGTGGGCAAAGCCACCGATGCACAGCAAGGCGATGGCCGTGTACGGGCTGTCCACCAGGCCAATGCAGGCTGGGCCGATCATGCACAGGCAACCGAACAGCATCACCAGCTTGCGTGATGTGAACAGCGAAACCTTCAGGTAGCGATGGAAAAACGGGCTCAGGTAGCCACCCAGCACGCAGCCGATGTCGGCAGCCAGGAAGGGCAACCAGGCGAACATGGCGATTTCCTTGATGTTCATATGACGCTCGGTCATCAGGTACAGCGGGATCCACGCGTTGAACGTCTGCCAGGCCGGCTCCGACAAGATCCGCGCCGAGGCGATGGCGTAGAAGTTGCGCGAGGTGATGATCTTTTTCCAGCTGCCTTTTTGCCGGGGCACGTCCTTGAAATGCGCCTCCTGGCCAGACAGGATGTACTCGCGCTCAGTGTCACTGAGGGCTTTCTGATCCTTGGGATGCTTGTACAACACTGCCCACAGGCCGGTCCAGACGATACCCAGGCCGCCTACCACCAGAAACGCCAACTCCCAGCCGCTGTGCAGAATCGCCCAGACTACCAGCGGCGGCGCCAGCAGCGCACCGAATGAGGAGCCGATATTGAACCAGCCGATCGCCACCGAGCGTTCCTTGGCCGGGAACCATTCGGTGGTGGCCTTGACGCCGGCGGGCAGACCCGCAGCCTCGGTCAGGCCCAACAGCCCGCGCAGAAACGCCAGGCTTTGCCAGCCCGTGGCCATGGCCGCGCCCGCACACGCCACCGACCAGGCGAGGGCGAAAATGGCGAAGCCCATCTTGGTGCCGATGGCATCGATGATGTAGCCGGCCACCGGTTGCATGAGCGCGTAGCAGACTTGCCAGGCGACCACGATCTGGGCGTATTGCGCGGTGGAAATACTCAGATCGGTCATCAATGTCGGCGCCGCCACCGACAGCGTATTGCGGGCCAGATAGTTGACCACCAGGCCGGCCGTGACCAACCCGACCATCCACCAGCGGATGCCTTTGATTTTCATCGTTTCACCTGAATTTGTTGTTGGAATGTGAACGCAAGGGCCGTTACGACAAGGCGTCGCCCGCCCCGATGGCAGCTGTGCTCAGCTGACCGGTACGAGCAAGAATGAAGGGTTGCCGAACACCTCGGCGGACGATCGGGTGTGGTGAATGCTGAAACAGCACTGCCGACGTGGGAGGTTCATCATGGCGGTCTACTCGGGTTTTATTGTTATGTGGCGGCGCTGTCGGGGAGACAAGTCGTCGTACCACTGCGCTATTTATAGCGAGTTGTTTCCAGATATGTCAAACGAAAATATCGGACCTGTCAGGATGACTGAACGGTTCTTGGAATGACTGCTGCACACTACTTAGCCTAGCTATAACTGAATATGGGGCCCTAAGCATCGCGAGCAGCTCTCAGCTCTACATTCCTCTCTTGACGATCTTGTACGACAACATAACAGCTGACAGAATAACCCTGATATGAGCTAAGCTTTTGTACGCCGACCCTGTAGCGAGGCGGCTTGCCCCCGATGGCAACCTTGGGGAAATACCGCTATCCGGGGGCCGCCCCCTCGCTACAGGTTGATCACCTCCAATAACAATTCGGGATTTTTTCATGAGCAGCAGCCCTACCCCTTTCAATCGCCTTTTGCTGACCGGTGCCGCTGGCGGCCTGGGCAAGGTCCTGCGCGAGCGCCTCAAGCCCTACGCCAACATCCTGCGGCTGTCCGATATCGCCGAGATGCCTGCAGCGACTTCGGCGCACGAGGAGGTCGTGCGCTGCGACCTGGCCGACAAACAGGCCGTCGACCAGCTCGTCGAAGGCGTCGATGCGATCCTGCACTTTGGTGGAGTGTCCACCGAGCATTCGTTCGAAACCATCCTCGGCGCCAACATCTGCGGCACCTTTCATATCTACGAGGCGGCCCGGCGCCATGGGGTCAAGCGGGTGATCTTCGCCAGTTCCAACCACGTCATCGGTTTTCATCAGCAGACCGAGACCCTGGACGCCCATTGCCTGCGACGCCCGGACAGCTATTACGGGCTGTCGAAGTCGTATGGTGAAGACCTGGCGAGTTTCTATTTCGATCGTTATGGCATCGAGACCGTCAGTGTGCGCATCGGCTCGTCCTTCCCGGAACCGCAGAACGTGCGGATGCTGGCCACCTGGTTCAGCTATGACGACCTGGTGCAGTTGATGGAGCGCGCGCTGTACGCCAGCGACGTAGGGCATACCGTGGTTTATGGGGTCTCGGACAACAAAGCCGGCTGGTGGGACAACCGTTATGCCGCGCACCTGGGCTATAAGCCCAAGGACAGCTCCGAGCCGTTCCGCGAGAAGGTCGAAGCCTTGCCGCCGCTACCGGCCGACGATCCGCAACGTATCTATCAGGGCGGTGCGTTCGCGGCGATGGGGCCGTTCGAGGGCAAGTAGATCAGGGTTGGCATCACCTATACCCCCGCGCCTGCAGATCGAACAACTGCGCATAACGCCCGCCAGCCGCCATCAGGCTGGCGTGGTCGCCGCGCTCCAGCACCCTGCCCTGATCCAGCACGACAATATGCTCGGCATTGCGCACGCTGGAAAAGCGGTGGCTGATCAACAGCGTCATACGTCCGCGCGCATATTTGCGAAAGTGTTCGAACACCGCCGCTTCGGCGCTGGCGTCGAGTGCCGCCGTGGGCTCGTCCAGAATGAGAATGTCAGCCTCACGGCGCATATAGGCCCGCGACAAGGCGATCTTCTGCCATTGCCCGCCCGACAGCTCCTGCCCTCCCGCAAACCAACGGCCCAATTGCGTGCCATAGCCCTGGGCCAGGCCTTCGATAAAGGGCGCCGCCATGCCCTGCTCCGCAGCTTCCTGCCAGCGCTGGTGATCGTCGAACGCGCGCACATCGCCCACACCGAGGTTCTCGCCGACCGAAAACTGATAGCGAATGTAATCCTGGAAGATCACCCCGATGCGCTCACGCAGCGCGGCTTCATCCCAACTTTGCAGGTCGCTGCCATCCAACAGGATGCGGCCCTGCTCGGGCTGATAAAGACGGGTGATCAGCTTGATCAGCGTGGTCTTGCCCGAACCGTTTTCGCCCACCAGCGCTACGCTGCGCCCAGGCGCCAGGTGCAGGTCGATGCCTTCGAGCGTCATGCGTCCGGCACCAGGATAGCGAAACCCCACGCCTTCGAGACGCAGGCCGTCGCCCGGCTTGATCCCCACGGTCAGGCTGCCGCCAACGGTAGTGACCGGCTGCGCCAGATACTCATGCAGATCCGCCAGGTACAAGCCATCTTCGTACAAGCCGCCGATCGCACTCAGACTGCTGCTCACCGCGCTTTGCCCCTGCTTGAACAGCACCAGATACATGGTCATCTGCCCCAGGCTGATATGCCCGCTCACGGTGTCGATCACCACCCAGGCATACGCCAGGTAAAACGCTGCGGTGCCCAGCAACCCGAGGGCGAATCCCCAACTGTCGCGCCGCAAGGTCAGGCGCCGGTCCTCGGCATAGAGCCGGCCATAGGCGTCGCGATAACGTTGCAACAGCAGGGGCGCGAAGCCGAACAGCTTGACCTCCTTGATGTGCGCCTCCTGGGACAGCAGCGCTTCGATATAGCTTTGCCGACGGCTTTCCGGGGCGCGCCGGGTGAACAGGCGGAACGCATCCCCAGAGAAATGCGCCTCGGCAAAAAATACCGGCAGTGCGCCGATCAGCAATATCGCCAGCGCCCAAGGCGAAAAGTGCACCAGCAGCACGGCGAAGCTGATCAGCTGGATCAGGTTCTGCACCAGCCCCAGTGATTTGGTCACCAAAGCCAGTGGCCGCGTCGATGCTTCGCGACGCACGCGCACCAGCTTGTCGTAGAACTCGGAGTTTTCAAACTGCAGCAGCGACAACGTCTGGGCCTTTTCAAGGATCAGCAGATTGACCTTCTGCCCCAACTGCGCGCGCAGCAAGGATTGCTGCACCGACAGCCCCCGTTGCGCGGCCGCCAGCAAGGCCAGCACACCGGCCTCCAGCAACACATATCGCAACACCGGCCACAGCGGTGGGCCTGACGCGCTGGGCGGCAGGGCCATGGAGTGCACCACCGCGTCGACGATACGCTGCCCGACCCAGGCCGCCAGCGCTGGCAACATCCCCGCCACGAGGGTGGCGATGATCAGGCCGATGAACAGCCCGCGTGACGTCTGCCACACCAGGCCCATGGCCCGCGCCGCTTGAACAAAGAAACCCCTGAAGCGTTGGAGCACTGGCATGCGACGATGAGCCTCGCAGTTATAAAGTTGTGTCAGGATATAATCAGCCCAATGATGGTCAGTTAACCCATGAAATTACAGAAAACTTTTCCCCTGCCTTTTTGGTTGCGGCGCGTGTTGCGCCCGCTCCTGGACCCTTATCGCCGGTATCGGCATGCGCGGCTTATTCACGCCGGCCGCATCGTGGTCAGTCTGCTCGCGAGCATTTTGCTGACCACCGGCCTGAACCTGCCCCATGGCGAGTGGGCCTCGGTGACACTGCTGATCGTCATCGGCGGCTTGCAACACCACGGCAACATCGGCAAGAAATCCATCGAGCGCGCCTGGGGTACCTTGATCGGCGCCGGCCTGGGCCTGGCGCTGGTGGCACAGCAGAACTATCTGGGCCTGCCCCTGCTGACCTACGTGCTGATGTGCCTGGCCTGCGGGTTTTTCGCCTATCACGCCATTGGCAAGGGCGGCTACACGGCATTGCTGTCGGCGATTACCCTGTTCATCGTCGCCGGCCATGGCGACAATCCGATGTCCGACGGTTTGTGGCGCACGGTCGATATCCTCATCGGCATCGCCCTGGCGCTGGCGTTCTCCTTCGCGTTGCCGCTGTATGCGGTGTACTCGTGGCGCTACAACCTCGCCAGTGGCTTGCGTGATTGCGCACAGGTGCATGCGCGGCTCATCAACGGCGAATCGGTGAGCAGCGACGAATTGGTCAGGCTCATGAACCGACTCAACGCGACCATGCTGCAACTGCGCTCGCTGATGCCGTCGGTGTCCAAGGAAGTCAAGGTATCCATGACTCAGCTGGACGAGATCCAGCGCTTGTTCCGCATGTGCCTGAGCAGCCTTGAATTGCTCGGCAACCTGCGTCCCAACGTCAATGACGAAGGGGCCATGGCGGTGCTGCGTGACAACCTGCTGGGCGAGCACCGCAAGATTCGTCATCAGTTCATCGCCATGGCGCGCGCCCTGCAGGCGGGCGCCATCGATAGACTGGAACGCCAGATGGATGCCCCGCCACTGCGCGCCGTGCCCGCCGAATGGGTGGGTTATCAGATGATGACCGTGCAGCTGTCGCACACGTTGGATGCCATGCAGGGCAAGCTTGCGCGCACCGCGCGGCGGTGGAAGATCTGAGATAGAGGGCGATTCGAACGGCCTCTATTTCTCCAACCCCAACCGCTGATGCCAGTCGGCGATCGACTCCTTGGGATATTTTTCGAACTGCTGGTCCTTGGGCCCGGCCTGGACCTCGACCCAGGGCGCCTTGGAGTCGAGCAACAAATGGGTATGCTCCGGCGGCACGGGTAGCGGTGTATCGATGGCGCTGGCGAAGGGGTGAATCAGCTCTGGCCATTCAGGGCTGAACAGCCACAACGCACTTGCGCACAGGTGGCAGAAATGCCGCTCGGCGCTACTGGCGTGGCTGCGTTGCTCGCCCTTCTCGCGCATTTTCGCGTGATAGATGCTGATGTTCTTGCGGCCCTGGACCTTGAGGGTCGTCGCATCGCCACCCAGGTTGATGGCATAGCCGCCACCGCCCTGGGTCTTGCGGCAAATCGAGCAGTAGCAGCGTTGATAAGGGTACGGGTGGGCGCTGTCGAGGCTGAAGGTGACGGCGCCGCAATGGCAAGATCCTTCCAGGTGCATGGTGAGGCTCCCGATCGCTGAGTGTTGAAGATAGACACCCGCACGGCGCTGACGGTTTCCTCGGATGTGCCGCACTACTGACGCAGATAGCGACCGCTGCAGGCAACCGCCAGTAGCAACGGGATCAACACGCCGATGGCCAGCGACAAACTGCTGAGGTGGGAAATCAAGCCGATCGCCGCTGGCCCCATGAGAATCCCCGCGTAGCCCAACGAGGTCATCGCCGGAATGGCCGCGCTCTGCGGCATGCTGGTCTGCCGCCCGACTGCGGTGTAGAGCACCGGCACGATGTTCGAGCATCCTGCCCCGACCAAGGCATAGCCCAGCAGCGCCGCCGGCCAGGCCGGTACCCATAGCGAAATCGCGATACCAGCGGCAGCACAGGCACCGCCGAGGATGGTCACCCGCGCCCCACCGAGGCGGTTGACGATGGCATCGCCCGTCAGCCGGCCCACGGTCATGGTTGCGGCGAAGGCGGCATAGCCGAGGCCTGCATAGCTGGCGTCCATGTGCCGCTGCGACACCAGAAATACCGCGCTCCAGTCCAGCATCGCACCCTCGGTGAGGAATACGATGAAGCACAGCACGCTGAGGAACAGCACGATGCCGTGAGGCACGGCGAACAACGGTCCGTCGCTGGCACTGCCAAACGGCAGCAGATGCGCTGCTGCGCGATAAAGCGCCACCAGCAATACCGCCACTACTACCAGGATGGCGATCAGCGGCGTCAGGCCTGCGCTGAGCAGCCCCGTCACGCCCGCTGCCCCGATGATCCCGCCGAGGCTGAACAACCCGTGAAAGCCCGACATCATGGCCCGCTCGCTGGCCTTCTCGACGATGATCGCCTGGATATTGATCGCGCAGTCGAGCATTCCCATGGCGGCGCCAAACACCAGCACCGCCGCCACCAATGCCGACAGGTTGGAAACACTGGCCAGCAGCGGCAGCATCAGGCAGACCAACAACCCGGCGACGCTGATCACTCGGCGGCAACCCAGCCGTGCCGTCAGGTAGCCGGCCAGGGGCATGGCCAGAATGGAGCCACCGCCCAGACACAGCAGCACCAGGCCCAAGGTTCCATCGTCGATGCCAACGCGCTGCTTGGCCAACGGCACCAGCGGCGCCCAACTGGACATGGAAAAACCGGTGACGAAAAACGCCACGCGGGTAGAAAACTGTTCGCGTTTGCCGGGCAACGCCCGTGAATGGGAGGTCGTAGAGGACATGAGTCAGCCTTGACAGCAGTGACGCTCACCAGCGCCACGATGGAAAAAATGCAGGAGGCAGCATCGATCTGTAGCGAGAGGCTTGCCCCCTACGAGTGATGGGCATAAGCGCCCGCCACGCGCAATCAATACCCAGCGCGCAGCTCAATCGCTACAGATGACTACCTTCCTGTGGAGCAAATAAACCAGAGAACAACGCCGGATATTATCGTGTTGTTCATCAACAGTGGCCGAACTTGCGCGGCCCAGAACGATCAGTCACTGAGGTAACGACCACAAAGGCCCTCCCCGTGTTCAGTCTGAAACGTAACCTCGCGTTGTTGGCAATACTCCTCTTTAGTACCCATTTACTGGCCGCCGCACCGGCCGCCCCCGCCGCCGCGCCAGCTCCGGCCACGAGCGCTACAGACAAGACCGCAGCGGCCGAAGATGACAGATCCGCGTTGGTGCAGGGTGGCTTGCTGGGTGCTATCACCACAGGGCTGGACACCGTGCAGGATCAACTGTCGATCGACAACAACGTCCTGGACGCCTGGCGGTTGCGCACTGATCGTGCCGCTGACGAAGTCGACACCTTGATCAGCAAACACTCAAATCGCCCGTTCACCCGTTTGGTGGCGGATTTTTTCATCCTGACCTTGAGCTGGCTCGCCACCTTCGCAGTCCTGGCCAGCATTGGCCGCTGGCTGCGCAAGCGTGCCGGCAGCTCGAAGTTTTTCCGCGCACGCGTCCGCATACTGGGGCTGCTGGGCTATCTACTGGCGTGGACTTTACCGGCCATGGCCAGCCTGCCCGTGACTTTGGCAGTGAGCCATCAGCTGGACCTGTCGGTGACCCGTGCCCTTGCCTTGTGCCTGGCCTACTCCACCACCAGCGGGATTTTTTCCACCACCCTGATCCTCTGCGTCATCACCCTCTTCGATGTCGGCCACAAGCACCGCGCTGTGCAGATATTGCGCAATTACGCGCCCCTGCGCCTGTTTGCCATCGGCTTTCTGGCAGCGTTGAGCGATGCCTTCGACAGCCCGCAGATCGCTCGTCAGTTTGGCGGCAACCTGGCCAGTAGCCTGGCGGTGTTCACCGGGCTGGTCGCGACCTTGATGTTCGCCGCCCTGGTGATCCATGTGCGCCGGCCGGTGGCCCACCTGATTCGCAACCGTCCGCTCAAGCAGCGTCACGAACACCGCGCCATCCAGGAGACCCTGCGAATTTTCTCGGGCCTTTGGTACTGGCCGATCCTGTTGATGATTCTGGTTTCGCTGGTGCATTTGATCGGTGCCCAGGAGAACAGCCAGGCCACTCTGCAGCGCGCGTTGATGACGACCGTGCTGCTGGTCAGCGCGGTGTTCGCCAGCACGTTGATGCATCATGTGTTCCGGCCCCATGAACAGGCCGCCGCCGAGCAGATCCGGCCTTACCGCGAGCTGCTGCGCAGCCTGTTGCATGCATTGTCGCGCATCGCCATCGCTGTGGCGTTCATCGAAATCCTCGGGCGCATCTGGGGTGTATCGGTACTGGCCTTCGCCGCCAACAACAGCTTCGGCCGGGCCATCAGTAATTCGCTGAGCAGCATCGGCCTGATCCTGCTGGTGACCTGGCTGCTGTGGGTGGTGATCGACACCGCCATTCAGGAAGCCCTCAAACCCGCGGTTGGCAAGCGCAGCACGCGCCAGCCCAGCACACGGGTCAAGACCATCCTGCCCATGATGCGTAACGCGGTAAAGATCGTGCTAGTGGTGATCTGCACCATTACCACCATGGCCAATCTGGGCATCAACGTCGCGCCACTGCTGGCCGGTGCCGGTGTGGTCGGCCTGGCGATCGGCTTCGGCTCCCAGCAACTGGTGCAAGACGTGATCACCGGGCTGTTCATCCTGATCGAAGACACTATCGCCATTGGTGATTGGGTCGTGCTCGACTCCGGCCATGCGGGCACCGTCGAAAGCCTGACCATCCGTACCCTGCGCCTGCGTGACGGCAAAGGCTTCGTGCATTCGGTACCGTTCGGGCAGATCAAGGCCGTCACCAACCAGTCGCGGCAGTTCGCCTATGCGTTCTTCTCGGTGCAAGTCAGCTACGACAGCGATATCGACGAAGCCCTGCAGATCATTCGCGACGTCGGTCAGCAGATCAGCGAAGACTTGCTGCTCAAGAACAACCTGCAAGGGCCGCTGCAAGTATTCGGGGTCGACAAGATGGACCTCAGTGGCATCACCCTCACCGCGCAGTTCCGCACTATTTCCGGCGGCCAGTACGGCGTCAGCCGCTCGTTCAACGAGCGCTTGAAGAAGTCCGTGGATCAAACCGACAAGGTCAATTTCGCGCAGTATTATCCTGGGACCTTGGCGCTGCCGGCGCCGAGCTGAGCCATTGCTGCTCGTCCCAGGTCAACGGAAATCCCGACTGCGCACATCGAGGCCATGCAGCAAGGGTGTCATGTCCTGCAGATGGCCGGCGATCACGTGGCACACCTCGCCCACGCGCTCCAACCGGCCACGCACTTGCAGCAGCTGCGAGCCTACCAGCACGCGGCGCTGGCGTTCGGCCAAATCGCGCCAGACCACCACATTGATCATGCCGAACTCGTCTTCAAGGGTCACGAAGGTCACCCCGCTGGCGGTACCGGGTCGCTGGCGACCGACCACCAGCCCGGTCACGATCACTGGCCGGCCATGTTCGACCTGAGCCAGCGCCTGGGAGCTGCGACAGCGCAGGGGCTCCAGACGAATGCGCAACAGCGCCAACGGGTGCGGGCCCAGGGTCGTACCGACGCTGGCGTAATCGGCGTGCAGGTTTTGCCCTGTGCTGGGCACGGGCAAGGCGACAGGGGCTTCCTGCACGGCGGCCACGTTGGCGAACAGCGGCAACTGCGCCTCGACACTGGCCACCTCCCAGCGCGCCTGATGCCGATGCCCGGCCAGTGCGCGCAAGGCGCTGGCATCGGCCAGACGCTCCAGTGCTGCCGGCTCCAGGCGCGCCCTTGCGGCAAGGTCATTGACGTCAGCGAATGGCTTTTGCGCCCTCGCCCGGGCGATCCGCCGGCCGTCGTCCTCCCTGAAACCCTTGATCATCCGCAAGCCCAGGCGTATGGCCGGCTGCGCTTCACCGTGATCCTCCAGCGAACAATCCCAGTCACTGTGCAACACATCCACAGGGCGCGTCTGGATGCTATGCCTGCGGGCATCCTGCAGCACCTGGTCCGGGCTGTAGAAACCCATGGGCCAGCTGTTGATCAGGGCGCAGGCGAAGATCGCCGGTTCATGGCATTTGAGCCAGCAACTGGCGTAGGTAAGCAAGGCGAAACTGGCCGCATGGGACTCTGGAAAACCATAGTTGCCAAAGCCCTTGATCTGCTCGAAGATGCGCGCCGCGAACGCCTCGGTGTAACCACGGGCGAGCATGCCTTCGGTGAGCCGCAACCGGTGCGGTTCAAGCCCGCCGTGGCGCTTCCAGGCGGCCATCGAGCGGCGCAACTGGTCGGCCTCGCCGGGGGTATAGCCGGCGGCGACGATGGCCATTTCCATGACCTGTTCCTGGAATAGCGGGATACCCAGGGTGCGCTTGAAGACCTTTTCCAGTTCAGGGGACGGATAGTCAACAGCCTCTTCGTTGTTGCGCCGGCGCAGGTACGGATGAACCATGTCGCCCTGGATCGGCCCCGGACGGACGATGGCGACTTCGATCACCAGGTCGTAGAAGGTCCTGGGCTTGAGGCGCGGCAGCATGGCCATCTGCGCCCGCGACTCGATCTGGAACACCCCGACGGTGTCGGCGCGGCTGATCATTTGGTAGGTCTGGGCACATTCTTGAGGCACGCTGGCCAGGTCCAGCCTGAGGCCGCGATAAGCGTGCAGCAGATCGAAGCTGCGCCGCAGGGCACTGAGCATGCCCAGCGCGAGGATGTCGACCTTGAGCAAGCCCACGGCATCCAGATCATCCTTGTCCCACTGGATGACGGTGCGGTCGGCCATGGCGGCATTTTCAACCGGCACCAGAGTGTCCAGCGGATGCTCGGAGATCACGAAACCACCGGGGTGCTGGGACAGGTGCCGGGGGAAGCCGATCAACTCGCCGGTCAGCGCCAGCACTCGGCGCAGCAGCGGACTCTCGGGGTCGAAGCCGGCCTCCTGCAGGCGTTCTACCGGAGGGATGTCATCACTGTAGCGGCCCACGCAATCGGCCAGGGCGTTGACCTGATCGGGCGGCAAGCCCAGCACCCGTGCGACGTCACGCACTGCGCCGGCACCGCGATAGCTGCTGGCCACGGCTGTCAGCGCCGCACGCCCGCGGCCGTAACGCTGGAACACATACTGCAGGACTTCTTCGCGGCGCTCATGCTCGAAATCGACGTCGATGTCCGGCGGCTCGTTGCGCTCGCGCGAGATGAAGCGCTCGAACAGCATGTTCTGATGGACCGGGTCGATGGCGGTGATGCCCAGTGCATAGCAGACCACCGAGTTGGCCGCCGAACCACGACCCTGGCAAAGAATGCTGCGCTCCTTGGCGAAGCGCACGATGTCGTGCACGGTGAGGAAATAACTCTCGTAATGCAGCTCGGTGATGGTCTCGAGCTCTGTCTCGATCTGCTTGCTTACCTTGTCCGCCACGCCCTGCGGCCAGCGCTCCCTGGCGCCGCGCGCGGTCAGTTCGCGCAGCCAGGAACTGGCCGTCTGGCCTTCGGGTACCAATTCGCGTGGGTATTCGTAGCGCAACTGGCCAAGATCGAAGCAGCAACGCCGGGCGATCGTCTGCGTCTGCTGGAGCAATGGCGAAGGATACAACTCGGCCAGCGCCGACAATGGCCGCAGGTGGCGCTCACCGTTGGCGAACAGGCGGTGGCCAGCTTCGGCCACCCGGGTGTGATGACGGATGGCCGTGAGCGTGTCCTGCAGCGCCCGGCGCCCACGGGCATGCATGTGCACATCACCGGTGGCCACGGCCGGCAACCCCAGGCGCAACGCCTGGGCCAGCCAGCGCTGCAGGCGCTCGCCATCCTCGGCGCCTCGGTGCAGGCCGATGCCCAGCCACAGACGGTCGGCAAACAGCGTCTGCAACCACAGGCCGTGGCTGTCATCTGCATCTGCATCGGCGCTCGGCAGCCACAACGCCAGCAAGCCGGACAGGTCAGTCGCTACGAAGTCTTCACGCAAGGAGCAATATTCGCCCTTGGCTGCCCGCCGGCGCGCCAAGGTGATCAACCGACACAGTGCTTGATAGCCTTGCAGGTTTTCGACCAGCAAGACGATCTTCGGCCCTTCATGCAGCTGGATTTCGCTGCCGACAATCAACATCAACTCTACGGCCTGGGCCGCCTGCCAGGCCCGCACGATACCTGCCAGGGTGCATTCGTCGGTGATTGCCAAGGCATTGTAGCCTTGCGCCTTGGCACGCTCGAACAACTCCCGGGCACTCGAAGCGCCGCGCTGAAAACTGAAGTTGGACAGGCAATGCAGCTCGGCATAGGCCGGGGGCGGCACCACAGCCGGGGGTTCGCTGGGCACGGAGGCTTGCCGTGCACGACCGATGCGTTGCAGTGCAACGACGTTCATCCGAACCACCCTTGCAACCACCACTGCTGCGGTGCGGCCACTGGCCGATAGACCCAGGCGCACTGCCCCTCGGGGGTTTGCAGCCGGTAATAATCGCGACGCACATCGGCGCCATCCCACCAGCCGGTCTCGATGCGCTCAGGGCCACTCAGCAACTGCCCGGCGTATTCACTCAATGCTTGAGGCTCGCGCAGCAGCCAGCCAGGCCGCGGGGTGGGTAATGCCTGTGGATAGCCCTGCCCTTGTTCAGCCAACAGCCAGGCACACTCCGGACGATGATCGGCCTGTGCGCACAGCCCCTGCACGGCGGCGTCGCCCAACCTGGCGCGCAAGCGTTCGCGCAACTGCTCCCAGGGCTGGGACTGCTGCGTGCGCTCATCGAAGAGTTCGCGACGGGTCGGCACGAAGCTGGGCAACTGCTCGGCCACCAGCCGCACGCTGCGCACCGGGCACGGCACCTGGACATGCTCGAGGCGCCCGCGGGCCAACTCGAACAACAGGCCCGGATCGCGCTCGGCGGCCAGCAGGCCCACGGGGATGAGGGTATCAGGCTGTTCGGCATGCTCCAGGTGCAGGTTGAAACGCTGCACACCGCCATCGCGCCCCGTCAGGAAAGCACTGAGATCGCCAATCAGGCGCCGCAGCGGAAACAACAAGGCCTGGTGCGATTCCACATCGAAATTGAGCTCAAGGCGGGTATCGAAGCGGTCCGGGGGCACATAGCATTCCAGCGCCATGGGCCGCTGCCCCAGCAAGGTGTCGAGGTGCACCAGCACATCCTTGGCGAAGCGCCGGGCCAGGGTGTCGCGGGGCAATGCCAGGACCTGTTCGACACAGTGCAGGCCCATCCGCACAAAGGCGGTGGACACCTCGGGCGCCAGGCCCACGCGATCGATGGGCATTTGCCCGATATGCGCTTGCAGCATGGCCTCATCCACGACCGCCAGACCATCGTGGACATTGGCCAGCATTCGCGCGGCCATGGGGTTGGGCGCCAGCACGACCCGATGACTGAAGCCCAGGCCCTGCAACTCCTGACGCAAACGAGCCTCGAAGCGCGACCAGGGCCCGAACAGGTTGAAGCCCGACTGCACTTCCAACAGCAGGGCGCGAGGGAAATGCAGGCTGACCTGGGAACTGAAACCATAACCCCAGGCCGCCAGTAGCTGCTGGCAATGATCGATACGCGCCGGGTCATGCTCGGCGCAGGTAAAGCCTTTAGCCAAGGCCTGAGCGGTGCTGAGCAACTGACCTGCCCGCAGCCCCAATGCTTTGGCAGGCGCATTGACGGCCTGCAGCACGCGCCGCTGCGTCGGCCCGCTCAGCAGTACCAGCGGCTGGGTCGGGTCTTCGTGGCGACGCGAAACGTCATCCAGCGCCAACTGCGGCAGGAGAATACAGGCCCAGAGCATGCGCGCCTCACCCCGCCCGATCACAGGCAATGGGTGCAGCGGGCGCTACGCCACCGCGGCATTTGAGGACCCGCCATTGCGGGGGTTGCAGCTCGATCATCAGGCGCAAGGCCGCCGGTGAAGCATTGACGGCGGCCGCTTGAGGCCGGCAGGCAAATGCCAGCGTCTGACCGCTTTCGGCCGCCACCTGCAACCGGCGCAAGGCCTTGTCATCGGCATGCATCGGCCAGCACAACACAGCGCCGCAACTGCCTGAGCGCAAGCATTGCTCGGCGGCCCACAAAGCATCCTTGCCCTCGGCAGCGATCACCGATAAATGCCGCAACTCGACGCCCGCCGCCTGCCAAGCCGGCGCATAGGGCACATGGGGCGGTCCCACCAGGACCACACGTTCGCCACTGGCAGTGAGCCGGGCCAGGGAGGGCCAGAGCAACTGCAGCTCGCCACAGCCATGGGCCGGCAGCAGAAGTTCGCTGAGTGCCGAGGCCGGCCAACCGCCACTGGGCAACACCGCATCGAGGGCTGCATGGCCGGTAGGTTGCTGGCCACTGATCCTGGGGGTGGCGCGGCCTTTCCACAGTCGTCGTTGATCAAGCAACCCCTCGAGACTGGTCACGGCACCCGCCATATGCGCAGCCGAATGGCTTGCCGCAGTGCCTGCCAACGCGCCGATCATCGCCGCACCAATCCGCAAAAAATACCTTCGATGATGAAGTCCTGCCCCGGGCCGACATCAATGGGCGCATAGGCCGGGTTGCGCGGCAACAGGCGAATACCGTCGGCATTCAGCTCGAAGCGCTTGATGGTGACCTCGCCTTCGAGCCGCGCCACCACGATCTGGCCATTGCGCGCCTCGGCCTGGCGCTGCACGCCCACCAGGTCGCCATCGAGGATGCCGTCTTCGATCATCGAGTCGCCCTCGACCCGCAACAGAAAATCCGGGGCGCGGGCGAACATGCGTGGATCGAACAACAAATGATCGTGGACCTGGGCATCCGGCTCGATCGGCCGCCCGGCCGCCACGCGCCCCAGCAAAGGGATCTCCAGTAAAGCGTTGCGCGGGGGTTGATCGAGCAGGCGGATACCCCGCGCCTGGCCAGCCCGTACTTCGATATAGCCGGCCTCCGTCAACGCCACGATGTGCTTGCGGGCCACGCTGCGGGAGGCAAAGCCAAAGGCTTCGGAGATTTCCGCCAGGCTCGGCGACTGCCCCTGATCGTTCAGGCGTTGGCGAATGAATTCGAGAATGGCGCTGCGGCGCTGGGATAAAATAGTCATGGAGTACATTTGTACTCTTTTGCGATTTGATTGACCAGCGCCTTTGGTCGTTCATCGGCAATGATGACGCGCCAGCACCGCCTGGATCACCACTGAGGGGACTACTTGATTGCGTTCGCTGTACCTGAGTAGGTGACAAGTCATGCGGTCAGGGGTGTCAGCCTGGGAGCTGTATCGATTCAGTCATAAAAATACGGTATTGCCCCCCTATTGTCGGTGGCTTACCGGCCGATACGCCCCCTAATGACCACTACACTCGGATCGAGGCTCACTCCCATGTCGCTGCGCAGTATCGGCATCGCTACCCGCGCTACCCTAGGTTTCGGCATCATTGCCGTGCTCGTGCTCTTTCTGGGCATCATGAGCCTGCGACAGATGTCGGAGCTCAACAAGAACGCCATCGACATCGCGCAGAACTGGCTCAAATCCACGCGTATCCTTGGCGAGCTGGCCGACACCACCACGCGCTTCAGGACCATGAGCTACTTCATCCAGGTCAACCGCAGCCAAACCGATATCGACAAGGCCGACGCCCGCATCGAGACCCTCACCCAACAAGTACGCGGCTTGATGGCGGCCTACCAGCCCACCATCAGCAGCCCCGCCGAGCAAGGCCTTTACGATGATCTAAGCAAGGCCCTGAACAGCTACATCGGCGCACAGGACCGCCTGCGTGCGGCGTCCAAGGCCAAGCAGGAGGACGTGATCCCCGGCATGATCAACGGCGACCTGAAAACCTACTCCGATCAGATGTCGCCGGTGCTGGTGAAGCTGATCGAGCTCAACCGCAAAGGCGCCGATGCTGCCGTGATCGACTCGCAATCCGACTACGGTGAAGCCAGGAACCTGGTGATCGGCGTGCTGGTGCTGGTCGCCGCCATGACCGTCCTGCTCGCTATTCTGCTGACGCGCAGCATCGTCGGGCCCTTGAATCGGGCGGTCAAAGTCGCCGAAGACGTGGCCAACAGCGACCTGAGCAAGAACGTCGAGGTCGATGGCGACGACGAGGTGTCGCGTCTGCAACAGGCCTTGAGCACCATGCAAGGCAACCTGCGCAGCACCATCCAGCGTATCTCCGGCTCTGCTACACAGCTGGCCTCGGCCGCCGAAGAGCTCAACGCCGTGACCGAAGAAGGCTCGCGCGGCCTGCAGCAGCAGAACAACGAAATCGACATGGCGGCCACTGCGGTCAATGAAATGACCGCCGCCGTGGAAGAAGTCGCCAGCAACGCCGTGACCACCTCCGAGGCCTCGCAGCAATCCTCGTCCGCCGCCTTGCAAGGTCAGCAGCGGGTCAGCGCCACGGTCAGCGCGATCTCGCAGATGAACCAGGATGTCGAAGCCACCTCCGAGCAGGTCCGCAAGCTGGCCGGACAGACCCGCGACATCGGCAAGGTGCTGGAAGTGATCCGCGCCATCGCCGAACAGACCAACCTGCTGGCGCTCAACGCCGCCATTGAAGCGGCCCGTGCCGGTGAAGCCGGGCGCGGCTTCGCAGTGGTGGCCGATGAAGTACGAGCCTTGGCGCATCGTACGCAGCAGTCGACCCAGGAAATCGAAACCATGGTCAGCGGCATTCAACAAGGCAGCACCCAGGCGGTGACGGCCATGGAAAACAGCAGCAGCAAGGCGCAGAGCACGCTGGAAACCGCTCGCGGCGCCGGCGATGCCCTGGAAGAGATCACCCGCAGCATCAACGAGATTTCCCAGCGCAACCTGGTGATCGCCAGTGCGGCCGAAGAGCAGGCTCAGGTCGCCCGCGAAGTCGACCGCAATCTGGTGAATATTCGCGACCTGTCGATGCAGAGCTCGGCCGGTGCCCATCAGACCACCGCCGCCAGCCAGGAGCTGTCGCGCCTGGCGCTGGATCTGAGCCAGATGGTCAATACCTTCAAGGTGTGATCGGCCCTCGGCAGCGAGGGGGCTTGCCCCGTAAATATTCGCCCTATGCATTGCCTGCGGCTGAAGAATTTTCGCGGGCAAGGCCCCTCGCTACAGACATGGCCGCGCTCTGTTAGGATAACCGTCCCTTGTTTTCCATGACGGATCCGCGCCCATGCTTGCTGCGTTGCTGTTCGACCTCGATGGCACCCTGACCAATTCCGACACCCTGCACCTGGTGGCTATTCAGCAGTTGCTGCTGGAAGAAGATGGCCGCTCGTTCACCGAGCATGAATTCGAACAACACTGCGCTGGCCGCGCCAATGCGCAGATGTGCATGAACCTGTTCCCACAGCGCAGCATCACCGAACACCAGGCCTTCGCCGATCGCAAGGAAGCGCGGTTTCGCCAGCTGGCGACGCAGCTGGAGCCTATCCCTGGCGCCACCCGCTTGCTCGATTACGCCGAGCAGCACGGCATCGGCATGGTGGTGGTCACCAATGCACCGCGGGCCAACGCTGATCACATGCTTGCTGCTCTGGGCTTCAGCGAACGGCTGGCACGCGTGGTGGTGGCCGAGGAGCTGCCTCATGCCAAGCCGCATCCGCTGCCCTACCTCACCGGGCTTGAAAAGCTCAAGGCAGAAGCCCACGTGGGCATCGCGTTCGAGGATTCGATCCCCGGTCTGACGGCCGCCAAGGCCGCAGGCATCTTTACCGTGGCACTGGCGACGACTCAAAGCCCTGCCGCGCTGCAGGCCGCAGGCGCGGATCTGGTGATCGATGACTACAACGACCCGCGCTTGTGGGCGCATATCGAGCAGATGCACAGTGCCTGAAAAGGCGCTGTAGCGACGGTGCCTGGCGCGAAAATAGCGCGTCAGGCACCTGCGTAGTGGCAGATGCAATATCGCAGGCAGCCACCTCGATACACTGCACCAGTTACAAACGCATGCCCACCGCCAACCGATTGAAGGCGTTCATCAACGACACGGCAAATGTCAGGTCGGAAATTTCCGCATCGGTGAACAACGCTTTCAAAGGTTCAAACAGCTCATCCGGGGCGCCCTGCCCCGACACATGGGTCAGCGCCTCGGCCCATGCCAGCGCCGCTCGCTCGCGCGGGTCGAACAGCGCGCTGATCCGCCAGCCCGCCAGGCAATCGAGTTTGCGCTGGGCCATGCCGCTGTCGCGCAAGGCCTTGGCATGCATCTCCAGGCAGAAGGCACAGCCGTTGATCTGCGACACCCGCAAGTACACCAGCTCCACCAGAGGCAGGCCCAGTGGGCTGTCGGTCAAGGCTTGGCTGGTGTCCAGCAGGCCTTGGTAGGCGGCGGGCGAAAGGGTCGAAAACGGCAAGCGCAGCTGGCTCATGGTGAAGCTCCGGTTGGTAGAAAGTGTGCTCACTCTAGAGCGCCTATGGCCTATGCTGTAGAGCCAAGAATCGTCATAACGACTAGGCCATAGCCCCATGCCCAGCTCTGCGGACCTGCCGGTCTACCGTCAACTCTATCTGCGCTTTCGCCAATCGATCGCCGAAGGCCGTCTGCGTCCCGGCGACCGGTTGCCCTCAGTGCGCGCCCTGGCCGCCGAGTTGAACCTGGCGCGTGGCACGGTGGACAGCGCCTACCAGCTGTTGATCGGTGAAGGCTACCTGCTGGCGCGCGGGCCTGCGGGCACTGTGGTGTCCCCGCAGTTGCAGGCCAGCGCGCAAACCCTGGCGCCGTCGCTGCCACCTGCTGCGATGCCGTCGCTGATGCATGGCGGTGGCGCGCCCCTGGCCTTGCAGATGGGCCTGCCGGCACTGGACCTGTTCCCGCGCAAGGCCTGGAACCGCCTGGCCAGCCGCGAACTGCGTCGCAGCGGCATCGACGGCCTGGTCTATCCCGATGCCCGCGGGCTGCCGCCCTTGCGCACGGCGGTGGCCAGTTACCTGGGGATTTCGCGCGGGATCGTCTGTGCACCCGAGCAGGTGTTCATCGGCGCCGGCTATCGCGCCTGTCTGCAGTTGATCTGCACCGCCGTGCTGCAACGTGGCGATCGCTGCTGGTTCGAAGATCCGGGGTATTTCATGGCGCGCCGGGTGCTCGAAGCCGCCGACATCGAGCTCATACCGGTTCGCGTCGACGCCCATGGCCTGGACATCGACGCGGGCCTGCAAGCGGCCCCCCAAGCCCGCTGCGCGCTGGTCACGCCCACGCACCAGAGTCCTCTGGGCGTGTCGCTGTCGCTGCCGCGACGCCAGGCTCTGCTGGACTGGGCCAACCGCCAGGGCAGCTGGATCATCGAAGACGACTACGACAGCGAATACCGCTACCACGGCCGCCCATTGCCAGCGCTCAAAAGCCTTGATCGCGAGGGCCGGGTGCTCTATTGCGGGACTTTCAGCAAGGTATTGATGCCGGGCCTGCGCCTGGCCTATCTGGTCGTGCCGCCAGCCCAGGTCGAGCGCTTTTCCGCGGTCGCAGACGCCTTGCACAACCATTGCCCGCAACTGTTGCAGGCGACCGTGGCGAGGTTTATGGAGGACGGGCACTTCGCCCGCCATCTGAACAAGACCCGCAGCCTTTATGCCCAACGCCGTCAAGGCCTGAGCGACGCTTTGCAGCGCGAGTTCGGTGCACAGTTGCAGATCGACGCTCAGGCCGGCGGCATGCACCTGCTCGCACGCTTGCCTGCCGGGACTGACGATCAGGCCATCGTGGCAGCGGCGCGCAAGGTGGGGTTGTCGATGGAGCCGTTGTCGACCTGGTATTTGCACGCACCGCCCTGCCCCGGGCTGCTGATGGGCTTTACCAACGTCGCCGATGCGGTACAGGCCAGCGATGTAGCTGCGCGACTGCGTAGCGTTTTGTAAGATAGGCGGCCATTCAACCGGAGGAGACTTTCATGGGTGCCATGCCATCCGCTGTGCGTTGCGTCGTGCTGTCGATCGGAGTCGCTATGGCAGGCAATGCGCTGGCCGGCGAAGAGTCTCAACTGGTCGAATCCATCAATGCCTACCGCAGCCAGCCGCAGCGTTGTGGCGAAAGCGCCTCGCCGGAATTGCCGCCGCTGTCGGCGGACCCGCGCCTGGTGCTGCCGGCCAGCGGTGTCGGCGACCTGCAACAGGCCATGACCAAAGCCGCCTACCCGATGGTCAATGTGCAGGCCATCAGCCTGTCCGGGCCGCGCGATGCCGCGTCGGCGATGACCGCCATTCAGCAGACCTTCTGCAAAGTGGTACTCGATCCACAATTCGTCGACATCGGCGTCAGTCGCCAGGACCGCGACTGGCGCATCGTCCTGGCGCGGCCGCTGCTCAGCGCGCGGCTGGGGGATTCGGCCAGCGAAGGCCAACAGCTTCTGAACCTGGTCAACAGTGCCCGCGCCCAGCCCCATCAGTGTGGCGCTCAACCGTTCAACGCCACCGGCCCGCTGACCTGGAACGCTCAACTGGCCAGCGCCGCCGACGGTCACAGCCGTGACATGGCCAACAAGAACTACTTCGATCACAAGGATCGCGACGGCTACATGCCCGGCGACCGCGCCGAATTGGCCGGCTACGTGCCCAAGGAAATCGGTGAGAACATCGCCGCAGGCCAGGACAGCGCCCGCAAGGTAGTCGACGCCTGGCTGGCCAGCCCGGGACACTGCGCCAACCTGATGAATCCGCGGGTCAATGAGTTGGGGGCCGGGTATGCCACAGACCCGAAAAGCGATGCCGGGATCTACTGGACGGCGATGATGGGGGCGCAATAGGTGATGGGCAGAATCAGCCGTGGCTGAACATGCCCGTGCGGTACAGCCGCACGGCTGCGAGTGCCATGCCGATGCAGAACGCCTCGATGCCATAGGCCGTCCGAGCCGCCGCGCCCAACACTCCTCCTGGCCCAATCCGCAAATCCCGACCATAGTTGAAGGCTCGCCCACCCTCGCTCACGGAGTGCTGCATGGAACGTCTCACCGCCAAAGACTTCGCCCCTGAACTGCTGGAGCTCTACGACTACTACGCCCATGGCAGGATCAACCGTCGGCAATTTCTCGATCGCGCGGCAGCCTTTACCGTAGCCGGCATGAGTGCCAGCGCTCTGTTGACCTCGCTCAGTCCCGACTATGCACTGGCCGAGCAGGTAGCCTTTACCGATCCGGACATCGTCGCCGAATACATCACCTACCCCTCGCCCAAAGGCAACGGCCAGGTGCGCGGCTACCTGGTGCGGCCGGCCAAGCCCAGTGGCAAGGTTGGCGGTGTGGTGGTGGTGCATGAAAACCGTGGACTCAACCCCTATATCGAAGACGTCGCCCGGCGCGTGGCCAAGGCTGGCTTCATCGCCCTGGCACCCGACGGCCTGACCTCGGTGGGCGGCTACCCAGGTAACGACGACAAGGGCCGCGAGCTGCAGGAAAAAGTCGACCCAGGCAAGCTGATGAACGATTTCTTCGCGGCCATCGAGTGGTTGATGCAGCATGACGCCAGCACCGGCAAGGTCGGCATCACCGGCTTCTGCTATGGCGGTGGCGTGGCCAATGCGGCGGCGGTGGCGTACCCGGAACTGGCCGCGGCGGTGCCCTTTTACGGCCGTCAGCCGGATGCCAAAGACGTCGCCCGCATCAAGGCGCCCCTGCTGCTGCATTACGGCGAACTCGACACGCGCATCAACGAAGGCTGGCCTGCCTACGAAAAAGCCCTCAAGGCCGATGGCAAGACATACGAGGCGTTTATCTATCCGGGCTGCAATCACGGCTTTCACAACGATTCGACACCCCGCTACGACAAAGCCGCAGCGGAACTGGCGTGGAATCGCACGATTGCCTGGTTCAAGCGCTATCTGGCTTGAGGCGCGGCACCTGAGGGCGTCGGCAGCCCTTACGGCTGTGGCGTCTCACCGCGATCGCTTTCCACCACAAAACCAGTATCGATACTCACCACCACCGACAACCCCGGGCGCAAGCGTTGCGCCTGGGGTTGATCGGCATCGACGCTGATGCGCACCGGCACCCGCTGGGCAATCTTGACGAAGTTGCCGGTGGCGTTATCAGCCTGCAACAGGCTGAACTCCGCACCGGTCGCCGGTGCGATGCGTTGCACATGGCCGCGCAGCCGCTGGTGGTCCAGCGCGTCGACCGTGAAGGTCACCGGCTGCCCGACCTGTACGTGATTCATCTGGGTTTCCTTGAGGTTGGCGATCACCCACAAGGTATCGGGCACCAACGCCATCAACTGCGTGCCGGCGCTCACATAAGCGCCGAGGCGCACACCAATCTGCCCCAGCTGGCCATCACGCGGCGCCGTCACGCGGGTGTTGGACAGGTTGATACGTGCCAGTTGCACCGCCGCCTCGGCGTTGGCGACCGAAGCCTGCAGCGAACCGCGATTGACCACTGTGCTACGCAGGTCCTGCCGGGCGATCTCCAGATTGGCCTTGGCCTGAGTCACCGCCGCCAGCGCCTGGGCGTTGGCAGCGCGGGTCACATCGAGCTGGCTGCGGGACACCGAACCATCAGTGATCAGCGCCTGATTGCGGCGCAGGTCGGCGGCGCTCTTGTCAGCCTGCGCCTGAGCGTCGGCAATGGCCGCCTGGCGCAAGGCGATGGTGGCCTCGGCGCTGCGTTGCTGTTGGGTGTTGTTGTCCAGCGCGGCTTTTTGCACCTGCACCTGAGCCAGGGACTGATCCAACTGCTGGGTATAGGTCCGATCGTCGATGCGTACCAGCAAGTCCCCCGCCTTGACGAACTGAAAGTCCTGCACCGCCACTTCATACACATACCCGGAGGTCTCCGGGCTGATGACAGTGACCTGGCCCTTCACCATGGCGTTTTCGGTGGACTCGATCTTGCTGCTGAACGGTGGCAGCTGCCAGGCATAGAGCACGATCAGCACGCCGGCCAGGGCGACGCCACCGAACAACAAGGTCGACAGCAGCCGTGTGCGCCGCGAGCGCGGCTCGGTGGCCGCACCTGCGGGGGGCGGAGTTTGTCCTTCCGGGGTGGCGGCGATGGCGGTGGTGGTTGTACTGGTCGGTTCGGTCATGAAGTGCGGGCGCCAGGGGTCGTGGTCGAGGTCGAGGTCGAGGTCGTCATAGGGGCCGCTGCGGCGGCTCTGCGAGTAGTGCTTTTGAGCCAGAGCACACGAATGCTCAGCCACACCAGCGTGAGGCTGGCGATAATCGCGATCAAGGCAAATACGTCGTTGTAGCCCATGATATTGGCTTCACGCGTGGCGGCACTGGCCAGTGAACTGGTGCCTTGCAGGTTGCGCGCCGCAGCATTGGGGATGCTCGCCAGGTAACTGTTGGCGCCGCTTTGCACTCGCGCGGCCACCAGGGGATTGTCCAGCACCAGGCGCTCGACGATGTAGCTGGAGTGGTATTTCTCCCGCACGATCTGATAGGTGCCCAGCAGTGCAGCGCCCGCCAGGCTGCCGAGGTTCTGGCTGATGCCGAACATCACCGAAAAGCTGACCAGATTGCGCGGATTGGTGACCACATTGCGCACCCCCAGGGCCATTGTCGGCCCAAGGAAGAATGTGCTGCCGAACGCCAGCAGGAATTGGCTCAGGTACATATTGGCCGGGCGCGTGAGGTTGTTGGAGAAGCTGTCCAGCGCCCCGCCGATCGCCATCATGCCCAGCGACACCAGCAGCGGCATGAACAAGTGATCGGCATGGATGGTCAGGGCGCTGGTCACCAGGCCGGCCACGGCGCCGATCAGCATCACCACGTACAAACTGTGCAACTGCTGGCTGCTCATGCCCAGGTACTGCATGAAACCTACCGCGCCAGTGGATTGTTCGGACGTGACCATGCGGATCAACAACACCGCCAAAAACAGGCGAAAGATAGGTCCACTGCCCAACCAACGGGTCATCAGCAGCGGATTGGTGCGGTTGTGCTCGATGCACAGCCCGGCCAGGATCAAGGCGATGGAGGCTGCCGAGGCCCAGCCGATCCAGGGGGCCTCCAGCCACCAGTCGATGCGCCCCAGCGACAGCACCAGGACCAGCAGCCCGACGCCGGTGGACAGCAAGGCGAAGGTGAGGAAGTCGAGGTTCTCGAACGTCTTGAAGCGGTCCCCCGGTGGCAGCTTGAGCAGCAACACGCAGCCCAGAGCGGACAACGCCAGGCCCAGTTCGAACAGATACAGCCCGCGCCATTCGGCGATCTGCAGCAAATCTTCGGAAAACAACCGGGCCAGGGGAATCGCCAATTGCGCCGTGCCCAATCCCAGTACCAGCGCCTTGAGTCGCCACTTGGCCGGGAAGGCCTGGATCATGTAATACAGGCCCAGCGAGCTGAGGGCCGCGCCGACCATGCCGTGGGCGGCCCGCACGGCAATTGCCGACTCCAGGTCGTTGACGAACAAGTGCGCAAAGGTCACCAACGCATACAGCGCCAGGAACACCTCGGTAAACGCGCGCAGGCCGAACTGCTGGCGGAATTTCACCAGCAGCAGGTTCATCGACACGTTGGTCATGACATAGGCCGCCGGCAGCCAGGCCATCTCCGCCGTGGTGGCTCCGAGCGCGCCTTGCAGGTAGACCAGATTGGCGGTGACCAGTGCATTGCCAAGGCCGCCGGTAATCCCGACCAGCAAGCCGACGGCGGCAAAGGCATAACGTTTAGGGGTGGAATGCAGCGGCGTCGACGGCGAACCAGGCATGCTCGGCCGTTCGTGGGGTTGCCATTGGTGAGGGGCGTAGCGATCCATCCGGTGACCTTGTCGACGAGCGTGTATGCACACGCGTAGTAGACCTCAGGCAGCGGCGGCTTGCCAACGTTCCTTCACTGGCCCACACCTTGGATGTCGAACGCCCCGGCCGGCCTGAAGCCGCACACTTGCGCTCAGCCGCACGTCAAGGAATCAGAATCACCTTGTCGCTGCTGCCCGCATTGACCTCGGCAAAGCGTTGCGGCCCCTCGCTCAATGGCACTTCCAGCAGGCCTTCAGGCAGCGCCAGCAAGCCTTGATCGAAGTAGCCGCCAAAGTGCTCGAGCATCCGCGCACAGGCAGCGCAGTCGTACAGCAGCGAGTTGACCCCGACCACCGAGCCACCCTTGCGGTACAGCCCCAGCGCCGGAAGCTGCACATACCCCTCCACCGGGGCGGCGATGATGGCGATACGGCCGAACTTGGCCAGGGCGCCGACTGCGGCTGGCAACCAGAAGCCGGTGGTATCGAAAATCACCTCGGCACCGCCTTCGAACACGGCGTGCACCTGGGCGCCGAGGCCTTCGGGCTGGTCCAGCACCAAGGTTTCATAGCCCTTGGCGCGCAACGCCTGTGCCTGCTCTGGCTTGCGTACCGCCGCCAGCACCTGAGCACCACGAATCCTGGCGAAGGCCAATGCCGCGCTGCCGACCGCACCGTTGCCGCCGATCACCAGCACCCGTGTGCCAGCGCTGACGCCGCTGCGCTCCAGGGCGTCCCAGGCCGTGGTATAAGGCACCCCGAGGCTGGCGGCCTGGGCGAAGCTCAGGGATTGCGGCTTGCGCGCGACCCCGCCGTTGGGCACGGTCAAATAGGCGGCGTGGGAGCCATCATTGAAAAACCCCAGATCGCTGCCCGTGCCCCAGACTTCCTGACCAACCCACTCCTGGGGGCCGTCGACCACCACCCCGGCAAAGTCGCGACCAGGGATGCGCGGCAAGGTGGTGTAGGGAAAGCGCCCGAGCACATTTTTGACATCGCTGGGGTTCAGGCCGGCCGCCTTGACCTGCACCAGCAATTGTCCAGGTGCGGCCACGGGTACGGGCACTTCAACGCATTGCACCGCGGCAAGGTCGCCAGTGCGGGAAAATTGCAGGGCTTGCATGGGGGTTGCTCCTTGGGTCGATTGACTGTGGCGCCAGTGTATGGCGGCTTCACAGGGGGTATCGGCCAAGAGCTTCGGTTTATCGGCCAGTTTCCAGCACGAAGGCCGAGGGCGACATCCCGCGCTCGCGGCGGAACATGTCGCTGAAACTGCTGGGTGAATAGCCCAGGGCGTGCGCGACCCGACTCACGGGCAACCCTTGCAGCAACTGCGCGGTCGCTGTGGCCAGTTGCACCTGACGGCGCCATTGGGCAAAGCCGACACCCATGCTTGCCTGAAACAGCCGGGCCAGGGTGCGCACGCTGGCACCGACCTGCTCGGCATGCTGCTCGAAGGAGATGTCCAGCGAAGGCGAGTCGATCACCGCCTGGCACAGGCTGCGCAGCCGCCGATCGCTGTGTTCGGGCATGGGGATACTTGCCCCGCGGTGCTGAGCGCGTTTGAGCTCCAGCAAGGCCAGACCGACCAGCGCTTCGTAATAATCCGGCTCGGCGCCGGTGGCCGCGCCCAAGGGATCATAATCCTGTGCCACTAACCCGACGATTAGTTCGCGCAGCAGGCCGTTGACCTCCAGCACCCGCACTTGCCCATCCAGCGTTGCCGCCAGGGCGGGTCGCAGATAGATGTTGCGCATCTGCAGGTCCGACACCACGCGGATCCCATGGAGCACGCCAGGCGGCAGCCATACCGCCCGTTGCGGCGGCACCGCGATGGCCTCGCGCGGCGTTTCGACCCACATCACCCCGGACACCGCATACAGCACCTGCCCCCAATCATGACAATGCGGCTCGGTGAAATGCCCACGGGCATAGGTGCGCGCCAGGGGCAGTACCGGGACGGAGGGGTCGCTCAAGTCTGGGGGTGCGGCGAGGGCCATGGTATCGAGATCGCGGGCGTCAGGAGTTTACGGCCAGCAGGATATCACTGTTGGCGGCGGGTAAAGACCACCCTGGCGCGCGACTGCCACGGAGCTTGCCTGCGAATACGCAACGTCCGTGGCCGTGCTGCTGATGCGTTAGGGCTTCAGGGGCAAGCCCCCTCGCTATAGGCAGGGTACGACGTCAGCGGCGATCAGGCCTCGTGGGTCAGTTGCTCGAAAGCTTCCTCGATATCGCTGATCCGAGTTGGCCGCACCAGGCGCGACACTTCCTGGCCATCCTGGAGGAAGATCAATGTGGGCCACAGCTTGACCCTGAACGAGCGCCCCAATGGGCGACCGCTGGCATCCTCGACCTTCAGGTGGTGCACTTGCGGGAAGTCGGCAAATACTTGCTTGAGCAGCGGTTGCGCAGCCTGGCAATGGCCACACCAGTTGGTGCCGAACTCGATCACCGCAGGGCCCTTGTGAGCGTTGACGTCGGTGCGATCGGGTTGATCTGCGCTATAGGTGTCCAGCATGGTGGTTCCTTGAGTGACCGGGGCATTACTTCATTGGAGCTCACGCCGGGCCTGACGTTCCCTGGATTCGCAGGGATCAGGGAGCTGCAAGCGGCAAGCCTCGAGCTATTTTGCATAACCAATCGGCAGATTTACCTGCTTGAACAACGTATTGCTGGCCTAACCTGTACTAGCTTGCAGGTTGCGGCTTGAGGCTGGCCTCCCGCTTCCCGCACCTGAGCACAATAATAAAAATAGGACACCGCCATGCCCTGCCCCGAGTTCATCGCCGCTCGAGACTTTCTGCTTGCCCACCGCACCGACTACGCCACCGCCGCCCGGGATTTTCGCTGGCCGCAACTGACCCATTTCAACTGGGCGCTCGATTACTTCGATGACATGGCCAGCGGCAATGGCGCCACGGCGCTGTGGATCGTCGAGCACGACGGCCAATCCAACCGCTACAGCTTCGAGCAACTCTCGCAGCGTTCCAATCAGGTCGCCAATCACCTGCGCTGGCTGGGGGTGAAGCGCGGCGATCGGTTGCTGGTGATGCTCGGCAACCATGTGGCGCTCTGGGAAACGCTGCTGGCAGCCTTCAAGCTGGGCGCGATCGTGATCCCCGCCACCACCTTGCTGACCACCGAGGACCTGCGCGACCGCCTCGATCGCGGTCAGGTCCGCCATGTCGTGGCGGGCAGCGAGTGGGTCGACAAGTTTGCGGACCTGGCCGGTGATTACACGCGCCTGAGCGTCGGCGCCCGGATGGACGGCTGGATCGATCATGAAGACGCCCGTCACTATCCGCTCAGTTTTGTCCCCAGCGGCCCTACCCTGGCCACTGACCCGGCGCTGCTGTATTTCACGTCGGGCACCACGTCAAAGCCGAAGATGGTCCTGCACAGCCAGCAGAGCTACCCGGTGGGGCACCTGTCGACGCTGTACTGGATCGGCCTGCAGCCAGGAGACATTCACCTCAACATCTCCTCGCCCGGCTGGGCCAAGCATGCCTGGAGCTGCGTGTTCGCACCGTGGAACGCCGGCGCCTGCGTGTTCATTCATAACACCCCGCGCTTCAACCCGGCGGCACTGCTGGAGATCATCGCGCAACATGGCATCACCAGCCTGTGTGCACCGCCCACGGTGTGGCGAATGCTGATCCAGCTCGACCTCAACGGCCGGCAGGGGCAGCTGCGCGAACTGGTCG
This sequence comes from Pseudomonas baltica, assembly GCF_031880315.1. Taxonomy (NCBI): domain Bacteria; kingdom Pseudomonadati; phylum Pseudomonadota; class Gammaproteobacteria; order Pseudomonadales; family Pseudomonadaceae; genus Pseudomonas; species Pseudomonas baltica. The sequence goes on along the minus strand of NZ_CP134771.1, from coordinate 6,315,702 downwards.
GGGCCGGCGAGCCGCTGAACCCGGAAATCATCGAACATATCAAGGCCGTCTGGGGCTTGAACCTGCGCGACGGCTTCGGCCAATCCGAGACCACCGCGCTGGTGGGCAACAGTCCTGGCCAAGTGCTCAAGCCAGGGTCCATGGGCCGGCCGCTGCCGGGGTATCAGGTCACGCTGCTCGACCCTGATGGCCAGCCTGCCAGCGAAGGCGAAGTGGCCCTGCCGTTGTCAGGCGCACCAATGGGGCTGATGCTGGGCTACGCCGATGCCCCCGACAAGACCGCCGACGCCATGCGCGGCGGCGTGTATCGCACCGGCGATACCGCCGCCATCGACAGCGACGGCTACATCACCTTCGTTGGTCGCGCCGATGATGTGTTCAAGGTCTCGGATTACCGCATCAGCCCGTTCGAACTGGAGAGCCTGCTGATCGAGCACCCGGCCGTGGTTGAAGTGGCCGTGGTGCCAAGCCCGGATCCGCAGCGTCTGTCGGTGCCCAAAGCGTTTGTGATTCTGGCCGAGGGCGTCGAGGCCGACGCGCACCTGGCCCGCCTGCTGTTCGTGTTCGCCCGCGAGAAGCTCGCACCCTACAAGCGCGTGCGACGCCTGGAGTTCGTCACCGAGCTGCCCAAGACCATCTCTGGCAAGATTCGTCGGGTGGAGCTGCGCCTGCTTGAGGCGCGGGTGCGCGAGTCGGCGGTGCGCCGCGACCAGGAATATTTCGAAGAGGATTTCCACAGCTGAACTCCGTCCCTTGTGGGAGCGGGCTCTTTCGCGGGCAGAGCCCGTTCCCACGGGGGGAGCCACCCGATTTGCGTTAAACCCGCTAGAATGCGCGCCCCTGTTTTTGCCTGTGAACGCTATCCATGACGCCCGACGCCCTGACCGTGCTGCAGCAACACCTCGACCTCGCCCTCGCCCTCGCCCAGCCCACCGGCGAGGCTCGGCGCCTGCTGCACGGTCGCGGGCAACGCTGGCCGGGGCTGGAGCAGGTGACGGTGGACTGGCTGCAAGGCATGGTGCTGGTGTCGCTGTTTCGCGAGCCGCAGGCCCCGCAGCTGCAGGCGCTCAAGACCTTGCTGTTGCAGTGGGCGGCCCAACCGGCCTGGACCCTGGCAGGCGGCAAGGCCGTGCTGCTGCAACACCGCTACCTGCCCGCCAGCCCTACCGAATGCCTGCTCGGCGAAATCATCTCGCCCTGGGTGATCGAGGAAAACGGCCTGCGCTATCAGCTGGACCTCGGTCGCTCGCAGAACACCGGGCTGTTCCTGGACATGCGCTACGGCCGTCAGTGGGTACAGGCCAACGCTCAAGGCAAGCGGGTGCTCAATCTGTTCGCTTACACCTGTGGCTTCTCGGTAGCGGCAATCGCTGGCGGAGCGTCGTTCGTGGTCAACCTCGACATGGCCAAGGCCGCCTTGAGCCGCGGACGCGACAACCACCGCCTCAACGATCACGACCTGAGCAAGGTCAGCTTCATGGGCCACGATCTGTTCAAGTCCTGGGGCAAGGTGATCAAGGCCGGACCATACGATCTGGTGATCATCGATCCACCGTCATTCCAGAAAGGCAGCTTTGTTCTCACTCACGATTACCGCAAGGTCCTGCGCCGCCTGCCGGAAGTTCTCAGCGCGGGCGGTCAGGTACTGGCCTGCCTCAACGACCCGCAGGTGGGCGCGGACTTCCTGATCGACTGCATGGCCACCGAAGCACCGCAATTGCGCTTCCAGCAGCGCCTGGAAAATCCGCCGGAGTTCGTCGACATCGACCCCGAAGCCGGGCTCAAGGCCCTGGTATTCGCCGAGTAGCGATCTGCGATGGAACACGGCAGATTTCCCGCGCAGCTGCTACAAAGACAGCACTCAGAACGATAACAACGACGGGAGACAGGCAATGATTCTGAAAGGCAAGACTGCATTGGTCACCGGCTCTACCAGCGGCATCGGCCTGGGCATCGCACTGTGCCTGGCCAAGGCCGGCGCCAATGTCATCCTCAATGGCTTTGGCGATGCCAGCGCGGCCATCGCGCAAGTGGCCGCGCATGGCACGCAAGTCGGTCACCACCCGGCTGATGTCAGCGATCCGCAGCAGATCGCCGCAATGATCGACTACGCCCGCGACGACTTTGCCGGCATCGATATCTTGATCAATAACGCCGGTATCCAGCACGTCGACGCGGTCGAAGATTTCCCGGTCGAGCAATGGGACGCCATCCTCGCGATCAACCTGTCGTCAGTGTTTCACGCCAGCCGCCTGAGCCTGCCCGGCATGCGTGAGCGTGGCTGGGGGCGGATCATCAATATCGCCTCGGTGCACGGCCAGGTCGGCTCGATCGGCAAGGCCGCCTATGTCGCAGCCAAGCACGGTGTAATTGGTCTGACCAAGGTCATCGGCCTCGAAACCGCTACCACCCAGGTCACCTGTAACGCCATCTGCCCAGGCTTTGTGCTGACGCCCCTGGTGCAACAGCAGATCGATGCGCGTATCGCCAAGGGCGTCGACGCTGAGCAGGCGCAACACGAACTGCTCGCCGAGAAGCAACCGTCACTGGAGTTCGTCACCCCCAGCCACCTGGGCGAGCTGGTGCTGTTCCTGTGCAGCGAGGCCGGCAACCAGGTCCGCGGGGCGGCGTGGAATGTCGACGGGGGCTGGCTGGCGCGCTGAGTTCTGATGTCAGCCGGATTGGCCTCTTCGCGGGCAAGCCTCGCTCCCACAATTGACACCGTGGGAGCAAGGCTTGCCCGCGAAGAGGTCCGACGGCCCAGCATACCTCTGCCGTCAAAGCTGCTCTTCGTCGTTGACCAGCCCCCAGTCGCCCTTGGGCAATTCCTTCACCGGCGTAGGCGCCGCCGGGGCCGAGGTATGGGTGGCGCCGCCGTCGGCGTGCAGCTTGAGGCGCAGGCGCAGGTTGTTCTGCGAATCGGCGTTCTTCAGTGCTTCTTCCTCGTCGATAGCGCCTTCAACGACCAGATCAAACAACGCGCTGTCGAACGTCTGCATGCCCTGGTTACCGGCCTTTTCCATGATGCCCTTGAGATCGCTGAATTCGCCACGGTGAATCAGGTCGCGAATGGTCGAAGAGCCAAGCATCACCTCTACCGCCGCCCGCCGCTTGTTGTCGACGGTCTTGACCAGCCGCTGGGACACGAACGCCTGCAGGTTGTTGCCCAGGTCATTGAGCAATTGCGGGCGGCGGTCTTCCGGAAAAAAGTTGATGATCCGGTCCAGCGCCTGGTTGGCGTTGTTGGCGTGCAAGGTCGAGATCGCCAGGTGGCCAGTATCGGCGAAGGCCAGCGCGTGCTCCATGGTCTCGCGGTCGCGGATTTCGCCGATCAGGATCACGTCCGGGGCCTGGCGCAGGGTATTCTTCAGCGCCGCCTGGAAGCTGCGGGTATCGACGCCGACTTCGCGCTGATTGATGATCGACTTCTTGTGGCGATGGATATACTCCACCGGGTCTTCGATGGTGATGATGTGGCCGCTGCTGCTGCGATTGCGATAATCGATCAGCGCCGCCAGCGAAGTCGACTTGCCAGAACCCGTGGCGCCGACGAACAGCACCAGCCCGCGCTTGCGCATGATCACGTCGAGCAGGATCGGCGGCAGCTTGAGGTCCTCGAATTTGGGGATATCGAGCTTGATGTTGCGGGCGACGATCGACACTTCGTTGCGTTGCTTGAAGATATTGATCCGAAACCGCCCGACGCCGTGCATCGACAGCGCGAGGTTCATTTCCAGATCGCGGTCGAACTCCAGGCGCTGTTCGGCGTCCATGATGTCCATGGCAATGGCGGCGATCTCGCCTGGTTTGAGTGATTCGCTGCTCAACGGCTTGAGTACGCCATTGAACTTCGCACAAGGCGGCGCCCCTGTGGACAGATAGAGATCGGAGCCGTCCTGGCTGACGAGGGTTTTCAACAGGGCCTGGATATCCATGGGGCAAAGTCCGCGCGGCAATCGATAGGAAGTAAGCTATAGCTTGGCGGTTTTTCAGGCCAACGTGCAAATAAAGGGTAATGCAATGAAAGGATTGTCCGAGGGCGGCATGGCGGCCACGCTCATTTCGAGGCTACATGCCAGCGCCAGTCCCCTGCCAGCGCTGGAGCAGTGGCCGCAGAGCCTGCGCACCGCTGTGGATATGATCATCCACTGCCCGATGCCGATGCTGCTGCTGTGGGGGCCACAGTTGTGCCAGCTATATAACGATAGCTTCGCTCTGCTGGCAGGCAGCAAGCATCCCCGTGCGTTCGGACAACCGGTCGATCTGATCTGGCCGGAGCTGCGGCCATTCACCGACCCGATCTACCAGGCGGTGCTCGGCGGCGAGGTGCGCAGTTATGTCGAGCAGGGCTTTTCATTGCCGCGCGGCGACCATGAAGCCCAGGTATGGCTTGACCTCACCTACAGCCCGGTGCGCGACGAGAGTGGCCAGATCAGCGGCATTCTGGTCACTGCCATCGACGCCAATGCGCGCCTTGAGGTACAGGCTGAACTGCAACGGCGCTCCGAGGCCAGCACCGAGATGCATCAGCGGTTGCACGAAGAAATGCAAGAGCGCGAGCGCGCAGAGGACGCCCTGCGCCATGCCCAGAAGATGGAGGCCGTGGGCCAGTTGACCGGCGGCATCGCCCATGACTTCAACAACATGCTCACCGGCATCATCGGCAGCCTGGATTTGATGCAGCGCTACATCGCCAATGGCCGCAGCGCCGAGATTTCCCGCTTCGCCGAGGCCGCAGTGACCTCCGCGCAACGTGCTGCCGCCCTGACCCATCGACTGTTGGCGTTCTCGCGCCGCCAGTCGCTGGATCGCCAGCGCATCGACCCCAATCAACTGGTCCACTCACTCGAAGAGTTGCTCAGCCGCACCAAAGGCGAACACATCGAATTGCGCATCCGCTTCGGCCACGACATCTGGCCCGTCGACACCGATGCCAATCAACTGGAAAACGCCCTGCTCAACCTGGTCATCAACGCCCGCGACGCCATGCCCGACGGTGGCATCCTGCGCGTCGAGACCGCCAACTGCGTGCTCGATGGCAGCTTGCGTCAATTGGGCATGGAGCCGGTAGCGCCCGGCGAATACGTGATAATCAGTGTCACCGACACGGGCTCGGGGATGTCGCCAGCGGTGCTGGCCAAAGCCTTCGACCCGTTTTTCACCACCAAGCCTACCGGCCAGGGCACCGGCCTGGGGCTGTCGATGATCTACGGTTTCGCTCAGCAATCAGGGGGCCACGTCAGCCTCGAAAGCACGGTCGGCCACGGGACCCGCGTGCACCTCTACCTGCCGCGTCATGCCGATGCCGTGCAGGTCGAAAACGTGCTGCAGACCCCAGAGAACATCCCCCGCGCCCAGCAGGGCGAAAGCGTATTGGTGGTCGAGGACGATCAAGCGGTGCGCATGCTGGTGCTCAACGTGCTGGACGAACTGGGCTACCGTGGTCACCCCGCCGCCGATGCGCGCACGGCCATCCCGCTGCTCGAATCCTCGTTGCGTATCGACTTGCTGGTCACCGATGTCGGGTTGCCGGGCCTCAATGGCCGGCAGTTGGCGGAGATCGCCCGCCAGCATCGGCCGGGGCTCAAGGTACTGTTCATGACCGGTTACGCCGAAAAAGCCGCCGAAAAGCAACATTTTCTCGACGACGCTACGGACATGGTCGCCAAACCCTTTACCATTGACGTCCTGGCGAACAAGATTCGCGACATGATCAACGCGTAGCCCCCTGCGCCCCCCCTCCATACAAAGCAAGCACGCCCATGAAAGCACAAGCCCGGCACATCCTCGTCAAGACCAGCGACGAGGCCGAACAACTCAAGCAACGCATCGCCAAAGGCGAAGCCTTCGATGTGTTGGCGAAAAAATTCTCCCTATGCCCTTCAGCCAAGCGCGGTGGCGATCTGGGCGAGATACGGCCAGGGCAGATGATCGGCGCTATCGACCAGATCATCTTTAAAAAGCCTCTGCGCGTAGTGCACGGTCCGGTCAAGAGCAAGTTCGGTTATCACCTGGTGCAGGTATTCTACCGGGATTGATCCTGCGAGGCCTCGCGAGAACCCCTGAACAGCAAAAAGCCGCCGACACTTGAGAGTGTCGGCGGCTCGTCTGTTATCGGCCCGGGGTCGGGTAGCCCGTCAGAGGCTGGCGCTGGCGCGCTTGGCCTGTTCGATGCGACCTTTCTGGTGATTGATGGCCAGGTTGCTGCGCAGCCCCGCTACCAAGTTGGAAATGGCGCGGCTGCTGGTCAAGGATTGGGTGCTGATGCCGGTAACCGTCAAGTCGATGTGATCGGTCTTTTGATCGTACACCCGTACCGTCAGGGATTTATCCTGAGCCTGGGTGCATTGGCAGCGCATGGGCAGGAAGCTGCTTTCGATAATGTTGCGAAGTTCTAAAGTGGACAGCATAGCGACATCTCCTTGTAATTTCAGAGTCCGTGGCACCCGCGGGGAACAGAGGCGGCAAACCGCAGCCTAACTGTCACCAGTGCTCGTTCGACATGAACGCGTCCGTGGACTCTTGCTGTATAGCAGCAGGTTCCATGCCTGCGCTAATACCGTTCATCTGCACCATATATATCAATGGGTTGCGCCATAAACTTGAGACTTTGCTAAAAAGCCAGCATGCGCATTGCACGATGGCCGAATTTCGTCCCTGCAATTTGCATGGCCGTGCGCGCCAAAGCGAAGCATCTGCAACTTGTGGCCGCACCTGAATGTCACCTGTTCATCACTTCCACTCTGGCGAAAGGTATTGGCAATGGCACGGGCAATCTGGAAAGGCGCGATCAGTTTCGGGCTGGTACACATCCCTGTGGCGCTGGTATCGGCCACGGCCTCCAAGGGCGTCGATTTCGATTGGCTCGACAAACGCAGCATGGACCCGGTCGGCTACAAGCGCATCAACAAGGTCACGGGCGAGGAGATGGACAAGGAAGACATCGTCAAGGGTGTGCAATACGAAAAAGGCCGTTACGTCGTGCTCAGCGAAGAGGAAATTCGCTCGGCCCACCCGGTCTCGACCCAGACCATCGAGATCTTTTCCTTCGTCGCCAGCGACCAGATCCCGCTGCAAAACATCGATACGCCCTACTTCCTGGCGCCCGATAAGCGTGGCGAGAAAGTCTATGCGCTGCTGCGCGAAACCCTGATCCGCAGCCAGAAGGTCGCCCTGGCCCAAGTGGTGCTGCACACCCGGCAATATCTGGCGGCGGTCATGCCGCTGGATGATGCCTTGGTACTGGTGAAACTGCGCTGGCCTGCCGAAGTGCGCGAGCTGGCGACGCTGGAGCTCGGCGATGCGGTGAAAAAGGCCGAGCTCAGCAAGCGCGAGCTGGACATGGCGCAACGCCTGGTGGACGACATGAGTGGCGACTGGCAGCCGGCGGACTACGTCGATCAATTCGAAGAAAAGATCATGGCCCTGGTCGACAAGAAGGCTCGCGACGGCAAGATCGAGGACGTCGAGACCGGCGATCCCGAAGACGCGCGTCAAACCGCAGATGTCATCGACCTCACGGAGCTGCTCAAACGCAGCCTGGGCGGCAAACCCGCCACCAAGGCGACCAAGGACAAAGCCCCCGCTAAAGCCGCCGCACCGCGCAAGCGTGCTACCAAAGCCGCGCCGGCTGCGAAGCCGGCGACTCGCAGAGCAAAAAAAGCCTCCTGAGTCAAGCTCACAAAACTACTAGTTTGTATCTGGATTGATGTACGCCTATACCTGAGGACTACAGGAACTCTGGGTATGGAGCTGCCGGTCTATTCGCAGTGAACCGCTCCCAACTTTGAACAAGGAAGGCGAGCGGATGCGTGTATTGAAAGTTTCAGGTTTGGCGACCCTGACCTCATTGGCGGTGTTGACCCAGGCCGCCTACGGCGCCTGCAGCTTCTCTCCCACCCAGCGTCAGCGGTGGCAATGACGTGGTCACCGTGAGCGGCGGTAGCGTGGGCGGCAACATCCTGATGAGCTTTGGCGACGACCGCTTGGTTTGGCGTGACGGCGGCACCATCGCCGGCACCATTCAAATGGGCGACGGCACCGACAGCGTGCTGCTCAGCGGCCTCACCGAGAGCCTGCTGGCTGGCAGCGCGGGGATCGACGGCAGCACGGGCATCGACACCCTGACCTTTGATCGCACCACCAGCCGCTCCGGTGCGCGCTACAGCAATTTCGAGCAGGTCAACCTCGACAACGGCTCGACCCTGGACCTGGATGACCGACTAGTGCTGGGCGACAGTGGCACTGGCACCGGCAACCTTGTGATCGACAGCACCAGCGTATTGAGCTCCAGCCAGGGCGCCGTCGCTGCGTTTACCGCGGGTCAGAACGTCAGCGTCGATAACGCCGGGCTTATCGACCTGACCACCAGCGGCAGCCGCGCCGACGATCGCTTGACTATCGTTGGCAACTATGTCGGCAGCAATGGCCAATTACGGTTGCAAAGCGTACTCGCCGGCGACGGTGCCGCGTCCGACCGACTGGTGGTGTCCCAAGGGACATTGAGCGGCAGCACGGCAATTAGCGTGGTCAACCTTAATGGCACCGGTGCCCTGACTACCGCCAACGGCATCCAGGTGGTCGAGGCCAATAACGGCGCAAGCAGCAGCAACGGTGCCTTTTCCCTGGCCAGCGCGGTGTCCGCCGGCGCGTATCAATACTATCTGTTCAAGGGCGGCATCACGGCCGGCAGCGAGAACAGCTGGTACTTGCGCTCCAGCGTGGTGGCCCTGCCGGTGGCGGCGACGCCGAGCACGCCGAGCACGCCTGGGGATTCGGCTGACCCCTCGACACCTGCCGAGCCCGTGGCGCAAAGTGCGCCGATCGCGGCCGTCGGCACCCCCGCCTTGCCGGCGGCCGCCGCTGGCCAAAGCATCGCTCTCTATCGCGTCGAGGTGCCGCTGTACAGCGTCATCCCTCCTGCCGCGGCGCTGCTGGCACAAACCAGCCTGGGGACTTTCCACGAGCGCCAGGGCAGCCAGCGCCTGTTGCACGAGGCTGGATGGGTTCCTGCCGGCTGGGCTCGGGTGTTCGGCAACAGCCTGCGTCAGAGCTGGGCCGGCGACGCGGCGCCGAGCCTGAACGCCAGCATCGATGGCTATCAGGTGGGCCACGACCTGTATGCCCATTTGAATGACGATGGCTATTGGCAGCGCGCCGGGGTGTTCGTCAGCCATGCGCACATGAGCGGCGACGTCAAAGGCTTTGCCTTGGGCTTCGATAACACCCACGCAGGGCGGTTGCGTCTGGATGGGGACAGCCTGGGGGCCTACTGGAGCCTGATCGGCCCCCAGGAGCAATATCTGGATCTGGTACTGATGGGCACTCGCTATGATGGTCGCAGCCGCTCAGAGCGTGGCCTGACCCTGAATCTGGACGGCCATGGGGTGAGTGCGTCCGCCGAAGTCGGCTATCCCCTGCGCATCAGCGATCACTGGCGCGTCGAGCCACAAGCGCAACTGGTCGCGCAACGCGTCGACCTTGACGCCAGCCATGACGCGGTCGCCAAGGTGGCCTTCGATAACCCGACCACGTGGCGCGGTCGCCTCGGTGCACGGCTGCTGGGCGACTATCAGATCCGCGGCGTACCGATGCAGCCTTATCTACGTACCGACCTGTGGCACACCTCGGGTGGCGACGACGGCGTCACCTATGACCACGCCGAAACCCTGCACACCCGCCAGCGCAGCACCACGCTGGACCTGGGCGGCGGTGTCGCGGCGCGCCTGAACAGCCGCACGCAGGTCTATTTGAGCGCCGGTTACAGCCGCAATCTCGACAGCGTGGCCGAGCAATCCCTGCAAGGCACCCTGGGATTGCGGATCTCCTTGTAGGCGATCAACCGCGCGATCAATAGCGCGATCAACAGAGCGGTAAATAGCGCGACGAAAGGTCGCCTGTTCCGATTTGTCTACATCCATTTCACGCCACGTTCACGCCTTCAGGCGCATCTTTAAGTCACTCCTTTGTGTGATCCCTTTAGCCCGCGCCCCATCGCGGGCTTTTTCTTGCGTGTGATTTGTCAACAGTCGATGTTTCCGAATTGTCTACATCCATTTCACGACTCGTTCACGCCCGCAGGCGCATCTTCAAGTCACTCCTTTGTGTGATCCCTTCAGCCCGCGCCCCATCGCGGGCTTTTCTTTGCCTGGCGTTTGGCACCGCCCCTGCCATACCCCTGTCGCCTCAGCTGTGCGACAATAGCCGAAATGTCCGGTTTCAACCCCGCGCAGGTATAAAAAAGCTCACGGCAGATACAGCTGCAGTGGGCTTTTGCGCGTTGAATGGGCCCATGCTCCGACTGGAGCGAACTGAACAGATTGCAGATCGGCCCAACGCGGGCTCAGTTTCACTCCCAGCGCTCTCTACGTTATTGATAGGTAAGCCCTTTGATCTCCACAGCTAACATCACCATGCAGTTCGGCGCCAAGCCGCTGTTCGAGAACGTCTCGGTCAAGTTCAACAACGGCAACCGTTATGGCCTTATCGGCGCCAACGGTTGCGGCAAGTCGACCTTCATGAAAATCCTCGGCGGCGACCTCGACCCGTCCGCTGGCCAAGTGATGCTGGAGCCGAACGTGCGCCTGGGTAAACTGCGCCAGGACCAGTTCGCCTACGAAGAATTCAGCGTGATCGACACCGTGATCATGGGCCATGAAGAGCTATGGAAGGTCAAGGCCGAGCGTGATCGCATCTATTCGCTGCCGGAAATGAGCGAAGAAGACGGCATGGCTGTCGCCGAGCTCGAAACCGAATTCGCCGAAATGGACGGCTACACCGCCGAATCCCGTGCCGGTGAGCTGCTGCTGGGCCTGGGTATCCCCCTGGAACAGCATTTTGGCCCGATGACCGAAGTCTCGCCCGGCTGGAAGCTGCGCGTATTGCTGGCCCAGGCGCTGTTCTCCGATCCTGAAGTGTTGCTGCTCGACGAGCCGACCAACCACCTGGATATCAACACCATCCGCTGGCTGGAAAACATCCTGACCCAGCGCTCCAGCTTGATGATCATCATCTCTCACGACCGTCACTTCCTGAACAGCGTGTGCACTCACATGGCTGACCTGGACTACGGCGAGCTGCGCCTGTTCCCGGGCAACTACGACGAATACATGACCGTGGCTACCCAGTCCCGCGAGCAATTGCTGTCGGACAACGCCAAGAAGAAAGCGCAGATTTCGGAACTGCAATCCTTCGTCAGCCGCTTCTCGGCCAACGCTTCAAAAGCCAAACAGGCCACTTCTCGCGCCAAGGCAATCGACAAGATCCAGCTGGCCGAGGTCAAGCCTTCGAGCCGTGTGAGCCCGTTCATCCGTTTCGAACAAAACAAGAAGCTCCACCGTCAGGCGGTCATCGTCGAGCGCATGGCCAAAGGCTTCGACGGCAAGCCGCTGTTCAAGGACTTCAGCTTCCAGGTCGAAGCAGGCGAGCGCGTAGCCATCATCGGCCCGAACGGCATCGGCAAGACCACCCTGCTGCGTACCCTGGTCGACGAACTGACCCCGGACGCCGGTAGCATCAAGTGGACCGACGCCGCCGAACTGGGCTACTACGCCCAGGATCACGCGCACGACTTCGAAGACGACGTCACGCTGTTCGACTGGATGGGTCAGTGGACTCAGGGCGAACAGATGATTCGCGGCACCCTGGGCCGCATGCTGTTCTCCAACGACGAGATCCTCAAGTCGGTGAAGGTGATCTCCGGTGGTGAGCAAGGCCGCATGCTGTTCGGCAAGCTGATCCTGCAAAAGCCGAACGTGCTGATCATGGACGAACCGACCAACCACCTGGACATGGAATCCATCGAGGCGCTCAACCTGGCGCTGGAGAACTACCCCGGCACGCTGATTTTCGTCAGCCACGACCGTGAATTCGTGTCTTCGCTGGCCACTCGCATCATCGAGCTGAGCCCAAGCGGCGTGACCGACTTCAGCGGCACGTACGATGACTACCTGCGCAGCCAGGGTGTAGCGTTCTAACGTCTGATACCTGAAATTCCATGGGAGCGGGCTCTGCCCGCGAAGCTGTCAACGCTTCGCAGGCAGGGCCCGCTCCCACAGGGCATGCGTCAACGCGGTGCTTTTCTTTCTTGTCGGACAACGCCATGATGGGGCTCTCTTACCGCTGACCGCGATCGAGCCCATGCCTGCCGCCACAACCCCCGCCGCCGACACCCGTGCGATCACTCTGCAGATCGTTTCCATCGTCTTCTATACCTTCATCGCCTTCTTCTGCATCGGCCTGCCGATCGCGGTGCTGCCCGGCTATGTCCACGATCAGTTGGGCTTTAGCGCGGTCGTTGCCGGGCTCGTCATCGGCATCCAGTATCTGGCCACCCTGCTCAGCCGTCCGGTGGCCGGGCATCTGGCCGACAGCCTGGGCACCAAGCGCACCATCGTCTATGGCCTTGCCGGCATAGGCGTCGCCGGGCTGCTGACGCTGATTTCCACCCTGGTGCAATCCATCCCGGATGTAAGCCTGGGCATTCTGCTGGTGGCGCGGGTCATCCTCGGCACCTCGCAAGGGCTGATCGGTGTCGGCACCACCAGTTGGGGCATCAATCAGGTGGGAGCCGAGCACTCGGCGCGGGTGATTTCCTGGAGCGGCATCGCCTCCTATGGCGCCATCGCCCTAGGTGCACCGCTGGGCGTGGTACTGGTCGGCGCCTTGAGCTTCAACGCGTTGGGCGTGGTATTGATGGTGCTCGCGGGCGTGGCGCTGTGGCTGATCCGCAACAAGCCGTCGTTGTCCGTGGTACGCGGCGGCGAGCGCATGCCATTCTGGTCAGCGTTCGCTCGGGTCGCCCCCTATGGCGCGATGCTCGCACTGGCATCCATCGGCTACGGCACACTGACCACCTTCATCACCCTCTATTACGTGGAACAGCATTGGCTGGGCGCGGCGTATTGCCTGACAGCGTTCGGTATCAGCTTCGTGATCGCGCGCATGGTATTCATCAACGCAATCAATCACCTTGGCGGCTTTACCGTATCGATCATCTGCATGAGCGTCGAAGTAGTCGGCCTGGTCTTTCTCTGGCTGGCCCCCAACCCGGTGTTCGCGCTGATCGGCGCCAGCCTCACCGGCTTCGGCCTGTCGCTGGTCTATCCAGCCTTGGGCGTGGTAGCCATTCACCAGGTACCGCCCTCCAGCCGAGGTGCTGGATTGGGCGCATTCGCGGTGTTCTTCGACCTGTCGCTGGCCATCGCGGGCCCACTGATGGGCGGCTTGGCGGCGAGTTTCGGCTACGCCTCGATCTATTTTGCGGCAGCCCTGCTGGCGCTGGCGGGCCTGGGCCTGACGCAGCTCTACAAGCGCCGCGCCGGTGAAGAATAACGGCGTTTATTGATCGGCGGTCTGCAAGCCCGCGCGGGACGGTTTGCTCAGCGCTTCAGCGAAGAAGTGCCCGGCCTGATCGATAAGATCGTGATGGATGCCGACACGGTCCACCCCGTCCGCGTCATTGCACAGGCCCGGTGCCGAGGCCTTCTGCTCGTCGCTGCAGGGCGCCATGAAGACAAAGTGGCCAGCGCCGGGCAGCAGACGGTAGTCGGGGTTGTTGGTGAGCTTGCGCGCCAGCGCCCCGGCATTCTTGTCGAAGGCCACCAGCTTGTCGTTGTCGCCCGCGTAGATGAGCGTCGGCACCGTCACACTCGCCAACGTCTGGCGACCGAACATCAGGCTCAACGGCGCCATCAGCAACAAGGCATGAACACGAGGGTCGGCGTGGGGCGCCAGATCATCGCGATCGACCACCAGTTCGCCACGGGTCTTGCAAGCATCGGCGTCGTCGGGTTTCTCCACGCAGTATCTGCGCAGGCGATCCAGCTCCGGCCGAGCGCCAGTCAGGATCAACGCCGTCTCGCCCCCCGCAGAGTAGCCGATGACACCGACCTCCTGCGGGTTGATATAGGGCGACAGCATCGAGTCCTGAAGGGCCTCGGTGATGGCCTCGGAGATTTGCATCGGCCTGCCGTACAGATTGCTCAGCGCGCCCAGGCGGCTGTGATCGAGGTTGTTGTCGCCCGGATGCACCACCGCTACCACTACGAAGCCTTTGCGCACCATGGAGGTGATCAGATCATGCAGGGCCAGCGGTGTGCCCGTATTGCCGTGGGACAACACCAGCAAGGGGAAACGACCGATGGCGAAGGTGGTGTCCTCGCTGGCATCAACCTGAAAACCGTCGAGCTTGCTGGTGCGTGCCGGGGCGGTCGAGGGATAGAAGGCAAAGGCGTGCATTGGCTGCTGATCGACCGGGTCGGTAAAGGTCAGCCGGTGGTAGCCGACGCTCCAGGTCATTCGGGGTGCAGGCACAGCTTCGGCCTGCACCGAAACAAGGCTCAACAACGCCACCACGATCACATATGCACAAACACGCATCACATCCACCCTTCCCTTGCCAGACCCGAAGCCACCTGCGCCCTGATAGACAGGACGCTCAGCGATTTCGGTGTGCGGTTCAGACGCCTTGAGTGTATGACAAAGCACAAGGTGGGCCAGTTGCCTTGGATGAAGGATTATTTTCTTTTGAAATGACAAATGCCGACAGCCGGTTGTCCGTCACGCGGGGCTGGCGTTGCAAGGCGCGCTTGCGGCCGCACAATGTGGTCAGAATCCATGATTGCTGAACGAGAAAAGCCCGTCGGCATCACCGACGGGCTTTCTCATGACTTCACCTTGGCAGTCTTACGCCGCAGCGAATTCCTCGGCGATCTGCGCCTGAGCACCTGCGATCGCTTTGACCCGCGCGTCATCACCATAGGCCAGACCTTCGGCACGGATGAAGTGGATGTCGGTGACGCCGATAAAACCGAACAGCAGCTTCAGGTAGTCTTCGTGGGCAGCGCCGGTGGCTTGACCGGCGTGGATGCCGCCTGCGGTGGACACGACGATGACTTTTTTGCCGCCGCACAGGCCTTCAGGGCCGGCTTCGGTGTAACGGAAAGTCTGACCGGCGACGCAGATACGGTCGATCCAGGCCTTGAGCTGAGTCGGGATGGTGAAGTTGTACATCGGTGCACCGATGACCACGGTGTCGGCAGCCAGGAACTCGGTCAGCGCAGTGGCGTTGAGTTTGGCCTCGTGCTGCTGGGCGGCGTCACGTTTTTCCTCTGGAGTGCCAACAGCCAGCAGAGTGGCAGCGCTGAAGTGGCTCAGTGCATCGGTGGCCAGGTCGCGAGAAGTCACCTGGGCGCCTGGGGTAACGGCCTGGATAGCTTCGACCACAGCCCGGGTCAGCGGGCGAGACGCAGAGTTGTCGCCGAGGATGCTGGAATCGATGTGCAGAAGTTTCATGGTCATGCTCCTTGAAGAAGGATCGCGCCCAGTGGCGATCAGAATGTTGGCCATCCTACGGAAACTGGGAATATGTGAATAGTCAGCGAAAATACGTTAGATTGTCCCACTGACAGGACAGTGAGCCACCAGATGCAAGATCTCAACGACCTTTATTACTTCGCCAAAGTGGTGGAAGCCGGCGGCTTCGCGGCCGCTGGACGCTTGCTCGGCGTGCCCAAATCGCGCTTGTCCCGGCGCATCGCCGAACTCGAAGAACGGCTCGACGCGCGTCTATTGCAGCGCACCACCCGGCATTTGCAGCTCACCAGCGTGGGCGAGCGGTATCTGCACCACTGCCAGGCCATGCTGGTCGAGGCCGAGATGGCCGACGAGGTGGTCGCCAGCGTATCCAGCGAGCCACGTGGACGCTTGCGGGTATCGTGCCCGGTGGGGCTTGCACATCAATTCCTGCCGCCGGTGGTCAGCGAATTCCTCGCAGCGCACCCGCTAGTGCAATTGGACCTGGTGCTGGTCAACCGGCGTGTCGATGTGATCGCCGAAGGCTTCGACGTCGCCCTGCGCGTGCGCGAGTCCGGCGACGAGGACCCGCACCTGATCAGCCGCCGGCTACGTGAGGCGCAGACCATCCTGGTGGCAAGCCCGGGCTTGTTGCAGCAGCATCGCATCGACACCCCGGATGACCTGGCCAACGTACCCGTGCTCGGCGCGCTGGAGCCCGACCGCAAGGTGCATCTGCGCCTGGTCGATGCCAACGGCAACAAACGCGATTTAGTGCTGGAGGCCCGGTTGGGCGTCGAGGATTTTACCGTGCGCAAGGCCGCGACTTTGGCCGGGCTGGGCGTCACCGTGCTGCCTACACTGGATTGTGAGGCCGAACTCAACGATGGCACCCTCATCCGCCTGCTGCCCGAGTGGTCGATGCCCGGTGGCTGGCTGCAGGCGGCGTACCCGCATCGGCGCGGCATGATGCCAGCGGTCAAGGCCTGGCTCGAACACCTGGAAAACACTTTCAAGAGTTGCCCGAAGCGCTTTATATGATGACGACCGACGAGATAGCAGCCTTCTGCCTGGCCTTGCCGGGCGCCCGCGAAGACTACAAATGGGGCGGCGTGCGGGTGTTCTCGATTGCCGAGACGCGCATGTTCGCAGTGATCGGGCTGCGCGCTGACGACCTTGCGTTCAAGGTCGCCAGCGAGCTGTTCCTCGGATACGTGGATCGCCCAGGCGTGCACCCTGCCCCGTATCTGGCCCGCGCCCATTGGATCAGCCTGAGCGCGCCCTATGCCATGAGTGCCGAGGAGCTGCAGGATTTGCTCAGGCGCTCGCACCAACTGGTGGTGCAGCGCCTGCCCAAACGCCGGCAGATCGGCCTCAAGCTTTGATCGGCTGTCAAACAGTGACGCTGGACCAGTCGATCCAGCCAAACTTCCAGGTCATCAGGATCAGGATGCCGAAGGCGATGCGATACCAGGCGAACACCGCATAGCTGTGGTTGGCGATGAACTTAAGCAGCGCGCGTACCGCGATCATCGCGAAGATGAACGCCACGATAAAGCCGATGACGAACACTGGCAGATCTTCAGCACGGAACAGATGCCGAAACTTGAAGCCGGAATACACCGCCGCACCGACCATGGTCGGCATCGCCAGGAAGAACGAGAACTCCGTGGCCGCCTTGCGCGACAGGCCGAACAGCAAACCGCCAATGATGGTCGAGCCAGAACGCGAAGTGCCTGGAATCATGGCAAGACATTGTGCACAGCCGACCTTGAGCGCATCGGTCCAGTGCATGTCGTCGACATGATCGACGCGCACCTGATGCTGGCGCTTCTCGGCCCAGAGCATCACGAAGCCGCCCACCACCAGGGCCACCGCCACCGTGATGGGGTTGAACAGGTATTCATGGATCAGATCGGCGAAAATCACCCCGAGCACCACCGCCGGCAAAAAGGCGATGAACAGGTTGAGGGTGAAACGTTGTGCGTTGCGCTGGGTCGGCAGACCCGTGATGA
This sequence comes from Pseudomonas baltica, assembly GCF_031880315.1. Taxonomy (NCBI): domain Bacteria; kingdom Pseudomonadati; phylum Pseudomonadota; class Gammaproteobacteria; order Pseudomonadales; family Pseudomonadaceae; genus Pseudomonas; species Pseudomonas baltica. The sequence continues at coordinate 6,298,393 of NZ_CP134771.1, read as the reverse complement.
TTTCCAGTATCTTGCGGCGGAACTCCCACACCACCGCCAGGATCGCACCTAGCTGGATGATGATGTTGAATGCCATTGCCCGTTCACCGCCGAAATTGATCAGGTCGGCGACGATAATCTGGTGCCCGGTACTGGATATCGGCAGAAATTCGGTCAACCCCTCGACCACCCCCAGAATCACAGCCTGTGCGGCACTCCATAAATCCATCGTATTCCCCTGGAACAGGTCAGCCTAAGGCATGACCGATAGTAGTTGTCGTAGCGCCTAAGGCGTACCTGCGGGCAAAAGCAGTGTGCATCATCGGCAATCAAAAAAACGTGAAACAAATCAAGTATTTCTGAACCGTAATTTTCGGACCGTCAGAAATATGACCAAGCATTGCGCGTGCCAGTTCAGTGATGGCCAGCATGCCAGGCGACGAAATGATTGCTTAATGCCATTAACGGCGGAACGCAGCTCTAATTAGCACGCCTAGGGTTACAATCGCCAGCTTTTACGCTCAGGAAAGAACAGGTTTGCGCTGGACCCGCACTGGCACAGTGTGAATATCGACCTTATTGCCCAATGACGGTCGGCGACACCAAACAGATCGTGGTGTCGGGGGTTCCGAATCGTCAGATATAAATAAGCGCGTGGCGCAACAGTCGCGTGGGGATCAGCGCATCTGATGCTTGTGCAGGAGCCGATAGAACGTCGGCCGGGAAATGCCCAGCACCTTGGCGGCGACGCTGAGATTGTCGCTGTGATGATTGAGCACATCGCTGAGGGCCTGGCGCTCTGCCCGGTGCTTGTACTCTTCGAGGGTGCCCATAGGCGCACTCCCGGCCTCGGCGCTCTTGAGGCCCAGATCTGCCGAGGCGATATGCCGCCCCTCGGCCAGAATCACCGCGCGGCGCACGCGGTTGGACAGCTCACGAACGTTGCCCGGCCAGGCATGCCTGGCCATGGCAACCAAGGCGCCCTCACTGAATCCGCAGGCCTTGACGCCGATCTCCTTGCTGTAGCGACGGGCGAAATGCTGGGCGAGCATGGCCAGATCGCCGTGGCGCTCGCGCAGTGGCGTGGTCTGCACCTGCAAGACGTTGAGCCGATAGAACAGATCATCGCGAAAGCGCCCTTGGGCGACGGCCGACTCGAGATCGGCCGAACTGGCCGCCAATACCCGCACGTCCAGGTCAAGTGCGGTCTGACTGCCGACGCGCTGGAAACGCTTTTCCTGCAGGCACGCGAGTAACCGCGCCTGGGTCTCGAGTGGCAGCGCCTCGACGGTGTCGAGAAACAACGTGCCCCCTTGCGCCTGCTCCAAGCGTCCGAGCATACCGTCGGGGGCGCTGATGAAGGTGCCCCGGTCGAAGCCGAACAATTCACGGTGCAGGGTCTGCACCGACATGGGCGCACAATAGAACGTCACGAAGGGTTGCCCGGCGCGGCTGGACTGACGGTGCAGGTATCGCGCCGCACGCTCTTTGCCGGTGCCGTTTTCACCCCGGATCAGCACCGCCGATTCGGTGCTGGCGAACGTGCCTAGCAGCCGGCGCAAATCGCGCACGGCCCGGCTTTCGCCGACCAGATCGCAGTCATCATCCGCCGCTGAGGGGTGGTTGACTGCGGGCGCGATCGCCCCACCTGCAGCGCGTTCGAGGGCGCCGAGCAGCAGATGAGGCTCGGTAGGCAGGGTGAGAAATTCGAAGAACAATTCACAGACGAAATTGCCGATGTCCTGCGCGCGCAACCCGTCGGCATCGACGATCGCCAGCCACTGCGCTGTGCTGCCATTGATCAGGGCCTGGATTTCATGGGGCCATTCCAGATGAAACGGCCGCAGACGCAGAATCCCGACATCACAGGGAGTATCGCCGGCGGCGCCAAGGCTGCAGGTATCGACTGCCCAGCCATGCGCGCTTAAATCAGGCAACAGGCTGTGGCAGGCATCGCATGGGTCGACGATCAACACACGTCGAACGGGTGCCAGTTCCAGCATGTCTTCTCCCGCGCGCCAGTCGGGAATTATGCGTTAAAACAGTCATTTGGCGCGCTTGTTAGCAACAGTAACAATTTATTTGACGCTTTTGGGCTACCGTCTGTCTGCAAATTAATTTCCATACTGGGGCCTGCGGGAATTTTCCTTCTTATTCAACGTCCACAGTGCGCATGAGGATTCAGAGTCATAACGTTATAGCGGAAATTTTTTATTTAATTCCCAAGGTGTGACTCCCAAGTGCCTTCAGTGCATCAGTACTGATAATCGCCATAGCGCGAACACACACCCACTTGGGCAACGAGAGAGACGACCCCATGAACGCCCCGCTCCGTGTCAACGAAGCACTACTGATCGCCGGCCACGCTTTTCAACCTTTCCAGTGCGTCGCCTGGGCACCGCAAGACGGTAACGGCGAATTGAGCCTGACCGTGATTGACCGCACCTGCGCATCCATCGACCGCAAGCAGGTACCGCGCAGCACCTACTGCGATCCGGCCCAGCTGGCCACCCTGTTGCAGGCGTTGCGCGCCGAGCTCAGCGAAAAAGGCTACGAGCTGCAACCCTGGTCGATGCCACAGTAAGCATCCCACGCTGCCGCCCGCTGACTGAATGACTCGGGCGGTCAAGCTCCCTCCACTCGCGTGGAACTAACCTCCCCGCCCGCCTGCCCATAGCTCATCCCTCTGCATAGCGAGCAATCGATGAGCGCGTTCGACTGGCACCGCCTGCTGCTGAATGACAATACCCCCGGCTTCCTGGCCGAAGTCACCGTACGCACGCTGATGGCGTACATTGTGGTCTTCATTTTTCTCAAGATCGCCGGCCGCCGGGGTGTGCGGCAACTGTCCTTGTTCGAGCTGGTTGTCATTCTTACGCTAGGCTCTGCGGCCGGAGACGTGACGTTCTACGAGGATGTGCCGATCCTGCCGGTGGTCACGGTGTTCGCGGCAATGATCTGCCTGTATCGCCTGACCCTCTGGCTCACCGAACGCAGCAGTCGCTTCGGTGAATGGCTGGAGGGCAAGCCGCTGGTGATCATCAAGGAAGGGCGTTTCGAGATCGAAACCCTGGACCAGGGCAACATCAGCCACGACGAGTTTCTGATGGAATTGCGCCTGCACGGCGTTGAACACCTGGGGCAAGTGCGACTTGGCATACTGGAGGTCAATGGCGACGTCAGCGTGTACTTCTATGAGCGTGACGAGGTCAGGCCGGGGCTATCGGTGCTACCGCCTGTGTGCCGTCCTCTTGAGGACCACGCCGAAGGGCCTGGGCTCTACGCCTGTCTGCACTGCGGGCATTTGGAGCGCATGGCTCAGCAGCAGAAGCTCGACTGCCCACGGTGCAAAAACACGCTATGGAGCCCGGCGCTGAGCAATCCGCGGGCGGCATGATCGCGGCTGTCGGCTAGCGTCTATCCGGGAAGATCATCGACATGACGGTATTCGGCCTGCAACTGATCCGCCAATACGCGCGCGCGCCCCAGCCGAATGGCGCCCCGTTCGATATCGACCACGCAGGTCTGGCAAGGCATCGCCTCTAGCGCCGGCCAATGCTTCAATCGTCCATCGGTCATCACCAGGCAGCGCTGCAATTCGTCAGGATGGCTCAGTTGCCGACGCTGCAGCCACTGCCGCGCCTGCTGCATGGCCTGCAATAACGGCGTCCCACCGCCAGCCCCCAGTTGCGCCAACCAGGGCTGCAGGGCCGCCGAGGCTTTCAGCCCTTGGCGCTGCCACTGCGGGGTCGTGCCGCTGGCGGTGAGCAAGGCCAGACGCGCGCGCTGGCGATAGGCATCGTCGAAGACAGCGGCCAACAAACCCTTGGCTTGGCTTAAAGCGCCGTGACGGCGCGTGGATGCCGATGCATCGACGATGATCAGCCACAGTTCACCCGCCTTGCCCTGGCGTTGCTGCCAATGCAGATCGGCGTGGCGTTGCGGCCGACCGTGACGCAAGGTGGTGACCCAGCCGATCTGCTCGCCGCGGCCGCTTTGCGCCCTGCCCCGACTTCCCTGTGCCAGCTTGCCCTTGGGTCTTGCGCCATCCGCCCCGAGGGCTTTGGCCGGGCGAATGCTCAGGGCTTTTTTGGCCAGCTCGGCACATCGCGCCGCTGGCCTATGGCTTCAGGTCGCGCGGGCATGGCACCCCATTGGCCCTCGGGCGACGAGGCATCCGCTGCCGCGTCACCTGCCGATTCGCCGGGCGATTGTGCAGGGGACGATTGTGCAGGGGACGACTGCGGTGGCTGGGTGGACGCGGGCGGCTCGCCGGGATCGGCCTGGCGACGACGATGACGCAGGGCAAATTCGGCCACCGCATCGATATCGACCGCAGTGATTGCCATCGCTCCACGCCACGCCGCATGGGCGCGGGCAGCACGCAACCACACCAGGTCGGCGCGCAAGCCGTCCACCGCCGCGGCGAAGCAGCGCCGGTTGATTTCGGCCAGCGCCGCATCATCCAGCGGGATCGCCGGCACCGCCTGGCGCGCGCTCGCACAGCGTTCACGCAGCTGCTGTTGTGCCACCGCCCAGTGGGCGCAAAAGCCCTGAGGATCGGCGTCGAACGCCAGGCGGCGGCGCACGATCTCGCCGCGCAGCGCAGGCTCGGGCAGCCCGTTCAGCAACACGTTGAGGCCGAAGCGGTCGAGCAGCTGCGGGCGCAATTCGCCCTCTTCCGGGTTCATGGTGCCGATCAACACGAAGCGCGCCGCATGCTCATGGGAGATGCCGTCACGCTCGACCCGATTGCGACCGCTGGCGGCCACATCCAGCAGCAGATCCACCAATGGATCGGCCAGCAGATTGACCTCGTCCACGTACAGCACGCCGCCGTCGGCCTTGGCCAGCACACCGGGCGAGAACTTCACCTGGCCCTGGCCCAGCGCAGCATCGAGATCGAGGGTGCCGACCAGGCGATCCTCGGTCGCGCCCAACGGCAGGGTCACGAAGGTACCACTGCCCAGCAGATCGGCCAGACCACGGGCGACGGTGCTCTTGGCCATGCCCCTGGGCCCCTCGATCAACACACCGCCGATCTGCGGATCGATGGCGGTCAGGCACAGCGCCAGCTTCAGTGAATCGGCGGCCACTACGGCGGCCAGGGGGAAATGGGCAGTCTCGTGGGTCATGAGGGTTCAGGCGTCTTCTTCAATATCGAGCAAAAGGTTTTCCAGCGCCTGGCGGTACTCGCCGGGCGCCCCCCAGAGGCCACGCTGCTGGGCTTCGAGCAGGCGCTCGGTAATATCGCGCAGGGCCGCCGGATTGTGCTGCTGGAGGAACTGGCGCGTATCGGCATCCAGCACATAGGCATCGGCCAACAGCGCGTACTGGTGATCGTCGATCAACTGGGTGGTGGCGTCGAAGGCGAACAAGTTGTCGACGGTCGCCGCCAGCTCGAAGGCGCCCTTGTAGCCATGGCGTTTGACGCCCTCGATCCATTTCGGATTGGCGGCGCGGGCGCGCACCACGCGGTTGAGCTCCTCCTTGAGGGTGCGGATGCGCGGCACGTCGGGCTGGCTGTGATCGCCGTGGTAGCTGGCGGTGCTGCGGCCACTCAAGGTCTCGGCGGCCGCGAGCATGCCACCCTGAAACTGGTAGTAATCGTTGGAATCGAGCAGGTCGTGCTCGCGGTTATCCTGATTCTGGACGACCGCCTGCACCTCGCCCAGCCGCGTGGCGAACTGCTGACGCGCCGGCGTGCCGTCGTCGGCGGCGCCATAGGCATAGCCCCCCCAATTGAGATAGACCTCGGCCAGATCCTCACGGCTCTGCCACAAACGGCCTTCGACCGCCCCCTGCACGCCCGCGCCATAGGCGCCGGGCTTGGCCCCGAAAATGCGCCAGCCGGCCTGGCGCTCGGCCTGATCGCGGCTGATCCCTTGAGCCTGCAAGGCCTCGCGCTCGGCACGTACCCGCGCCGCCAGTGGATTCTGGTCCTCCGGCTCGTCCAGAGCGGCGACCGCCTGCACGGCCGCATCGAACAAGCGGATCAGATTGGCAAAGGCATCACGGAAGAAACCTGACACCCGCAGTGTGACATCCACCCGTGGGCGATCCAGCAGGCTCACCGGCAGAATCTCGAAGTCATCGACGCGCTGGCTGCCCGTCGCCCACACCGGCCGCACGCCCATCAGCGCCATGGCCTGGGCGATATCGTCGCCACCGGTGCGCATGGTCGCCGTGCCCCACACCGATAATCCGAGCTGACGCAAATGATCGCCGTGATCCTGCAAATGCCGTTCGAGAATGAGGTTGGCCGAGGCGAAGCCGATACGCCAGGCCGTGGTGGTCGGCAGGTTGCGCACGTCCACCGAAAAGAAATTGCGCCCTGTGGGCAGCACGTCAAGGCGCCCGCGACTTGGCGCGCCGCTTGGACCCGCCGGCACGAAACGGCCGCCAAGGGCATCGAGCAAACCGGTGATCTCTGCCGCGCCGCAGGCGTCGAGACGCGGTGCCACCTGAGTGAGCAGCTCGTCGACGATCAACCGGGTCGGCTCCCAGGCAGGATCGTCCGGCAGCGTGAGACCGCCCTGCTGCGCCTGCTCTATGAGCTGCAAGGAGAACAGCTCGAGCCGTTCGCGGGTATCGCCATGGGTGCGCCAGGGCTCGGCGCTGATCTGCGCCAAAGCCAAGGGCTTGTCGCCCTGCCAGGCTTCACCTAGGTCACAATCGAGCGGATCGAAGCCCAGGCCGAAGCCCTTCGCCAACGCCCGTAACACACTGCCACGACCGTCACGGCCATCGCCGCGAGGAATGCGCAGCAGCGCCGCCAGGGTATCGATGCGCAAGCGACCTTGAGGCGACTCGCCAAAGATATGCAGCCCGTCGCGAATCTGCGACTCCTTCAAATCACACAGGTACGTGTCCAGCCGCGGCAGCCAGACCGCCGCTTCAGCGTCGGCATCCAGCGCCAGCTCCTGATCCAGACGGGCTTCGCGCACCAGTGCGAGAATGTCACGCTGTAGCTCCAGCGCCCGCCGCGGATCGAGCAACTGCGCTTCGTAATATTCATCGGCCAGCAGTTCCAGATCGCGCAGCGGCCCGTAACTTTCGGCGCGGGTCAACGGCGGCATCAGGTGATCGATGATCACCGCCTGGGTGCGGCGTTTGGCTTGGGCGCCCTCGCCTGGGTCGTTGACGATAAAGGGATAGATATTCGGCATCGGCCCCAGCAGGGCGTCCGGCCAGCAGGCGGCGGACAAGCCCACGCCCTTGCCCGGCAGCCATTCGAGGTTGCCGTGCTTGCCAACGTGAATCAGAGCATCGGCGCCATAGGCATGGCGCAGCCAGAAGTAGAACGCCAGGTAACCGTGGGGCGGCACCAGGTCCGGGTCGTGATAGACCGCGCTGTGATCGACCTGAAAGCCGCGCGCCGGCTGGATACCGACGAAGGTCAGGCCAAAGCGCAGACCGGCGACCATCATCCGCCCGTTGCGGCACATCGGGTCGCTGTCAGGCTCGCCCCAGCGCGCGCGTACCGCGTCCTGATTGGCTTGCGGCAAGCGAGCGAAGGCCTGCAGGTAGGTATCCATGTCGAGGCTTTGATGGCACGGACGCTGGTCGAGCCCGTCCGGGTCGTTGGTCACGCCGCCCAGCAGCGCATGGATCAGTGCGGTACCGTCGGCGGGAATATCGCTCACTGGATACCCCTGCTCGGCCATGGCGCGCAGGATATTGCGCGCCGCCGCCGGCGTATCCAGGCCCACGCCGTTGCCGATACGGCCGTCGCGGGTCGGGTAATTGGCGAGGATCAACGCCACGCGTTTTTGCCCGTTGGGCAGGCGCGCCAGCTCGGCCCAGCGCCGGGCCAGCTCGGCGACGAAGTCCATGCGCTCGCGGTGCGGCCGGTAGCAGACTACATCGGACTGACTGCGCTCGCTGCGCCAGGCCAAGTCCTTGAAGCTGATCGGCCGACTGATGATGCGCCCGTCCAGTTCTGGCAGGGCGATATGCATGGCCAGGTCGCGGGAGCCAAGCCCTTGCGCGCTAGCGGTCCAGGCCGGTTCGTTGTCCTGGGCGCAGATGGCCTGGATGACCGGGATATTGCGCCGGAACGGTCTGATATGGGGCGCTTCAGGGGTCGACTGGGCGAAGCCGGTGGTGTTGAGAATCACCGCCGCCTGCACCTCGTCAAGCCAGCCTTCGACGGCGCTCAGGCACGCCGGCTCCTTTAGGCTGGCCACCGCGATAGGCAGAGGATTGAGCCCCGCTGCCTGCAACGCCTGGCAAAAGTTATCGATAAATGCCGTGTTCGCCGACTGCAGGTGTGAGCGATAGAAGAGGATAGGCACCACCGGTGCTTCACGCAGCCAGTGCTGACGCCAAAAATCCAGGTCAGCCTGGGGCTTTTGCGGATGATAGACAACGGTGCGCGGCAGCGCCTGTGGCTCCTGCCAGCTATAACCGCGCAGGCCCAGCCAGCGATCGGCCAGGCAATTGAACAGATTGCGGGCGTTATCCACGCCCCCTTGGCGCAGGAAATGCCAAAGCCGCTCGGCCTCCGCCGCCGGCACGCCGCTCAGGGCGCTCAGCTCTGGGTCTGGATTATCGCAACCCGGCACCATAATCAGCTGCGTGCCGCGGGCCTTGAGCGTCAGCAGTTGCTCGACGCCGTAGCGCCAATAGCCGATGCCGCCGTGCAACGACAACAGGATGACCTTGGCGTGGCGCAGCACCTGATCGACGTAAAGGTCGACAGAGGCGTGATTCTGCACCTGCATGGGGTTGGCCAGGCGCAGCGTGGGGTAGTCGTCCGGCAACTGCTGGGCGACCTCGGCGAGCATGGCCAGATGGGAGTCGCCACTGCACAGAATCACCAGCTCGGCGGGGGTCTGTCCCAGGTCGGCGATGCTGTCGTCGGGGACAAAGCCGCCGGGCTGGGTTCTGAGCAGGTGCATGGGTCAGGCGGACAACGCAGCGCGCAATTGTGCTTCCAGGGCCGCAGCGTCGAGCTCCTGGCCGATCAGCACCAGCTTGGTGATACGCGCTTCGTCGCTGCGCCAGGCGCGGTCGAAGTGCTTGTCGAAACGAGTGCCCACGCCCTGGATCAGCAAGCGCATCGGCTTGTTCGGCACAGCGGCGAAGCCCTTGATACGCAGGATGCCGTGCTGCACCACGAGTTGCGTCAGGGCGTCGAGCAGCAGGCTTTCGTCGGCTTGTGGCAGGTCGATGGAGATCGAGTCGAAAGCATCGTGGTCGTGATCATCGTGGTCATCACCGTCGTGATGGTCATGGTGGGTCTTGCGCCCATCGATGTGCACCTCGGACTCGGCACCCAGCCCCAGCAATACGTCCAACGGCACGCGACCGCTGCTGGCTTCGATGACCTTGACCGCGGCAGGCAGCTCTTCGGCGACTTCGGCGCGCACGGCAGCCAGTGCCTGCGGATCGATCAGGTCAGCCTTGTTGAGGATCACCAGGTCGGCGCTGGCCAGTTGATCGGCGAACAGCTCATGCAGCGGCGACTCGTGATCAAGGTTGGGATCGAGTTTGCGCTGGGCGTCGACCTGATCCGGATAAGCCGCGAAAGTCCCGGCGGCGACGGCTGGGCTGTCGACCACGGTAATCACCGCATCGACGGTGCAGGCATTGCGGATTTCCGGCCACTGGAAGGCTTGCACCAACGGCTTGGGCAAGGCCAGGCCGCTGGTTTCGATGAGGATATGGTCGAGGTCGCCGCGGCGTGCCACCAGCTCGCGCATGACCGGGAAGAACTCTTCCTGGACCGTGCAGCACAGGCAGCCATTGGCCAGCTCGTAGACTCGGCCGCTGGCCTCTTCGTCGGTGCAGCCGATGCTGCACTGTTTGAGAATGTCGCCGTCGATGCCCAGCTCGCCGAATTCGTTGACGATCACGGCAATACGCCGGCCCTGCGCGTTGTCGAGCATGTGCCGCAGCAAAGTGGTCTTGCCCGAGCCGAGAAAGCCGGTGACGATGGTGACGGGAAGTTTGGCCAGTGTTTTCATCGGATGCCCTTGGCAGGAGTGGCGGGCATACGGGACGAGAGCCGCGGTGCGCTGAGCCCACGGTGCGTTCGCCACCGGATCACCCCGCCCGGTTGTTAAGAGAAACGGTTCGAGGCAGGTCTCCTGGCTTGCGATGTGCCAGCGACTGGCAAAAGAGCACAGGCTGGAGTGACTCGACGCCTTCCCGCAGCAGGCGCAGTGGCAGTGTCGAACCGGGCATCGCTTACAGTTGCGGGGGCAGCCGCGGCGTTGGACCGCGTTCCCTTCTTAGCTGCACCCTCGCAAGGGGCAGAACCTCAGTGCAGCAAGGGTACGGAGTGTGGGGAACGAGGTCAATCGGCGGTGCAAGGTTTCCCTGGGGCCATGAGGGCTGCCAACATGAATGATGCGATTGACTCTTGGCAACGCCCATGCTCTCCTACGCGTTCGTTTGGGTGCCCCTCACAGGGTGAAACGGGAAACCGGTGCGTCGTGAATCTTGCCTTCGTCCATGACAGGCAAGCCGCGATCAGTCCGGTGCTGCCCCCGCAACGGTAAGCGAGAGAAGCGTCTGATCCACTGTGCCGGCATCAAGGTATGGGAAGGTGACGCTGACTGGCGTGGTGCCCTGGCATCTGCCCCTCGTGAGCCCGGAGACCGGCCCAATCCGTTTTTCGACACATACCTGCGGTGGGCGGGCGCTGTGGCTGCCTGCGCGCGCCCATGCCAGGCCGTCTGCGCCGTTCCCGCACCCTGACCTTCAGAGGGAGCTGCCATGTCAATCCGCAATATCACCTCCGGCGCCATCGCCGACAGCGCCGCCATCACCCAACGCCAACGCCTGATAGCCGCGCTCAGCGCCGCTGCACTAGGGGTGTGCCTGGTGTATTTCGCCGGCTTCTCGCACATCGAAGCCGTGCACAACGCCGCGCACGACACCCGTCACAGCGCCGCCTTCCCCTGCCACTGAGGTTTTCGATGATCAAGCGTATCGCGCAAACCGCGGGCTTCACCGGGCTGTTGGGCGCCCTGCTGCTGACCTTGCTGCAAAGCTTTTGGGTGGCGCCGCTGATTCAGCAGGCCGAAACCTACGAGAAAGCGCCCGCCGCCGTGCATGAACACAATGAGGCCATGGCCGCCCACGAACATGACGCTGAGGCCTGGGAGCCGGAAGACGGCTGGCAGCGCGTGCTGTCCACTACCGGCGGCAACCTGGTGGTGGCGGTCGGTTTTGCCTTGATGCTGGCCGGGCTCTATACCTTGCGAGCCCCGGGCCGCACCCGCGAGGGATTGCTGTGGGGGTTGGCGGGCTACGCTGTATTTTGCCTGGCGCCAACCCTGGGCCTGCCACCAGAGCTGCCTGGCACGGCGGCGGCCGATCTGAGCCAACGGCAGATCTGGTGGGCTGGCACTGCAGCCTCTACCGCTGTTGCCTTGGCGTTGATCGTGTTCGGCCGCAGTTGGCTGCTGAAACTGGCCGGCGCCGTCATCCTGGTGATTCCGCACTGGGTTGGTGCACCACAGCCCGAGGTGCATGCCAGCCTGGCGCCCGAGGCGCTGGAAAGCCAGTTCAAGTGGGCCTCGCAACTGACCAACGCCGCATTCTGGCTGGCCTTGGGCCTGATCAGCGCTTGGCTGTTTCGCCGCAAGGAGGCAGCCTGATGAGCCAGTTGGTGGCCGGCTTCGGTTGTCGCAGCGGCTGCCCGCTCGACATTCTGGCCACCCTGCTCGATCAGGCCCTGCGCACCAATGATCTGGATCGCGGCCAACTCGCCGGCATCGCCAGCCTCGACCGCAAGGCCGACGAGCCAGGGCTGGTGCAATTGGCGGCGCGATTGCGCGTGCCCTTCTACACCTTCAGCGCCACCGAACTGCTGGCTTATGACTCGCAGCTGAGCCACCGCTCGCCGACATCCTTTGCCCATACCGGCTGTTATGGCGTAGCGGAAAGCTGCGCGCTGGCGCTGGCCGAAGAGCTTGGGGAGTCGCGCCCGCAGCTGCTGGTCAACCGTCAACGGACAGCCGAGGCCACTCTGGCACTGGTGGGAGTCAGTACTGGATAGCGGGTATCATGGCGAGGCGACACCTTCCCCACGTGAATCCTTTTCAACTTCGGGCCTCTCATGACCGTTTTTTTCATTGGTGCCGGTCCCGGCGATCCAGATCTCATCACCGTCAAAGGCCAGCGCCTGATCCGCCGATGTCCGGTGATCATCTATGCCGGTTCTCTGGTACCTGCTGCGGTACTCGCGGGTCACAGCGCACATCGAGTACTCAACAGCGCCGAGATGCATCTGGAGCAGATCATCGAGGCGATGCGCGAAGCCGATAGCCAAGGCCAAGACGTCGCCCGCGTGCACTCGGGGGATCCGAGCCTGTATGGCGCGATCGGCGAACAGATTCGCCAACTGCGAGCACTGGGCATTGCCTGGGAGATTATCCCCGGTGTGACTGCTACCGCCGCCTGTGCAGCGCTGCTGGGCGCCGAGCTGACCCTGCCGGATATTTCGCAAACACTGATCCTCACCCGCTACGCCGACAAATCCCCCATGCCGCTGGGCGAAGATCTCGCGAGCCTGGCACAGCACCGTTCAACCATGGCCATCCATCTCGGCATCCAGCACCTGGCAAAGATCCTTGACGAACTGCGCCCCCACTATGGCGATGATTGCCCGATAGCGGTGGTTCATCGCGCCAGCTGGCCGGATCAGGATTGGGTGATGGGCACGCTGGCCGATATCGAGGCGAAGGTTGTGAGCAAGGGCTTCAGACGCACTGCATTGATTCTGGTCGGTCGTGTGCTGGGGAATGACGTGTTCAGCGAGTCCGCGTTGTACCGAGCGGGGCATGCTCACTTGTATCGCGATTGAACAGGACCGGCGTTGATCGCCCGAGAAGCGGCCATGTGCCGCAACCCACGACCCAGCTCTTCACCCATAAAAAAACGGCACACGGGTGCCGTTTTTTCAGGTTACGCAGCCAACGCTATCAGTAGTAGGCGTTTTCTTTCTGCGTATGGTCGGTCACGTCGCGCACACCCTTGAGCTGCGGGATACGCTCGAGCAAGGTGCGCTCGATGCCTTCTTTCAACGTGACGTCAGCCTGACCGCAGCCTTGGCAACCACCGCCGAACTGCAATACCGCGATACCGTCCTCGACCACTTCGATCAGGCTGACCTGACCACCGTGGCTCGCGAGCCCAGGGTTGATCTCGGTTTGCAGGTAATAGTTGATGCGCTCGTTGACGGGGCTGTCTTCGTTGACCATCGGCACCTTGGCGTTCGGCGCCTTGATGGTCAACTGGCCGCCCATGCGATCGGTCGCATAGTCGACAACGGCGTCATCGAGGAACGCCTCGCTGACCGCGTCGATCCAAGCGGTGAAGCTTTTGAGCCCCAACGCGGTGTCTTCAGGCTTTTCTTCACCGGGCTTGCAATACGCTATACAGGTTTCAGCGTACTGGGTGCCAGGCTGAGTGATGAATACGCGGATGCCGATTCCAGGCGTGTTCTGCTTTTGCAGCAGATCGGCCAGATAATCATGGGCAGCGTCGGTAATAGTTATAGCGCTCATGTAAGTTCCTCACAGACTTGCCCGCAGTTTACGCCAAACCTGGCCCGCTGACAAAGTCCTAGTATTTTTGTCGGGATATAACCGTCGGCGCGGAGGCCGTCTGGCGTACATCCGTCCAGGCTTTGATCCGCCAATACAGACGCTTCTCGATCAAGACATAGCTACCCCACCCGATCAGCGCGATTACCGGCACGCACACCGCGAACACCGCGTAAGGATTGAGCTGCCAGTGTTCGCTGGCCAGCCAGCCGCCGTATAGCACCAGTACATGCACCAGATACACCGAATACGAGCAGTCCCCCAGCGCCTTGAGCAGCCGGCTGCCTTTGAAGTACGGCTCCATGGCCACGCAGCCCAGCACGATCATGGCGCTGGGCACGCCCCAATGCAGCAACCGGTCACTGGCATCCAGCTCGTAGATCGCCAGCGCCGATGCCCCGATCAGCATCAACGGCGCCCAGAACCCCTGCGCCACCCAGCCTCGACGGTAGAGAATGCCGATGCCGATGCCCAGCAGGAATTCGTAGATGATATTGTTTTCATAGAAGCGACTGACCACGCCGTACCGCCCCAAAACCTCACTGACGACAAACAAAGCCGCCGCAACGATCAGGGGCCGATGACGTTTAGGCACCGTGAACACCAATGAAAACAGCAAATAGAAGAACATCTCGTAGTTCAGCGTCCAGCCCACGTTCAAGGTGGGATACAGGCCATATCCCCCTGGATTTTCCGCAGGAATGAACAACAACGACAAGACGAAATGCGGCAGATCCACCGCTGGGTGCGGCAACCACTGGCCGAGGCACACCAGCATCAGCCCCATCAGCACCGTATACAGCCAATAGGCCGGGATGATGCGGATAGCGCGATTGAGCAAAAAGCGCCCGGCGGGCATGTCCTTGTCCTGGGTCGACAGGTAAATCACCAGGCCGCTGATCACGAAGAAGATATCGACGCCCACCGCCCCCCTATCGGTGAAGAACTGCCCAATCGGACCGCTCGGGTGAAAGTCGAAAAAGATCTGCATGAAGTGATGGCAGACCACCATCCAGGCGGCAAGCGCCCTGAGTGCTTGAAGCGAAATCAGCATTGCAAAAGCCTGTCTTGAATCCCACAACTGGCGCACCCTTTCGGGGCACCCTGTGTTGCGTCGGACTTCACTTTGGCGCAAAAGGTCCCGAGAAAGTCAGATCGGCCATTCGCGGGTGATACTGACGACCGTCATAAATTCTCGTAGCGGTTCATGTCCAGCACCCCGGCATTCACCGGATTGGTCTCCTGCAAGTAGGTCGTCAGATCATGGAAATAGAACCAGAACTGCGGATGACTGCGACGTATCCCCCAATGGTCGACGATTTTCTCGAAGCCGGCTGCATCCTTGACCGCCATCATCTGGTCGACAAATGACGGCACCTCGGATGCCGGGACGTTGAACATGAAGTTCGGATAACTGGTCATGACTCCCGGAAATACCGTGAGGGTGTCCAGCGCTGGCTGATAGCGACTCGATTCACCCAGCAGAAACGCTACGTTGCTGTGCGCGCGGTTGCGCAATACGCTGTAAATCACCCGATGGCCCTGGCCATCATCCACCCGCAGCATGGTCGCCTCGGGCATTCGATCGATGACCTGAAGCCCACCTGCCGGGCGCGATGCCAAGCGACTCAGGGATTGTTCGGCTTCCTGGATCAAGGGCGCCGCACCCGGACGCGAGCAGTAGGCACCGGTACAACGGTTGATCGGGTCGGGGTTGGCGTTCAGCGTGGCATAGCGTGCCAATAGTTGCCTGGCGAAATCGGCCTTGGGGTCTTTCTTGATCAAGACCAGTCCGGTGGGCTTGCTGTCGTCGATCTTCTGATAATCGAGCCACATCTTCAGCTTGCCGCCGTTCTGATACCAGTCATCGAGATAGTCCTCACGGCTGTCAGCCGGCATCAAGCGCAAGAAGTTGACCTCGGCGCCGTTCCGGATCAGGTCGAAGTACAAGCGGGTCTGCGCCTGATGAGCGACGTTGCCGAATACATCGAAATTGACTGCCAATTGGTAATAGGTGCGCTCAAGCAGCGGGTAATCGAACAGCCACAGGGTCTGCGGTATTTCACCGACCAGGCCCTTGGTCACTGTGGCGCTGTCGAAGTGACGGAAAATACTCAACAGCGCATTGTTGTTACCTGCCCACAGGCTCGACCAGCTCGGCGGCGGTGCGTCGCCATAGGTATCGCGGCGCAGTGCCTCGTAGGCATTGCGCTTGTCGCGATAACGCAGCCACAGGGCCAGCACACTGCCAACGTCGTCGTTCTGCCCAGGCATGGCCAACAATGGCGTGGCTTTGGCCCGATACTGCGAGTCGGTGACGTACAGATCATGTTCCGGGGCCTGGAACATCACCCAGAAATTGTCGCGAATCACGTCGGTCGCAATCTGCCCGCGGCAGACCGGACCACGAATGAAGGTGTCGACGAAGTAATCGGCATTGTCGAGCATGAACTGATAGCGCGCGCCTGCCGGGATCTGCGCGAAGGTCTCGAACGGATTGGCGCGGTGCTGCGGACCATAACCCGGCAGGCGGGTGACCTGCCAGTCGCCGGTGTAGAACAATTGCTTGATGCGCGCCATTTTTGCCGCGTCGAACGGATAGGTGATGTGGGTCTTGTAGACGATCGCCCCTTCTACCGGCCACAGGCGGTAGTAGAAGGTCGTGCCTGGATCGTCATCAGGCCGCCGGCTGGCGATCAGATCGATCGGCTGGCCGCTGGGTGTGCGTGAGCGAACCCACTGGAAAAAATGCCCCGACTGGCCGCGGTCAAAGAAGATGTGCGCCAGATAGAGGTGCTCAAAGAGCCAGCGCCCCACCAGGGACTCCCGAGCGCCAGGGGCATTGAGAAACGCCTCCCATTCAGTGATCTGCCGCGCCTCGCTGGGGTTCGGCTGCACGGCCTGCTGATCGACAGGCGCGCCTTGGGCGAGCCAGGCTTGCAAGGTGTGATATTGGCCATCGGTCAGCCCGGTGACCGCCAATGGCATCCCTTCGCGGGGATGGGCACCGGCGTAGGCATTGAACTCGCCCGGCATCGGGCACATGTTCTGCCGTTCAAGCCCCAGCACGATGCCGTCGGGCAGCTTCGCATTCGGCGCCAATGGAGCCTGACGCCCGAGCTCGAGCATGCGCGCCATCAGCGCGGCCTGGCTGCCCTGAGCATCGAGCACCGAGTAAAACCCCTTGTGGCGCCATTGCTCAGGGCCGAACCCGTCGATGAACAGCCGAGTAGGCGCCTGCGCGCGACTGCGGTAGCCATCATATACCGGCACCTTGGAGGCGCCCCGGGCAGCCCCTTCGGAGCTGCCGAGGTTGAGCTGGCAGGCGGAGTCATAACAGGCATGGCAGGCGATACAGCGCTCGGTAAAAATGGGCTGCACGTCACGGGTGTAGGAGATAACCGGCGTCGCCGGGGTTTGCGCCTGAGGGCTCCCGCAAAACAACAGCAGGAGAGCGCAAAGGATCGAGCGGTAAGGCATTTGGCCGGTTTTCCTGAATCATCAGGAGCCGATTGTAACGCTTGATGGCCACTACAGCAGCTGAAACTATGGTCGAACATTCGCTGTGGGAGCGAACTCTGCTCGCGAAAGGGTCATCACGCCTGTGCACGACCCCGGCGGTCATGCTGGCATTGATGCTGCCTTCGCGAGCCGAGCTCGCTCCCACGGGGGTTGACGCGGGCTACCAGAACCGCTGCTGGCTGATCTTGCCCCACGCCTTGATCGCCATCTGCTCGATCCCGGTGCTCGCCGCCATCCCTACCCGCTCCTGCAAGCTCTTGCGCTCGGCATAATGCAGGTGGAACACCTCCGCGACCTTGGCGCGCTCGGCCAGGTACTCGTCACTGGTCTTCAACTCGTCGACCAGCTTTTTGTCCAGGGCGGCGACACCCAGCCAGACTTCGCCGGTAGCGACCTGATCGATCTGCAACTGTGGGCGGTAATGCGCCACGAAGTTCTTGAACAGCTTGTGGGTGATGTCCAGGTCTTCCTGAAACTTCTCGCGCCCCTTCTCGGTGTTTTCGCCAAACACTGTCAGCGTGCGCTTGTACTCACCTGCCGTGAGCACTTCGAAATCGATATCGTGCTTTTTCAGCAGGCGATTGACGTTCGGCAACTGCGCCACCACCCCGATGGAACCCAGTACCGCGAACGGCGCGCTGACGATCTTCTCGCCAATGCAGGCCATCATGTAGCCGCCGCTGGCCGCGACCTTGTCGATGCACACGGTCAAGGGCACACCCGCCTGGCGGATACGCGCCAGTTGCGAGGAAGCCAGGCCGTAACTATGAACCATGCCGCCGCCGCTCTCGAGGCGCAGCACCACTTCATCCCTGGATGTGGCCAGCGTCAGCAGTGCGGTGATTTCGTGGCGCAGGCTTTCAGTGGCGGATGCCTTGATGTCGCCATCGAAATCGAGCACGAATACCCGCGCCTTGGAATCGGGCTTTTTCTTCTCTGCCTTGGCCGCCTTGGCTTGAGTCTTGCGCAAGGCCTTGAGCTGATCCTTGTCCAGCATGCCGGACTCCAGGCGTTCGCGCAGGCCCTTGTAGAAATCATTGAGTTTGCTGATCTGCAGCTGCCCGCCAGTCTTGCGCCGGCCCTTGCTGCGCAGCGAGGCGATACTGGCCAGGACGATGACGATGGCAATGACCAGGGTAACGGTCTTGGCCAGGAAGCTGGCGTAATCGAACAGAAAATTCAAGAGGGCTCCTTTAACCGATGCACAGCGCCCGGCTGTCCCGGCGCGCTTGTCCGCCCAGCATACCGGCGGGCGCGCGCAGGTGCCAGTCGCGTGCGCGCGGGGTGGTAACAGGTTATTTGATGCGGGACCCATGAGATCGCTTTTTCGCAGGCAAGCCAGTTCCCACACTCGTACGACTCAGAACCATCGTTCCTGCGAGAAAGGTTGCGCGTTCGGCGGCGAAGGGCCCAGCCGCAACATCCCCGAGCTCAACATGAGCGCTATTCATGTTCATCCCAACTCCCTCAAATGCGTTGCAGCTTTGCTATCATCGATCCCCTGTAAACGGCCTTCAGCGCCCGAATTGTCTCTAAAGAGTATGTCTTCCCATGTCCGATCGCAGCACTCGTCTATCAGTCTTCAAGCAAGCACTCAAAGAGCGCATCCTGATCCTCGACGGTGGCATGGGTACCATGATCCAGAGCTACAAGCTCGAGGAAGAGGATTACCGCGGCGAGCGTTTCGCCGATTGGCCGAGCGACGTCAAGGGCAACAATGACCTGTTGCTGCTCAGCCGCCCGGACGTGATCGCGGCCATCGAAAAGGCCTACCTCGACGCCGGCGCCGACATCCTCGAGACCAACACCTTCAACGCCACGCAAGTGTCCCAGGCCGACTACGGCATGGAGTCGCTGGCCTACGAGCTCAACCTCGAAGGTGCCCGCATCGCCCGCCAGGTGGCCGACGCCAAGACCCTCGAAACCCCAGACAAACCACGCTTCGTCGCCGGGGTCGTCGGCCCTACCAGCCGTACCTGCTCGCTCTCACCAGACGTCAACAACCCCGGCTACCGCAACGTCACCTTCGACGAACTGGTGGAAAACTACACCGAGGCCACCAAGGGCCTGATCAAGGGCGGCGCCGACCTGATCCTGATCGAAACCATTTTCGACACCTTGAACGCCAAGGCGGCCATCTTTGCCGTGCAGGGCGTGTTCGAGGAGCTGGGTTTCGAACTGCCGATCATGATTTCCGGGACCATCACCGATGCCTCGGGCCGCACCCTGTCGGGCCAGACCACCGAAGCCTTCTGGAACTCGGTGCGCCACGCCAAGCCGATCTCGGTCGGCCTGAACTGCGCCCTGGGCGCCGCCGAGCTGCGTCCGTACCTCGAGGAACTGGCCAACAAGGCCGAGACCCACGTCTCCGCGCACCCCAACGCCGGCTTGCCGAACGCCTTTGGCGAATACGATGAGCTGCCCTCGCAAACCGCTGCCATCATCGAAGAATTTGCCCAGAGCGGCTTTCTCAACATCGTCGGCGGTTGCTGCGGCACCACACCCGGCCATATTGCCGCGATCGCCAAGGCCGTCGCCGGGTATGCGCCGCGGGTCATTCCCGACATCCCCAAGGCCTGCCGCCTGTCGGGTCTGGAGCCGTTCACCATCGATCGCAGCTCGTTGTTCGTCAACGTCGGCGAACGCACCAACATCACCGGCTCGGCGAAATTCGCTCGCCTGATCCGCGAAGACAACTACACCGAAGCCCTCGAAGTCGCCCTGCAGCAGGTCGAAGCCGGCGCCCAGGTGATCGACATCAACATGGACGAGGGCATGCTCGATTCGAAGAAGGCGATGGTTACCTTCCTCAATCTCATCGCTGGCGAGCCGGATATCTCCCGAGTGCCGATCATGATCGACTCCTCGAAGTGGGAAGTCATCGAAGCCGGCCTCAAGTGCATCCAGGGCAAAGGCATCGTCAACTCCATCAGCATGAAGGAAGGCGTCGAGCAGTTCATTCATCACGCCAAACTGTGCAAGCGCTACGGCGCTGCCGTGGTGGTGATGGCCTTTGACGAGGCCGGCCAGGCCGACACCGAAGCGCGCAAGAAGGAAATCTGCAAACGCTCCTACGATATCCTCGTCGACGAAGTCGGCTTCCCGCCGGAAGACATCATCTTCGACCCGAACATCTTCGCGGTCGCCACCGGTATCGAGGAGCACAACAACTACGCCGTCGATTTCATCAACGCCTGCGCTTACATCCGCGACGAACTGCCCTACGCGCTGACCAGCGGCGGCGTGTCCAACGTGTCGTTCTCGTTCCGCGGCAACAACCCGGTGCGCGAGGCGATCCACTCGGTGTTCCTGCTGTATGCGATCCGCAACGGCCTGACCATGGGTATCGTCAACGCCGGCCAGCTGGAGATCTACGACCAGATCCCGGCCGAGCTGCGTGACGCGGTGGAGGACGTGATCCTCAACCGCACTGCGGAAGGCACCGACGCCCTCCTCGCGATTGCCGACAAATACAAGGGCGATGGCAGCGTCAAGGAAGCCGAGACCGAAGAGTGGCGCGGTTGGCCAGTCAACAAACGCCTGGAGCATGCACTGGTCAAGGGCATCACCACTCACATCGTCGAAGACACCGAAGAGTCTCGCCAATCCTTCAGCCGTCCGATCGAGGTGATCGAAGGCCCACTGATGTCAGGCATGAATATCGTTGGCGACCTGTTCGGCTCGGGCAAGATGTTCCTGCCTCAGGTGGTCAAGTCGGCGCGGGTGATGAAACAGGCGGTAGCGCACCTGATCCCGTTCATCGAGCTGGAAAAAGGCGACAAGCCAGAAGCCAAGGGCAAGATCCTCATGGCCACGGTCAAGGGCGACGTGCACGACATCGGCAAGAACATCGTCGGCGTGGTGCTCGGCTGCAACGGCTATGACATCGTCGACCTGGGCGTCATGGTCCCGGCAGACAAGATCCTCCAGGTGGCTCGCGAGCAAAAGTGCGACATCATCGGCCTGTCCGGCCTGATTACTCCTTCGCTGGACGAGATGGTCCATGTAGCCCGCGAGATGCAGCGCCAGGACTTCCACCTGCCGTTGATGATCGGCGGCGCAACCACCTCCAAGGCCCACACGGCGGTAAAGATCGAGCCCAAGTACAGCAACGACGCGGTGATCTATGTGACCGACGCATCACGCGCTGTCGGCGTGGCGACCCAGCTGCTGTCCAAGGAATTGAAAGCCGGCTTCGTCGAGCGCACCCGTGCCGAATACGTCGAAGTCCGCGAGCGTACCGCCGCACGCAGTGCGCGCACCGAGCGCCTGAGCTACGCCAAGGCACTGGAGGCCAAGGCGGCGTTCGACTGGAGCACCTACACGCCGGTCAAGCCAAGCTTCACCGGCGCCAGGGTGCTGGACGATATCGACCTGAACGTGCTCGCCGAATACATCGACTGGACGCCGTTCTTTATTTCCTGGGATCTGGCCGGCAAATACCCGCGTATCCTCACCGACGAGGTAGTGGGCGAAGCGGCGACGGCGCTGTTCGCCGATGCGCAGACCATGCTGCGCAAGTTGATCGACGAGAAACTCATCAAGGCCCGCGCCGTGCTGGGCTTCTGGCCGGCCAATCAGGTGCAGGACGACGACATCGAAGTCTATGGCGATGATGGCCAGCCATTGGCCAAATTGCACCACCTGCGCCAGCAGATCATCAAGACCGATGGCAAGCCGAATTTCTCCCTGGCGGACTTCGTCGCGCCCAAGGGCAGTGGCGTCACCGATTATGTGGGCGGTTTTATCACTACCGCCGGTATCGGCGCCGAAGAAGTGGCCAAGGCTTATCAGGACGCCGGCGACGATTACAACTCGATCATGGTCAAGGCCCTGGCCGACCGCCTGGCCGAGGCCTGCGCCGAGTGGCTGCACCAGCAGGTGCGCAAGGAGCACTGGGGCTACGCACCGGATGAACAACTCGAGAACGACGAGCTGATCAAAGAGAAATACCGCGGCATCCGCCCTGCCCCTGGCTACCCGGCCTGCCCGGACCACACCGAGAAAGGCACGCTGTTCGAGCTGCTGGATACCGATAACCAAAGCGGCGTGACCCTCACCGAGCACTACGCGATGTTCCCGACGGCGGCAGTCAGCGGCTGGTATTTCGCTCATCCGCAGGCGCAGTACTTCGCGGTGGGCAAGGTCGACAAGGACCAGGTTGAAAGCTACACAGCACGCAAAGGCCAGGACATCAGCGTGACCGAGCGCTGGCTGTCGCCGAACCTGGGGTATGACAGCTGAATTATGTCTGGGGTATGACAGCTGAATGATGCTGACCGCAGGCCATCTTCGCGGGCAGGTCCTGCTCCCATGGATGTACGCCTGCGGGAGCGGGGCCTGGCCGCGAATAGGCCAGTTGCCATTACCCAGAGCCGGTCAGTGATGGCTGGCCCAGAACACCACTGCAGCCACCACCAGGATGACCACAAAGGCTATGGCCCAGGCATCGACATGACTGGCATTTTTACGCGGTTTGATCGAATGGTTCATCGGGCGTCGTCTCTTGTGATTGTTATCGGACGGGATGTCACTGGGGCAGGACATACAATACAGTCAAGTTCACCAATGCCCTTCTTACAAGTAGGGATATCGGCCAAACTCAGTACTGAATGATTAACAGCCATGCCAGTTATAACCTTGGGTTATTTACTTATATTCAAACGTCACTATTAAGCATATCCGCAAACGGGTATATTCCGTCGGCTCCGAAGCCGGAGTGCGCGGCCGTGCGCGCAGTTATGCAGAGATGCTGTAGCAGCCTGAGAACAGGACCACTATGTACGTTTATGACGAGTACGATCAACGGATCATCGAGGACCGCGTCAAGCAGTTCCGTGACCAGACCCGCCGCTACCTGGCCGGGGAGTTGAGCGAAGAAGAGTTTCGCCCGCTGCGCTTGCAGAACGGGCTGTACATCCAGCGTTTCGCGCCCATGCTGCGAGTCGCCGTGCCCTATGGCCAACTGACGTCGCGCCAGGCGCGAATGATGGCCAAGATCGCCCGCGACTACGACAAGGGCTACGCCCACATCAGTACTCGCCAGAACGTGCAGTTCAACTGGCCGGCGGTCGAAGACATCCCGGACATCCTCGCCGAGCTGGCCACCGTGCAGATGCACGCGATCCAGACCAGCGGCAACTGCCTGCGCAACGTCACCACCGACCAGTTCGCCGGTGTCGCTGCCGACGAAGTCATCGACCCGCGCCCTTGGTGCGAAATCATCCGCCAGTGGACCACCTTCCACCCGGAATTCGCCTACCTGCCGCGCAAGTTCAAGATCGCTCTCAATGGCGCCAGCACCGACCGTGCGGCCATCGAAGTGCACGATATTGGTCTGGAGCCGGTGTACAACGAAGCCGGCGAGCTGGGCTTCCGCGTCCTGGTGGGCGGCGGCCTGGGCCGTACGCCGGTGGTCGGCGCGTTCATCAATGAATTCCTGCCCTGGCAAGACCTGTTGAGCTACCTCGACGCCATCCTGCGTGTGTACAACCGCTATGGCCGTCGCGACAACAAGTACAAGGCGCGCATCAAGATCCTGGTCAAGGCCCTGACCCCTGAAGTGTTCGCCGAAAAGGTCAACGCTGAGATGGAGCACTTGCGCGGCGGCAGCACCACGCTGACCGAAGCCGAGCTGCAGCGCGTAGCCAAGCACTTCGTCGATCCCGAATACAAGGCCCTGAGCGATTTCAGCGCCCAACTCGGCGCGCTGGAAGCCGAGCACCCAGGTTTCGCCCGCTGGCGCGCCCGCAACACCCTGGCGCACAAGAAGCCCGGCTACGTGGCTGTGACCCTGTCGCTCAAGCCAACAGGCGTTGCTCCAGGCGACTTGACCGACAAACAGCTGGATGCCGTCGCCGACCTGGCCGAGCGCTACAGTTTCGGGCAGCTGCGTACCTCTCACGAGCAGAACATCATCTTCGCCGACGTCGAGCAGCAACAATTGCACGCCCTCTGGCTGGAACTGCGCGAAGGCGGGTTCGCCACGCCGAACATCGGCCTGCTGACCGACATCATCTGCTGCCCCGGTGGTGATTTCTGCTCGCTGGCCAACGCCAAGTCGATCCCGATCGCCGAATCCATCCAGCGCCGCTTCGACGACCTGGACTATCTGTTCGACATCGGCGACATCGACGTCAACATCTCGGGCTGCATGAACGCCTGTGGTCATCACCACGTCGGCCACATCGGCATCCTCGGTGTCGACAAGAAAGGCGAAGAGTTCTACCAGGTCTCCCTGGGTGGCAGCGCCAGCCGTGACGCCAGCCTGGGCAAGATCCTCGGCCCATCCTTCGCTCAGGAACTGATGCCTGAAGTGATCGGCAAGCTGATCGACGTTTATGTAGAGAAGCGCACGGAAGACGAGCGTTTTATCGACACCTACCAGCGTATTGGTATCGATCCGTTCAAGGAGCGCGTCTATGCAGCGAATCATTAAGAACAATGCCGTCATCGACGAGACCTGGCACCTGCTGCCCAAGGACACGAGCTTTGACAGCATCAGCAACTGCGACGACCTGATCGTGCCGCTGGCGCTGTGGCGCGAACACGGCAACGCCCTCAAGGCCCGCGATGGCGGCCTGGGCGTGTGGCTCGATGCCGACGAAGAAGCCGAAGAGATCGGTGACGATGTCGAGCACTTCCAGGTCATCGCCTTGAACTTCCCGGCCTTCACCGACGGGCGCAACTACTCCAACGCGCGTCTGCTGCGTGATCGGTACGGCTACAAGGGTGAACTGCGGGCAATCGGCGATGTGCTGCGCGACCAGTTGTTCTACCTGCACCGCTGCGGTTTCGACGCCTTCGCCCTGCGCGCCGACAAGGACCCGTACGAAGCGCTGGAAAGCCTCAAGGACTTCAGCGTGACCTACCAGGCCGCCACCGACGAGCCGCTGCCGCTGTTCCGGCGCCGCTAAGGTCCGTTACAAGCCTGCCATTGGCTGCCGTCATGGCAGCCAAACACGCCAAAAGGCCGATCATTCGGCCTTTTGCCGTTTTCGGGGGGGGCTTAGTGATGAAGGGGCCAAGCAGGAGCAGAACTGGCCCCTTTTGCTGTTAGCCCACGAGTGCCTGAATGTTAATTCAAACGAGCTTTTCAAACGCTTGTATGTTTTCGTTGACAGCTCGCTGGAGGCCCCCTAACCTCGTCGGGTCCTGCTTTGGGAGTGGTCAATTTCCAACCACCCCCATCAGCGCCCGCCTGGACCCCGGGCGGTTGCTCAAATCACCCAATAAGGAACGCGCCATGACCGATGTAGCCAAAGCCGTTGAAAAGATGAAGGCCAAGTTCAATCCCGCTGCCGCCGGCGGCCTGGACCTGGTGTTCGGTTTCCGCATCGACGAGACCGAGAACTTCTCGCTGATCGTCAAGGACAGCACCTGCGAACTGCAGGAAGGCGAAAACCCGGACGCCCAGGTCACTCTGGTGATGGACAGCGAAACGCTCAAGGGCATCGTCAGCGGCGAGACCGACGGCATGCAGGCGTTCATGGGCGGCAAGCTGCGCGCTGAAGGCGACATGATGCTGGCGATGAAGTTGAGCGAGCTGTTCCCGGTCTAAGCGCTCGTTACCTCTGCAGGAGCGAGGCTTGCCCGCGAAGACGTCAGGCGTAGCACCATTGGCCGCCGACACCTTCGCGAGCAAGCTTTGCTCCCACAGTGCAAGTCGCACCTGAGCCGTACATTACGGCCGATTCAATTCCCCATCCCAACCACCACCCAGCGCGGCGATCAACTGCACGCTGGCAATCAGCCGGCTTTGCTGTAACGCCAGCACGGTGCGCTCATTATTCAACGCCGTGGCCTGCACCGTCACCACATCCAGATAGCCGATCACCCCAGCGCGGTACTGATTGGTAGTCAAGCGCAGCGACTGCCGGGCCGCATCCAGCGCTTGCTGACGAACCCCCGCCTCGTCTTCGTACACCTTCAACTGGCTCAGGTAGTTTTCCACTTCCTGAAAACCGTTGAGCACCGTCTGCCGGTATTGCGCCACCGTCTGGTCGTAGACGGCCTCGGTACGTTGCACCTCGGCAGCACGCTGGCCGCCGTCGAACAGGGTCATGGCCAACTGCGGCCCCACCGACCAGAAACGGTTAGGCAGGGAGATCCAATTGGCAAAGGTACTGCTGCTATAGCCGCCGGCCATGCTCAAGGTCAGATCCGGGTAGTAAGCGGTCTTGGCCACGCCGATATTGGCATTGGCAGCGATGACAGCTCGCTCGGCTGAAGCAATATCGGGGCGCCTCTCCAGCCATTGCGACGGCACGCCCAGCGGGATCTGCGGTAGCTGCGGCACGCTCTGCACCGGCGCCACGCTGAAATTTGCCGGGGCCTGGCCAGTGAGCACGGCGATCGCGTTTTCCTGCTGAGCCCGCTGCCAGATCAGGTCGATCAGGTCGGCCTGGGTCGACTTCAGCTGGGTCTGCGCCTGGGCCACCGCATCCTGGCCCGAGATACCGGCCTTGTACTGGTTCTGGGTGAGGGTCAGGGAGCGCTGGTAGGTCTCCAGCGTCGATTCCAGCAGGCGCTTCTGTTCATCCAGCACCCGCAACTGCAGATAGGCTTGCACCAGCTGCGATTGCAGGCTCAGGCGCATCGCCGCCAGATCGGCATAGCTGGCCTGGGCGCTGGCAGTATCGGCCTCCAGGCCACGACGCAAGCGGCCCCATACATCGGCTTCCCAGCTGACCCCAAGCTGGGCGTTGTGAGTGTCGCGGATACCGCTGCTGGAACTGCTCAGGCTCGAACCGCTGCTGCCGGTGCCCTGGCTCGCGCGGCTCTTGCTGACATCCAGCGTCACACTGGGGAAGAACGCGCCACGGGCGCTGCGCACCAGTGCCGCCGCCTGGCGATACTGGGCCTCGTATTGCGCGACTGTCTGGTTGGACCGATTGAGCTGCTCCACCAGCCCGTCGAGTTGCGCGTCGCCATACAGCTCCCACCAGGCCCCGCGTGCCAAGGCATCACTGGGCTGTGCCTGACGCCAACCCGCGGCTTCCTTGAACTGCGCGGGCGCGGCGATTGCCGGGCGATGGTAGTCCGGCCCCACGGCGCACGCGCTCAGCATCAACCCGCACAAGGCAAGCCCTGCAACGCGTGACCCGCGGGCGGCGAACAGCCGCACGGTCAACGCGCAGGGCTGGGAATCAGGCAAACGAGCAGTCATAGCGGAGTTTCCAGGGCAACATCGGTACGCACCCCACGCCAGCGGTTGACCCGGTGACGAAGGCGATCCAGAGAAAGGTAAACAACAGGCGTGGTGTAAAGCGTCAAGATCTGGCTGAGCACCAGCCCGCCAATGATGGTCAGGCCCAGCGGGCGGCGCATCTCGGCCCCAGCGGCCGTGCCCAGCAACAGCGGCAGGGCGCCGAGGATGGCCGCCATGGTGGTCATCAGGATCGGCCGCAGGCGTTGCAGGCACGCGTGGCGAATCGACTCCAGCGGCGTCATGCCTTCATTGCGTTCGAGCTGCAAGGCCAGGTCGATCATCAGGATGGCGTTTTTCTTCACCACGCCGATCAACAGAAACAGCCCCAGCAGCGAGATCAGGCTGAACTCGCCCCCCGTCAGGTAAATGGCCAGCAACGCCCCTACTCCCGCCGACGGCAAGGTCGAGAGGATGGTCAGCGGGTGTACATAGCTTTCGTAGAGGATCCCGAGCACCAGATAGACCATCACCAGCGCGCCCAGAATCATCAGCGGCTGGCCCTTCTGCGCCGCCGCGAAGGCACCGCCGGTACCGCCATTCTTGACGATGATGCTCGACGGCAGGCCAACGCCGGCCAGTGCCCGCTCGATTGCCGCTCCCGCCTGATCCAGGGAAACACCCTCGGCCAGGTCGAAGGAGATGTCTTCGGAGGCGAACTGCCCTTCATGGCTGACCGAATCGTCCGCCAGGCTGTTTTCGTAATGGGCGATCGCCGACAGCGGCACCGTGGCCCCGGCCTCGGTAATGATCTGTACCTGATTGAGGGTGATCGGGTCCTGGGCGTACTTGGGGTTGATTTCCATCACCACCTTGTACTGGTTGAGGCTGTCGTAGATGGTCGAAATCTGCCGCTGGCTATAGGCGTTGTTGAGCACCGCCGTGACCCTGTTCATGTCGATGCCCAGGCGCTTGGCCTGATCGCGGTCCACCACCAACGTGACCTGCGCGGTGCCGTGGCCTTCGCGGGCATCGATGGCCGTCAGCTGCGGCAAACCGCGAAAGGCCGCGACCACCTTGGGAAACCACAGGCGCAGCGCCGCCAGGTCGTCGCTCTGCACCACATAGTTGTACTGCGAAGTCTGCTGGTCACGGGCGCCGCCAAACTGCAAGTCCTGGTCAGCCATCAGGAACAGCCGTGCGCCGGGCACCGGTGGCAAATCCTTGCGCAGCCGGTCGATGATCTGCTGGGCGTTGTCGTCACGCTGTTCGATGGGCTTGAGGCGCACCAGTACGGTAGCGTTGTTGGTGCCGTTGTTGCCGCCGATAAAGCCGGCGACGCTGGCCACCGATTTGTCCGCCAGCAAGGCGTGGCGATAGATTTCCATCTTCGGCTGCATCACCGCGAACGACATGCCGTCGTCACCCCGGATAAAGCCCATCAACTGCCCGGTGTCCTGCTGCGGCAGCAAGGTCTTGGGCACCACGATGTACAAGGCGACGTTGACGCCAATGGTCACCAGCAGCACCAGCAAGGTCAGGCGCGGGTGACGCAGGACCCAGCCCAGGGTGCGATCGTAGCCGGCCACCAGCCGTTCGTTGAGCCGCGCACTGGCGCGCTGCAGGCGGTTTTCGTCACCCGGGCTGTGGGGCTGCAGCCAGCGCGAACAGAGCATCGGCGTCAGCGTCACCGACACCAGCAACGACACCAGCACCGCCGCCGCCAAGGTGATGGAAAACTCGCGGAACAACATTTCCACCAGGCCGCCCATGAACAGGATCGACAGAAACACCGCCACCAGCGACACGTTCATCGCCAGCAGCGTGAATCCCACTTCGCGGGCGCCATTATAAGAAGCCTGTAGCGGCGCTTCACCCTCGTCGATGCGCCGCGAAATGTTCTCCAGCACCACGATGGCATCGTCCACCACCAACCCGGTGGCAAGAATCAACGCCATCAACGACAGGTTGTTGAGTGAAAACCCGTACAGATACATCACCGCGAACGTGCCGATCAAGGACACGGGCACCGCCAGCGACGGAATCACCGACGCGCGGAAATTGCCGAGAAACAGGAACACCACCAGGATCACCAGGCCCACGGCGATCAACAGGGTCAATTCGGCCTCGTGCAGGTTGGCGGTGATCACCGGCGAGCGATCCATTGCCAGGTCGAGCTTGACGCTGGCCGGCAGCAACGACGCCAACGCCGGCAGCTGGGCCTTGATCTGCTTGACCGTCTCGATGATGTTGGCGCCGGTCTGGCGGTTGATCACCAGCAACACCGCCGCCTGCTTGTTGAAGAAGCCCGCGTTGTAACGGTTCTCGACCGCATCGCTGACTCGAGCGACGTCCGACAGCCGCAACACCGCGCCGTCCTGGGTGCGGATGATCAGCGGCCGGTAATCCTTGGCTTTTTCCAGCTGGTCGTTGGTTTGCACCTGCCAGCTGTTGGCGGCATCTTCGACGAAGCCGGTGGGCTGGCGCACATTGGCATTGGCGATCGCACTGCGCACATCATCCAGCGACACCGCGTAATGGCTCAGCGCCTGAGGCTCGAGCTCGACCCGCACCGCTGGCAACGAACTGCCGCCCACCTGCACCTCGCCGACACCATTCACCTGAGACAGGCTCTGGGACAGGATGGTCGAGGCCAGGTCGTAGAGCTCGCCCTTCTGCAATACCGTGGAGGTCAGTGCCAGTACCATGATCGGCGCTTGCGAGGGGTTGACCTTCTTGTAGGTAGGCATGCTGCGCATACCGCTGGGCAACAGCGAGCGCGAGGCGTTGATGGCGGCTTGCACTTCGCGGGCGGCGCCGTTGATATCGCGCTTGAGGTCGAACTGCAGGATCACCCGGGTCGAGCCCTGAGTGGAGCGGCTGTTGAGGCTGGTGACACCGGCGATGCTGCCAAACGCCCGTTCGAGCGGCGTGGCCACAGTCGACGCCATGACCTCTGGGCTGGCGCCAGCCAGCTGCGCCGAAACCACGATCACCGGAAAATCCATCTGCGGCAACGGTGAGACCGGTAGTAGTCGGAACGCCACGCCGCCCAGCAGCATGACCGCCAGGCTCAGCAGCAGCGTGGCGACAGGACGACGGATAAACGGTCCGGAGATGTTCATCGCGCGTCACTCATGGCTCGGCCTGACGACATGGGCACTGTCATCGACACCTGGAGCGGCAGGTCGCGCCTTTGGCCGCCAGCGACGACCCAGGCGATCGAAATACAGGTAGATCACCGGCGTGGTGAACAAGGTCAGCAGCTGGCTCACCAACAGCCCACCGACCATCACCAGCCCCAGCGGCTGCCGCAACTCGGCACCGGAACCCGTCGCCAGCATCAGCGGGATGGCCCCGAACAGCGCCGCCAGCGTCGTCATCAGAATCGGCCTGAAGCGCAGCAGCGCTGCCTCGAATATCGCCGTCTGCGGATCGATGCCGCGGCTGCGCTCAGCGTCCAGGGCGAAGTCGATCATCATGATCGCGTTTTTCTTGACGATCCCGATCAGCAGAATGATACCGATGATCGCGATCATCCCCAGATCATTGCCGGTCAGGATCAGGGCCAGCAAGGCGCCGACCGCGGCGGACGGCAGCGTGGAGAGGATGGTGATCGGGTGGATGAAGCTCTCGTAGAGCACACCGAGGACGATGTACATGGTCACGATAGCCGCGAGAATCAACCACAAGGTGCTCGACAGCGACGCCTGGAACGCCTGCGCCGCGCCCTGGAATTCGGTGCGCACGCCCAGCGGCATGTCGATCTCGTGTTGTACCTGCTCAATCAACGCCACTGCTTCGCCCAGTGATACACCTTCGGCCAGATTGAACGACATCATCACCGCCGGGAACTGGCCGATGTGGGTGATCGCCAGTTGCGTCTGCCGTTGCTCGATGTGGGCCAGGCTCGACAGCCGCACCTGCCCACCGGTGGCCTCGGTGTTGGTGCCAGAGTTGGTGCCGGTGGCGGTATTGCTGGTCGAGGTTGCCGCGCCGTTGCTGGTCTTGACGTAAATCTGCTCCAGCGCCTGCGGGCCGATCATCCCGCCGTCGGCGGCCTGCAGCACCACACGGTACTGGCTGGCCTGGGTATAGATGGTCGATATCTGTCGCTGGCCGAAAGCGTCGTACAGGGCGTTGGTGATATCGGACACGTTGACGCCCAGGCGCTTGGCGGTGTCCCGGTCAATGTTCAGATAGACCTGCAGGCCTTTGTCCTGCAGGTCGCTGGCCACATCGGTGAGTTGCGGATGCTGCTTGAGCGCCTGCACCAGGCGGTCACTCCAGGTGGCGAGCATATCCGCGTCGGGTGACGACAGGCTGAACTGGTACTGCGTGCGGCTGACTCGATCCTCGATGGTCAGGTCTTGCACCGGCTGCATGAACAGACGCACCCCGACCTGGGTGTCTACCTTGGGCTGCAGGCGCGTGATGATCTGGCTGGCGGTCAGGCTGCGCTGGTCGTGGGGCTTGAGATTGATCAGGAAGCGCCCGCTGTTGAGCGTGGCATTGTCGCCGTCGACACCGATATAGGACGACAGGCTGTCGACGTCCGGGTCTTGCAGGATGACGTCCGCCAACGCCTGCTGGCGCTGGCTCATGGCCTTGAAGGAAATCGCCTGGGGCGCTTCGGAAATCCCCTGGATCACCCCGGTGTCCTGCACCGGAAAGAAGCCCTTGGGTACCACGATATAAAGCACCACGGTCAGGCCCAGGGTAGCGACCGCTACCAGCAAGGTCAGCGGTTGATGGCGCAGCACCCAGCGCAGGCCGTGGCTGTAACGCTCGATCAGCCAGTCGATCCACAGCCCGCTGGCCCGATAGAAACGCCCCTGCTCGTGGGGTTGCGGTTCACGCTTGAGCAACCGCGCGCACATCATCGGCGTCAGGGTCAACGACACCACCAGCGAGATCAGGATCGCGACCGCCAGCGTGATGGCGAACTCGCGAAACAGGCGCCCCACCACATCGGCCATGAACAGCAGCGGAATCAGCACGGCAATCAGCGACACCGTCAGCGACACCAGGGTGAAGCCGATCTGCCGAGCGCCCTTGAGCGCCGCCTGCAGGGGCGTTTCGCCCTCCTCGATGTGCCGGGAAATGTTCTCCAGCATGACGATGGCGTCGTCCACCACAAAACCGGTGGCGATGGTCATGGCCATGAGCGTCAGGTTGTTGATGGAGAAACCCGCCACGTACATCACCCCGAAGGTGCCGATCAGCGACAGCGGCACCGCCACCGAGGGGATCAGTGTGGCGCTGGCGCGGCGCAGGAAGACGAACGTGACCATCACCACCAGGGCGATGGCGATGAACAGCTCGAGCTGCACATCCTTGACCGAGGCGCGGATCGTCTGGGTGCGATCGGTCAGTACCGTGACGTCGAAGCCGGCTGGCAGGTTGTCGGTGATCGACGGCAGGACCGCCTTGATACGGTCGACCACCTCGATGACGTTGGCGCCGGGCTGGCGCTGGATATTGAGCAGCACTGCCTGGTTTTTGTTGGCCCAGGCCGCCAGCCGTTCGTTTTCGGCGCCATCGGCGATCTCGGCGACGTCCTTGAGCCGTAGCGGCGAGCCATTGCTGTAGGCAAGAATGAGGTTGGCGTACTCTTCGGGCGAGCGCAGCTGGTCGTTGGCATCGAGCATTGCCACCCGCGTAGGGCCGTCGAAATTGCCTTTAGGCTGATTGACGTTGGAAGCGCCGATCAGCGTGCGCACATCTTCGAGATTGAGGCCGTGGGACGCCAGCGCCTGGGTGTTGACCTTGATCCGTACCGCCTGACGCTGACCGCCGGCGATGGTCACCATGCCGACCCCTGATACCTGCGCCAGCTTCTGCGCCATGCGGGTGTCGACCAGATCGTTAAGCTTGGGCAGCGGCATGGTTTTCGAACTGACCGCCACCGTCAGCACCGGGGTGTCGGCGGGATTGACCTTGTTGTAAACCGGTGGCGCAGGCAGGTCGCTGGGCAGGAGGTTGGTGGCGGCGTTGATCGCGGCCTGCACCTCCTGCTCGGCAACGTCCATATTGATATCGAGGCTGAAACGCAGGGTCAGCACCGATGCCCCGCCGGAGCTGGTCGAGGCCATCTGCTGCAGCCCGGGCATCTGCCCGAACTGGCGTTCGAGCGGCGCCGTCACCGCACTGGTCATCACATGGGGGCTGGCGCCCGGGTAGAGGGTCATCACCCGAATGGTCGGGTAATCCACCTGCGGCAGCGCTGCGACCGGCAGCAGCCGATAGGCCAAGGCACCGGCGAGGATGATCGCCAGCATGCTCAGCGTGGTGGCGACCGGGCGCAGGATGAACAGGCGGGAGAGGTTCATGCGCCGTGCTTGCCTTCGCCGGCGTTCTGGTCCTTGCCCTGCAGGTGCTGACGCGGTTCGGTAGGCACCTGGCCAGGATCGTTGACCACCTCCACGGCATTGCCGTCGCGCAGGCGATCGGTGCCTTCGAGCACCACCCGCTCACCGGCCTTGAGGCCGTTCAGGATGACTGTCGAAGAGCCGTCGCTGGCACCAAGCTTGAGCTGGCGCAGGCTGACCTTCTTGTCGTCGCCGACCACATAGACGTAGCTGCCGTCGGTGCCGAACTGAATCGCCGCACTCGGGGCCAGCACTACGTTTTTGAGGGTGTTGGCCAGCAGCCGGATATTGACGAATTGATTGGGAAACAGCGCCTCGTCGCGGTTCTCGAAGCGGGCCTTGAACTTCAGGGTGCCGGTGGTGATATCGATCTGGTTGTCGAGGCTTGCCAGTACGCCACTGACCTGCAGTTTGGCGTCACCGCGATCCCAGGCCTCGGCCGGCAGCGTAGCGCCACTATGGTAACGCTCCAGCACCGGGTTGAGCTCGGCTTCCGGCAGGGTGAAGACCACGGTGATGGGCTGCATCTGGGTGATGACCGCCAGCGCGGTGGTGTCATTGGCCGCCACCAGGTTGCCGACGTCCAGCTGGCGCAAACCGACGCGGCCGCTGATCGGCGAACGAATCTGGGTGAAATCGAGGTTCAACTTGGCATCGTTGACCGCTGCCTCGTTGGTCTTGATGGTGCCTTGGTACTGCCCCACCAGAGACGCCTGAGTGTCGAGTGTCTGTTTGGCGATGCTGTCCTCCTTGAACAGCCCCTGGTAGCGCTGCAGGTCGATCTGCGCGTTCTTGAGCAATGCCTGATTCTGCGCCAGGGTACCTTGCGCCTGTTGCAGGGCGATCTGGTAGCTGCGTGGGTCGATCTGTGCCAACAGGTCGCCGGCCTTGACCACCTGGCCTTCCTGATAATTGACCTTGACCAGTTCCCCGGCGACGCGGCTGCGCACGCTCACGGTATTGGTCGATGTCACCGTGCCCAGTGCCTTGTAGTACACCGGAAAATCACCTTGAGTGACCGCCGCCACGCGCACCGGCGTGGGCTCCTCGGAACCACCGAAGCCAGGCCGGCCAGGGCCGCCAGCACGACGGCCGGCGTGTCCACCATGGCTGCCCGCCGTAGCGCCGGGGCCTGCGGCGGCCTGGCCTGTTTCAGCGCGATGGGCCCAATACCACCAAGCCGCGCCTGCCAACACGATCAACAACACGACGAACAACAGCCAGCGAAGGGAAAAACGGCGCGAATCAGACGATTGCATGGGGTGGACGACCCTTGTTCAAGAAGGCTTTTACATTCAGAGGGATGCAAGATAAGCATTGATACGTATTTAGCAAAGCGCCTTTACGGGCAATTTACGTATCCTGAAATGTCAGGGGGTTGATTTCCCCCGCCAGTACTATGCCATTACGGCCCCAGGCCGTGCGCACTAATAAAAACGGCCTGACGAAAACGCCAGGCCGTTGCTGTTCAGGTGCTCGGATTACTTGAGAACGGCCAGCGCCGCTTCGTAATCAGGCTCTTCTTTGATTTCCTTGACCAGCTCGCTGTGCAGGACCTTGTCGTTCTCGTCCAGCACCACCACGGCGCGGGCAGTCAGGCCCTTGAGCGGACCGTCGGCGATGGCGACGCCATAGTTGCTGGCGAATTCCGCCGCGCGGAAGGTCGAAAGATTCTTGACGTTTTCCAGGCCTTCGGCGCCGCAGAAACGCGCTTGCGCGAATGGCAGATCGGCAGACACGCAGAGCACCACAGTGTTGGCCAGCTCGTTGGCCTGCGCGTTGAACTTGCGCACCGAGGTCGCGCAGGTTGGCGTGTCCACGCTCGGGAAGATGTTGACGATTTTGCGTTTGCCAGCGAAGGTCGCCAGCGTCGCTTCGGACAGATCGCCCGCTACCAGCGTGAACGCCGGCGCAGCAGCACCAGCTTGCGGCAGTTGACCATTAACGGTGATCGGGTTGCCACCAAGCGTCACTTGAGCCATGAACTGATTCCTTCTGGTTTTTGGGAAGAGGCAAAGTTAACCACGATTCCTTTGACCAAGAAAGACGCTGCGGTTTGAGGCATGCAGCGCAGGCGCTTGGAAGCGGCGCCTGCGAGGGTGGATGTGCAGACGAGGGCGAGGCGATCAACTGGCCTTCGCGTGAGGCATCTGCTTGTGGCGCAACTCGTCACGCAGCTCCCCAACCAGCTGAAGAATCGCGCGACTGCTGCTGAATCGCTCATGGGCGATGCCGCTGACGCTCAAATCGACTTGCCCGGTATCGGGGTTGTGGATACGAATCATCAACGTATTGCCCTCTTCTTCCAGGCATTCGCACCGGAGGGGCAGAAACTCCGACTCGATGATCTGACGCATTTCCAGCGGGCATAAACCTAATGCTTGCATGATGGCGATCCTCAGACAGTGATTCGACGCGGCAGGCAGGGCCTGCAGTAGTCTTCTGGTATATACCTGTCAGCCATGGACCGCAAAAGCCTGCGGACAACCTGCACTCGTAATCCCACGCCTGATGATCCAGATCAACAAACCTGGCAACCAAATCCCGCCAAAAATCGATTCAGCCATCCGATAAACCAAATCGACCATTTATCTGGTTTTACTACCCACGCGACAGCCGGGAGGCGTAATCCCAGAAAGCAGTCCGGCCTGTCGCGATACGAATGTTCGGGGCAAGCGCCTCGCTACAAAGGTTCGCCAGGGCGCGCCTGCAGCGTTGCACCGAGATCCAGCAGGTCGATCAAAGCGCGCGCATCGTAGGGCGCCCGTACCTTGACATCGTCATCGAAATAGCAGAATACCTCGCGTGCCGTTCGCTTTTTCGCCTTGGTCGAATCGATAGTCACTGCATCGTCGACCCGCTGCCCCGCCGCCCAGCGTTCGATGCGCCGGCGCCAGTGCTCGAGCGCCTCGGCCGAATAGCCGCTCTTGTACAACTCAGCGTCGCCGTGCAGGCGTATATAGATGAACTCCGCGGTCAAGTCCTCGGCGTAGGGCCACTTGCCTGCCGTGTCAGCCACCACCAGCGCAACCTTGTACTTGCGCAGCAAGGCAATGAACTCGGGCACCGCAAAGCTGGCGTGGCGAATCTCCACTGCATGGCGCAACTTGCCGCGCTTGGGCATATCCAGGTAACCCGGCTTGCGCAACCGCTCGTCACAGCCCTCGGCACACCGGCGCGCTTGCGCCATGGTCTGCGGCAGCAATTGCAGGAAATGCTCGAAGCGCTCGGCATCGAATTTGAAGTTTGGCGCAAACTGCCACAGCAGCGGCCCGAGTTTTTCCTTGAGTTGAAACACCCCGGAGGCGAAAAAATTCGCCAAAGGCACTTCAATCTCGCGCAGCCGCCGCGTATGGGTAATGTAACGCGGGCCCTTGACGCTGAAGACGAAGCGCTCGGGCGCATCGCTGTACCACTGCGCATAACGCTCAGGGGTCTGCAGGGCATAGAACGAACCGTTGATTTCGATACTACTGACCGCTCGTGAGGCGAAATGCAGTTCGTTCTTCTGCGCTAGGCCTTCGGGATAGAAATCCTTGCGCCACGGCGCATAGCGCCACCCTGATATACCAATATGCACGCCGGTCATACGCCTCTCCACTCGGGGATACTGAAGGTCCGACCCAGCTGAAAGGCACCCGGTTCACTCCCATCCTGACGACCACTCGACCGAACTGAAGTGCTTACACGCAAAATAATGCGAACCCCCGGCGCTCCCCTCAGTCACATCTTTCAGATTAATAACCTGAGCGTGCAGGCGAGCGCAACGGTGCCCGGATTCGCCTGCGCGCGGTGTGATGCCAACGCTTGCGCTCCTGGCGGCCGGTCACGCTCCGCAGTCAGCCATGTGCGTACTGGGCAGCAGTCCCCTGCCGTCCCCCATCGTCGCCCGCGACGGAGCCGTTGGAGCCGCTATAGATGAACCAGACCGCCCACAGCGTAAAATCCCTGCCCGCCCACAACGATGCCGCTCAGCGTTATCAGAGCGTGCGCCGCTACACCGAACAGTTGATCGCGCCGCTGAGCGCTGAGGACCTGGTCGTGCAATCCATGCCCGACGCCAGCCCCGGCAAATGGCACCTGGCGCACACCACCTGGTTTTTCGAAACCTTCCTGCTGCAGCCCAACCTCGCCGACTATCGCCCGTTCGATGCGCACTTCGCCTACCTGTTCAACTCCTACTACGAGGCCGTTGGCCCCCGCCAGCCGCGCCCGCAGCGGGGCATGATGACGCGGCCGACGCTCGACCAGGTGCTGGCCTATCGAACCTACGTCGACCTGCACATGCAGGACTTGCTGCAAACCACGCTCAATAAGGAAGCCCACGAACTGTTCGACCTGGGCCTGGCACATGAACAGCAGCATCAAGAGTTGCTGCTGATGGACACCCTTCATCTGTTCAGCCTGTCGTCGCTCAAGCCTGCCTACGACTCCCTATGGCCGCGCGACAAACCTGGACGCAAGGGTAAATGGCGCGCGCTGGACGGCGGCTTGCAGGCTATAGGTCATCAAGGCGAAGGCTTCTCGTTCGACAACGAAAGCCCGCGACACAAGGTCTGGCTGGAACCGTTCGAGATCAGTGATCGGCTGGTCACCAACGGTCAATGGCTGGCGTTTATCGAAGCCGGCGGCTACCAGCAAGCCGGGTGGTGGCTCTCAGAGGGGTGGACGACGGTCCAGGCCGAGGATTGGCAGGCGCCCTTCTATTGGTATCGGCAAGACGACGCTTGGTACGAGTTCAGCTTGCGTGGCTTGCACCCGCTGGACCCGAATGCACCGGTGACCCATGTCAGCTATTTCGAGGCCGCCGCCTATGCCCACTGGGCCGAGGCACGCCTGCCCACTGAAGCCGAATGGGAAGTCGCCGCCCACGCCGGGCTATTGGAACAACTTGACGATGTCGGCTGGCAGTGGACCCAGAGCGCCTACAGCGCCTACCCCGGGTTTCGCCCTGCGGCCAGCGCTGTGGGTGAATACAACGGCAAGTTCATGATCAACCAGATGGTTCTGCGCGGTGGCGCCAGCGTCACCAGCCCCGACCACGCCCGCCCGGCCTATCGAAACTTCTTCGCCGCCAACCAGCGCTGGATGTTCAGCGCCGTGCGGCTGGCCAGGGATACCCGCCCTGCCCTGTGCAACGGGCCGGAAACCGAAGGTCAGGACGAGGAACGCAAAGCCTTCGCCGCTGATGTGATCGTCGGGCTGTCGGCACCGCAGAAAAGCCTGTCGCCCAAGTACTTCTACGACACCCTCGGCTCGCAACTCTTCGAGGACATCTGCGAGGCGCCGGAATACTACCCGACCCGTGCCGAGGCGGCGCTGTTGACCCGCGTCGCGCCGCAAATGGCCGCGTTGATCCCGGATGACGCCGCGCTGATCGAGTTTGGCAGCGGCGCCAGCGAGAAGACCCGCCTGCTGCTGGATGCCACCCCGCAGCTGGGCGTCTATGTGCCGATCGATATCTGCCCCAACGCGCTGCAGCGGGCTTGCGAGCAACTGCGCAGCGCCTATCCGAATCTGCAGATTGCCCCTCAGGTGGACGACTTCACCAAGGTCATGCACTTGCCAGAGGCGACTCGCGACCGGGCTCGAGTGGGCTTCTTCCCTGGCTCGACCCTGGGCAACTTCACCCATGCCCAGGCCGTGGACTTCCTGCGCGCGACCCATCATCTACTGGGTCGCGACGCGCGCTTCATCATTGGGGTCGACATGGTCAAGGACAGCGCCATCCTCGAAGCCGCCTATGACGACGCGGGCCAAGTGACAGCGCGCTTCAACAAGAACCTGCTGACCCGCATGAACCGCGAGCTGGACGCCGACTTCGATCTGGCCACCTTCGCTCACAAGGCGCTGTGGAATGCCGAGCTGGCGCGTATCGAGATGCACCTGGTCAGCCAGCGTGACCAGATCGTCCACGCGGCAGGGCAAGCCTTCGCCTTCAAGGCCGGCGAGTCGCTGCACACCGAGAACTCGCACAAGTTCACGGTGCAGTCCTTCACTGCCCTGGCCGCCCAGGCGGGCTGGAAAGTCAGCCATCAATGGCTGAGCGACGACCCGCAAGTGGCGCTGTTCTGCCTCGCCTAGGCCGGCAGGAGACCGCTGAGCAATCAAATGGAATTATTTGACGCGCGTCACACTCTGTACTGCATCACAAGGAGGATTCACAGCACCATGAACAGCGCAAAACTCTTCGTCATCGACTACACCCTCCACGGGGCGCCGAAATCATTCGTGATCCGCGCCGCAAACATGGACAACGCCGAAGCCTGGCATTGGGCGAGTTGTGACGCAGGCGTGGGCCGAATAGGCAAATTCGGCCGCGACCAGGTCAAGAAGACCAGCAAGCCGATCGCCGAGAAGTTCGGTATCGAAGAGGTGCACTGGCGCCAGGCCTGACTCTCGATCAAACGCCGTACTCTGTGGGAGCGGGCTCTGCCCGTGAAATAGCCTCGGCCTGATACCTGACCGGGCCAGCGCCCTTTCGCGGCCAGTGCCCGCTCCCATATTTGCCTGCATCGCCCGAGATAGACAGCTCCCTCGGGAACCCCAGCTCCAACACAGGGTCGGTTCTTACTGAACCCTTTCACCGGAGCTGTACCCGCATGGATCACTTGCTGCCCGAACGCTGGCTCGACAAACTGCCCATGCCCTGGCTGGCGACCCTCGCCGCCGCACTCGTTGCCGTTATCGTCATCCTCCTCATCCGCTGGGTCGGCCTGGTCGTGCTGCGCCGCCTTTCCAAACCCTTCCTGCTCGCCCAACAATTGCTGCACAACGCCGAGCAACCTTCTCTGTGGCTGATGCCGCTGCTGGCACTGCAATCGGTGTGGACGTCCGCCGACGACGATCTGCTGCTGATCAAGAGCGTGCGTCACGTCAACGGCTTGCTGGTCACTGCCGCAGTGATCTGGCTGGCGCTGCGCTTCGTACGCGCGGTCGCCCACACCATCGCCCTGCGCAACCCCCTGGAGGTCGAGGACAACCTCAACGCCCGGCGCATTCAGACCCAGGTGCGGGTGCTGGTGCGCTGCCTGAACGTGCTGGTCATCCTGTTCGGCAGTGGCCTGATCCTCATGAGCTTCCCGGCCGTGCAGCAGATCGGCACCAGCCTGCTCGCCTCCGCAGGCCTGGCCGGGCTGGCCGCCGGTTTCGCCGCCAAGCCGGTGTTGGGCAACCTGATCGCCGGGCTGCAGATCGCCATCAGCCAACCCATCCGCCTCGATGACGTAGTCATCGTCGAAGGCGAATGGGGGCGCATCGAAGAAATCACCGGCAGCTACGTGGTGGTCAAGATCTGGGACGAAAGGCGCCTGGTGGTGCCCCTCACCTACTTTATCGAAAAGCCGTTCCAGAACTGGACGCGCGCCAGCGCCAATATCATTGGCTCGGTATTTCTCTGGGTCGACTATTCCATGCCGCTCGAAGCCCTGCGTGAAGAAGCCAAGCGCGCCTGTGACGAGATACCTCATCTGTGGGACGGGCGCGTTTTCGTACTGCAGGTCACCGACACCAGCGAGAAAACCATGCAGATACGCATCCTCCTCAGCTCGCTGGACTCCTCCAGGAACTTCGATGCGCGCTGTCACGTGCGCGAGCGTCTGATCGCCTTCATCAATCATCAATATCCCGAATGCCTGCCGCAGCTTCGTGCCGAAATGTCGACAAAAACGGCGCGGCCGAACCCGCAAGAGCCTGATATCACTCATGAGATCGAACGTCAGCCACCGGTGTGATTATTTTTGTGGGAGTCCGCGCGAACGCGCTGGACGGGGTGTAGCGGGTGAATCGTCTTGCGGCTTGAACCTTACAACGCTTGATCGTTGGCGATCATTGCCTGTACGACCACGCCTTTCTGTGCGTCGGTCAATTCGTCCCAGCAGTGCACTTTCACGTAGTAACCCAGACCGATGGCAATGTAGAGCCCCAGGCCAGTGATCATGGCGATGGCGGTTTTCGACAAACGCCCGTCGCTGTCCTCATAGCGGTTATAGGACTCGTCGCGTGGCTGTGCGGTGAAGCCTTGCAGTACGCGTCTGGCGAATTGGAACAGGTAAAACAGAACGATGCGCCCCATGGCGAAATTAGTCCTCAATAAATTGAACGGTGGCAAACGGCCATTGTCACAGGTACCGATTGCAAGAAATGCCATGAAAAGGCCATCAGCCTTTGCGGCAGTTGTATGATAACTGATTTGATTTTCGGATTCGAACATGTTGCAAGGTATTTCGACGAGCGTGGTGCGACAAATTGGCTCAGAGTGCAGCTCTGTATCGCTGTACCAGCCCCTGGCTAGCGCCTGGCGAAGTGCACTCATTTGAGACATCGCGCACAGATATGACACTTTATTGACTTGTCTAGATTTCTCGCGCCAAACGGTCGTCACACTCTGTGTTTTAAGATTTCTTTATATTAATCAATTACCTATAAGACTTTACTAGAAATAGAAGGAGGTTCGACTAGCCGACCGGCCGTAGCACCCATGACGTGGCCTAATGCTTGCACCGCTGAATCCGACATTTTAATGGCACGCGCAGGACACATTACCGATGCCTTGTGTTAAAGTCGCCGCCACCAATTGAAGCAATTTTCGATCCGCCCTACGCCACCAGAACCGCTCTGCGCACTCACTCTCAACAACGGGAGTTTGTGGCGGTAGCATGGCTGCACGTGTTCGGATGTGTTCGAATTTTTTATTCGCCCCACTGATCCCCCATGCGTAGCGATATGCATCGACTAACCTTGCGTTGAACCTGTCATTGCCTCGCGCCACTTGCGAGAGCGAGTGGCGCGCGCGAGGAAGTGACTCCAACGACAAGCAGGCAAAGGACAGTGCGATGAATAAAGTGCGAACGACAGTACTGGCTGCAGCGTTGATGGCCGCGAGCGCCTATACACTGGCGGCAAATCAGGTCTCGATGGTTCAGGTCAATCTCGCAGGCGCAGAGTTTGCCGGTGGCACCCTGCCCGGCCGGCCGAACTACGACTACATGTTCCCAACCACTACGTCGCTTAATGCCTGGAAAGCCAACGGCATAACAGTCGTGCGCGTCCCAGTGCTCTGGGAGCGACTGCAACCGGTGTTGAATCAGCCGTTGGATTCGGTGTACGCCAAACTGATCGACAAGACACTGAGTATGGCCAATGACCGCGGCATGACCGTCATTCTGGATATCCATAACTACGGCACCTACCGCACCAAATTGATCGGCTCCACCGATGTCACCCTGAGCCAGTACGCGAACCTCATGTGGCGTGTCGCCGACCGCTGGAAAGGCAATCCCGGGCTCAACGGCTACGACATCATGAATGAGCCGCACGACGCATTCGATGCCGGCTGGCCCGCCGCCGCGCAAGCCGGTATCAACGGCATCCGCCGTTTCGACACTGTCAAGCCGATCTATATCGAGGGGCGCTCCTGGTCAAGCGCCGACCGCTGGGCGACGGTCAATGGCCCGCTACTGACGCTTCGCGACCCGTCCAACAATTTGATTTTTTCCGCGCATCTTTATTTTGACGCAGATGCCAGCGGCACTTACAAAACCGGCCCCGGCGACAACTTCGACCTCGATATCGGCGTCAAGCGCGCTACGGCGTTCGTTGAGTGGCTCAAACGCAACAATCGACGCGGGCATATCGGCGAGTCCGGCATACCTGGCAACGATCCACGCTGGACACAGGCAATGGATCGCCTGCTTACCTACTTGCAGAAACACTGCGTGCCGCTGACGTATTGGGCAGCGGGCCCGCTTTGGGGCGACTACCCCCTTTCCATCGAGCCGCGAGCCGGTGTGGTCAAAGCGCAATGGACCGTACTGAGCAAATACGTACAGACACAAAGTTGCCCATGATGCAGTTGGCCAGCTCCTTTCTTCGGGACCGGCCTTTCACGTTTTTTATAATTCCCGGTGCCTTAAATGAAAGCAAAGAACAACGCACGTTCGCTGATTCCACTGTCTGCGCTGCTGTGCGCCAATGCCTGGGCAACTGATCCGCAGAGCATCAAGATCGCCGAAGGACTCAGCTTCACACCGACACTCGAAGTCAGTGAACGCTACGACGACAACTTCCGCGAGGTCAACACTCACACCGAATCCTCTTGGATCACCCGTATCTCGCCGACCTTCGCCTTGGGGGCCGAGACCGAAAAGATGGCCTACCGTGTCGCGTATAAAGCCGACAGCGACATCTTCGAAGAGAGCACCAAGGACAACAACACCGACCACTATCTGGACGCCGATGCACGCTTCAATTTCGATTCTCGCAATCGCCTGAAGCTCAGCGCCGGCTACCAGAAAATCGAAGAAACCGCGACGATGGATCAGCGGATCGAGAACGATAAATATACCGTCAGCCACGCAGGCGGCACCTATACCTACGGTGCCAACAGCGCCCGCGGTCAGATTGAACTGGGCGGCGACTATGCCCAGTTGCGCTTCCAGAACGGCATGCACCTCAACGATGACAAAGAACGCGACACGACTGCTCTGGTCAGCACTTTCTATTATCGCTTGAGCCCCCGCACGCGTGCGCTGGTCGAGGGTCGCTACACCGACTACGACTATGTTTCCAATACCCGCCTCAACAGCGAAAAGCTCGCTCTGCTCGGTGGCGCGGAGTGGGAAGCCACGGCCAAGACCAGCGGCAGCATCAAGATCGGTGCCGAGCGCAAAACCTATGACACTTCGGGCATCAACAGCGCATCAGGCTCGTTGTGGGAAGTGGGCGCCAAATGGAAGCCGCGCACCTATTCGACATTCGATATCAAAACCCGCCAGGCGCTGATCGAAGGCGACGACGGCGCCAGCTCGATCAAGCAAACCAGCGGCTCGCTAGGCTGGGAACAT
Source organism: Pseudomonas baltica (assembly GCF_031880315.1). NCBI lineage: Bacteria > Pseudomonadati > Pseudomonadota > Gammaproteobacteria > Pseudomonadales > Pseudomonadaceae > Pseudomonas > Pseudomonas baltica. Next base: position 6,253,968 of record NZ_CP134771.1, on the reverse strand, counting down.
TACTGGGCGACGCGCTTCAGTACCGAGATCAGCTATCAGCGCGTGGAAGAGGAATACCAGGACATCACCCGTAACGACAGAATCAACAGTTATGGTGTTGGGTTCAAATACAAAATGCGTCGCTGGATGGACGTGTCGATGAACTACCGTCATGCCAAGGATGACTCCACCGAGGCCGAACAGAGCTACACCCGCAACATCTACATGCTGAGCTTCGCGTTCAGTCTGTAACTACCAGGGCACAGCCGGAAATTTGGCTTATCCGGCAACTCGAATAAAAGTCATTTTTACACCGGCCGTAAATTGACCTCACATAAACGCCAAGCATTTGCCGTCATTTAAACGGCAAACACCCCTGCAAGGCGTTTATGACGACATAATAAAAATACATACAAGTATTTGATTTAATTGGTTTTTATCCAGCTTTCGGCACACCTGTATTTTTCCTCGTAATTTTTACAGTGGCCGCTTGCCAAGCCTTTGCTCCATCCCTAGTATTCAGAAAAAGGGGATAGCCTTTTGCCTTCCCCCAAGGCCGGCGTCAATAACCGGACGCGAATGAAATCAAGCCCTCGTCATAAAACGCTGCCCTAGAACAGCGGTCGCACAACAAACAACAACTGCCTGTCACAACGCCTGTTCGACCCGCCGGACATTTCCTCGGATCGAATGTAGCGCGGTGCCAGTTGCAATAAAGCTTTCAAGATCTGGCGATAAATCTTGGAGCGGTAGCGCTTCTCAACAAAGCCGTCGCCGCCCTATGCCTTGCCTCTCTATAACAGTGAGTGTTCACCATGATTATTCGCACCCTGCACAGTGTTTGCGTCGCCGCACTGCTCCTTCTTGCTCAAAACGCGAGCGCTGAAGGCAACGCCGAGTACAAGTTAGGCTCTGGCGATGTCATCAGCGTCAATGTCTTCGGCGAGCCCGACCTCAGTGTTAAACAACTGCGCCTGACCGATGCCGGGACATTTTCGTATCCCTTCATTGGCGAGGTTCAGGCGCGTGGACACACCGCAGCCGAAATCGAACAGTTGCTGGTCAGCAAGCTCAAGGGTGATTACCTGGTCAACCCGCGTGTCTCCGTCAGCGTGCTCGAATACCGCTCGTTCTATATCAGCGGCGAGGTCAAGACGCCGGGCGGGTACCCCTTCCAGCCAGGTCTGACGCTGCGCCGTGCCGTCGCACTGGCCGGTGGATTCACCGAACGAGCATCGGAAAACAAGATCACCATCGTGCGCGACGCCAGTCCGGAAAAAGGCAAGGAAAAAGCCAATCTGGATGCGGTGATCAAACCAGGCGACACCATCACTGTTGCTGAAGGCTTCTTTTAAGCAAGCCCGCCGCCCACTTCATTGCTGCCCGACGATAGCGTGCTCTTCAGCCCGCGCGCGCGTATTCACCTTTCTCAGAGTTAGCCATAATGGAAAATAACCTCCCGGTTGCAGTTACATATCCGCAGGTCCTGCCTCGGGAAAAGAGTGAAGACGACATGGAGCTGTTGAAGCTCTGGCGCAGTATCTGGCACCGCAAGGCGGCGATTCTAGGCTTTACGGGCGTCGTGACAGTCGCTGCACTGGTCGCATCGTTCGCGATGACGCCGGTGTATCGCGCGCAAGTGTCGATGATGATCGACGAAAAAGGCGCCAAGCCGATTTCATTCGACAACACCATTGCCGCAGACAGCACCACCAGCCAGTACATGGAAACCCAGTTCGAGCTGCTGAAATCCCGTTCGCTGGCCGAACGTGTGGTTCAGGAGCTGAACCTGACCCACAGCCCGCAATTCGACGCCCGGCAAAAATCCTCTTTCGCGATGACCCTGGGCCATTGGCTGACCGCAGCCGGCCTGGAGCGCTTCGTGCCGGCCTCCGTAATGCTGAAACTCAAGGGCGGCCCAGAACTCAACGATGAGCAACGCCTGGCCGCGACCACTCGCGCGTTCATGGACCAGATCAGCCTCGAGCCACAGGGCAAAAGCCAGCTTGCCAAGCTGCAGGTCGATCTCAACGACCCACAGATGGCCGCCGCGGCCGCCAACGCCCTGGCCAAGGGTTTTATCGAGACCCAACTGAAAACCAGTATTGGCTCCTCGGAAACCGCCACGAACTGGATGAACGGCCGACTTGGCGAGCTGGGTGACAAACTCAAGCAATCTGAAGCGCGGCTGCAGGCCTATCGCGAATCGGAAAACCTGGTTGACGTCAAAGGCGTAGGCACCATCAGCGCCACTGAACTGTCGATGACCAGCGAACGCATGATCGACGCGCGCCGTGCCCGCGCCGAAGCGCAAAGCCAATACCGTCAAGTGCAGGCGATGGGCAAAGGTGGCTGGGAACAGCTGGCCAGCGTACCTGCCGTACTGGCAGATCCGGTGGTCCAGCAATTCAAGGCCCAACAGGCCAAAGCCCAGGCCAAGGTCGATGAACTGTCCAGCCGCTACGGTGCTCGTCACCCAGCCATGGACGCCGCACGCTCCGAGCTGAACGCAGCGTCGGCCAGCCTCAAGGCCCAGGTCGAACAAGTCGCCGCCGGCATCGAACGCACGTATCAACTGGCCGCTGCCAACGAAGGCTCGCTGCAAGCGTCGGTAAATACCAACAAGTCGCAGATCCAGGACATTTCCCGCAAGGAATTCAAGCTTCAGGAACTGCAACGCGAAGTCGACAGCAACCGCTCTCTTTACGACACGTTCGTGACTCGCATCAAGGAAACGACCGCGACTGCCGACATCAACAGCAGCAATACGCGCATCGTCGATGCCGCCATGGCGCCGTCCGATCCCATCAAGCCGCGCAAGTCGCTGATCGTTGCGTTCGCCATTCTCATGGGCTTGGTCATTGGCGCGGCCGTCGCGTTGCTGATCGACGCGTTGAACAACACATTCCAAAGCGTCGAACAGGTCGAAGAGCACCTGAATATTCCTGTAGTCGGTATTCTGCCGCTGGTGGGTCGTCGTGATCGCAAGCAGCTGGCGAAGATGTTCAATCACGGTCGCTACACCCGCTTCAACGAATCGATCCGGACTATCCGTACCAATGTCATGTTGAGCGGCTACGAAAAGCCACAGCAAGTCATCGTGATCACTTCATCGGTACCGGGCGAAGGCAAGACCACCGTCTCCATCAACCTTGCACAAGCGTTGGGTCAGATGGAGAAAGTCCTGCTCATCGACGCCGACTTGCGCCGCCCTGCCCTGGCCAAGGCCTTGGGTCTGCCGACCAACGCGCCAGGGCTGTCCAACTTGATCAATGGCACCGAGACGTTCGAAAAATGCGTGACCACCATCGACAGTATCGATGTGATCTGCGCCGGCTCCGCGACTGATCGGCCGCTGGAGCTGCTGTCCTCGCCACGCTTCGCGCAAGCGCTCGAAGCGCTCAAGGGACGCTACACCCGAATCATCATCGATACCTCGCCAACCCAGGCGGTCAGCGACTCCAAAGTGCTGGCAACGCTGGCGCAGTCGGTGCTCTATGTCGTCAAGTCGGCGTCGACTTCCATCTCGCTCGCCGAGAAAGGCGTCGGCCAATTGCTGCAGCACCGTGCTCCGGTGCGCGGCATCGTGATCAACCAGGTGGATATCGGCAAAGCCAGCAAGTTTGGCAACCGCTTCGACGGGTATTACGACTATCACGGTTACAGCCAGACGCCCTCCCATTCTGCGACATGAATGACCGGCGCCTGCCCAGGCGCCCTATCCACTTGGCCTATTGATCAAGCCACTGGCGACTGCCCGTGGACTACTCCTTTTCATGCTCATCCGGAGCAGGTACAGACTCATGGACAAAAAACGCGCGTTGATCACCGGCATCACAGGTCAGGACGGTTCCTACCTGGCGGAGCTGCTGCTGGAAAAAGGTTATGAAGTTCACGGGATCAAACGCCGTGCCTCGTCGTTCAATACTCAACGCGTGGACCACATCTATCAGGATCGCCACCAGGAGAATGCCAATTTCGTTCTCCACTACGGTGACTTGTCGGACTCCTCCAACCTCACCCGCCTGATGCAACAGATCCAGCCGGACGAGGTGTACAACCTGGGTGCCCAGTCCCACGTTGCCGTGAGTTTCGAGGCGCCTGAATACACGGCGGACGTCGATGCCATGGGGACATTGCGTCTGCTCGAAGCCATTCGCCTGCTGGGCCTGGAGAAAAAAACGCGCTTCTACCAGGCGTCCACCTCTGAGCTCTACGGCTTGGTGCAGGAAACCCCGCAAAAAGAAACCACGCCCTTCTACCCCCGCTCGCCCTATGCAGTGGCCAAGCTCTATGCCTACTGGATGACCGTCAACTACCGCGAAGCCTACGGGATGTACGCGTGCAACGGCATTCTGTTCAACCATGAATCTCCGCGCCGTGGGGAAACCTTCGTGACGCGCAAGATCACTCGCGGCATGGCCAACATGGCCCAGGGGCTGGAGCCGTGCCTGTACATGGGCAACATGGATTCGCTGCGCGATTGGGGCCACGCCAAGGATTACGTGCGCATGCAGTGGATGATGCTGCAACAGGAGCAGCCGGACGACTTCGTGATTGCCACCGGCGTGCAGTACTCCGTCCGCGAATTCATCGGCTGGGCCGCTGCCGGGTTGGGCATTACCCTGCGTTTCGAAGGCACGGGCATCGATGAGCAAGCCATCGTCGAACGCATAGACGGCGACATGGCGCCGGCCCTGAAGGTCGGCGATACACTGGTGCGCGTCGATCCGCGTTATTTCCGCCCGGCCGAGGTCGAAAGCCTGCTGGGCGATCCGAGCAAGGCCAAGCGCCTGCTGGGTTGGGTGCCGGAAGTCACCGCGCAGGAGATGTGCGCGGAGATGGTCCGCGAGGATCTCAAGATCGCCCAACGCCACGCACTGCTCAAGCTGCATGGTCACGAGATGCTGGTGTCCGTCGAATAATCCATGTGACCGGTTGCCGGCCCCCATGATGGGTGCCCGGCGACAGCGCTCTGCCCTTTTTTTGCAGGAGAATACCTGATGCAGCAACGTCCACGCGTATTCGTCGCGGGTCACCGCGGGATGGTCGGTACGGCCATCGTGCGTCAGCTCGAACAGCAACCGATCGAACTGATCACTCGCACCCACGCTGAGCTCGACCTGATAAACCAGGCCGATGTCGAGGCGTTCTTCGCGGCCGAGCGTATCGATCAGGTTTATCTGGCCTCCGCCAAGGTCGGTGGCATCCACGCGAACAATACGTTCCCGGCCGAGTTCATCTACCAGAACCTGATGATCGAGGCCAACGTGATCCAGGCCGCCCACCGCCACGGCGTGGACAAACTGCTGTTCCTCGGCTCCTCGTGCATCTATCCGCGCGATGTCCCGCAGCCTATGCGTGAAGATGCGCTGCTGACCGGCGTACTGGAATCCAGCAACGAGCCCTATGCCGTGGCGAAGATCGCCGGGATCAAACTGTGCGAAAGCTACAACCGTCAGTACGGTCGCGATTATCGCAGCGTGATGCCGACCAATCTGTACGGGCCGCACGACAATTATCACCCCGAAAACAGCCATGTCATTCCCGCTCTGCTGCGTCGTTTTCATGAAGCGACGCAACGCGGCGACGAGGAAGTGGTGATCTGGGGCAGTGGCAACCCGATGCGTGAATTCCTGCACGTCGACGACATGGCTGCGGCCAGCGTCCATGTGATGAACCTCGATCGCGTCACCTACGATGCCCACACCTCGCCAATGCTCTCGCACATCAACGTCGGTACCGGTGTCGATTGCACCATCCGCGAACTCGCGCAAACCCTTGTACGGGTGACCGAGTACACCGGACGGCTGAGTTTCGACAGCAGCAAACCGGATGGCACACCCCGCAAACTGATGGATGTTTCACGCCTGACGTCGCTGGGCTGGGCTGCACGCATCAGCCTCGAGGACGGCTTGCGCGATGCCTATCAATGGTTCGTGGACAACCAGCAACACGCCCGAGGCTGAGTACACATCTATGGCTGATCCCCAGTTGTCTGGCGTTGCGACTGATTCACTCAGCCTGCGCCAATGGCTCGCCAAAGCCCGGCAAAGCCCGCTGTTCCGGCAGATCCTGACGGCAGTCTCGGGCACCGCATTTGCACAAGCCATCAACCTGGCGATGATTCCGATCGTCATGCGTATCTACGGTCCTGACGCGTTCGGGGTGCTGGGCACCTTTTCGAGCATCAGCATGGTCCTGATTCCCGTGGCCGCCCTGACCTGGCCGATGGCGATCGCCCTGCCCCGGCGGGTATCCGATGCCAAGGCTCTGGTGCGTCTTTCGTTGATGGTGGCGTTGGCGATAGCGGTAGCCTTGGGCGTCGTACTGTTCTTCTGGGGTAGCGCGCTGGCTGACCTCACCGGCTTCGGCATCCTCGCGCCCTATCTGATGTTGTTGCCCCTGGCGATGTTCAGCGGCGCGGTGCTCGAGATCACTCAGCAATGGCTTTACCGCGAGCAGCGCTTCAGCCTCACCGCAGGCGGCGCTACCGTGCACGCCCTGTGCTACAACTCGATGCGCAGTCTGGCGGGCCTCGTCAGCGCGTCGGCACCCGTGCTGGTGATCACCACGGCGCTATATCACGCCATGTATGCGTCAGTGCTACTGGGCGCCATGGGCTTGAGCAAAGGCAAAGCCGCGCACCCCGCCGCGGCCGCACCAGAGGTCGAAGAGGCAGCGATCGAGGACAGTAGATCGCTGATCAAGCGCTACAGCGACTTCCCACTGTTCCGCGCCCCACAAGTGCTGATCAATGCGCTGGGCTACAACATGCCGACCTTGGTCCTGGCGGCCTCGTTCGGGGCCATCCCGGCAGGTTTCTTCGCCCTGTGTGCACAGGTGCTGAGCATGCCCACCAACCTCATGGGTAAATCGGTGGGCGACGTTTACTATCCGCGGGTGATCAAGGCCATCCATGCCGGCGAACGCTTGCTGCCGCTGCTGGCCAAGGGCGTCGCAGGGCTTGGACTGATCGGCCTGCTGCCGTTCGGCGCGTTGATGCTGTTCGGCCCGCAGATGTTCGTCATTGCATTCGGTGCGCCATGGGAGCAGGCCGGCGAGTTCGCCCGCTGGCTGGCACTGGCGGAGTTCATCGGCTTTACCGCACGCCCCTGCACGGTATCGATCCCAGCGCTGAACCTGCAGGGCCGGTATCTGGCAGTCGAAGTCGCCAGTACTGCCCTGCGTATCGCCGCAGCACTGGCAGGCGCGGCGTTGTATCAAAGCCCGGTCGGGGTAGTGATTGCGTATGGTGCAGCCAATAGCGTGATCAGCCTTTTCGTCATCGCCATGGTATTGCACGAAGCACGCCGCCTGGACCGCTCGAGGTGCAAGGATGGCCAATAGACCGGTCTCGCGCTTTGCAACCTCCACCGCCCATCCGGACTACATCGACCTGGGCAAGACCTGGCGAGCGGTGCGCTCACGCAGGACGGCGATCGGCGCCCTGCTACTGGCGTTCCTGGCCTGCGCCAGTCTGCTGATCGTCGCTATTGATCCGCTTTACACTGCACGCGCCACGCTGTTGGTCCAACCCCTGGCGTCCAAGCCCTGGCTCGCAGCCCAGGCCCATGAGTCAGCGGCGCGGTCGGAAGAAATGCTGCAGACGCAGGTCAGCCTGATCCAGAGCAGAGGGGTCGCAGAAAGCGTGGTCCGCGAGCTGAATCTCGCTACCCACCCGCTGTTTGATATCCGCCAGCAACAAACCTGGGCCACGCGCCTGCGCACCGCCGTGCAGGGCCCCAGGCTCGGCCCGGTGAATTCAGGCGATGCAGATGCACGGGATGCGAAGGCCTTCGCCAAGGCAGTCGAATTGCTGATGGATCGAACCACGGTCGCCATCACCGGTGAAAGCCGCGTCCTGTCGATCGACGTCACGTTGCAGGATCCACAACTCGCCGCCACCGTCGCCAATGCCTTGGCCCGAGGTTACGTGCAGCGCCTGCAACAGCTGCACCAAAGCGCCGCATCCGGTTCCAGCCAATGGATGAAGGGCCGCATGGCCGAACTGCGTGACTCGTTGCAAGCCTCCGAAGCGCGCCTGCAAGCGTATCGCGAAGCGCACCATTTGACCGACATCGACGGTTCCAATACCCAGGGCCTGAATGACTTCACGCTCAACACCGAACATCTGATCGACGCACGCCGCCAGCGCGCCGAGGCCGAGAGCCAATACCGCCAGCTGCAGGCGATCCCCGCGCAGGACTGGCAGCAACTCGCCAACGTCCCTGCCGTACTTGCCGACACGTTGGTACAGGAGCTCAAGACTGCTCAGGCCAAAGCCGATGCCAAGGTCCAGCAACTCAGTGCCCGCTATGCCAGCGCCCATCCTGCGCTGTTGGCCGCTCAGGCCGAGCTGAGCACGGCGAACGCCAGCTTGCGCAGCCGAGTGGCCCAGGTGTGCGCCGGTATCACTAACGACTACCAACTCGCGCTGGCCAATGAAAGTGCGCTGCGTGATGCCGTAGATGCCAGCAAGGCCCAACTGCAAACCGCCTCCCGAGAATCATTCGAGTTGCAGGCGCTGAGCCGTGCCGTCGACAACGATCGCAACACGTACAACGCGTTCGATCGTCAATTGCGGGAAACCGAAGCCGGCAAGAACGTCGACGTGCGCAACGTTCGCGTCATTGACGCAGCCCTGAGCACTCAACCGAGCGGCCCGCGCAAGGCCACCGTGCTGTTCACCGCAGCGCTCCTGGCGCTGATGCTGGGCACCGCATGGGCGCTGCTGCGCGGGCGGCTGCATCAGACCTTCAATACCGCCGCAGACCTCACGGGCAAGATTGATCTGCCGCTCTGGAGCGTGCTGCCGCGCATCGCCCGCCGCGCCAGACGCACCGCTGAATATTGCTTCGAGCGCGACCAGGACCCTGGGTTCTGTGAAGGTATTCGCACCTTGCGCACTTGCGTAACGCTGACCGACCGCCATCTCGACAGCCGAGTGCTGCTGGTGACGTCATCCATACCTGGGGAAGGCAAAAGCACCGTTGCCGCCAATATGGCTTTCGCGTTGAGCAAGCTGCAAAAAGTATTGCTGATCGAAGCCGACTTGCGGCGCCCCGCGCTGGCCGAGCGACTGGGGATGAACCCCCGCCAACCTGGCCTTGCCGACCTGGTGGCGGATCGTGCGCTGGTTTCCGAATGTCTGCATCGCGACGGCAACATCGACGTGATCGCGGCAGGGACGTCGCCTCACGATCCGCAGGCCATACTGACCAGCACGCGCTTTGCCGAGCTGCTGGCGCAGTGGGCCGTTCGCTACGATCGGGTGATCATCGACTCGCCTTCGACGCTTTCGGTCAGCGACAGCGCCTTGCTCGCCCATCAGGCCGACGGTGTGATCTACGTGATCAAAGCCGATAGCACCGCAGTATCGCTGGTGCGCAAGGGTATCGCGCACCTGCAACGCAGCGGCGCGACGTTTTTCGGCATCGTGCTCAACCAGGCCGATCCCGACAACCTCCTCCCGCAACAGCCGCAGCGCATACCCCTGCAGGCGTTGAAGGGCATGTCAATGGCAGAGGCCGAACCTACGGCCGCTACTCGTACGAGACCGTCGTCGTGATCAGGACATTGTTCGCTACCCGCAACATCTTGCTGCTGATACTGCTGCTGGACTCGTCCTGCCTGTTCTTGACCGATGACAAGAAAGCCGGCATCCCCTACCTGCGCGAGCTGTTCATCGTCCTGGTGCTGGCCAGCGCGCTGCTGCTGATGGTGACCTGGAAACGCGTCCACCACTCGCGCACTGCAGTGTGGATCATGATTTTCGGGCTGGGCTTGCCAAGCCTGTCGGCGGTGCTGGCTCACCTGAGCCTCGGTCAGCCGATCTTGTATGGCCTGCTCGAAGAGCGGCGCAGTTTCCTGTACCTGCTGTTTTTTCCGTTCTACTTCCTGATGATCAAGTTGCAGCCAACGCAACGCCAGCTCGAACAGTTCTTCCTGATTTCAGGTTTGGCCTGTGTGGTGGTCGGCTTCTGCTATTACCTGGGGATCGTATCGCCCAATACCAATGTCAGCTTCAACGTTGACGAGAAGGATTTCGGCAACAATCCGCTACGTCCGGATCGGTACCGGATCGGTACCGGCTATCTGTCGCTGTGCGCCTTCATGTTGATGTACAGCCTCAAACGTCGCATCACGGCGTGGAAGGTGATCCTGCTACTGGCGTTCGCCGCCGATCTGTGGCTGGTCAACCAGACGCGCAACGTGATGGTCATCTGGGCGGCAGGGGCAATGTGGATCTTCCGCGATCGCCCCGCGATGCTGTTGAAGATGGCCGCCATGGCGTTTGGGTTGCTGCTGGTGGCGTATGCCATCAAGCCGGAGTTTTTCATCAATCAATATGAAAAACTCACGGCGCTGGTATCAGAGGCCGCTGACTCGCCCAGTGTGCGCGCGACCACTATCTCCATCATTCTGCGCGAGGTGCAAAGCCACTGGTTTACCGGCATGGGCGCTCTTTCGCTGCAATGGGAGGGCGGTTTCTCAAGCCTCTACAGTTCGTATTTCTACCTGTCGGATGTGGGCATCCTGGGCGTGTACTATCGCTTCGGCATACTGACTCCGTTCATTGCCCTGCTCTACTACATCGGCTTCTGGCGAATCATGCGTCAGTGCCGAGCCCAGGGTGATCTGCTCGCTGCTTTCAAATTGGATTTCACCTTCGCTTTTTTCAACCTGGTGCTGTCCAACTCGATCATGTACGGCGGTGAGATCTCGGGGATCTCGGCGGCTATTTTCCTTTACCTCGCTCGGCAGCCAACGGCCGCTACGACGTCAACTCATCAGGAGCCTGCGGCCAATGGTCCAGTTCAGCATCGTCACTATCAACCGCAATAATCTCGCTGGACTGATCAAGACCTACGCGAGCATCGCCGCGCAGACGTATCAGCACTTTCGCTGGATCGTGATGGATGGCGCCTCGACCGATGGCTGCGTCGAGTGGCTCGGTAACGTCCAGGACCCCCGCGCCGAAATCACCTCGGAGCGCGACAAGGGTCTTTACGATGCAATGAACAAAGGCTTGGCTAGCGCTGTAACGACACCTGGCTACACGCTGTTCCTGAACAGTGGCGACACGTTTCACGATGCCGACGTGCTCAAGCAGGTGGCGCACGCGATCCAAGCAGCGGGTTGCGTACCGCGTTATGTCTATGGCGACTATTGCCTGGAGGATGCAACAGGAAAACTCACGCCAGTGGCGGGCAAGGCGATCAGTCACTTGCATTTGGGCATGCCCACCAGCCACCAGGCCATGTACTTCGAAAACCAGCGGTTGAGCACGGTCCGTTTTCGCGACGAATATAAACTGTCGGCGGACTACTGCATGATCATTGAGTTTGTATCCGGCATGGACCTCGGTGAAGAAATACTGCGTCTGCCGATCACACTGTGCAACTTTGATTCGACAGGTATTTCGCAAACTCGGCGGTTCGATGCGCTGAAGGAAGACCGAATCATTCGCCAGCGTTTCCTCAAACACTCGGCCCTGCGCGCCGGTGCACTTTACTTCATGCACTTCGTGCACACGCACACCAAGATATGGCGCGCGCCCAGCAGTTCATGACGGGCCGTAGCATGGGTCAGACCGCTGAAAACACAGGTTTTTTGACCCCGTAATTTGACGCCAGCAACATGACAATACGCGCTCGACTTAATTCTGGCGCCTTGATAAAAAGTGTTTTTGCGCCCAATAAATAACTGGAATTTTTTTGACGTTAATTCACTTTGTTACTTGCTCCAGTGGTGTGCCGTCTCTATTATGGAACACATCAGTGAATCTGATGTCATAACGCTAGCATAACCGACATATTTCTGGCGCTGCTGCTCAGGTTGCCACGACGCTGTCATCGAACAGCGCTAAAACAATAAGGAGTCTTCGACTCCAGCCACACCTTTTCCCTGTCAGCCCTGCAAACGTCAGCGCATTCACGTGCAATGCGTCTGGTGATTTGGGCCCGTTCTCAAGAATTGACGACCAATCTTGGGGCGGTAGCATGGCCGAAACTCAACCGCTTCACCTCGTATTGATCCAGCCGTTGTTTTATGACCACACACGCTACAGCTGCCTGCGAGCCAGTCGCTGGCCGTGCGTTTGTGTTCGACTTACATTCATCTTCAAAAGAGCGATCCTCTCCCATGATCATTCGCCTGCTGTGCGCATTGTTTTTCGCAGGACTGTCGAGCCTTGCTCAATCAGCAATTGCCGCAGGAAACGCCGAGTACAAACTTGCTTCCGGCGACGTCATCAGTGTCAGCGTGTTCGGTGAAAAAGACCTGAGCTTCGAGAAGATAGGTCTGACCGACGCCGGCACCTTCAGTTACCCATTTATTGGCGAGGTGCAGGCCAAAGGCCGGACTGCCGCCGAGATCGAGCAGACTCTGATCAGCAAGCTCAAAGGCGACTATCTGGTCAACCCCAAGGTCTCGGTCAGTGTCGTGCAATACCGCGACTTTTTTATCAGCGGCGAAGTGACCAAGCCCGGTGGCTATCCCTTCCAGCCAGGCCTCACGTTAGGGCGGGCAGTGGCACTGGCGGGCGGCTTTACCGAGCGTGCTTCGGACAGCAAGATCACCATCGCGCATGACCAGGGCAACACCAAACCCGTGGAAAAAGCCAGCCTGGATACGCCTCTCCTGCCCGGTGACACCATCACCGTGCCTGAAGGCTTTTTCTGATTCGCAGATCGCTACACAACGGGGCAGCCCGCCATTCGGGTAGACCAGTACGCATCCGTGCGTGCGCACTTCATCAAGAGCATAGTTGATCATGGACAGCCACCCTCAAATCCTCCATACAGGCCTGCGCACCTTGCGTGTCGAGCCTGCTAACGACTCCATTCAACTGATGAAGCTGTGGCGCGTGATCTGGAACAGCAAGTTCAGTATCGCCGCCCTGGTCATCTTCGTGACGCTGATGGCGGTGGTCGCGGTCACCGTCATGACGCCCGTCTACCGGGCGACGGCCACATTGCTGATGGACGATAGCAAGAAGCAGGTGGTGTCGTTCGATACCGCTGGCGGCGGCGAGCGCAGCAACAGCCAATACATCGAAACCCAGGCCGAAATCATCCGGTCCCGTTCGCTGGCGACTCAAGTGGTCCAGACACTTGGCTTCACCAGTGATCCGGTGTTCAAGATCGGCACACCGGGGCAATCCGACAGCCTGATCAAGCGCACACTGGTAAGCCTTGGCCTGGCCAAGGTGTTCCCTGGCTTGAACAGCACCACGCAGGTACAGACGGCCACCCCGTTGCTCGACAGCGTCACCCGCCAATTCATGGACACCGTGACCGTGGATCCCCAGGGCAAAAGCCAGCTGGTGAAGGTTCAGGTTGAAATGGTCGATCCCAACAAGGCTGCACTTGCCACCAATACGCTGGTGCAGGCCTATATCGATGGGCAGGCGAAAGCCAACATCGGCATGTCCGAATCCGCCAGCGTGTGGATGAACGGCCGTATCAAGGAATTGGCCGAGCAGTTGAAAGAGTCCGAGACTCGCCTGCAGGCCTACCGCGAAGCCGAGAATCTGGTCGACGTTCAAGGTGTCAGCACCATCAGTGCGACTGAACTGTCGATGACCAGCGAACGCATGATCGATGCCCGCCGCGCCCGGGCCGAAGCCGAAAGCGAATACCGCCAGGTACAGGGGCTTGGCCAGGACAATTGGCAACGACTGGTCACCGTGCCGGCCGTCATGGCCGACCCGGTGGTTCGCCAGTTCAAGGCCGATCAAGCCAGAGCCAACTCCAAGCTGCTGGAGCTATCCAGCCGCTACGGTCCACGCCACCCTGCTGTGGATTCCGCTCGCACCGAACTGGATGCGGCAACCGCCAGCTTGCGCGGTCAGGTCGAACAGGTCGTCGCCGGTATCGAGCGTAATTACCAGCTCGCCGCCGCCAACGAGAGCTCGCTTAAAGCGTCGGTCAATACCAATAAATCCCAGATTCAGGACATCTCGCGCAAAGAGTTCAAGCTTCAGGCACTGCAGCGAGAAGTCGACAGTAACCGTCAGCTGTACGACACCTTTCTCAATCGCCTGAAGGAAACGACCGCCACCGCTGACTTGGCCTCGAACAGCACGCGCATCATCGACCTGGCCGCCGTGCCGAACAAGCCGGTCAAGCCCAACAAGCCCGTGCTCGTCGCCCTCGCCTTCCTGCTGTCGTTGTTCCTGGGTTGCGCCCTGGCGCTGCTGCGCGATGCGTTGAAAAACACTTTCAGCAGCATCGATCAGATCGAAAACCGCCTCAACCTGCCAGTCCTGGGCATCGTGCCGTTGATGAAACGTCGCAAGCGCAAGGACTTGGCCAAAGTATTCAATGATCACAACCATCATCGCTTCAGCGAAGCGATTCGCAGCATCCGCACCGGCGTGATCCTGGCCAACCCCGCTGATCGGCACCTGCAGGTGATCGTCATGACTTCGTCGATTCCCGGCGAAGGCAAGACCACCGTGTCGATCAACCTCGCGCGCGCGTTGGGAAAAATGGAAAAGGTCCTGCTGATCGACGCCGACCTGCGTCGCTCTACCGTGGGCGAAGCGTTTGGTTTCGCCAAAGGGCGTGTGGGCCTCACCGACCTGATCAATGGCAGCGCGACGCTGGCCGAGTGCATTCAGGAAGTGGAGGGAATCGATGTCCTGTGTGCCGGTTCAGGTACCAGTTCACCGCTGGAGTTGCTGTCATCGCCGCGTTTTGCCAAGGCACTCGAATTGCTCAAGGGCAAATACCGTCGCATCGTCATCGATACGCCGCCAGTACAAGCGGTGAGCGATGCCGTGGTGCTCTCGACATTGGCCGACTCGACGATTCTGGTGGTCAAGTCCCCCACGACCCGCAGCTCGCTGGTCGAAAAAGCCGTCGCGCAACTGTTGCAACACCGGGCGCCTTTGCGGGGTGTCATCGTCAACCATGTCGATATCAAGAAATCGCTCAGGACCGGTCAGCGCTTCGATGGTTACTACGATTATTACGACTACAGCGCCAGCGCCTCGGTGCCGAGCTGACCGCGTACCGCAGTGGCCATGGCGCCAAGGCGCCCACTACTTACCCAGATGAGAGCACAACCTGATGGAGCAGCGACTGGCACGCCCGATCGTCATGAGCAACGCCAACGTCATCGCTACACCTGTGACGGCAGAACGTATCGACTGGACCATCGTGGTGCTGACCTTCCTGGGTCTGGCCTACAACGCGATATTGGCGTTCATCAATGCGCATATCTTCGCCGTCAACGTCTCGATGGTCGTGGTGTTCGAGATCTCGGTGCTCGGTGCGGGATTGCTGGTCTGGTGGAAGCGCGGGATCAAGACGACCGATCGCAACGTGCTGTATTTCGTTGGCAGTTTCCTGATCATCAGCCTGGTGATCGGCATGCTCAACCAGCGGATCTATCTGGATGCGTTCCGCAACATTCTGATTGTCGGCGTGTACATAGGGCTTGGCAAAAGCGCCAACGTGGCGACCATCAAGGCAGCGTTCCTGGCCTGTACGCTCTTGGTGCTGGGGGTGCTGATACTGGAACTCAGTGATGTCAGTTCGTATGCCGCACTGCTCAAGCCTGCCAACTATTACATCAACACCCGCGGGTTCAAGGAGCTGAGCTACGACGACTCCGGCATATTCAAGAATGCCTTGGGCTTCGAGGGTCGCTTTTCCTACGGCATCTTCACCGGCCCGCGGACATCCTCGATCTTTCTCGAGCAAGTGTCGCTGGCCAACTATGCCGCGGCACTGTGCATTCTGCTGCTGTCGCTCTGGCCGCAAATCGGCATCAAGGTCAAGCTGCTGCACATCTTGACCATCCTGCTGGTGGTGCTGTCGAACAACACCCGGACCACCTCTATTCTGCTGGTGCTCTCGGTGTTCGGGTACTACCTCTACCCGCGCATTCCGCGGTATTCCAACGTGCTGCTCGCGCCGATCATCATCGCCTTGGGGATCTTCATCTACACCCTGTATCCCTATGCGCGGGGCGACGATTTTATTGGCCGGACTTCATTTACCGGTTATGTCCTGACGCACATGGGCATGCCGGAATATTTCGGCACCAGTATCGATAACCTGAAGATGCTGGCGGACAACGGTTACCCCTACCTTATCTATTCCAGCACGATCTTCGGCATGGTGCTGTTCTGGCTATTCGTTTCATTGGTCGTGCCACAGATCACACCCGCACAGAAGCGCTGCGCCAACAGCCTGGCGTTGTATATGTTCATCAACTTGTTGGTGTCCGGCACTGCAACGTTCTCCATCAAGGTCGGTGCGCCGCTATGGCTGCTGGTCGGGTTCATGGCAACCGCCCATATTCAATTACCAGGCAGGGCCTTGAAACGCCGTGTCTGAAAAACTGCGGCGTTCACTTCCCGGGCTGCACAAGGTGAGATTCATGAAGATTGCACACGTCGTCAGGCAGTACTACCCCAGTGTAGGAGGCCTTGAAGATTACACCTACAATTTGGCGATCGAACAACGCGCCAAAGGTCATGATGTAGTTGTCATCACCTTGAATACGGACTTTCAAACCGGCGAACAATTGCCCGCAGTCGATCAACACATGGGTATCGAGATACGCCGGGTGCCATGGCGTGGATCGATGCGCTACCCCATTGCGACCCTGGACTTGGACCTGCTGAACAGCATGGACCTGGTCCACGTGCATGCCGTGGATTTTTTCATCGACTACCTGTCGCTGATGAAACGACTTGGCCGCTTGCAGGCGACCCTGGTGCTCTGTACCCACGGTGGATTTTTCCATACACAGAAACACCAATGGCTCAAAAAGCTGTTCTTCAATACGGTGACGCGCTTCACGCTCAGCGGTGTGGATGGCGTGATCTGCAACAGCACCAATGACCAGGCGGTTTTCGAGAAAATCTTCGCCCGTTGCGTCATGGTCAACAATGGTATTCGCCTCAAAAAATTCGGTGAAGGCAATGGTGGTCCGGTCGCCACCACCGATGATCTGATCTACCTGGGACGCTTCAGCTCCAACAAGCGCCTCGCTTGGTTGATCGAAGCCTATGCGGGGCTGGCCAGCCCCAGTGGCCTGCTGAAGATAATCGGCCGGAGCAAGACCGGCGATGCTCAACAATTGCAGGCGCTGATCGACAAGCTCGACTGCGGCGCTCGGGTCAAGTTGCTGCTGGATATCGACGACGCGGCAATCGCCGACGCGATTATCAGTGCCAAGGCCACCGTCAGCGCTTCGGCATACGAAGGGTTTGGCCTGGGGGTCGTCGAATTGATGTCCTATGGGCTCATTCCATTCTTGTCGACGGACCCGCTTTCGTTTGGCGACTTTGTCCGTGACTCCGAGGCAGGCGTCACCTTCGAAGTGGGCGCCGATAATTTTGACATTCAATACCAGAAGTTGATTGCTAACTGGTCTTCTGCAACGGCAGCAAACGCGGCTCATTATGCGAGACGTTTTTCCTGGACGGCAGTATCGGAGGAGATTTTTAATGTCTACGAAAGTACCCTTGAGAAAAGCGTCCGCGCTTATCGATAAGCTGCATATTCTGAAAGACGGTCAGCTCGATCTGTTCATCAGCAATCTATTACAAAGCAAATCTCGCCACGTATTGGGCTTTCTCAACCAGCATGGTTACAACCTTGCGGTCGAGAACCCGTCGGTGCTCGAAAGCTTTGGCAATATCGATTACCTGTTGCGCGACGGTGCCGGGATAAAACTGGCTTGTCAGTGGAACAAGCTGGAGCCAGGCGCCAATCTCAATGGTACCGACTTCATTCCGGCCCTGATCAATCAGTCCCACGCCAGCGCCGTCGATGTCGACTACTTCATATTCGGCACCGAATCGCCATGGCTTGAAGAAGGTGCTCGGCAACTTCTGCACGGGCGTGAATGCCACTTGTTGCACGGTTTTCACCCTGCCGACGAGTACGTCGAATATGTGCAGAAATGGGGGCGCCCGGAAGCACTTTCCATCGTGATACTTGCCATGGGCATGCCCAAGCAGGAACACCTCGCCTGGCGCCTGCGCGAAAGCAGCAACGGTGCCATCCTGGTGGTCTGCGGTGGTGCAATCATCGACTTTCAAGCTCAGCGCTTCGAGCGGGCGCCAAGCCTGATGCGCAAGTTCAACCTCGAATGGTTGTTCCGGCTGATCCGCGAGCCACAGCGGCTATTTGCGCGCTATGTGCTGGGCATTCCCAAGTTCTTTTATTACCTGGTCGCCAATAAATGAAAGCAGACGCCAGCGTGGCCACGGATTCATCCGCTGCGATGGCCAGCGAAGCAGGCGTGGACGCCTACGCGCCAGCGCCGGGTGGGCGCTCGTTCAAAAAACTGTTCCTTACCTTGTTCCTGCTCGGCCTGCGGGCTGGCGGCCTGGCATCGAAGTTTTTGCTGACGCTGTTTATCGCCAAGGAAATGAGCCTCTCGGACCTTGGCTTGTACGGTTTGATCGCGGTGGGCGCCACCATCGTTCCATCGCTGCTGGGCCTGGGCTTGAATGGCCCGGCCGGACGCAACTGTGTCGGCGCCAGCACTGCGCAAGGTATACGCATCGCCTGCACGCGGGTGGGGATCACCCTCGCTCTGCACGCGGTACTCACACCGCTGGCCGCGATCGGCCTGGCGTTCTGGCTGCCGTCGACTGACCTGCTGCTGATTTTGCTGGTGTCGGCCATTCTGATTCTCGAGAACATCTCGTCCGACCTGAACACCCTGTTGATGGCTCGATTCAGGACGACCTTCGCAGCTACGCTGCTGTTCCTGCGTTCAGGGGCATGGCCGCTGGTATTTATCGTCTGCGCCTGGTTCGAGCCGCAGCTGCGCACCGTGCATGGCATCATGGCATTCTGGTTGGCGGCACTGTTGGCAGTCATGCTGTTGCTCGCCGGCCTGTCGCTGTCGCGCGGTTATCACACGTTGCTGCACTTTGATCGCAGCCTGGCCCGAGAGCTGCTCGTGCGCGGGCGCAACTTCTATGTGGCGGAGATCGGCAACGCCGGCGCGCTGTACTCCGACCGGTTCCTGGTCAGCACTTTTCTGGGGCTTGAGGCCACCGGCATCTATACGTTTTTCTGGTCGCTGACCAACGCCGTCAACAATCTTGTGTTTACCGCAGTGACCAACCCGTTGGCGCCGCGGATCATCGCGGCGGTCAACGAAGGGATCAAGCCGGCCATCAGGGCCGCCTGCGCGAAGATGTTCAAGGAAGTCGGGCTCTGGAGCATCGGCCTGGCGATCTTCATGGCGACACTGCTGCCGTGGGTCCTCCACTATCTGAACAACGCCAAGCTCGACCAGCATCAGCTGGTATTTGCCCTGATGCTCGGTGCGACAGTGCTGCGCACGATCTCGGAGGCCGCCGACAATGTCCTTTACGCTCATCATCAAGACCGCCGTATTGCGGCAATCTCGATCTGCGCCATGGTGGTTTCAGCACTGCTGATCTCGGCGATGGCGCCGTTTCTGGGGTTGCTCGGGGCCGCCATGGCCATGCTGGGCGCTGCCCTGTTCGTCTTCACACTCCGCGGCATGACCGCCAGAGGCCTGCTGCGCTGATGGATTCAATGGCGAGCAGCTCAAAGAGGTATACGGTTTGAACGTATTTTTTGTGTCTGGCCACGATGCCAGTGCGGGCAGGAAAGTCGATTTTCACTTCTGGGCCGAGAGCCTCGAGAAGAAAGGCTGCCACGTCGACTTCATGACGGTAGGCCTGAGTCGTGCGACGCAATTCAAGAAAAACCATCGCTTGTTCACCGCGCCCTACAACGCCTGGATTGCGCTGACGCCGGCCATCGACAAATTCGTCTGGCGGCCGCTTTTTCACCCATTCAGCCTGAACAAGCCGGTGCTCGATGCACTGACGGCGCCGCTGTTCTCGTTGTATGCGAAGTTGCTGCCCGAGGCGGTGACCGCTCGCGTCAAACAGGCCGATATCATCATTGTCGAAAGCGGCGTGGGGCTGACGCTGGTCGAAGCGTTTCGCAAGTTGGCGCCGAACGCCAGGCTGATCTACACCGTAAGCGATCTGCTCGAGACCTTGACCTTTCACCCGATGGTGCAAGTCGCCGAGCGTGCCGCGCTCGCCCACTTTGAAAGCATCCGCGTGCCAGCCGCCGTCATGCGTGACAGTTTTCCGGCCGCCGCCCCGATCCGGTACATTCCGCCGGGGTTGGATACATCGATTTTCGATGTGCCGACACCCTCTCCGTTCAGCACGCCGAAAAACGCTATCAGTGTCGGTGACATGCTGTTCAACCCGGATGTGATAGAGCGGCTCGCTACCCACTTCCCGGACTGGACCTTCCATGTGTTCGGCAAGAAGGCCCGACTGCCTAAGCCGATCGCCAATGTCATCGAGTATGGCGAGCAGCCGTTCGATACGCTGGTGAGTTACCTGCAACACGCGGACATCGGCATCGCGCCTTACCATGACGCGCCGAGTGTGGGCTATATCAGCCAGTCCAGCCTCAAGATGGTCCAGTACACCTACTGCCAGCTGCCCATCGTTGCGCCGCATTTCGCCGCAGCGGGTCGCCCTCACGTGCTGTCGTTCAGCCCGCAGGCGGATGCCGAATCGCTGTGCAATGCGTTCGAACGGGCGATCTCGTTCGACCGGGCGAGCATCGATCGCTCGCAGGTGTTGAACTGGGACCAAGTCACCGAAGAAATCTTCATGCCGAGCCGCCCTGCTGCGCCGGGCTTGAGCACACACGTAAGGGAAAGCTGAGCCATGATGGAAGTCGCGACATTCTGGGAAGGCCCCGTCAGCGCGCTTGAAAAAGCCTGCTTGTTATCGTTCGTCAATCAGGGCTACGACGTAACGTTCTACAGTTTCAGCGAGCCTGCGCTGGACGCTGGAATCAAGTGGCGTTCGGCCGCAGATATTCTGGAGCGAGACTACCTGCCGCGCTTCGTGACCAATGGCAAGCCGAATATTGCCCACTTCGCCGACCTGTTTCGCCTGGTCTTGTTCCAGAAGACCGCTGCCGCCTGGATCGATTGCGACGTCATCTCGCTGGGTAAACAAGCCACCCCATGGCCAGCTCAAGTGCTCGTCGAAGAGGGCAACGAACACATCATCAACTGCGTGTTGCGCATCAACGATGCCAAGACGCTGGATGAAGCTGTACGTTTGACCAAAGAGTTCATGGACCGCGACGTACCTTGGGCGGCCACGCAATATGTGATTCCCAAGGCGTTGGCATTCAGTGGCCAGCGCCCTGCCCTGTCAGCGGCCAGTGAATTCAGCCCCCTGGGCGCGGACGAATGGGCCAAGTTCCTGCTGCCTGAACACTACGATGAATGTGCCGAGCGCGCCGCCAAGGCCAGAACGCTGCACTTGTTCAATAATATTTTGCAGAAAGTCGGCTACCACAAGGATGTCGCTCCACCTCAGGGCAGTTATCTGCATGCGGTGCTCCAGGACCAGGGCTTGCTCGGGCTTTTCACCGGCATCTATCCCGCCGACACGGTACGCAATCTGGCCGAAGGCTGGGCATTGCGATTCAGCGCCCGGCAGGCGGGATTCGGCGCACTGGTACGTGAGTTGCTACCGAGTTTTCGCCGCACCCTGGCGCGGCGATCAATCCGGTGACGATTCCTCTGACAAGACCCCACCCCGTGGCGCCACCCGCTATCTCGGCAACCGGTCAACGGCGCCTGCCGATGATCGACGTCGCCAAAGGTCTCAGCATTCTATTGGTCGTGCTGGGCCACAACAGCATCTTTGGCGCCCACCAGCCGGCGATCGCTTCGGCGCTCTCGGCGTTTCGGGTGCCGTTCTTTTTTTTTATCGCCGGCGTCGTGTTTTCCCCTCAGCACAAGACCCTCTGGCAAATTCTGCTTCGTAACGCTGATGCCTGGCTCAAGCCCGCACTTGTCGTGACAGTGGGCATGGGCCTGGTGGGCATCATCACCGGCAAGGTCGCCTTTGAAAGCATTCTACTGGCGGTCACCTACGCAACCGGATTCACCCTGTTCTGGCCGGCACTCTGGTTTCTTCCGCATTTGTGGCTGGTCTGCGGTTTTTCCGCAGGCCTGCTGATTCACGGCAAAGGGCTGGTCGATAACGGATTCAAGAAGACGGTGTTATTGGTCGTACTGGCGGCGCTAGGCTTTCTGGCGATCAATCTTTTCGATGAGCCCATCGCCAATCATGCCTGTTACCGCCAGACCAGCTTCAGCCCGATGCTCGCCGAATGCGGGCTGCCGTTCAGCGCCGATCTCTTGTTCGTGACGTCATTCTTTTTTCTGGGCGGCCATTTCCTTAGCAGCCTGGTCAAGCGCTTCCGATGCACGCCGGCCATGTTGGGGCTGGCACTGTTGGCGTTGGGTTTATTGATCGGCCTGCCCGCGCTGCCCACCGATCTGAATTTCAGGATTTACAGCAACGTGCTCACTTCCCCCTTGAGGGCCGTTGCGGGGATTTTCCTGATGTTGTGCCTGTGCGATGTACTCGCGCGCGCGGCTTGGGTAACCGGCTTCTTCTCGGCGGTCGGTCAACGCAGCCTGTTTATCCTGATATTCCATCTGCCCGTGGTGTTTTTGCTGGTGCGTAACCTTCCGCGCTTCATCGACTCGCCGTTATTGGTGGGTGTAGCGGCCTACGTCGTACCCCTGGCTTGGTCAGCCCTTTTGTATGAAGTCGTCGTGCGCAGTCGGTTGCTTCGCGCTGTGATGCTCCCCGTGAAAAGCAATTCTCCCCGGACCGCACCTGAGGCTGTTCAGCCCACTAGCAGCCATTGAAGGTGGCTGCGAGGGTCGAACATTCAGGCTAAGGAAAAACATGATGACTGTGCAGTTGACTTTGCCGGGCGTGCCTCCCCTCTACGAAAGCGGTGCTCCGAAAGTCGCCATGATCGACGTGGCCAAAGGTTTTGGGATTCTGCTCATTGTGCTTGGCCACAACACCATCTTCAGTAGCACGTTCGGCTTTGTGTCGGAAGTGCTCGCAGCGTTTCGCATACCGTTCTTTTTCTTTATGTCGGGGGTCACCTTTTCCATCGCGCGGCGCACGCTGGGTCAGGTCGCATTGCAGCGCGCGGACGCCTGGCTCAAACCCTGCGCGGTGGTCATCATCGTGGTCGGCGCGCTGAAAATAGCGCTGGGCGTCGGCACCCCGGAGGGGCTGTTACTGAGTCTGACCTTTGCCACGGGGTTCACCTTTGCCTGGCCGCCGCTGTGGTTTTTGCCGCATTTGTGGCTGGTGTACGTGTTTACCGCCGCGCTGTTGATCAAATGCCAAAGATTGATCAATACGTTGCGCAAGCGGATCTTTCTGCTCATGTGTTTCGGCCTGGGAGGCTATTACCTGTTGCACCTGTTCAGCTCTCCACTGGATAACCCTTCTTGCACCAAACAACTGATATTCACTATGCGGTTGTTTCAATGCGGTCTGCCGTACAGCGCCGATTTGTTATTGGTCACGGCCTTGTATTTTTTGATCGGTCACTTTTTGTCCGATGCCATTAAACGGTTCAAGCCACGCCGACTGGAAATGGTATTTGCGGTGGTGGGACTACTGGTGCTGTGTGAGCAGTTCCCATTGTCGCTCGACTTGAATGCCCGAGAGTATCAGGATCTGCTGATTTCACCGTTCCAGGCGTTCTTCGGTATCTTCGCGATGCTGGGCCTGTGTTATTACTGCGGCAAAAGCCGATACCTGACCACCGTAATAGGCTACTTCGGCAAGACCAGCCTTTTCATTCTGCTTTTCCATGCGCCGATTTTGTACTGGATATTGCGCAACCTGCCCCGCTGGATCGACTCCCCGCTTGGCGTTGGCATTGCCGCTTTTGTGATACCGATTGCATTGTCCTTGGCGGCTTACTATATCTGCCGAAGCAGCGTTGTATTGTCAATGTTGATGTTCCCTATCAAACCCAAGCGAGTCGAGCGAAGAGCCTCGGCGCTCTATCGCTAGGCCGCTGGACTGAAGGCGTTACAACCGAGTTTTACTTTGATCGAGAGGTGGAGCGTGAGTAGAAATCTGGCGTTGGACCTGCTCAAGGTCGTATTGGCGCTCATGGTCGTGGCATTGCATTCGCGTTTTCTGGCGGATGTAAGCCCTTTGGCGACGTTTTTGACGGTCGATGGACTGTTTCGTATTGCGGTGCCGATATTTTTTCTGATCAGCGGCTTCTATTTCTATCCGGCCGTCATGAAAAAAAACCACGTGAAATGGATCACCCGAATTGTCCTGTTGTACGCGTTCTGGATGCTATTCTACGCCTATTTCTGGTTTCGACCGACCAGTTTTTCGGGGGCGGAGATGCTGCGCCTCACCGGTATCGTTTTGGGCGGTTACTACCACCTGTGGTATATGGTCGGGATCATTGGTTCGGCGCTGCTGCTGGTATCGATGAAGCACTGGCCCTTGCGTTATCTGCTCATGCTGTCGCTGGGCGCATTCTTGCTTGGTGTCGCCATTCAATACACCGCACTGTATTACCGATTCAGCGACACTGCGGTCAACGACCTGCTAAGCCGGCCGGAGTCACACCGCAACATTCTATTGCTGGCGTTTCCCTTTTTCTGTGGTGGCTTCCTGATCAGTAAATCAGGGATACATACTCGCTTGGGCCTGCGCATCCCACTGATTGCAAGTCTGGTGGGCATACTGTTGCTGGTCACTGAGGCCTACCTCAATTACGACGCCTTGCATCAGGTGGAAGGCATCGACAACTTGCTGACTTTGATACTGGTTTGCCCTGCGCTATTTATCCTGATTATCAACCTCGACGTCCGCGGCAACATTCCGCATTTGGCCCAGTACAGTACAGCTATCTATTTTGTTCATGTGTTCTTCTTGTTCACCTTCCTGAAGTTTTTCAGCTTCACCGCCAGCCTGATGACACTGATCGTGGTGTGCGCGTCGGTAATGGCCGCGTATGTACTGGTGCGAGCAAGTAAGCGTTTCAATTTTATTCTGTAGCACGGAACTAGACAGTGCACGGCCTTGTCCTCCGGTTGTTGCAGCAGGACGCCGCTGTCCGGTGTCGATGGACGGCAGTAAATTTCGTCTACGACGCTGGCATTACGACATCTCCTGGTGTAAATTTCCTCAGCTGTAGCGTTTTTACCCTAACAGTAACAACCGTTATTTGACGCCTATATTCAGGCGCGTTCTGGCGGTGCTGTTTGCACAGCGTTACCAGACGATTTCTTCGCAGCGCTCACATTTAAACGTTCACTCTCACCCAAAGGGCTTTCGGCTCTTTGTGGCGGTAGCGTGGCGCTTTTACATGTTCTGAGTTGCATCGCTTGACACCACTCAATATCCGTTTTTAAACCGTGCTGTTTTTCAGCATGGCGGGAAAGTGCGCGCAATTTTGTGCGCCGTGATCAGGACAGCCCTACGTGTCGGAGACCAGACTATGACTTCGCAATACACAAGTCGCGCAACACACCGCAAAGGCCTGACTTTCTGGAGCCAATGGGCCTGCGGCATGGCCCTGGCCAATCTGGTGCTGATCATGCTGGTGTGGGATCAGGTCGGCACCGTCGCCAGCGAATACCGCGTGGCGATGATTCTGACCGTGCTGGGTTCAGTGCCGGCCTACAGCTTCTTGCAGGTCTACCACAAACGTCACGGCATCCTGTCGGGCATGGGCCGCTTGCTGGCGGGTTGGATGAGCCTGCTCGGCGCGTTGATCGCCATTGCCTTCCTGACCCAGACCACCGCAGTGTTTTCCCGCCAAGTGATCATGCTCTGGGTCGGGCTGGGCTATCTGGCGCAAGTGGCCAGCTTCCTGCCGCTGCACTATCTGGCGCGTATGCACTCGCGCAAGGTACGCAATGAGCGTCGTTCGGTGATCATCGGCATCAGCCCCATGGCCGATGCGCTGGCGAAAAAACTGACAACGCCCAACCGCGTGCCGGTCATCGGCTTTATCGCTGCCTCCGGCGAAAACGGCCTGGTGCCTACTACCCTGCCGCTGCTCGGCAATGTCGACGAGTTGCGCGATATCATCGTGCGCGAAGAGGTCCGGCGCGTGTACATCGCCCTGCCGCTGGCGCAACTGGCGACCATCGAAGGCCTGTACATCGACCTGCTGGACATGAGCGTCGACGTGGTCTGGATTCCGGACTTCGGCAGTATGATGCTGCTCAACCAGTCGATTTCCGAGATCGAGCGGATGCCGGCCATCTACCTCAACGAAAGCCCGATCAGTTCCCACCCTGCCGCCCTCCTGGGCAAGGAACTGATGGAGCGCACCCTGGCCGCGCTGGCAATCGTTGCCCTCAGCCCGCTGCTGATCGGCGCGGCCATTGCGGTCAAGCTGTCCTCCCCTGGTCCGGTGCTGTTCAAGCAGAATCGCCACGGTTGTAACGGTGAAGTGATCAAGGTGTGGAAATTCCGCTCGATGCGCGTGCATGACGACAGCGAAGTACGCCAGGCCACCCGCACCGATGACCGCATTACCCGCGTTGGCGCGTTTCTGCGTCGCAGCTCTATCGATGAATTGCCGCAGTTGTTCAACGTGCTGTTCGGCGAGATGGCCCTGGTCGGCCCGCGTCCGCATGCTGTGACCCACAACCTGTATTACACCGGCAAGGTCGAAGCCTACATGGCTCGCCACCGCCTCAAACCCGGCATCACCGGGCTGGCCCAGATCACTGGGCACCGCGGCGAGACCGAGACGTTGGAAAAGATGCAGCAACGCGTGGCCCAGGACCTGAACTACATCAACCAGTGGTCGTTGTGGCTGGACATCAAGATCCTGGTGAAGACGCCGTTCACACTGTTTTCGAAAAATATCTATTGATATGCCAAAGTGGCAGGACGCCCACCGGCGCGTAGACTGGTTTTCACTGGCGTTGAATGCCCCATTCCACTATGGTTTGGGGCTGAAAAACGCCTATCCATAAGGAAGCCAGTCATGCAGTTTCGTCCCCTTGGCAAGACGGATATCAACGTCAGCGCCATCGCCCTCGGTACCATGACCTGGGGTGAGCAGAACACCCAGGCCGAAGCCTTCGAACAGATCCGTCTGGCCAAGGCCGCCGGTGTCAACTTCATGGACACCGCCGAGATGTATCCGGTACCGCCCAACGGCGAGACCTACGCGACCACCGAGCGCTATATCGGTGAATACTTCAAGCAGCATGGCGACCGTGCCGACTGGATCCTCGCCAGCAAGGTCGCCGGCCCCGGCCGTATGGCCCACATCCGCGACGGCAATCCACGGCTCGACCGCAAGAACATCCCCGCCGCGCTGGATGCCAGCCTCAAGCGCCTGAACACCGATTACCTGGACCTGTACCAGTTGCATTGGCCTGATCGCAAGACCAACTTCTTCGGGCAACTCAACTACCAGCATCATCTGGAAGACGAGTTCACCGCCATCGAGGAGACGCTCGAGGTGCTCGACGAGCAGGTCAAGGCCGGCAAGATCCGCCATATCGGCCTGTCCAACGACACCCCATGGGGCACTCAGCGCTTCCTGCACCTGGCCGAAACCCGTGGCTGGCCGCGGCCTGTATCGATCCAGAACCCCTACAACCTGGTCAACCGCAGCTTCGAAGTGGGCCTGGCTGAAATCGCCATTCGCGAGCAGATCGGCCTGTTGGCGTATTCGCCGCTGGCCTTCGGTGTGCTGGCGGGCAAATACCTCAATGGTGCGCGTCCAGCCAAGGGCCGCTTGACCTTGTTCGATCGCTTCCAGCGTTACAACAACCCGCAGACCGACCGCGCCGCCGCAGCCTATGTGGCGCTGGCCCGCGAACATGGGCTGGACCCGGCCCAGATGGCCTTGGCGTTCGTCACCGAGCAGCCATTCGTGACCAGCAACATCATTGGTGCTACGACGCTGGAGCAGTTGGAAAGCAACCTGAAGAGCATCGATCTGGTGTTGTCGCCAGAAGTGCTGGCCGGGTTGGAAGCGATCCACGTCGAACAACCGAACCCTGCGCCATAAGGCCTGTCTGTCGAACCGAGTGCAATAAGGCCAATGCAGCGAGGGGCTTTGCCCACGATCAGATATATCAGTCAGCGCATCGGTGCGCTGACTGATCCATCGGGAGCAAGCTCCCTCGCCACAGGATTGGATTGAAACTCCTGCGCCGCTCGCGGTCTCACAGTGATAACGCTGTGATTTCGCGAGGACCGCGCCATGACCGCTACCCCTGCCCGCCTCGACTACGCACATGGCACGCTGTTCGGGCCTATCCCCAAAAGCGTCGACTGTGACGTCATCATCACGCCCATCACTCCGGGCGCCTTTCAGGTACAGGTGCTGGCCCCCGTGCCGGACGACTTGCACAAAGCCCACTCGCTGGTCATTACCCTCTCCCCCGAACGCCGCTTGAGCGGCAGCCTTGCCCATGCGCGGCGGTTGGATAATGGGGATCTGGAACTGCAGATTGATGTTTGATGCGCGGGTGCGGTGGCGCTTTTGTGGGCGCCTTCGCGGGTAAGCGTTGCTCCCACGGTGTCAGACGATGTTGAGTCGTAGCTGTTGAGCAGGGCTTGCCGCCAAGAGGCCGCATGCCCTTCACCGGATTCAGACCACCGCCGCCACCGCCAGCGATTTCAGATAATCCCCAAACCCCTCCCGCGCCCGTGGATCGGAACGGGCGCTGGTGCTCACGCTGTTGAGTGCGGTCCAGACGATCTTCGCCCCACTGCGCTCCAACGCCTGCACCAAACCGACATCCTCGTGCGCCGTGAGCGGCTTGAAGCCCCCGGCGCGACGGTAAGCCTTGGCACAGATCCCCAGATTGGCGCCATGGATGTGCCGGTGGTCCTCACGGGCTTGATAGCCATCCAGATACCGCGCCTGGATATCCACGCCGTGGTTCTCCCAATCCAGCACCTGCACCGTGCCACAGACCACATCGGCCTTGAACGCCAATTGCTGCATCAGCCAGTCGGCGGGCACCTGGCTGTCGGCGTCGGTGCAGGCCAGCCAGCGCGCACCCCGTGACAGCATGCACGCAGCGCCCACCCGCCGCGCATGGCCGACGTTGCGCGCGCTGATCGACAGGGTCAGCGCATCGAAGCCGCGCGCGACCTTGCCTGACTGGTCATCGCAGCTGTCCAGCACCACGAGGATCTCCACGGCTTCGCCGCCGAGGCCCGGATGGCGGGCGGCGATATGCAGGGACTCGAGGCAATACGGCAGTAGATCCTGCTCGTTATGGGCGGGGACGATAACGCCGATCATAGCGCTTCCTCATCGAGATCGATCGCGCAAGGCTGTACGCACCAGAATTCCAAGAGAAAATCCGCCTCTTCATGGCGCACCGCGCGATGCAGCGGCAGCTTCGCATCGAGCATGGCATGCACCTGCCGGCCATCCTGCGGGCAGCCGTCGATGGGGTGCAACCAGTGACAAGCGAGTAGCGCACCGCCGGGACTGAGACTGGCCACCGCTCGATCGATCAGAGCCGCGAGGTCGGCAGGCGACAGGTAATATGCCACTTCGCTAAGCACGATCAGGTCGAACTCGCCGCCGGGCCAATCGCCTGGCAAACGTCCCTGAACCACTTCGACAGCGGAATATTCACGCAGCCTTGCCGCCGCCAGGCGCACCGCGTCACTGCTCAGGTCCATGCACAGCAACGACTCGCTGCGCTCGGCCAGCAGCACGCTAAGCTCGCCGTTGGCGCAGGCCGGTTCGAACACGCGCTCATAACGCTGGCGCGGCAGGGCGGCCATGGTCAGGTCGCGCTTGCGCTGCTCATACCAGCGGGTGCGAAAGGCCCAAGGGTCATCACTGGCGGCGAACATCTGATCGAAGTACTCGGCGGGCACGCTTGCGGTGGCATCTCTTATGGCAGCATCACTCATATCGGCATCACTCAGGTAAAGACCAATTCAAAGGGCTGCAGCAGCCGCTCCAATGTGGCGCGGTCAAGAACTGGCGGCGCGCCGGTACTGGGGTCATCATGCAGTTGGCTGGTGTGGGCGCGAATGGCTTCGCGCTTGCGTTCAAGCTGATCGTCGTTGAGCAGCAACTTGCGGGCTCGCCCCCAAGGCAGCCGCGGGTCTTCCGGATGGGCCCAGTGCCAGGCCCAGACCGGCACCTCCAGCAGCGTCGCACCCTGCGCACGCGCCGCCTGAGCTGCGGCGCGGCCCACCGCTTCGTGGTCACCGTGGCCGTCATGGCGCCAGGTCGCCAGCACGTAGTCACCGGCGTGCAGGCTACCCCTGATGGCGCGCACCAGCGCCGCTTCATGCTCGGCGACACGGGCATCGGGCAACGCCAGACGCTGCCAGCTCAGGCGTGACAGATCCAGGCCAAGGCGCGCCAGGGCGCATTCGCTCTCGACCCGCCGCTGGGCACGCAGGCGTGCTACCGGCCATTGCTGGGAGCCTGGATGGCTAGCGTCGCCGTCCGTTACCGATATCAAATGTACGTCTGCCACTCTGTCGGCCATGGCCGCCAGCAAGCCGCCACAGGCAAGAATCTCGTCGTCCGGATGCGGCGCGACTACCACCAGCCGCGCGCCCGGGGGAATCAGCTCGTCGATGGACACCACCGCAGCCCTGCGCAGCGCCCGGCTCGCCTGCCAGTCCCGCAGGGGTGTGCCGACCACGCCGAACGGTGCATCGACGGACTGTACGTTGGCACGGCTCATAGCGACCACTCCCCGGCAGGCTGCGCCGCGACCAGCCGGCCAAGACCCGCCAGATCGCGTTCGGCGTGACTTTGGCGGATGAACACCGGCAAGTCGGCGATCAATCGGGCGAAGTGCGGATTGCGGCAATACGGCCCCGCCCCCAGCGCGCGACCGACGTGGTGGAGCACGGTTTCGACCGCTGCCTCCACGTGCGCGCGGACACGCTGCACTGCCAGTTGCGCATTATCGAATGGATAGGCATCGATCCACGCCGCGCATTCGCGCAAGGCCGACGCCGCGCCGTACAAAGCCGCGTCCACGGCCCCCAGGTGAGCATCGGCGTGCGGGTCGCTGCGTCCACGACTGCTGCGCAGGTATTCTCCCAGCGCCTGAGCCGCACCGTACCAGGCCGCAGCAATACCGGCTCCGCCCTGCCAGAAGCCCGGGCGGCTGAGGTATTCACCGCTGGCGCCTACGGGGCAGGCCGGCGCGTGGTCAAAATGCACATCGACACTGGCGGTATGGGCCATACCCACCGCCTGCCAGCCCTGCTCTGAACGGCGCACGCCCGGCTGATCGAGCTTGACCGCTACCAGCTGTGGCTCATCCTGCTCATCCCAGGCGGTCAACAGCGCGTGATCGACCTGCAGTGCGCCCGAGCACCAGGCCTTGCGGCCCTCCAGGCGCACGCCGGCGGGGCTGCGTTCGGTAATCCGCACTCTGGCATCAGGCGGCTCGGCGGCCCACACCCCCCAGATACCTGGCGCCTGCAGGTCGCTGGCGCCGAGCTCTTCGAGAATGGCAACGGCATCGGTATGACCTTCGAACAATTTGAGCAGCGCCAGATCGATGCCCGCCACCTTGGCCAACACCTGCCAGCGCCCCAAGGTGTCGCCGTCACCCGGCAGCGGCAGCTCTGTGAGCCGTTGATCGATACAGCGCAGCATGGCCTGGCGCAGGCTTTCATCGACACTGAGCGCAATCGGCCGTTGGGCGAAGTCGCTAAGCGCGTCCTTGGGGAGCTGACTATTCATGGTTCGTGCACCTGTCCTTGTGAATCGCATCGCGGCTACGCAATGTCTGGCCTGTTGAATTACGGCATCCTCACGTCATCGGGGTTCAATCTATTTCGTCGGCTTCAGACACCCGGATTGCCGAACTGTACATAGAGGGCAAACACTCCCAGCACGGCCCAGAAAATCGAAAACAGCCAAGGCGTGCGCAGCGAGAACAGCAGCGACTTGGCGTAGCCTTTTTCGGTGGACTCGTGGCTGCTGAACAGCGGCGAGTCGTCGTAGGCCATGCCCATGATCGGCTCGCTGCTCAACAGCTGGCTTTGCTTGAAATGCCAATGGTCGATGATGTCGTAGGCGGCGCGGATGCCCGGCCAGGCGTGCAACGAACTGACGATGCCCAGCAGCGCCAGCAGGGGCGGCACGAACAAGGTAAAAAGCTTGCCCCACTCGGGATTGAGGTTGGCCATCGACGACGCGAACGCGATAACCATGAACGACTGCGCCGACAGGTAGGCGTTGGTGCGGTTGGACAGCAGCGCGGTTTCGTAATGGATTTCCTTGCGGTAGAAATCCAGGCGGTCCTTCGCCGAGCCGAACATATGGGCGGCGTTGCTATCGTTAGGGGGTGCCACAGTTTCGGTGATTATCTTCGACACGGGTTTCTCTTTTGATCAAGGCCAGATGGATGACGCTCACGCCTTGAGCCCCAGGCGCTTGCGCATGGTGGCCGTGATGCGTTGGCGACACTTGTCGAAGTCTGCCCAAGGGTCGTCTCGCAGCTCGGCCAAACGTTCGTGCACATTGTGTATGTTCCACTCGCTGGCACCTTTGAGCTGCGCAACTTCATCGCGTTCAATCGGCACCGAGACCGGCAGCCCTTCGCGCGCCCGAGCGGCGTAGGCACAGGCGGTGGTCGCGCCCAGGCCGTTGCGCAGGTAGTCGATGAAGATCTTGCCGACACGGTTCTTGGGGCCTGACACTGCCGAGAAGCGTTCAGGTACCAGCTTGGCGATATGGTTGACGATGGCGTGGCTGAAATCCTTGACGCTGTCCCAGTCGGCCTGGGGCTTGAGCGGCACGACGATATGGATACCCTTGCCACCGCTGGTCTTGAGAAACGATGTGAGGCCCAGCTCGTCAAGAACCGTCAGCGTCAGCTGCGTCGCCTCGACCATGGCCTTCCATGGCAGCGCCGGATCCGGATCGAGGTCGAGGACGAAGCGGTCCGGGTGGGCGAAGTCAGCGCTGGTGGCGTTCCAGGTGTGCAGTTCGACGGTGCCCATCTGAATCGCGCCGATCAGCGCCTTGGGGGAATTGATCACCATGCACGCTTGCCCGGCGTCGGCCTTGTCGTAGTGCTGCAGCTCGTCGATGGCCAGTTGACCGGCGTTTTTCTGGAAGAACAGTTCGCCCGAGATGCCGTCCGGCGCGCGGACCAATGCGACCGGCCGGTCCTTGAGTTGCGGGAGCAGCCAGGGGGCGACGCTGGCGTAGTATTCGGCGAGCTGCTGCTTGGTGGTGCCGCTGCTGGCATCGATGATGCGATCAGGGTGGGTGATGCGCACCAGGTGGCTGCTGTCGGCTTTGCCTTTGCCGCTTTTGCCTTTGCTGCTGCCGCTTTTGTGTGGGAGCGGGCTGTGCCCACTGCGCTGTGTGCGCTCTGAAGATTCAGATGCTTCGCGGGCAGAGGCCGCTGCCACAGGTTCCGCAGCGGGCGTTTCAGCGGTGATATCCCGCGCCGGCTTGTCGTCGCGCAGGCCATGGAAGACCGAATGGCGCACCACCCCGTCGCGGGTCATCTCGGCATAGGCCACTTCGGCCAGCAAGCTGGGCTCCAACCAGTGCACGCCTCGGGCATCGGCACCCGTCGGCGGGTTGGCGACGGCTCGGGTGCGGCGCTCGAGCGGCTCCAGACGCTGCAGAATCGAGCGCAACGTCGCCTCGCTGAACCCTGTGCCGACCTTGCCGGCGTAGCGCAACTCGCCGCTGTCCTGATCGTGCAGGCCCAGCAGCAACGCACCGAAACCGCTGCGGCTGCCCTTCGGCTCGGTATAGCCGACCACCACGAATTCCTGGCGATGTTTGCACTTGAGCTTGATCCAGTCCTGGCTGCGCCGAGAACGATAGGCGCTGCCAACGCGTTTGCCGATCAGCCCTTCCATCTGCATCTGGCACGCGCTGTCCAGTAGCGAGGCGGCACCCTCGTCAAAATCGTCCGAGAAACGCAGCGTGTCACTGGCGTGAGTTTTGAGCAGTTTTTTCAGCGCTGCACGGCGTTGTTCCACCGGCACCTCGGTGAGGTCCATGCCATTGAGGTACGGGGCGTCGAACAGGTAATAAACGATCTGTTCACTGCGCTCATTTTCAAAAGCGTTCTGCAGCGCCTGAAAGTCCGGAACGCCGTGCTCGTTGGCCACCACCATTTCGCCGTCGAGCCAGCCGGAACTCAGGCCGAGCTCGGCCAAGGCCTGCGCCTGATGCGCCATCTTGGCCGTCCAGTCGTGGCCATTACGGGTGAACAGTCGCACCTCGTCGCCCTCGATGCGCGCCAGCACCCGGTAGCCATCGAACTTGATCTCGTAGCGCCAGTCGCCGCCGACAGGCGCCGAGTCGACCAGGGTGGCGAGTTGCGGCTTGAGGCTGGTCGGCAGGGGTGCCTTGCGGGCGCCTTCGAGTTTGCCGCTGCGGCTGCGGCGCGGTGCGGCGGACGGGGTGGCGATCGGTTTGGCGGCGGTGTCAGGCTCCGGGGCTTGGGGCACGGACTGCGCCTTGGGTGCCTTGGCTGTCCTGGTCTTGGTGCTGGACGTGGCATTGCTGCTGGCCTTGGCGCTCGATTTATCTGGGTCGTGGGCATCGGGCTTGGCGGCTGCGCGCTTGCCTTTGCCACGCTCCTTGGGCACCAAGGTGCGGTCGCTCAGCACGCTGTCGGGCTCGGCGATCAGCACGTCGTAGTCGTCCAGCGAGCGCGCCTGTTCGTCCTGATGCTTGATCAGAAACCACTGCTGCTTGCGACCCGGCATATGGGTACGCACCAGATTCCACAGCCCCCCCAGCTTCTCGCCCTGCAGGCTGAACTTGAGCTTGCCCTTGGCGTAGGCCTGCTGCGGGTCGCCCTCGGGAATCCACACGCCACGGTCCCAGACGATCACGTCGCCCGCGCCGTAGTGGCCCTCGGGGATGTGGCCCTCGAAGGTCGCGTAGTCTAGCGGGTGATCCTCGACATGCACCGCCAGGCGCTTGGCTTTCGGGTCCAGTGACGGGCCCTTGGGCACCGCCCAGCTCTTCATGGTGCCGTCCAGCTCCAGACGAAAATCATAGTGCAGATGGCTCGCGTCATGCTTCTGGATGCAGAACTGCAAGGCATGGCCGGCCTTCTTGCCCTTGCTGCGCCGGGCACTGCCTGCAGGCTCGGGCGTGGCGTCGAAATTGCGTTTCTGGTTGTAGTCGTGCAGCGCTTCGCTCATCGCCCACCTCGGTTGTCGGCTTCATATCCATGCGAATCGGCAGCCGTTCAGGAGTTCAAACCGTTGATCGGCGACATCCGATGGAACGCCCGTACGGTTTTGCGTGACCAACACATACAACGCGACACGATCTGTGGAAGCGGGCGCTGCCCGCGAAGCTTTTGACGGCATCGTTGGCCAGCCGCAATCAAGCGCTTCGCGGGCAGAGCCCGTTCCCGCAGAACTGCACGCTCAGTACCCGCTAGAGGTACAGACAG
Organism: Pseudomonas baltica; assembly: GCF_031880315.1. Lineage (NCBI taxonomy): Bacteria > Pseudomonadati > Pseudomonadota > Gammaproteobacteria > Pseudomonadales > Pseudomonadaceae > Pseudomonas > Pseudomonas baltica. The sequence goes on along the minus strand of NZ_CP134771.1, from coordinate 6,218,700 downwards.
CCCCCTACCGTACTGATGGAGACCGCTCGCATGAGCAAGAAGAACCACGAACGCGTCGAACCGGATCGCACTCAAGCAGGCGCCCCGCTACTGCCCATGTCGCGGCGCTCAGTGCTGCAGGCCATTGGGGTAAGCGGCACCGCAGCGGCACTGGGCAGCGGGCTGGCGGCCGAAGCCGCCGCCGATCCCCGCGACGCGGCGCCCATCGAGCCTGGCAGCCAGCCGCTCAAGCTGGTGATCAACGGCAAACACCAGACCTTGCGCGTCGACCCCCGCACCACCCTGCTCGATGCCCTGCGCGAGCGCCTGCACCTGACCGGCACCAAGAAAGGCTGCGACCATGGCCAATGCGGCGCCTGCACCGTTCACGTCAACGGTCGGCGGGTCAACTCGTGCCTGAGCTTCGCGTTGATGCACGAGGGCGACGAAATCACCACCATCGAAGGCCTCGGCACCCCAGTCGAGATGCACCCGATGCAGGCGGCCTTTGTCGAGCACGACGCTTATCAATGCGGCTATTGCACCAGCGGCCAGATCATGTCCGCAGTGGCGCTGGCCAAGGAGCCTTGCGGCGGCTCGGATGCCGAGATCAAGGAAGCCATGAGCGGCAATATCTGCCGTTGCGGCGCCTATTCCAACATCCTCGCTGCCATCCAGCAGACTCGCAAAGCCTGAGGCCCCCGCCATGCAGACATTCGCTTTCAACCGCGCCAGCAGCGCCGAACAGGCTATCCGCCTCGGGCTTGCCAGCCAGACCGCACAACAAGGCGCCAGCGTGCGTTTCATCGCCGGCGGCACCACCCTCACCGACCTCATGAAGCTGGGGGTCGAATATCCCCAGCAGTTGGTCGACATCAATCATCTGCCACTGGCCGAGGTCAGCGCCGTCAGCGGCGGCGGCCTCAAGGTGGGTGCGCTGGTGCGCAACAGCGACCTGGCGCAGCACGCGGCGGTCAAGGCAGAGTACGCGGTGCTGTCGCAAGCGCTGCTGTCCGGCGCGTCAGCGCAATTGCGCAACATGGCCAGTACCGGCGGCAACCTGCTGCAGCGCACGCGTTGCACGTATTTCCGTGACAACCACAGCCCCTGCAACAAGCGCGAACCGGGTAGCGGATGCGCGGCGATAGGTGGCATCAACCGTACCTTGGCGATTTTCGGCACCAGCGAGCATTGCATCGCGACCAATCCGTCGGACATGAATGTCGCCCTGACCGCATTGGAGGCGCAGGTGCATATTCGTGGCAGTGACGGCGAGCGCGTGGTGCCGATTGGCGAGTTTTTCCTGGTGCCGGGTGATACCCCGGACAAGGAGAACGTATTGCAGCCGGGCGATCTGGTGACCCATGTCGAGCTGCCGGCTCCGCGCTCCGGTAGCCGCTCCGGCTACTTGAAACTGCGTGACCGCGCCTCATATGAATTCGCCCTTGCCTCGGCCGCCGTGGTGCTGCAGATCGACGGCGGGCGCGTGCGTCACGCACGAATCGCCATGGGCGGCGTGGGCACCAAGCCGTGGCGCGCCACGGCTGCCGAGCAGGCATTGATCGGCGCCCCGGCCACGGCCGCGAGCTGGCAACTGGCGGCGGAAGCGGCCGTCAAAGGCGCCCAGCCACAGAGCGAAAACGGCTTCAAGATCGAGCTGGCCAAGCGCTGCGTCGCCCAGGCGTTGGCCAACGTTGCAGCCCTGGCGTGAAGCGTATGGCCGCATCGCAGGCAAAGCCCGGTCCCAACCTGTACGGCGCTGGAGCTGGGCGCACTGTGGGCGTAAAGCCTGCTCGCGAAAAGGTCCTCACCGCTGGCACACATTCAAGATTCAGTTCGCCCTGAGCGGCGGACCCTCGGAGGCCACATGGCACCAGTATCCAACACCGCCGAGGCCGTGATCGGCCACGGCTTTACCCGCATCGACGGGCCAAAGAAAGTCACCGGCACGGCCCGCTACACCTCCGACCACGCCTTCCCGGGCCTGGTGCACGCAGTGCCCGTGACCGCCACCATCACCACCGGACGCATCACCGCCCTTGACCCTGGGGCAGCGCTGCAGATGCCCGGTGTCATTCAGGTGTTCCATTCCGGCAATTTCAGCGATCAGGTCTACCGCAAGCAAAGTGGCGGCGGCAAGACTGACGAGGCCCGCCCACCGCTGGCCGATGACCGTATCACCTACTATGGCCAGTACGTCGCCCTGGTGGTGGCCAACACCTACGAGCAAGCCGTGGCGGGCGCCGCGGCGGTCAAGGTCAGCTACGCCGCCGACCAGGCCAACGTGTCCATGCGTTTGAGCGCCGAGGAAAAGGAATCGGTCGACACTGAGCGTGGCGATGTGACCAAGGCCTTCGCCAATGCGCCAGTGAAGATCGACCACACCTACACCACGCCACCCCACGCCCACAATCCGATCGAGCTGCATGCCACGGTCGCCCTGTGGAACGGCAAGGAGTTCACGCTCTACGAGACCTCTCAGGCGATCATGAATCACCGCATGGTCATGGCGCAGATGCTCGGCGTCGCGCCGGAGCAGATGCGCATCATCACTGAATACCTGGGCTCGGGTTTTGGCGGCAAGCTGTGGCCGTGGAGCCATTCGCTGCTGGCCGCGGCTGCTGCGCGTCAACTACAGCGCCCGGTCAAGCTGGTGGTCGACCGCGAGATGATGTTCCACAACGTCGGCCACCGCACCAACACCCAGCAACGTATCCGCCTGAGCGCCGATGCCAGCGGCAAGCTGCAGTCGGTGCAACACGACTACCTGTTTCACAACGCGCGGCTGGACACCTACAAGGAAAACTGCGGCGAAGCCACGGGGTATCTGTACAGCTCGCCGAACTTGCGCGCCGCCTGGTCGTTCGCTCGTCGCGACATCGCTCCGCCCACCTCGATGCGCGGGCCGGGTGCTGTGCCTGGGCTCTACGCGCTGGAATCGGGCATGAACGAGCTGGCCGTGGCGCTGAACATCGATCCGCTGCAACTGCGCCTGATCAATGAGCCGGCCACCGATGAAAGCACCGGCACGCCCTTCAGCTCGCGTCACCTCACCGAGTGCCTGACCACCGGTGCCGAGCGCTTTGGCTGGGCGCAGCGAGATCCGCGTCCGGGCTCGATGCGCAATGGCGCCGGCGTGGTGATCGGCTGGGGCATGGCGGCCTGCACCTGGATGGCCAAGGCGCTGCCCGCCGAGGCGACCGTGCAGTTCGATAGCCAGGGCGGCGCCACGGTATTGAGCGGCACTCAGGATATCGGCACCGGTACCTATACCGTGGTGGCGCAGATGGTCGCGCAGCTGACCGGGCTGCCGCTGACTCGCATCGAAGTGACCATAGGTGACAGCAGCCTGCCGCCAGGGCCGATGTCCGGCGGCTCGATGGCCACCGGTTCGCTGGTGCCAGCGGTGCAAGAAGCGACTCAGGCGGCCATCGATGCAGCCATTGCCGTGGCGATCGAAGAACATCCGCCGTTTCATGGCATGCAGGCCGAGGCGCTGACCTTCGCGCGGATGCGCATTTATCCCAAGGGCAGCGACCCGGCCAGCGGTATCGAGGTTGGCCAGCTGTTGAGCAATGCGCGGATGAAATACATCAGCGGCAGTGGCAAGACACCCGGCAGCAAGGACGTCGACGACAAGTTCTCGATCCACTCCTACGGCGCGCATTTTGTCGAGGTCACCTGGGAGCCGGAGATGGCACGTTTGAAGGTCAACCGTGTGGTCACGGTGATCGATGGCGGCAAGGTCATCAACCCGCGTACCGGGCGCAATCAGATCGAGGGCGCGATCATGATGGGCGTGGGCATGGCGCTGTTCGAGGCGACTGAATACGACCCTCGCACCGGTCAGCCGGTGAACAGCAATCTGGCGGATTACATCGTCACTACCCATGCCGATGCCCCGGAGGTGGACATCACCTTTCTCGACTACCCGGACACCACGCTCAATCCGTTGGGCGCACGGGGTATCGGCGAGATCGGCCTGGCGGGAGTGAGCGCGGCGATCACCGATGCGGTGCGCCATGCGACGGGGGTGGTGGTGCGCGATTTGCCGGTGCGGATCGAGGACTTGTTGAAATCCACATTGGCTACCTGACACGACCCTGATCACTGTGGGAGCGAACTCTGCTCGCGAAGGCATCGGCAGCACCGGATATCGTCATAACCACCGGCGGTATTGCTGCAATGCGCGGTCAGAGCCCGCTCCCACGGGGATTGACAGGCGTCGCTATCAGGCCACCTCCACCGTCACACCCAGCGAGCGCAAGGCGTTCCAGTACTCAGGGTAGGTCTTGCCGACGCATTCCGGGTCGAGCAAGCGAATACCGCTGACTTTCAACCCCGCCAACGCAAAGCACATGGCGATGCGGTGATCGCTGTGGGTGTCGACCAAGGCATCGCAACGCGTACCGGCCAATGCCGGATCAGCCGCCACCAGCAAGTCATCCCCTTCGACCGTTGCCAGCCCCGGACGGATGGCGTTGAGTCCGTCGTACAGGGCTTGAACGCGATCGCACTCCTTGACCCGCAAGTTGGCCAGCTCGACGAACCGTACCGGGGTGTTGTTGAACGCTGCCAGCACGGCCAGGGTCGGCACCGCATCCTGCATCTGCGAGCCGTTGATGACGGCCGGCATGTTCGGGTAGGCGGCGATGAACGCTTGGGCCTGGGCATCCGGTTGAGTGAAATCGGCTTCGGCAATGCCCAGGTCGATCTTGCCACCGGTCAGTGCCTGGGCCGCCCACAAGTAGGTAGCAGCCGAGGCGTCTGGCTCGATCAGGTAGTCGCACGCGGTGTAGCCAGTAGCGGCGATACGCCAGGTAGTGTCATCGACCACGTCCACCTGCGCGCCGAAGGCCTTCATGCAGGCCAGCGTGAGGTCGACGTAGCCACGGGCACCGATATCCTTACCCGACAGTTTGACGTCGATGGCCGACTCGCCGCACGCCGCCAGCATCAGCAAGGCGGATACATACTGGCTGGACAGGCCGCCATCGATCTCGAACTGCCGCGCCGGCACCGTGCCGGTGCCCTGTACCAATACTGGCGGGCAGCCGGTGGCACTCGACACCCGTACACCGCCCGCACGCAGGGCGTCGAGCAGCGGGCCGATCGGGCGCTTTTGCATGTAGTGGTCACCGTCGAGGGTCACCGCGCCATCCACCGTCGCTACAGCAGCGGTCAGGAACCGTACCGCGGTACCGGCGTTGCCGAGAAACAGCGCCTCGCTCGGCGCCTGCAGGCGACCTGTGCTGGTGACCACGAAGGTGGTGTCATCGGGCTCGTCGACAGTCACGCCCATGGCCCGCAGCGCGTTGGACATGTGCCGGGTATCGTCGCTCTTGAGCGCACCAGTCAGACGGCTGGTGCCCTTGGCCAACGCGGCCAGCAGCAAGGCGCGGTTGGTGATCGACTTGGAGCCGGGCGGCGAGACCTGGCCGTGCAAGGCAAACCCAGGCGGAATGACGGTAGCGGTGTGCGGCGCGCCCATGACAGCGTTTCTCCAGATCAGAACCGGCGCCCTGCGGCGCGAAAGGCGCACATGATGCCATTAATGAAAAGGTCGAGGCAAAAAGCGGTGCCACGGAGGGTGCGTTTACGGGGCAAATGGCAAACTGGGCGGACGCCCACGGCAGAAAAAACCCGGTGACAAGGCAGCGCCCTGATCCGAATGCGCCGCCCTGCCCGCCCGATCACGTCACCGGTGCAGGGTTGAACAGCACGATATCGTTGTGCAGACGATGCTGCTCGGCCCAGGTCTGCTTGCGGCCGCTGGCGACGTCCAGGTAGTAGTGGAACAACTCCCAGCCCAGCTCCTCGATGGTCGCGCGGCCGGTGGCTATACGGCCGGCATCGACGTCGATCAGGTCGGGCCAGCGCTCGGCCAGCTCGGTGCGCGTCGAGACCTTGACCACGGGTGCCATCGCCAGGCCGTACGGGGTGCCGCGGCCGGTGGTGAACACATGCAGGTTCATCCCGGCGGCCAGCTGCAAGGTGCCACAGACGAAATCACTGGCCGGCGTCGCGCAGAAGATCAACCCCTTGCGTTCGACCCGCTCGCCAGGCCCGACCACCGCGTTGATCGCGCTGCTGCCGGATTTGACGATCGAGCCCAGGGATTTTTCGACGATGTTCGACAACCCGCCCTTTTTGTTGCCTGGCGTGGTATTGGCGCTGCGGTCCGCGGCGCCACGCTCCAGGTATTGGTCGTACCAGTCCATCTCGCGCACCAGTGCCTGAGCCACGTCCATGTCCTGGGCGCGTGAGGTGAGCATATAGATAGCGTCGCGCACCTCGGTGACTTCAGAGAACATGACCGTGGCTCCCGCGCGAATCAGCAAATCCGACGCGAACCCCAAGGCCGGGTTGGCAGTGATCCCGGAAAACGCATCGCTGCCGCCGCACTGCATGCCCAGGATCAACTCGCTGGCCGGGACGGTTTCGCGGCGACGCTGGTCGAGTTTTTTCAGACGCGTCTCGGCCAGTTCCATGATCTGCTCGATCATCTCGACAAAGCCGTGGCTGGAATCCTGAAGGCGATACAGCCACGGATCGCTGAGGTCAACCGAGCTGTCGTTTTCGTGCATTACCTGACCGGCCTGCAGCTTCTCGCAGCCCAGGCTGATGACCAGCGCTTCGCCACCCAGATTAGGGTTGCGCGCCAGATTGCGCACGGTACGGATGGGGATATAGGCATCCCGCGCATTGATCGCCACGCCGCAGCCGTAGCTGTGAGTCAGGGCCACGACGTCGTCGACGTGGGGGTACTTGGGCAGCAGCTCTTCGCGGATGCGCTTGACCGCGTGATCAAGCACGCCGGTCACGCATTGCACGGTGGTGGTAATCCCGAGAATGTTGCGGGTCCCGACGGTGCCATCGGCGTTGCGAAAGCCCTCGAAGGTAAAGCCTTCAAGCGCAGCCAGCGGCGCGGGCACGGCATCGGACATCGGCAGGCTGTCCAGCGGCGGCGCGGACGGCATCGCCAGCTGGGTTTCCTGCACCCAGCTGCCTTGGCGCAGGTCTTTCAAGGCATAGCCGATGATCTGGCCGTAACGGCGCACTGCACCGCCCTCAGGGATGTCTACCAGCGCCACTTTATGACTTTGCGGGACGCCCTCGACAGTGGTCAGGCCGTCGGGAAAACGGCTGCCTTCGGTGACGCCCTGATCGTTGACCACTACCACGACGTTGTCGTCTGCGTGCAGACGCACATAGCGGGGAGAGTCGGAATGTTCGATGAGTTGCATGGGTTGGCCCTTTTTATCGACGCACAGGCTGAATCGGGTGAAACGTCGGTCACCCACAGGCTGACCGACTCCAAGCGTTGTATCAGTGTGCCGGTGCAGCGCCCGAAGGCGATTCCACCAGCAGTTTGCCATCTGGATCACGCAGCTCCACGCGCTTGATCGGGCCGACGATCACCAGATAGGCGAACACCGCCACCAGCGCATTGGCGCCGACATACACCAAGGCCCATTTGAACGAGCCCGTGGTGGAAATGATGTAGCCGATGACGATCGGCGTGCTGATCGACGCCAGGTTGCCGAACATGTTGAACAGGCCACCGCTGATCCCGGCGATCTGCTTGGGCGAAGTATCGGACATCACCGCCCAACCCAACGCACCCACGCCCTTGCCGAAGAACGCCAGAGCCATGAAGCCCACCACCACCCATTCGAGCTGCACGTAGTTGCACGCCACGATGGTGGTCGACAGCAGCAGGCCGCCGATGATCGGCAACTTGCGCGCCAGGGTCAACGAATGCCCGCGGCGCAATAGCCAGTCGGAAATCACCCCGCCCAGCACCCCGCCGATAAAGCCACAGATCGCCGGCAACGAAGCGATGAAGCCGGCCTTGAGGATGGTCATGCCGCGCTCCTGCACCAGGTAAACCGGGAACCAGGTCAGGAAGAAGTAGGTAATGCCGTTGATGCAGAACTGCCCGAGGTAAATCCCGGCCATCATGCGGTTGCTCAGCAGTTGCTTGATGTAGCCCCATTTCGGACCGCTGTTGCCCTTCTGCGCGCTGTCCATGTCAACGACCGCGCCACCCTGAACGATGTGCTCAAGCTCTTGCGCGCTGATCATCGGGTGTTCCTTGGGGTTGTGGATGTATTTGATCCACGCCAGCGAGAACGCTATACCGGCCGCACCCATCACCACAAACACGTGTTCCCAGCCAAAGGCGTGCACGATCCAGCCCATCAGCGGCGCGAACAGCACTGTGGCGAAGTACTGCGCCGAGTTGAAGATCGCCGAGGCGGTGCCGCGTTCCGCCGCTGGGAACCAGGCCGCGACGATGCGCGCGTTGCCGGGGAACGACGGCGCTTCGGCCGCCCCCACCAGGAAGCGCAACAGGAACAGCGCGATAACCGCGTTGGCCATCGGCAGATAGCCGACGAAGCCTTGCAACAGGGTAAACGCCGACCAGGTGAAGATGCTGATGGCGTAGACCTTCTTCGAACCGAAGCGGTCCAGCAGCCAGCCGCCAGGGATCTGCCCGAGCACGTAGGCCCAGCCAAAGGCGGAGAAGACAAAACCCAGGGTGACGGCATCGATGCCAAGGTCTTTCTGCAAGCTCGATCCGGCAATCGCGATGGTCGCCCGGTCGGCATAGTTGATCGTGGTAACCACAAACAACAGAAAGAGGATCAGATAACGTACATGCGTGTTTTTCGACGCTTGCATGCAGTGGTACTCCCACGATTATTTTTATTGGACACGGTCGCGATCAATGCCGCGATGGGAGACAAGTTATCGTACAAGCATAGGAATATCCATCCCCGGTTGTTCTTTTTTTGCAGACAAGGCAACGGTATCGCCAATATGAGAATCAATCCTGTCTACCCGCAATCGTTAGGCTAAACAGGCATTGATACCTTCCAGTAGATGCCTTTCCTGCATCACCAGTTGTCCGACTACCCTACTCCGCCATTTTGCGAAGCAGCTTGACGCCAAAAAAGGTGGCACAACGCCGGCATCTCCTTGGGAATCAGCGGTTTTCGCGAGCAAACCCCCTTCGCTACAGGGCAGATTCCGGTAATAGTTCACATCCTTTGATCTAGCCCCCTTGACCCAGCAAACAGGGGGCCATACGGCACTGGACAAGGGCATTGGCGAGGATTAGCTTTACTGCTTCGGTAGAGACGCCATGGATGCGTCTGCGCAGCCTACTTACGCGATTGAGGTGTATATCGTGAGGATTTCGCCCCTGCTGGCTTTCGTGCTGGGCAGCCCCCTGTTGGTCGGGTGCGGCGCCGCACCAGTAAAGCTCAAGTACGTGCAATATGAAGATGGGCGCAGCGAAGGCCGCGGGGATTACAGCGGGCTGACCAAATTCAGCCTGGCCAAATCCATTCTGCTGGTGCGCCCCGCCGAAACCGGCGGCCCCGCGCTCATGACTTCGGTGCCGGCCGAAGCGTCCGGCCCCCTGACCCACTTCGGGGTGCAGCAGGAAAACGGCGCTGGCGCCGGTCACCTGCTGACGGTGACCAAACTCGACAATTCCAACCTGGTGCATCGGCTCACCAGCGACGCGCAATTGCAGCCCGATCAGCCGTACAAAAACGCAGCGTCCTCGGGCGCGCCCACGGCAGTGGCGGCGAGCGTCGACCTGCCCACTAGCAAAAAAACCAGCGCCGCGCTGAGCTTGCCGCTAGCGATCGATACTGGCCGCTTGCTCGACCAGGCGTTTCGCGGGCCTACCACCATGTGGGCCGTGAGCGAAAACTCCAATCGCAAGCTTGCTTTCGAGATCGCCTTCGATGCGGTGCCGACGGACGCGATCGAAACCCGCCAGCTCGACCTCGCCAAAGCGTCCGGACTCTACTTCTATTCAGCCTGCCGCACCGCCACCGTGACCTTCCTCACCGCGCCCCTGACCCGCCAGCAATTCACCGTCACCGTTGCCGATCCGCACTTCGTGCAGACTATCGCCGTCGCGCCGCAGAGCAGCATCACCAGCCATTCCGGCTGCGGCGTCGACATTCACTCGCCGGTGGCCGAAGCACCGCAAGCACTGAACGAGCTCAATCAAGCGATCGCCCAGGCCCGCTCGCTGAACACCGCCTGGCAGACCGTGCCCGGCACCGACAAGGCCAGCGCCATCGCCGAGGCCGAGGCCGCCAACAAGGCCGCGCAAAAAACCGTCAAGGCGGCCGCTGCAAAGGCTGCGGCGGCCACCGCCGCGGCAGAGCAGAAAAAGCGTGATGAAGCACTGCGCAACGCCGAAGTCCAGTTACCCAAGCGGGCGCCTTCTACCCAGACGTTCGCCTTTTGAGCTCGCGCGCCGGGCTCAATCGCTGAAGGTAAACACCAGCAGCATCAGGTTCGCCAATGAGATCAGCCCGAACAGCCCCCACGCCAGCCAGCGTACCCAGGCGCTATTGACGAACTCGCCCATCAGCTCAGGGTCGCTGGTAAAGCGGATCAACGGCCACAAGGCAAACGGCAGTTGCAGACTGAGCACCACCTGGCTCAACACCAGCATCTTGCCCACCGCGCTATCGCCCAGCCACCAGACGCCGATCAGGGCCGGTAGCAGCGCCATGCCGCGAGTAATCAGGCGGCGCTGCCAGCAAGGGATCGAACGCTGCAGGAACCCTTCGAGCACCACCTGGCCGGCAATGGTCCCGGTAAAGGTCGAGCTTTGCCCCGAGGCCAGCAGCGCCACGCCGAACAGCAGGCTGGCCAGGGTACCTCCGACCAATGGATCGAGCAGATGATAGGCATCCTGAATTTCCACCACATCGGTATGCCCGGTGCCATGGAAGGCGGCGGCAGCCAGGATCAGAATCGCGGCGTTGATCAACAGCGCCAGCAGCAACGAGACGAAGGTGTCCAGCCGTGCATAGCGGATCGCCGTGGCCTTGGCGTCGGGTTCTTGCTTACGCACCCGGGTCTGCACCACTGAGGAGTGCAGATACAGATTGTGCGGCATCACGGTCGCGCCGAGGATACCGATAGCCAGATACAACGGTTCCTGGTGGCTGAGCACCTCCCAGCTGGGTCGCAGCCCTGCCGCTACATCGGGCCAATAGGGCTTGATCAGCACCAGTTCGATGAAAAAACACACGCCGATGGTGCCGATCAACCCAAGAATGATTGCTTCCAGCCGCCGGAAGTTGGCGCCTTGCAAGGCCAGCACCAGCACCGTGTCGAAGGCGGTCAGCACCACGCCGCCGAGCATCGGCACCCCCAGCAACAGATGAAAGGCCAGCGCGGCCCCTAGCACTTCGGCAAGATCACAGGCCAGAATCGACAACTCGGCCAACAGCCATTGACCGCGCGCTACACCAGGTCGATAACGCTCCCGCGTCAGCTGCGCCAGGTCACGGCCGGTGGCGATGCCCAGCCGTGAGGCGAGATTCTGCAGGGCCATCCCCGCCAGGCTCGCCAACACCACGACGAACAACAAGGCGTACCCGAAGCGCGACCCTGCTTCGATAGCCGTCGCCCAGTTGCCGGGGTCCATGTAGCCCACCGACACCATCAAGCCCGGACCGAAGAACAGCAGCATCTTGCGCAGCGACGAAGCATTGGCGGGGACATCCACCGTCTCGGTGGCGGCCGAAGGGCAGAACGGGGCGGTGGCGAGGGACGGCAATTTATATTTCACGGATACCTACGCAAACAGAGGGCTCTGGACGGAGCTTATCTCGGGGTGAGACAAGCAAGCCCATTAATGTTTCCAATTATGTCGATTATCATTCTCATTTTCTACCCACACCTTATAGCGCCGCGCACTGGTCCTTGAGCCACCGATACAGCAACTGCACGATCGGCGAAAACTGCCGGCGATGCGGGCACACCAGTTGCAGCGGTACGCTGTCGCCCAGTACCTGGGGCAAGATCACCTCCAGCCGCCCGGCGCGCACATCCTTGCTCACATCCAGCCAGGACTTGTAGGCAATGCCCTCACCCGCCACCGCCCAGCGCCGCACCACATCGGCGTCGTCACTGAGCAAATGCCCGGATACGGCGATGGTCTGCGACGCTCCCGCGCCGTCGACGAACGCCCACTTGTCGTAGACCCGGCCCTTGAGCAAGTACAGTAGACAAGCGTGTTGCGCCAATTGCTGCAACGTTTGCGGACGACCCTGCCGGGCCAGATAGGCGGGCGCGGCGACCAGCACGCGGCGGTTGTCCGGGGCCAGGGGCATCGCGACGAAACTGGCGTCGTCCATGCGCCCATAACGCAGGGCGATGTCGATCGGCTCGCGAAACACGTCGGCCACTTGATCGGACAGAAACAACCGCAGCGTGATCTGTGGATGCTCGTGGCGAAAAGCACTCAGCCAGTCGAGCACGATATTGCGCCCCAGATCCGACGGCGCCGCCACCTGCAGCACCCCACTAAGCCCGGCCTGCGCCGGACGCAACCGCTCCTGGCCTTCGCGCAGAGCCTCCAGCGCTTGGCGAGCGCTGGGCAGATACACTTCGCCTTCGGGGGTCAAGCGCAAGCTGCGGGTCGAACGCGCGAACAGACGTATGCCCAACTCGGCCTCCAGGCGCTTGATCGCCGCGCTGACCTGACCCGGCAGCAAGTCAACCTCTCGCGCAGCGTTGGAGAAACTGCCCAGCGCGGCGGTGCGCACGAACAGATTGAGATCGTCGAAGCGGACCATTTTCATTCCTGCAGTGAAAGTGCTGAACTATTTTGCAGGTTTTTCAATCAAGTGAAAACGTCCATCCTAGGCCGCATCATTGATGCCTATCCTCGAAGGAACCCCCATGAAAGCCATCGCCTATCGTCAACACGGTCTGTCCATCACCGATCCACACGCACTGATCGACCTCGAACTGCCTGCGCCGACACCCGGCCCGCGCGACCTGCTGGTGGCAATCAAGGCGATCTCGGTCAACCCGGTCGACACCAAGATCCGCGCCAGTGCGGCCGTCACCGAGCCCCGCGTGCTGGGTTGGGATGCCGTCGGCGTAGTACAGGCAGTGGGCGCCGACGTCAGCCTGTTCAAGGTCGGTGACGAGATCTACTATGCCGGCGACCTTACCCGGCCAGGCACCAACAGCGAATTGCATCTGGTGGACGAGCGCATCGCCGCCCTCAAGCCTAAAAGTCTGGACGCCCCCAGCGCCGCCGCCCTGCCGCTCACCAGCATCACTGCGTGGGAGCTGCTGTTCGACCGCCTGGGCATCGTTGAAGGCGGTGGTGCCGGGCAATCGTTGCTGATCATCGGCGCTGCGGGCGGGGTCGGTTCGATCCTTGTCCAACTGGCGCGTCAGCTCACGCAAATGACCGTGATCGGCAGCGCCTCGCGTCCGCAGACCCAGGAATGGGTGACCGGCCTGGGCGCTCATCACGTGATCGACCATAGCCGTTCGATTCCCGAGGAGCTGGCCCGTATCGGCGTCGGCCAGGTCAGCCACCTCATCAGCCTGACCCACACCGACAGCCGCTTTGCCGAATTGATCGAGGCGCTGCAGCCGCAAGGCCATCTGGCGCTGATCGACGATCCCAAGACCCTCGACGTGGTGCCGATGAAGCGCAAATCGCTGTCGCTGCACTGGGAACTGATGTTCACCCGCTCGATGTACCAGACCGACGACATGATCGCCCAGCACCAGTTGCTCACGCGGGTGGCCGAGCTGATCGATAGTGGTGTACTGCGCACCACCGTAGGCGAGCACTTCGGCACCATCAACGCCGCCAATCTGATACGCGCCCACGCGCTGCTCGAAAGCGGCAAGGCGCAGGGCAAGATCGTGCTTGAAGGCTTCTGAGCGGCAAATCCGCGAGGGCCTGGTGCCCTCGCTACAGCGCCTGCCCGAGCTTGACCGCGCGGCCAATGAATTGCACCGGGCCGGTGGGCTTGCCCACCGTGGAGCCACCGGCGTTCTCCAGCGTCAGCTCGAACAGTTGATTGGCCTGCAGGGGCGGCAGTTTGTCCAGCGCGACGCGCAAACTCTGCCCCGGCTTGACCAACCCCAGCGACACCGGGCCTTGCCAGTCATCGGCCTTGGTCCAGAACTCAAGTGCTTTGTCGGCCGGGACTTGCGCCACCGCCAAAGGGATCAACTCGACTTCCCGTGCGCTGCCGGCCTGCACCACCCATCCTGGCGCCTTGTCCTGCGGGGCGACCAGCACCACCAGATACTGGGGCGTTGCCACGGCCGCGACGCGGGTCAGCAATAACGCGGCCATGATCACACTTGCCGCCAGCCCGGCAGCCGTCATACCGCGCCACAGCGCCAACGAGTCCCACCAACGGCCGGCGCGCGCTTTGGCATGCAGGCTGCGCTCGATGCGCTTCCACAACAAAGCAGAAGGCACCTGCGCGGGGGCCAGCGCTGTCAACGGCAACAGCCGTCGCTCCCAGTCGTCCACCGCAGCACGCAGTGCGCCATCGTGCTCCAGGCGCCGCTGCACCTCCAGCCGTTGCGGCAGTTCAAGGGTGCCCAGCACGTACTCACCCGCCAGCGCGCGAAGCGGCGCAGAAACCGGGTCAAGGGGGGGTTCGCTCATCCCATGCACTCCTTCAAACTTGCCAGACTGCGTTTGATCCAGGCCTTGACCGTGCCCAGCGGAGTGGCCAGGCGGTGGGCGATTTCAGCATGGGAGAAACCATCGACATAGGCCTGCACGATACACGCCCGGCGCAGCGGCTCCAGGCTGGACAGGCAGCCGTGCAAACGCTCTCCCTGCAATGCCGCCTCAAGCGCGGCGTCGACTTCGGCGCTGGCCTGCTGCGCGTCACGCGCCTCCAATACAGCGGCCTGCTCGTCACTGACCTGAACCTCCCGGCCACGGCCGCGCAGTACGTTGAGGGCGAGATGGCGGGTGATGCTGAACATCCAGCCACGCGCACTGCCGCGACCGGCATCGAAGCTGGCCGCGCCGCTCCAGATGCGGATAAAGGCTTCATGAACGATGTCCTCGGCCAGCGCCTGATCCTGCACCAGGCGCCGTGCGACACCCAGCAAGGCGGCTGCCTCCTGCTGATACAAACGCTGCAGGGCCGAATGCTCGCCGCGTGCACAGGCGCCCAGCAAAGCGTGGTGATCGAACAGCGGTTCAGGTACGGACAAAGGCGCGACCGTCAGCAAATGGGAGGAGCGAAACCAGCTCTGCTCGCCAGCGATGGCGCGCCATCGGCCGTCGTCGCTCGCGGCAGGTGGAGCACAGCGTAGAAGACTTTGGCAGCCCCCATCACTGCGCAACTGTTGCTACTTATTTCGCAGCCCAGAAGATGTAATCCGCCTGGTATTTGACCTGTTCCTGCAAGCCCTTCTGCGCCGCAGTGCAGGCACTGGCCGGCGCCACACCACCCTTGAGCGCCACGCGTTGTACGTAGGTCACGCCCACCATGGCGCCTTTGCCCTCAGCCGGGTTGGCCTTGACCAACTGATAGGGCAGATTGCCGGCCCCCGCAGGGGCCACCGCGAGCTGCGTACCGGTGATTTTCGAGCCGTCCTGAGCCTGCCAGGTGGCGGGCGGCCCGAAGTAGCTACCGATCGGCTTGCCAGCGCGATCGCTGAGCACCGCCTTGGGCCCGACGAACACCCATTCGGTGGCGGCGGCGTTGTCGGCCTTGGCGCGGCACTCATAGGTGATCTCGCCTACACCCACGGTTTCGAGGGCGATCTTGTGCCCCTCCGGTACCTTGACGGCGTCCGGCAGTTCCATGGCCGCCTGGGCCAGGGGCGCGCCGACCAGTACACAGGCTGCGGCCAGCGGGACGAAAGTCAGGTGAAGCATGCGTTGGATGTTCATGCAGGTCTCTCCAAAGGGGTAGTGAACCGGGCAGCGAACAGGGCTGCTGAAGGTACTACCCGCCGCAGGGCCAACTGGATGCAGCGCCCGCATTTATTTTTTGCCGCACCGGCGCGCGGGCTTGGCACTTCCCAACCGCTCGATAAACAGCAAGAATCGCCGCTTTCGACCCTATCAACCCCCACCACCGGTAGCGACGTTCAGCATGGACATGCCTTGGGTCTATACGTTTTTCGATCTGCTCGGCACCTTGGCGTTCGCCCTCAGCGGCGCCATCGCCGCGCGGCAACGGGGCCTGGACCTGTTCGGTATCGTCACCGTGGCGTTCTGCGTGGCCTGTGGCGGCGGCATCGTGCGCGATGTGTGCGTGGGCGCCGTGCCGGCCGCCGGGTTGCTCGATGTGCGTTACCTGGCCATCGCTATCGGCGCCTCGCTACTGACCATCCTCGCCTACGCCACGGTGCAACGCATCAGCCAGCCGGTGCAACTGTTCGACGCCCTGGGCCTGGGCTTTTTCGCCGTGGCCGGCGCCCATAAAGCCTGGCTCTACACCGGCAACCCGCAGCTGGCGGTGATGATGGGCGTGCTCAGCGCTGTGGGTGGGGGCGTGATCCGCGACATTCTGCTCAACCGCACGCCGCAGATTCTCGAGAAGGAAGTCTATGCGCTGGCGGCGTTGCTGGCGGCCCTGATCCAGGTGGGCGGTGATTGGGCCGGGGTGCGCGCGCCCAGTTGGTCCGCGCTGGGCATGCTGGCGGGAGTGGGTTTGCGCCTGATGGCGCTAAGATTCAAATGGAACCTGCCGCGGTTTACCGGCGACAGCTAAGGCTAAATGCCATCATCGCTCCCCTCGGTCTCAAGAATTGCCCCACACCGCCGATACCGTGGCCAGAAGAGCAGTACGGTCACTTGGCAGCGATCCCATCGCGGGCGCCTGGGTCATCGATCTGCAGTCATGAGGTCGCCCTTGATGAATGCGCCGCTGTCGCACAGCACCCTACGTTTGCCCCTGCTGCTGGCGATGCTGGCCGCCTTTGCCCTGCCTGCGGTGCGGGCGGAATCGGCGCAGGCGGAATCGGCGCAGCCGCCACTGGAGGCGGCGTTGCAGCTGCCTTTGCAGGTGGTCACCGAAGAGTTGCCACCCTACAACATGACGGTCGATGGGCGTCTGACAGGCATGAGCACCGAGGTGGTCGAGGCCGCTCTCAAGGAGGCGGGCCTGAGCGCTCCCATCCAGTCCATGCCCTGGGCTCGCGCCTACGACCTGGCGCTGCATGACGACAACGTCCTCATCTACTCCATGGCACGGATTCCCGAACGCGAAAGCTTGTTCCAGTGGGTGGGTGCCATCGCGCCTACTCAGTGGTACGTGTATTCATACCCCGAGCGGCCGATTCCTATCGAACGCCTCGAAGATGCCAAGGCCTATCAAAACGGCGTGGTCAAGCAGGATGTCGGCGAGTTGTACCTGCTCGCCCGAGGGTTTCGCAACGGCATCAACCTGCAATCGAGCAATCGCCGTGAACTCAACTACGAAAAGCTCAAGTCCGGCCACATCGACCTCTGGATCGCCAACGAACTCAATGCCATCTACCTGGCGCGCCAGGCCGGCGACGATCCGGCCAAGACCCTGGTGCGCGCCCTCGCCCTGCCCGACCTGGGCGGTGACGCCGGACTCTATATGGCGTTCAGCCTGAAAACCCCGGCGCCCGTCGTCGCCCGCTTGCGCCAGGCGCTGCAGCGCCTGCATGACAACGGTACCTACGCGGCCATCGCCCGGAAGTGGATGTAGATGGCCGCCCGCCCCGAATCGGAAATCATCACACAACTGTGGCCCCACACTCGCAGCTCCGCTTCGTTGGGGCGACGCCTGGTGCTTGCGACGCTACTGTTCTGCCTGTTCTTTACCCTCGGCACGGTGGCCGTGCGCACCTGGTTCGCCTGGAACAACAATCTCAAGGCCATGAACGCCGAGCTGCACCTGATCGACCAGGTGTTCCAGGGCACGCTGGCCAAGGCTGTGTGGGAGATGGATCGTGATGCCCTCAAGGAACAACTCGACAGCGTGGCCGCCGCCGCGCCAGTCGGCCAGGTGACCTTACGCATTCTGCGCCCTGGCCGCGCCCCGGAAATCCTCGAGCGGCGCCGCGACACCCAACCCGACCCTGCCAGCGCGCCATCGCTGCACCGCGACCTGGCCGTGACACCCTACCCCGACGCCAGCGAACAGGTCGGCGACCTGACCATCGTCGGCGACCCGAGCCTGCTGTGGCAGCGACTGTGGAAAGAAGTCGCGGTGATCATCCTCACCCAGGTCATTCAGTCGCTGGCCTTGGCGGGGCTGATCATGGCGATGTTCAACCGCACCGTCACCGTGCACGTGCGCCACGTGGGCCGCCACCTGTCACAACTGACGCCCGTGACCCTGGGCCGGCATTTGCGCCTGCGCCGCCAGCGCCGCAACGGCGATGAACTCGACTTGCTCGAAGCCGGTGTCAACCTGGTCCAGGAAAAACTCGCGACCTACCTGCAGCGCCAGCACGAAGACGAGCAGGCTCTGGCCGCCAGCCGCGACCAATTGGCGGAACTGGTCGAGCAGCGCACCGCCGAGTTGCGCGCCGCCAACGTGCGCCTCGAGGCCTTGAGCCGCTTCGACCCGCTGACCGGCCTGGCCAATCGCCGCCACTTCGATGAACTCAAGGCTTTGGAATTCAACCGGGCGTTGCGCCAAGGGCATCCGCTGTCGGTGCTGATGTGCGACATCGACCACTTCAAGCCCTATAACGATAGCCACGGTCACGCCATGGGCGACCAGTGCCTGAGCAACGTGGCCATCGTCATGAGTAGCGTGTTCACCCGCTCCGGCGAATTGGTGGCGCGCCTGGGCGGCGAGGAATTTGCCGTTCTGCTGCCGGGCTTCGATCTGCTGCAGGCCCATCAGGCCGCCGAACGCCTGCAAGTGGCGCTGGCCACAGCCCAACTGGCCCACGGTGCCTCGCCCGTGTCGCCGTACATGACCATTAGCATCGGCGTCGCCGAGCTGGACCGTGCAACCATGGACCGATTCGATCAACTCCTGCAGCGTGCCGACCAGGCTCTTTATCGGGCGAAAAGCCAGGGCCGTGCCCGGAGCGCCAGCTGATGATGCGCCTGCCCCGCAGACCCCGATACGGCACCGTGGCAGCCCTGTTGCTGGCCCTGTATTGGCACGGCGCCAGCGCCGAAACCATCGAGACCGTGACCGAGGATTCGTCCTATAGCTATATGCAGGATGGCAAGGTCGGCGGCGCCGCCGGACGCATCGTCGAGGCGCTCCTCAAGCAAGCCGGCCTGGATGATTACCGTATGGCCATCTACCCATGGGCGCGGGCTTATGACCGGGCGCTGCGCGAACCGAATGTAATCATTTACCCCATTTTGCGTACCGCAGAACGCGAAAACCTATTCAAATGGGTTGGCCATCTTGATTGGACCTTGCCGATTCTCTACAAACTGCGCGCCACGCCGTCGTTGCGCATCGCCACACTGCAAGACGCACGGCCCTACCGCGTGGGCGTGCTGCGCGACGATTATCGGGAAAAGTACCTCCGCGATCAGGGCTTTACGCGCTTGGTGGTGGCCGCCAGCAACCAGGAGAACTTCAACCGCCTGCTCAACGGGCAGGTGCAACTGGTTGCCATGCCTGAGCGCGATGCGCGCAAGTTCTGCGCCGATGCCCACGTGCCCTTCGAGACGCTGGAAAAGGCCTACGCCATGGACGATCTGTCGCGGGAGATCTACATCGCCTTCAGCCGCGCCACCTCGGACGAAATCGTCGATCGCGTGCGCACTGCGTACGAGCAACTGCAGCAGAGCGCAGTGATCGAGCGGCTATTGCAAGAACAGCCCTGAGTAGCGGCTGTCCTGAGCTGAGGCCATGAGCATCAATGGGCCTTTTCGGCCTCTTCCTGCTCCCGATCGGCATCAAACAACCGCGCCAGCTCGGCCCGCGCTTCCTGAGCGCTTTGCATGACCTTGGCGGCATCGTCGTAGACCTTGTGCTGCGCTTGCAGCAGCTGTTCGTCGTGCAGCTTGAAGCGCCGGATCCGCGCGTCCGCCTGGGACTGGCTCAAGCCCAGGCCCATCAAGGTGCGCCGGCTCATTTCCAGGCTCGAGTAGTAGGTCTCGCGCACCGCCACCGCGCCCACGTCCACCAGCCGATGCACATGCTGACGATTGCGCGCCCGGGCGATGATCTTGATGTGCGGATACAGGCGACTGACCAGTTCGGCGGTGCGGATGTTGATGTCCGGGTCATCGGTGGCGATCACAAAATATTCGGCCTGTTCGACCTTGGCCGCCTGAAGGATTTCAGGGCGCAGCGGATCGCCATAGAACACTGGCACATGACCAAAGCTGCGGGAGAACTCGACGCTCTCGACGGCCGTGTCCAGGGCAACGAAATTGACCTTTTGCGCGCGCAGTATCCGCGCGATGATCTGGCCCATGCGGCCCATGCCGGCGATCACCACCCGCGGGGCATCGCTTTCGATCTCGCTGTATTCGGCGGGAATTTCCCGCGCCGGCAGCGGGCGCGCCTTGAGCAGGTGCCGGCCCAGCAGCAATAACAGCGGGGTCACGGCCATCGACAAGGTGATGGTCAACACCAGCAAGTCGTACAGCCCGGCATCGAACAAACCTTGATCGCGGCCGATCTTGAACACCACAAAGGCGAACTCACCGCCCGCTGCCAGCACCAGCCCCAGGCGCAGTGCACTGCGCCGATCAAGACCACCGCCCAGGCGCCCGATAAAGATCAGCAGGGGCAGTTTGATCAGCACCAGCAGCAGGGTCAGGCCCAGCACCTGGGCGGGTGCCTGAAACAACAGACCGATGTTGGCGCCCATGCCGACGCTGATGAAAAACAGCCCCAGCAGCAGCCCCTTGAAGGGCTCGATCTGCGATTCCAATTCGTGGCGGTACTCGGAATCGGCCAGCAGCAAGCCGGCCAGAAAAGCCCCCAGGGCCATGGATACGCCAGCCAGGTCCATCAGCCACGCGGTGCCGATGACCACCAGCAGCGCCGTGGCGGTGGACACCTCGGGCAAACCGGTACGGGCGACGATGCGAAACACCGGGCGCAGCAGATAACGCCCGCCCACCACCACGACGGCGATACTGCCCAGCACGCGCAAGCCATGGTTGAGCGCATCGCCGCCCTCGCCTTGACTACCCCCGGCCAACAGCGGCACCAAGGCAATCAACGGAATGGCGGCGATGTCCTGAAACAGCAGAATGGCGAATGCCAGGCGGCCATGGGGGGCGTTGAGCTCCTTGCGCTCGGCCAGGCTCTGCAGGCCGAACGCGGTAGACGACAACGCCAGGCCCAAACCCAGCACCACGGCACTGTTGAGTGGCTGGCCAAAGCCGAGCAAGGCCACACAGCCGATCACCAGACCGGTCAGCAACACCTGCGCCAGGCCTACCCCGAAGACCGATTTGCGCATTACCCACAAACGCTTGGGCGACAATTCCAGGCCGATGATGAACAGCAACAGCACCACGCCCAGCTCCGAGACATGGGCCACGCTTTGCGGGTTTCCGATCAGCCCCAGCAAGGAGGGGCCGATGATCACGCCTGCGAGCAGATAACCCAGGACCGCGCCCAATTGCAGACGCTTGGCCAGCGGCACGGTGATCACCGCCGCGAGCAAGAACACCACCGCGACTTGAAGCATGTTGCCTTGTTCCGGCATTCGCCAGATCTCCCTTTGCAGTTGAACGATAAATCGACGCAAGCGCGATGTTTGCACTGGCCCCTGCGCGAGCAAGCTTGGCGACCGCCGTGCTAGCCGACCTTGGCGCTAGTCGATCTTGAGTCGTGCACAGGCGCGAGCAAGGGGGCGCGTTCGGCGGCGCAGAGGCCAGCCCTGACACCACAGACGCAAAAGAATAAACGAGGAATGCGACTGAAAAAGGACTTTTTCAGGGCTTGTCGGGCGGAAACAGCTGCTTGACCATATCGATGATTTGAGCAATCTGGAACGGCTTGTCGAACACCGCCTTGAAAAGTTCAGGGTGTTCGCGACCCAAGGCACCCTGCGCGCCGCTCATCAACAAGATAGGCAGATTCTTGCATTCTTCACGGGCACGGATCGCCTTGGCAAACTCGAGCCCATCCATCACCGGCATCATGAAATCAGTGATGACCAGCTCCGGCCGCTCTCGCGTCAGAACGTCGAGTCCTTTTTTGCCGTTGCTCGCGGTAACGGTCATATAGCCCTCATCCTCGAGCGCAAACCCAAGTATGTCGGCAATCAAGTACTCGTCATCGACGATCAGGATGGTGGTCATTTCACATCGATCCGGATGACATCAGCGACTTGTTGTCGTGGTAGCGGTACCTGAGAGCACGGACTCGGCATTCTTGAATGCGGCCTTGCTCAGGTTTATGCCCTTATCTTTGATGACCATCTCCAGCAAGGATGAATCGTAAATACTGTCTCTGACTTTAAGAATGGTCAGCAAGCGCTTAAGTTCAGATTCAAATTCAACGAAACGCATCAGCAGGATATTATCGACCACACTGGATAAATCAGGCACTGGCGAGGTTATTTCGGGCCCAAATAACCCGCGTACTTCCCAAGTTGCAAATACCGTCACACCACGAGAGCGCAACTCGCCCATCAGGACACTGAAGAACTCCGTCAGACGCACCGGACTGGTGGCAACGCGCGTCATGCCTCCAAGGCTGTCGATCAGTACGCGCTTGATGTTTTTCTCGTCCACCAGGCGCAGCAGGTAGGCGCCCAGACCGTCGAGCAATCCGTCGGTAGTGGGCTGCCAGGCGACATGCAGGGCGCCTGAATCGAGCATGCCGGTGAAGTCGAAACCCAGCGCGTGGGCCTTCATGCACAGGCGCTGCGGCGTCTCGTAGAAACCGAAATGCAGGCCGGGCTCTTCAGGCGTGGACGCCGCCAGAAAGTTGATCCCCAGGCTGGTCTTGCCGATACCCGAAGGGCCCATAGCCAAGGTCACCGACGAGCGCGCCAGGCCACCGCCGATCAAGCCGTCGAGCGAGGCCATGCCGCTGGTGACTCGCGTCATGTCGGCCTGATCGGCGCGCGACGCATGACCGTACAGCGCTTCGAGGCGCGGATAGATGACGATGCCGTCATCGGTGATCTCGCATTCGTGCAGGCCCGACAGCGCACCGCTGCCGCGGGTCTTGCGCAATTGGATACGGCGCACCGAACGGGTGCCGAACAGCTCTTCCCCCATCTCGATGACGCCGTCGACCATAGTGTGTTCCGGGCTGCCGTCGTCCAGCCGCGAACTGGTCAGGAACAGCACGGTGCAGCCGGCGAAGGCGGCATGCCCTTGCAGCTCGGAAATGAATTTTTTCGTGTCGATCTGCGAGTCGGCCTTGGAGCGCGCGTTGAGCAATCCGTCGACGATCATCACCGTGGCTTTCTGGCGAACGATCTCACGGCGCAACAGCTTGACCACTTCGTCCAGGCCTTCGTTTTCCAGCGTATCGAAAGCGCTGACGAACTGAATGTCGCCGCCGATCTTCGAGGCGTCGAAGAAGCTCAGGGTGGACAGGTACTGGAACAATCGCTCATGGGATTCGGACAGCAAGGTGGCGACCAGTACACGGCCGCCATTGCGCACATGATTGAAGCCCAACTGGTTGGCCAGAATGGTTTTGCCAGAGCCCGGACGGCCTTGGATGATATAGGACGAACCGGCCACCAAGCCGCCTTTCAACAAGGCGTCGAGCCCTTCTATTCCGCTCTTGAGGCGTTTTAGCTGTTCCAAGATCCGGTCTGCCTTTGTAAGTTGTCGCTAGAAGTCTGCTGCGCAAGCGCGATTAGCGCCGGGAGCCAAGGGGTTGTAAGCCTTGGCCGGGTAGACGCTTGGAAATTAGCGGCGATTCTATCCGCTTCGGACATTTTCTGCATTGAAAAGAGTATTGACAGCAAAAGAGTCAACTATTGCGGCCGGGCAAAGTCACATCTGCATGGCCTGTGGGCCCCCTGCTCTTCCACCTGGCCGCGAGGTTTCATGAGTTTTATCCTTTGCCTGACGGTAATGGGCGTCCTGTTGCTGATACTGGCGCTTACTTCTTCCTATTTGCGCTGGCTGCCGGTCACCACCTCGGCGGTGTGCCTGCTGTTCGGCCTGGCCATCGGCCCATTGGGCTTGAATCTGTTCGATCTGGATCTGCGCGACGCCGCGCCCTGGCTGGAACGCCTGACCGAAGTCGCAGTGTTGTTTTCGCTGTTCGGCACCGGCATCAAACTGCGCCTGTCCCTGGGCCGTTCGGCCTGGCGCGCCGCCTATATGCTGGCGGGCCCGGTGATGATCGCCACCATTCTGGGCGTGACCCTGGTGGCCCATTACGCCTTGAACCTGAGCTGGGGCGTGGCGGCGCTGCTCGGCGCGATGCTCGCGCCCACCGATCCGGTACTGGCGAACATGGTGCAGGTCAACAATGCACAGGACCTGGACCGAGTGCGCTTTGGCCTGTCCGGCGAAGCAGGCCTGAACGACGGTACGGCGTTCCCGTTCGTGATCTTCAGCCTGTTGTTGCTGCAGCAGGGCACGCTGAACGTCGATTGGGTCGGCGACTGGGCCCTGAAACATCTGCTGTGGGCGGTGCCGGTCGGACTGTTCATCGGCTATGCGCTGGGGCGGTTGATCGGCCAGTTGATGATCTACCTGCGCATCAAGCATGCCGACAGCACCTTGTCGCCCAATGACTTCCTGGCCTTGGCGCTGATAGCGCTGAGCTATGTGGCGGCGTCGGCGGTGGGCGCGTTCGGCTTTTTGTCGGTGTTCGCCGCCGGGCTCGGCTTGCGTCAGGCCGAGGCACGCTCGTCGCGCAGCGAGGTGCCGTCCGAGCACCTGACTCAACCCGTGCTGGGCCATAGCCATTCAGCCAAGCCCGAGCAGGCGGTGGCCGGCAATTACGATGAACTCGAGGCTCCGCAACTGGCCGCCGGGGTGATGATGGGGGACATGCTCGCCTTTGGCAGCCTGGTGGAACGCTCCATGGAAGTATTGCTGATTACCTTGCTGGGTACGCTGCTGGCCAGTTACTGGGACTGGCGCGCCATGGGCCTGGGGCTGGCCCTGTTCTGCGTGATTCGTCCGTTGAGCGTGTGGCTGCTGGTGGGCCGACGTTTGCTCAACGGCCATCAGCGCGCCTTGCTCGGCTGGTTCGGGATCCGCGGGATCGGTTCGATCTATTACCTGTGCTTCGCGCTGGGTCATGGATTGCCCGATGACGTGGCGCGGACCTGCATCAGCCTGACGGTGTCGGTGGTAGCCCTGAGCATCCTCTTGCATGGCATCAGCACCCAGCCGTTGCTGGAGCACTACGAACCGCAATAGCGGTCAGACGTGAACTGACCGGGGTTATTGAAGGCCTGTTCGCGAGCAGACCTCGCCAGCCACGACGGAGCAAAGGTTTTTAACGCAACCGCTGAAGCAACGCGCTCACATCGTCATAGGTCGGGGTGCGGTGAAAATTGGCGGCGTTGTCGAAGGTCGAGAAATCGAACTCGCCAAAGCCCGCCACCTGCGCCCCGGCAGCCAGGCCCGCTTCGGCCCCGGCGATGCTGTCCTCGACCAGCAGGCATTCATGGGGCTGTAGCCCCAGCAATCTGGCCGCCTCGATGATCAACCCCGGCGCCGGCTTCCAGGAACGCACCTCATAAGCACTGGCGATATGCTCGAAGTGTTCGAGCAGGCCGGCCTGCCCCAAACAGGTTTCGATTTTCAAACGCGGGCCATTGGAGGCTACCGACTTTGGCAGGTCGAGGCTGGCAACGAAGGCCTTCGCCCCTGGCATGGGCTGCAGGCCCTGGCGAAACAGGTCCAGGCTGCGCTCGCGGAACGCCACCATGAACGGCTCGCCATCCAGGCTCGGGTGCTCCTTGCACAGTTCGGCGATGAACACCGCGAACTGCACGCCGCGAAAACGCCGCAGCACTTCGGCCTCGGGTAGTTCAATGCCGCGTTCGATCAACATCTTGTGCAGCAGACCCGCCGCGACGTTCTCGCTGTCGACCAGAGTTCCATCGGAATCGAAAATCACACCTTTGATAGCCACATGCCACTCCTCGGCTCATTCATTTGCCCGCAACCGCCAACGGCGTACCCCCGGGCGTAACGCCCATCTGATCGATCCGACTCCCTATAGTTCACCTGGCGTCGCGCCTCAACCGGCGAAACCTCCGGCATCGAGGAAAGCCAACTCCTCGGACGAGCTTTCCCGACCCAGCAGCCGATTGCGATGAGGGAACCGCCCGAAGCGCGCAATCACGTCGCGGTGGAGTTCGGCGTGGTGCAGGGTTTCTGCACTGATGCCGCGGTTGAACGCCACCGACAGGTTCTGGTCGGCAAGGCGTTCGGAATGCTCGAGCGGCAGATAGAAGAATTGGCGCAAATCTGGCTCGACCTGTTCATCGAGGCCCGCATCGACCACCTGGCGGGCGTAATGACAGGCCAGGGCATCGGTGGCGAACATATGCGCGGTGTCGCGAAAGGCGTTGCGCGGGAACTGATCCAGCAGGATCAACAGGGCCAGGGCGCTGTCCGGGGCATCCAGCCAGGCTTCGAGCTCGCGACGCGCCGCCGCCAGGTGCAGGTCGATAAAACGCTGGCGAAACGCATCGTCGAACTGCAGGTCCTTGGCGAACCAGCGTTCACGCCCCGCCGCCAGCCAGAAATCGATCACAGCCTGGTGATCCATCGTTGCCGATTGTCCATTCGCCATCTTGTGTTCTCCAGAACCTGACTGCCGAAAAATCCAGGTACGAGGCCATGCGGCTTCGCGAGCAGTAACGAATTTGATACGGAATGGGAGATTTTACAAATGGTTTCAATCGATCAGGGCGCAAAGGCTGCCTGCGAAGCACCCAGTGCATTCAGCAATGACCGGGCTGTTAGCGTGAAAGAAAACTCAGCTCCAAGCCCTTCAGGTAGCACCCCGCAGGCTATCGCTATATATTCCGCTACACACCGAGTTCCCTGAGCGTTCAATGCCCCGCCTCCCCCGATCCTCCCTGCCGTGGCTCAGCGCCCTGGCGCTGCTGGCGGCAAGCCTGCTGGCGTTGCTCTGCGGGCGCTATGCGATATCCCTGAGCGAATGCATGCAATTCATCAAAGCCTCTGCCGGCCTGGGCGACATGCCGGCCGGGCGCTTTGCGCTGCTGCATGGCCTGATCGTCGAGTCGCGGCTGCCGCGCGTGATCGCCGGCCTGCTGGTGGGTGCCGGGTTGTCGGTATCCGGGGCGGCCTATCAGGCAGTGTTCCGCAACCCGCTGGTGTCACCGGGCCTGCTGGGCGTGCTCAGCGGCTGTGCGTTCGGCGCGGCGCTGGGGATCATCCTGCAACTGCACGGCCTGGCCATCCCAGCGCTGGCTTGCGTCACCGGGTTGATCGCCGTGGCAGTCGGGGTAGGCATCGCCAATCTGTTTCACAACCCCTCGATCCTGTTGCTGGTGCTCGGTGGCATCGTCGCCAACGCGCTGTTCACCGCGTTGCTGTCGATCACGCAGTACCTGGCCGACCCGGTCGATCAACTGCCGAGCATCGTCTACTGGTTGCTCGGCAGCCTCAGCGCAGTCGACCACCAGGCGCTATGGGTGATCGCGCCGCTGCTGACGCTGGGCATCGCCGTGCTGTGCCTGGGGGGCCGCGCCATCGACGCGCTGTCGCTCAGTGACGACGAGGCCCACAGCCTCGGCGTACCGGTACGCACCATCCGCTACGGGGTGATTGTGCTGGCCACTTTGATCTGCGCGCTCACCGTGAGCCTGGCGGGCATGGTCGGTTGGGTCGGCCTGCTGGTGCCGCACCTGGCGCGCCTGCTGGCAGGCCCGAGCAACGCCCGGCTCCTGCCGGTCAGCGCCTGCCTGGGCGGGGTGTTTCTGCTGGCCGCTGACGGCGCCGCGCGCAGCCTGACCCCCGGCGAGATTCCGCTGGGGATCATCACCGAACTGTTCGGCGCCGTGGCCTTCGTGCTGGTGCTGCAGCGCGTGCGCAAGGGCTGGCTATGACGTTGTTGCGTTGCGAAGGGCTCAGTTATCGGCTGGGTCGGCGGGTGATCCTCCAGGACATTTCGCTGACCCTCAACCCCGGCGACAACATCGCCCTGCTCGGCGCCAATGGGGCCGGCAAAAGCACCTTGCTGCGCCTGTTGCTGGGGCTGATTCGCCCCGCCAGCGGTGAGGTGTATCTGGGCAGCCAACCCCTCAGCGCTCTCAGCCGCCGCGCCATCGCCCAACAAATGGCCTACGTACCGCAAAGCCATGTGCCGAGCTTCCCCTATACGGTCGAGCACATCATCGCCCAAGGCCGCTTGCCGGTCACCGGCCTGGGTCGCGCGCCGGCCAGCGCCGATCTCCAGGCGGTCAGCCACGCCTTGGCGCAACTGGGCATCGAAGCCTTGCGCACGCGGGTGTACACCGAGCTGTCCGGCGGCGAGCGGCAACTGGTGCTGATCGCTCGGGCGCTGGTGCAGCAAGCGCGCATCATCGTCCTCGACGAGCCCATCACCGGCCTGGATTTCGGCCATCAATTACGCCTGCTGGCCCTGCTCCAGCGCCTGGCCGAGCAAGGCCTGTGCGTGCTGTCGAGCAGTCACCGCCCGGAGCAGGCGCTGGCCGCCAGCAACCGCGTGCTGGTCCTGCATGACGGCCTGCTGATCGGCGACGGCGCGCCTGCCGCGGTGATCGACAGCGCGCTGATGCAACGCCTCTATCACGTCTCGGTGCGGCAGATCGACACCGAAGGCCAACGCTTTTTTGTCCCCCTGTGAGAACTCCAGACCATGCAGCACCGTCGCCGTTGCCTGACTTTCACCCCGCTGCTGCTCAGCGCTGCGGTTCACCTGGCCCACGCCGACGAGGTGCAACTGGCGCCGATCGACGTCAGCGCCGTGGACAGCGCCCAGCAGCAAGCGCGGGATAAATCCGCCACAGTCGGGCCGATGGGCGAACGCAGGTTGCAGGACACCCCCTACTCCGTCAGCGTGGTGCCCCGCGAGCTGACCGAAGACCAGCAGCTCAAGAGCTTCAAGGACATGATCCGCTACCTGCCGTCGGTCCAGGCCGATGGCGCGCGCCCGCAAACCCGCGGCTTTCAGGGCAGCGTCGTGCAGAACAGCCGCCTGGACGGGCTCAATGTGGTGTCCACCACCGACTACCCCGCCGAGCAACTGGGCGGCGTCGAGGTGCTCAGCGGCTTATCGGGTTCGCTGTATGGCCCGGCCAACCCCGCAGGCACCTTCAACCTGCTGTCCAAGCGCCCTACGGACTTCACCCGCAACCGCGTCACGGTTGGCCTGGGTACCGGCATGAGCTGGCTCAAGGCGGTCGACCTCAGCGGCCCCTTCGATCCGGAAGGCAAGATCAAGTACCGTCTCAACCTGGTCGACGAGCAAGGCCACAGTTACGCGCCCGGCAGCACCTTGCGCCGCCAGTTGGTGAGCCTGGCCACCGATTTTCAGCTCAGTGACGACAGCGTCATCGAGACCAACCTGAGCCACTACAACTATCTGGACAAAGGCTTCCCAGGCAAATTCGCCACCAGCGGCAATGGCGTCACCCTGCCCCACGCCCTTGACGCGACCCGCAGCAACCTGGGGCAGAACTACGCCGGCGACAACAACACCACCGACACCGCCAGCGTGCATTTCAAGCACAACCTCGATGACAACTGGAAGCTGGACATCGGCGCGCTGCGGCAAATCGCCGATCGCGAATCCACGGCCGTCACCAACACCTTCACCGACAACGCCGGCCGCTATGCCAGCACCGTCTCCAGCGCCACAGCGAGCCGCTTCACCATCAACAGCTACCTGGCCAACCTCAATGGCACGGTGTACACCGGCGCCATCCAACACCAGCTGACGTTCGGGCTCAGCGGTTTTGACTGGGACAACTACAACCCGGTGGCCGGTGCCACGCAAAAACTGGGCACCGCCTCGCTCAGCGATCCAGCCAACTTCGCCGAACCGGACTACCCGGACTTCACCGACCGCTACCACTCGGCCAACGCCAGCCAACGCTCGCTGATAGTCGCTGACACCCTGACTTTCAACCCGCAGTGGAGCCTGATGCTCAGTGGCAGCCAGAATCGCCTGACCACTGACAATTACACGACCACAGGTGGGCATTTCGCCAACCAGGCCACCGGCATCAGCAGCGCCGAGAGCTTGATGTACAAGCCGATCGACGACTTGACCCTGTACGTGACTTACGCCGACAGCCTGCAACAGGGCGACAGCATCCCGGCGGGCAGTCTCAATGCCGGGCAGATCCTTTCGCCCTACCGCAGCCGCATGGTGGAAGTCGGCGGCAAATGGGTGGTCGATGGCGTCAACCTGTCGTTGGCGGCGTTCCAGATGAAACGCCCGTTCGCTTATGCGCAAAACAACGTCTATGCCGTGGCCGGCCAGCAACGCAACCGCGGCCTGGAGTTCATGGCCGACGGCAGCTTGACCCGCAACCTGCGGGTCTTCGGCGGCATCACCTGGCTCGACCCGAAACTGCTCGACACCGCCACCCCCAGCACCGATGACACGCGGATCGTCGGCCTGGCGCGCACCACCGCCAGCCTGCTGACCACCTACCAGATCGAGCAAGTGCCGGGCCTGGCAGTCAACCTCAATGCCCGCTACATGAGCGCGCGACCGATCGATGACAGCAACGACCACTGGGTAAGCAGCTACGAGACCTTCGACCTGGGCGCCAGCTACAGCACGCGCGTACTCAAGCGCGACACGGTGTATCGCCTGGAAATGACCAACGTCGGCAACAGCCATTACTGGACCAACATCGTCCCCGGCGGGCTGAACGGCTACACCGGCGCCGGGCAGACCAGCGCCAGCCTGGGTGCGCCGCGGATGCTGCAGGCGTCTGTGCAGGTGGATCTGTAGATGGCCTGGCTCACCTCGACTCGATGCCGCCGGTTGCTGGCGGCCCTGTTGCTCGCCCATATGGGAGCGGGCTATGCCCGCGAAGGGGTCATGGCTGACGCCGCAGCGCCTGCGGTTGCTCCCGATTCTTCGCAGATTGCAGCGCTCGCTTCGCGGCCACAGCCCGCTGCGGCCGAGGACGGCGTGGCGCGACAGATACGCGACGACAGCGGCCGCGAGGTCACGGTACCTGCCCAGGTGCACCGCATCGCCGATGGCTGGTACGCGCACCACGTGCTGCTGATGACCCTCGGCGCCGGCCAGCGGATCGTCGCCACAGTCAATCACCCTCAAGGCCAGCCTTGGATGTTCAAGGTGCTGCCCAGCCTCGGCCAGGCCACCGCCATCAATGGCACGGCCTTCAATGTCGAAACCCTGCTCAGTGACCGCGTCGATTTGGTGTTCACCAGCACCGGCGATCGCCAGGCAATGGCTTATGAGCAAGCTGGGGTGCCGGTGATGCGCATGGGCTACACCGACCTGGCGGGGTTGCAGCGCTCCATGCTGGCCACCGCGCAGGCACTGGGCGGCGCACAGCCGCTGGAACGGGCCAAGGCCTATAACCGCTATCTGGACGAGCAACTGGCGACGGTCAAAGCCCGCGTAGCCGATGTGCCTCAGGCCCAACGCCCAAGGGTGCTGCACATCGCTTCGCTCGATCCGTTGAAGGTCGATGGCAGCGATACCTTGATCGATCAGTGGATCCAACTGGCGGGCGGGCGTAACGCCGCCGTGGGCCTCAAGGGCAACCTGCAGCCGGTCTCGGCCGAGCAGTTGCTGGTCTGGCAGCCGGATGTGATCGTCCTCGCCGCCAACGCCGGGGATATCAGCCCATCATCGCTGTTGCAGCAACTGCCCGCCGTGCAACAGGGGCATGTGGTGCGTAATCCGGCCGGGGTGTTCCCTTGGGATCGCTACGGCACCGAGGTGGCATTGCAGCTGGAGTGGGCGGCTCAGCAACTGCACCCGGAGCGCTTCAAGGAGGTTGATATGGTCGCCAAAACCATGGATTTCTACCGGCGTTTCTTTGATTACCCGCTGACGACGGCCGAGGCGCAACGCATCCTCAAAGGGCTGGCGCCCTAGGAGCTCGAGTCACCTGGCTGGCCTCTTCGCTGTGCAGTTCGCCCGGAATTGGCAGGCCAATCATGCAAACTGCATGAAAATGGATTTACATATTTATGCAAGCCTATGAATTCAAAGGGTTTTATTAATTGCTAAAATTGGCACGCCGCCTGCTCCTGCAGTGGTATGGATCCCTTCTGGATCTTCACTGCCCGCGACATGGAGTAGCACAAAAATGGTTACCTACGCCGAAACATCTGCCCTGACCCAGCCCGCAGGGCTTGCACGAGACGCTGCACTGGACCGCAGCCACACCCACCGATCAGGTATCTCCTGGGCGGCCATCTTCGCCGGTGCGGCCGGAGCTGCGGCCCTGTCGCTGATCTTGATCCTGCTCGGTACCGGCCTTGGCTTCTCCGCCATGTCGCCCTGGGCCGATCATGGCGCCAGCGCGACCACCTTGGGCGTTTCCTCGATCGTCTGGCTGGCTCTGACGCAGATCATCGCCGCTGGCATGGGTGGTTATCTGGCGGGCCGCTTGCGTTCACGCTGGGTCAACACTCACGGTGATGAGGTGTATTTCCGCGATACCGCCCACGGCTTTCTGTCCTGGGCAGTTGCCACGCTGGTGACCGTAGCCCTGGTGGTAGGCTCGGCCAGCGCCGTGGTCAGCGGCGGCGCCAAAGCAGGTGCGGCAGTGGTGGCTGGCGGCGCAAGCGTTGCTGGCGCGGCCGCAGCCAATAGCAGCGATCCCTATGGCTACTTCATCGATGCCCTGTTCCGCGACACCCGCCCCGTAGCCGTCAGCGACGATGCCGCGCACGGTGTGGTAGGCCGGATCATCGCGCGTACGATCTCCAACGGTGGTCAACTGGCTGCTGACGATCGTGCCTATCTAGCGCAGATGGTCACCCAGCGCACCAGCCTGACCCAGGCTCAGGCTGAACAACGGGTCGATCAGGTGTATGGCCAGGCTCGCCAGAGCGTAGAAGATGCCAAGGTCGCCGCGCAGAAAGCCGCCGATCAGGCTGCCAAGGTGGCCGCTACCGCTTCGCTGTGGATGTTCGTAGCGCTGCTGTGCGGCGCGTTCTTCGCCAGCTTCGCGGCCATCTACGGTGGTCGTCGCCGCGACGCAGTGGTCTATGTCGAAACCGAACATCACCGCGCCAGCGCGCTCTGAATCCAACCCGAAAGGAGATCCATCATGCGTTCATTACTGTTGTTCTTTCTCGGCGTGCCAATCCCTATCATCATCCTGATCGCGCTGTTCATGCACTGACAGGTCATGAACCGATAGCACTGCCCGCGGCCCCCGCCCCTCTCCAGGTGCGGGGGCCGACTGTTTTGGTGCCGGCTGATCCTCGCCTAGGCGTCTTGCGCCAGCTTGTAACCCAAGCCATGCACGGTGTGCAGCATGGGCTGTTCGAAGTCCCTGTCCAGGGTGCGGCGCAACAAATGAATGTTGCTGCGCAAGCTATCGCTGCTCGGCACATCGCGGCCCCACACCGCCTCTTCCAGCTCTTTGCGCTGCACGATACCGGGGCTCTTGCGCATCAGCAGTTCGAGGATCTTCAAATTGGTCGGGTTGAACTTGAGCAGCAGCCCGCCGCGGGTCACCTCCAGGGTATCGAGGTCGAAATGCAGGGCACCGACCTTGAGCATGCGATTACCCTTGCGGCTGCGCCGCGCCAC
The DNA here is from genome assembly GCF_031880315.1 of Pseudomonas baltica. Lineage (NCBI taxonomy): Bacteria > Pseudomonadati > Pseudomonadota > Gammaproteobacteria > Pseudomonadales > Pseudomonadaceae > Pseudomonas > Pseudomonas baltica. Next base: position 6,185,263 of record NZ_CP134771.1, on the reverse strand, counting down.
CACCGCTTCGATCCGCGCCAGCACCTCGCTCATCGCAAAGGGCTTGGTGACGTAATCGTCGGCGCCGACATCGAAGCCCATCAAGCGGTCGGCCAACTCGTCCCGAGCACTGAGCATCACGATCGCCACGTTGGACTTGGAGTGATGACGCAGCGTATGGCAGATCTGGTTGCCGTCGATGCCGGGCAGCATGATATCCAGGACGATCGCATCGAACGGCTTGGAGGCCGCCAGGTTCAACCCGGTCAGCCCGGTAAGGGCCCCTTCTACCTCATGGCCTTTGAGCGTGAAGAATTCGATCAGGTTGTCGTGAATGTCCTGGTGATCTTCCACCACGAGAATACGCATCGCGCGTCTCCTAAACTTTTAGCAGCTGCACGGTGAACCGGCAGCCATTGGGTTCGCGGGTGCTCAGGCTGACTTCCCAGCCTTGGCTGGTGCAGATTCGCTGCACCAGGGACAGGCCCAGGCCCAGCCCTTCGCCGCGTTTTTCCGGCCCGCGTATGAACGGCTCGAACATCGCGTCCTGTTGATCCGGGGCAATACCGATACCGCTGTCCTCGACCGTGAAGCCGGTCGGCGTCAGGGTCAGGCTGACAAAACCGTGATCCGAGTAGTGCCAGGCATTGCGTAGCAGGTTACCCATGACCGAATGCAGGAATGTCTGATTGTAGAGGCCGGTCATCGCGTCGTCGGGACGGTAGATGAATTCAAGCCCCTTGGCCTCGATCTGCTTGCCCCAGATCTCCGTCAACTCGTCGGCGGTCGCCCGCAGGGTCACCAGATTGCCCTGGGCGGTGACGTTGTCCTTGTCCCGTGCCAGCAGCAAAAAGGTCGCCACCAACTGCGTCATCGCCTCGGTAGCGCGGGAGATCCGCGTCACCTGCTGGCGCGCGCGCGGGTCCAGCACCGAGGTTTCGAGCAGTACATCGCAGGAGCTGGCGAGGATCATCAACGGCGTGCGCAGCTCGTGGCTGACATCGCTGGTGAACATCTGCTCGCGCCCCAGCGCCGCGCGCAGCTTGCTCAAGGCCTCATCGAAGGCCAGGGCAACCTCGCCCACTTCGTCGGCGGCGTAATCCGGGGACAACGGCGGCGCCATCTCCAGCAATTGATCACGGTGGCGCACCTGGCGCGACAAGCGGATGACCGGGGCCATCACTCGCCGGGCAAGCATCCAGCCCAGCAGCACGGCGAGGATGATACTCAGCACGAAGCCGGAGGTGACCACGGTGAACAGCAAACGCTCGCGCTGCTTGAGGTCTTCCTGGTCCCGCAGCAGCACGTACTTGCGATCGCCCACGGTCTGGACCATGGCGTAGTAGGTCTTGTCGTCGCGGCTGATTTCCTGAAAGCCTTCTGGCAGCGGCTTGAGGTCATCGGCCATGGCCAGGTCGCCTTGGCCTTCGGTGGCGAAGAAGAGTTCGTCCTTGTCCGGCTGGAAACGCCAATCATCGGCGTTGTCCATCATCAACAGGCGATGCAGGTTGCCGCTCAGGCTGATGGTGGTCAGCTTGCGCTCCACTACATGCACGGTGGCCACGATACCGACGGCGAACACGCCCGCGACAAAGGCGCTCATCAAGGCGAAGACCACAACGATTCGCCTCGCCAGGCTTTGTTTGAATTCCATAACGCTCCAAAACGACGCACCGACCTCAAACCGGTACGTTCCCCCTGATAACCAACCCTCTGGTGCGGCGACGCTCGAACCAAAGATAGACCACGGGGGTGGTATACAGGGTAAGCACTTGCGATACCAGCAGTCCGCCAACAATTGTGATGCCCAGTGGCTGACGCAGCTCGGCGCCGGCACCGTGCCCGAAAGCCAGCGGGATAGCGCCCAACAAGGCAGCCATCGAGGTCATCAGGATCGGCCGCAGGCGCAGCAGGCAGGCCTCGCGCACCGCGTCCACCGGCGCCATGCCGCGCTGCTGACACTCAAGCGTGAAGTCGACGATCATGATCGCGTTCTTCTTGACGATACCGATCAGCAGAATGATGCCGATCATGCCCAGCACCGACAGGTCGAGCCCCGCCAACAGCAAGGCCAGCAACGCGCCGAACCCGGCCGACGGCAGGGTCGAGATGATGGTCAGCGGATGAATGGCATTCTCGTACAGCACGCCGAGCACGATATACACGGTGATGATCGCCGCCAGAATCAGCCACGGCTGGGACTTGAGCGAAGCCTGGAACGCTTGCGCGGTGCCTTGGAAGCTGCCCTGCACGGCATCCGGCAGCCCCACCTGCAAGGCGGCCTGATCGATGGCGTGGACCGCATCGCTCAGGGCCATGCCCGGTGCCAGGTCGAACGATAAGGTGATCGCCGGGAACACGCCTTGGTGGTTGATGATGATCGGCACCTGTTCGTGGCTCAGGTGAGTTACCAGGTCGAGCGGCACCATCGCGCCACTGGTGGACCGTACATAGAGGTGCGAGAGCGTCTGGGTCGAGGTCTGCCAGCTCGGGTCCAGCTCGAGGATCACGTGGTTCTGGTCCAGCGCGGTGAACATCGTCGCCACCTGGCGCTGGCCAAACGCGTCATAGAGCACATCGTCGATGGCCTGGATACTCACCCCCAGCCGCGCCGCCGTGGCGCGGTCGATGGTCAGGGTCGCCTGGTTAGTGCCCTGCTGTTGGTCCGAGGTTACGCCGGTCAATTGCGGCAAGGTTTTGAGCTTGTCCATCAACACCGTGCTCCAACGCTCCAGCTCGGCGCTGTCCGGGTCCTGCAGGGTGTATTGGTATTGGGTCTTGCTGACCCGCCCGCCCACCTGAATGTCCTGCTGGGGTTGCAGGTACAGCTTGATGCCCGGCACCGCATTGAGTGCCGGTTGCAGGCGCCGGATGACTTGCTGGGCACTGACCGTACGTGCCTCGAACGGCTTGAGGTTGACCACCAGTCGCGCCTGGCTGACGGTCGGGTTGGGCCCGATCCAGAAGTACACCTTGGCTACCGCCGGGTCGGCCTGCACCACGGCGGCGACCTGCGATACCAGATCCAGCATCTGCGCGGGCGAGGTGTCGGCGCCGCCTTCAGCGATACCGGTCATCAGGCCAGTGTCTTGCTGCGGGAAAAAGCCCTTGGGGATGATCACATACAGCGCGCCGGTGGCCAGCACCGTGGCGATGGCAAAGGCCAGGGTCAGGCGCTGGTGGCCCAGCACCCAGTCAAGGCTGCGCCGGTAGCCTTCATTGATATGATTCAGCACGTTTTCGCAGGCACGCTCGAAGCGATTCGCCGGCTTATCCTCGGCATGGGGTTTGAGCAGCCAGGCGCAGAGCATCGGCGTCATGGTCAAGGACACCACGCACGACACCAGGATCGCCACGCTGACCGTCACCGCGAACTCGCGCATCAAGCGTCCGACCATCCCCGACATCAACAGGATCGGCAAGAACACCGCGATCAGCGAGACGGTCATCGAGACGATGGTAAAGCCCACCTCGCGCAAGCCATCGCCGGCGGCCTGCAGGCGCGACTTGCCCATCTCCAGGTGGCGGACGATGTTTTCCATGACCACGATGGCGTCGTCGACCACAAAGCCGACGGCAATCGCCAGGCCCATGATCGACAGGTTGTCGAGGCTGTAGCCGAGCAGATACATGACCCCAAAGGTGCCGATCAGCGACAGCGGTATGGTCATCGCCGGGATCAGCGTGGCGGTGGCCTTGCGCAGGAACAGGTAGATGACCACGACCACCAGCAACACCGAGATCATCAGGGTGAACTGCACGTCCTTGATCGACGCGTCGATGGTCTGGGTCCGGTCGCCAGCCACCACGATCTGCACGTCTCGCGGCAGGGAGGCGGTGAGCACCGGCAGGTTGGCCTTGATGCCGTTGATGGTCGAGAGCACGTTGAAGCCCGGCTGCTTGTGGATGTCGACGATCACCGTCGGCTCGCCATTGATGCGCGCGTATTGCTCGGTGTCCTCGGCGCCCGCCACCACCCGGCCGATATCGCTGACCTTGATCGGCACGCCATTGCGATAGGCGACCACCTGATCGCGATAGCCCTGGGGTTCGAGCAACTGGTCGGAGGTGCCCAGGGTGACGGTACGCGTCGGCCCGTCGAGGTTGCCCTTGGGCTGGTCGAGGGTGCTGATGCCGACGATGCTGCGCACGTCCTCGAGCGTCAGGCCACGAGCGGCCATGGCATCGGGGTCGATCTGGATGCGGATGGCCGGCACCTGCTGGCCGTGGAAATCCACCTGGCCGACGCCGGGCAGTTGCGACAGGCGCTGCGCCAGGTAGTTGTCGGCATACAGGTTGAGCTCGGGCAGCGTGCGCGTCGGTGACGTGACCGCGAGCGACAGCACGGTGGCTTCGGCCGGGTTGATCTTGTGGAAGGTCGGGTCGGTGGTCATGGTTTTCGGCAGCTGCGACTTGGCTGCCGACAGCGCCGCCTGGACATCACCGGCCGCGCCGTCGATGTTGCGATTGAGGTCGAACTGCAGGGCGATCTGGGTCTTGCCGGCGGCGCTCGACGAGGTCATCGAGGTGACCTGCGGCACGGCGGCGAAGGCGCGCTCCAGAGGCGTGGCCACCGATGAGGCCATGGTCTCGGCGCTGGCACCGGACAGCGTCGCGGTGACCTGAATGGTCGGGAAATCCACGGTCGGCAAGGCTGCTACCGGCAGTTGCAGGTAGGAGAAAATCCCCAACAGCAACACACCCGCCGCCAGCATGCACAGGCCGACGCGCCGCTGAATCAGGCTGACCAGCGCGTTCATGGCTGCACCGCCGGCTCGACCGCAGGCGGCAGCACCGTGACTTTGACGCCGCTGGCGATCCGCGACTGGCCTTGGATGACCACGGTTTCACCGGGCTGCACGCCGCGGGTGATCCACTGCATGCCATCGACCACTTGCTGAGCCTTGACCGGGCGCACCTGGACCTTGTCATCGGCACCGAGCACATAGACGAAGTTGCCGTCGCGGCCCAACTGCACGGCGTTGGCGGGCACCACAGTCACGCCGCGCTGGGTGTTGACCAGCAACCGCGCGCTCACCAGTTCACCCGGCCACAGCTGGCTCTGGCTGTTGTCGAACTGCGCCTTGAGCTGGATCTGTCCGCTGCTGGCGGCCACCTGACTGTCGATAAAACTCAATGCGCCGCGGGCCAAGGTCTTGCTGCCGTCACGGCGCAGCGCCACTACTTGCAGGGGCTGGCCCTTGGCGTATTCCTCAAGGATTTCCGGCAACTGGTCCTGAGACACGGCAAAGGCCACGGTGATCGGGTTCATCTGAGTGATGGTCACCAGGCCCGTGGCCTCGGCGCCGTGGGCAATGGCGCCGACATCCAGCAGGCGCTGGCCGGTGCGGCCGTCGATCGGTGCGCGCACCTGGGTGAATTCCAGTTGCAGACGAGCGTTGTCCAGCGCGGCCTGGTCCGCCTGCACCGCCGCCACCTGAGCAGCGACCTCGGCGCGATAGGTGTCGACATCCTGGGTCGGGCCGGCCTTGGCATTGGCCAGGTTGACGGCCCGATCGAGGTTGACCTTGAGGCTGGCCAACTGCGCCTGGTCCTTGGCCACCAGCGCTTTGGCCTGATCGACCTGGGCCTGATAGACGCGCGGATCGATCTGCCCCAGCAAACTGCCGGCCTTGACCGTCTGCCCCTCCTGGAACAGCACTTTCTGCAGCTCGCCATCCACACGTACCCGTACGTTGACGGTGTTGAGGGCCTGGACGTTGCCGATAGCGTCGAGCCAGATCGGCAAGTCCTGCTGAGTGACCTTGGCCACCCGCACCGGCACCGGGCCGCCGCCAGTGTGGCCGCTGACCGGTTTTGACGCTGGCCAATAGAAATAAACCACCGCGACCAAGGCGGCGAGCGCCACGAGGATGACCATCGAACGCAGGCGCAGCCGAGGTTTTACAACAGGGTCTTGGACATTCATCGGGGCATTCATCGGTCGATAGCCTGGGAAGAAGTGGACGCAGCAATGGCCTGCGGCGAGAAATCGCCACCCAAGGCGCGGAACAGGCCGACAGCCGCCTGCAAATGAGCCAGGCGCACTTGCAGCAACGAGTCTTCGGCCTGGTACTGGGTGCGTTCGACGATCAGCAGGGTCTGGAAGTCCGTGGAGCCGAGGCGGTAGCGCACTTGCGCCAGGCGCGCGGCTTCACGGGCCGAGGTGACGGCGGCCTGGCTCAGGCTGTAGTTCTTGTCCAGCTCGCGGGTGGCGCTGAGCTGGGTTTCGACGTCTTGCAACGCCACCAGCATCGATTGCCGGTAGCTGGCGATCAGCTCCTGCACATGGGCCTCATCGAACGTGAGCTGCCCCTTGAGTTGGCCGCCCGTGAATACCGGCTGGGCCAGGGTGCCGATGGCACTCCAGATCCCGCCACCGGCCAGGGTGTCGACGCCAGCCAACAGGTCAATGGACAAGCTCGGCAAAAAGGCCGCACGGGCGACGCCGACATCGAAGTTGGCGGACTTGACCCGCGCCTCGGCCGCCTGCACGTCCGGGCGCTGACGCAGCAGGCTGATAGGCAAGCCGGCCGACGGCTGCGGCGTTTGCAAGGTGTGCAGCGCCGGGCCATGGATGCTGAAGCCCTGAGGGGGCACGCCGGTCAGCACGGCCAGTTGATACAGGGCCTGATCGCGCTGTTGCTGCAAGGTCGGCACGGCCGCCTGGAAGGTTTGCAGGGCGTTGCGCTGTTGCTCGACCTCAAGGTTGGACACCGCGCCCTGACTGGCCTGGTACTGCACCAGATCGAGCACTTGCTGGGCGTCGTTGGCGATCGAGCGCGCGAGGTTCAGGCGTTCGTCCAGCGACAGTACCGTGAAGTAGGCGTTGGCGATGTCGGCGCTCAGGGTCATGCGCAGGGTCTGGGCGTCGAACACCGTGGCCTTGGCCAGAGCGTCAGCGGAATTGGCCTGGGCGCGGTTCTTGCCCCAAAAATCCAACTCGTAAGTGGCTTCGCCGAACACGCTGGCCTTGGGTGTGACGCCGTAGTTGTTCTGGCGTTGCTTGAGGCCACCGAGGCTTACCTGAGGGAACTGCGCCGCACCCGCCACTTGGGCAGAGCCCTGGGCTTCGTCGATGCGGCTGATGGCGGCCTTGAGGTCGTAATTGTGGTTCAGGCCCTGGTCGATCAGTTGATCGAGTTCGGGGCTGGCGAAGCCTTTCCACCACTGCCCCCCAGCGGCCGGCGCGACCACGGACTGACCGTCCCAATGATCGGCCACCAGCAGCTCGGGCGTGTGGTAGCTGGGCACCAGGGAACAGCCAGCCAGGGTCGCCAGCAGGGCTATGGCAGGAACGTTGATCAATCCACGAGACATCGACACACAGCACCCCAGCCAACGCGAACGGTTGCGAATGAGGTGCAGATTAGGGGCCGGCGTTTAGCGCCGGATTCGTCGAGGGATAAACTTTTGTTTAGAAGCTGTTAATGGCGACCACTTGATCACCCTGTAGCGAGGGGGCCTGCCCATCGCTACAGGGTTGGCAGGCCTAGCATCAATTTGTTTGCGCAGTCTTGCAGGATGGAAGCGTGTTCGAGGGCGTCGACGGCGGGGATATCGGGGTTGACGGTAAAAAGGGAGTGGCCATCGAGCGAGCGGCCCCACTGGGTGGTTCCAGCAGTGTTGAGAGTAGCTTGAGTCATAGAGGGTGAAATCCAGATTGAGAATGGAATTTCGCCAAAACAGCTCTTGGCAGGCCAAAATGAGCCCGCAAGACGGTATAGGCGCATCGCGCCAAATGGTCTGGGCCGCCAAGCCCATCTCGCTGATGTGCAGCGAGGGCCGAGAGGTCAACTCGCACCACGCCTGATCACAAGTCTTGCGAGGGCAAACCTTCCGGGCGATGCGCGGACGTATCGGGACACAGTTGATCATTTGAATTGTGTGACGCCTAGCGTCACGCTATGCTGATGATCAAGACCTTCCAGCACAAAGGCCTCAAAGCCTTCTACCACAGCGGTACCACCCGCGGAATCCGCGCTGACCATGCACGGCGACTGGCACGGATGCTGCCGATTCTTGATCGGGCAGCGATTCCTGGGGATGTCGACATTCCCGGCTGGCGGCTCCACCTGCTCAAGGGCAGTCTGGATGGCTATTGGTCAGTGAGCGTTTCAGGTAATTGGCGCCTGATATTTCGCTTCATTGGCTCGGATATCGAACTGGTCGATTATCTTGATTACCATTGAAAGGAGCCGTCGCATGGCCATGCACAACCCGCCCCACCCTGGCGAAACGCTACTTGAAGATGTCCTGCCTGCACTGGGGCTCAGCATCGCCGCTTTCGCCCGCCATCTCGGTATTTCCCGCGAAGCCCTGTCCCGGGTTTTGCATGGCCGTGCGGGTATCTCGATCGACCTTGCGCTGCGGCTGGAACAAGCAGGTATCAGTACCGCGAGGCTGTGGGTGGGAGTCCAGGCGGATTACGACTTGTGGCGGGCCCGGCAGCAGAAGCGCCCGACCATCGAGCGGCTGGCTGTCGCGTGAACGCGGCAGCGCCTACCGGGCTATTCGATCCACCTGAATGCCGAGCTTCTTGAGGCGATACCAAAAGCTGCGCTCGCTGATGCCCAGCAACTGCGCGGCGGCGGCTTGCACGCCTCCGCTTTGCTGCAACGCCGCCAGCATGAACTGCTTCTCCATCTGTGCCAGGCTGCCATCCAGATCACTGGGCACGCCACCTTCAACACCCGGCGCCCGGTCAATCGCTGGTGTGGAGTGAAACAGATACCCCGGCAAATCCACCGCCTCGATCGTCGCGCCCTGGGCCACGATAATCGCCCGCTCGACACAGTTCTGCAGCTCGCGGATATTCCCCGGCCAGCTGTACTCGGCCATGGCCTGCAACGCATCAGCACTGAAGCCGTTTAGGCGTTTGCCGGTGCTGGCGCCCAAGGTGCGGGCAAAATGACGTGCCAGGGGCGCGATGTCTTCGACCCGCTCGCGCAAGGCCGGCAGCGGGATCGGGAAGACGTTGAGGCGGTAGTAGAGGTCCTCGCGAAACTCCTTGTTGGCCACCGCTTCCAGCAAGCCTTTGTTGGTCGCGGCGATGACCCGCACATCGACCTTGCGCTCGCGCGTATCCCCCACCGCCTCGATTACCCGCTCCTGCAAGGCACGCAGGATCTTGGCCTGCAACGGCAGCGGCATATCGCCGACTTCATCGAGGAACAGTGTGCCCTTGTCGGCCTGCACGAAACGCCCGACCCGATCCGCCAACGCCCCCGTGAACGCGCCCTTGCGATGGCCAAACATCTCGCTCTCGAGCAAGCCTTCAGGGATGGCCGCGCAGTTGACCGCCACGAACGGATGATTGGCGCGGCTGCCGTGGTTGTGAATGGCACGGGCGACCATCTCCTTGCCGGTGCCGCTCTCACCGGTCAGCAGAATGGTCGCGCTGCTGTCGCGCACCGATTCGATGGCCTGAAGCACGCGGCTGAACGCCGGGCTCTCGCCCACCAGACTGTCGATCTGCTGGTGCTCGTGCAATTGCGCGCGCATCCGCGCGTTGTCGCGCAGGATGTCGCCGAACTGCAGCGCCTTGTGCACGGTGATGTCCAGTTCGTCGATGTCGAAGGGCTTGGCGATGTAGTCATAGGCGCCGTTGCGCATCGACTGCACGGCGTTGCGCACCGTGCTGTAGGCGGTCATGACGATCACCGGCAGCAGCGGGAAGCGCGTCTTGATCTCCCCCAGCAGCCCCGGGCCGTCGAGCCCCGGCATGCGCCAGTCGGTGATCACCAGGTCGATGCTCTCGTGCTCCAGCGCTTGCAGCGCGAGCAGGCCGTTGCCGGCGGTCAGCACCTGCAAGTCGGGACTGGTCAATGCCGAGACCAGCAGGTCGCACAGCTTGGGTTCGTCGTCGACGACCAGAACGCGCCGGCTCATGGCTGCGCATTCAGATAGAGATTGAAGGTCGCGCCCTGCCCCGGCACGCTCAGGCATTCCACCCGGCCGTCGTGGCTCTCCATGATGGAAAACACCTTGGCCAGACCCAGGCCGGTGCCCGAGGCCTTGGTGGTCACGAATGGATTGAAGATACGCTCGAGCATGTCTGTGGGGATTCCCCTGCCGGTGTCGGTGAAGCTTAGCTGGGTAATCAGCCCCGTGGATACAACGCCCAACCGCAGCGTGCCGCCCTCGGGCATGGCGTCGATGGCGTTGAGGACCAGGTTCAGGCAGGCCTGCTGCAACAGCCGCGAATCGGCATACAGCGTTGCGCCAGGCGCCTGATCGTCAATGATCGCCTCGACCCGGTGATTGGCCAGTTCCGGGCCGCAGAAGCCCAGCAACTGCTCCAGCCACGGCCGCGCCTCGAACACCGCCCGCACCGGCGCACTCGGTTTGGCGAACTCGAGAAACTCGGTGATCAGGTCATTGATGCGGGTGACTTCGCTGATCACGTATTCGAGGTGGCGCATATCGGTTTCCGGCAGGCTGGCGCGCCGGTGCAGCAACTGCGTGGCGGTCTTGATGATGCCCAGCGGGTTGCGGATCTCGTGGGCCAGGCCCATGGCGACTTCGCCCAGCGTGTGCAAGCGATCGCGGCGGCGCAGTTGCGCTTCCAGGTGCTGCAGATCGCTCAAGCCCTGAGCCATGAGGTTGAACGTACCGCTCAGCTCCGCCAGCTCCTCGCCCGCGGGCACCTCGACACGCTGGCTGTAATCGCCCGCAGTAATCGCCCTCACACCTTGCGACAGCGCACGCAGGGGCCGCGCAATGCGCCTGGCCAGCAGCCAGCCGACGCCCAGCGACAACCCGGAACCGACCAAAAACAGCAGCATGAACAGATTGCTCTGATTGATCGCCCCCATCAGCGCCGAGTGCTTGAGCAAGCCACTGAACACGGCGCCCTGCAGCGCGCCATCGTCGCTGAAGATCGGCCGATAGACGCCGTCATACCGCGCCGTCGACTGCGGGCTCGGCACCCGCGAAGTGCGCAGCACCTGTTCGATCTCCGGCGGCAGGATCCCGCTGGGGTGCTCGTCGAATTTTTGCGTCGAGAACACTTCAGCCAGCCCTTGGGGACTGTTGAGGTACAGGCGTAAATCCAGCGAGTGCACATCGGCGACGCTGGTCAGAAACCCCTGGTCGAGGTAGCTGGCAATCACCAGTTGGTAATCGCTGCCGTCCAGCGTCGCCGGGAACCGCGAGACCACGGTGCCAGTGGGGTTGTCACCTTGATAGACGATCTGCAACGAGACATCGGGCAGATCCTTGATCTGATGCAGCACGGCGTCGGACGCCGTGGTGAACACCACCTTGTGGTCGCTGATGCGGATCAACGCCACCACGTCGACACCCATGGCGTTGGCGATGTCGTTGGTCATCTGTTGGTGCTCGGCGCTGACAGGCACCTGGCCGAGACTGTAGTGCAGCAGCAGCTGCGCCACCTGGGTGTTCTGGCGCAGGGTTTCGCTGGTTTCGTCTTCGACGATCTTGGTCGACTCCTCGAGCCACACCCGCACGTTGGCATTGAAGATGCTCGACAACGTCGTCGCCGCCAGCTGCGCGGCGATCATGGTCGGCACCACACTGACCAGCCAGAACGCCAAGACCAGCTGGCGTTGCAGACTCCATTGGGACACTCGAAACATTCGGCGCAGGCCGCTGATGACGCTCATCCATACTCGCTTGTGTTCAGGGCCGGGTCGCTTCGAGCCGGTCGGCTCCAAGGCTGCCTCAAGAGGCGCATTCCTGCAACCGCGGGACAGGCGCCGATGCAGGCGGCTGTTCGAGTCGCAGGGTGTCGATAAATTCGGCACTGAGGGCGATCACTCGGGGGTATTCCAGGTCGACGGTGATCATGTGGTAGCAGTTGTCGAGCAAAATCTTGGTCACCGGCCCACCGCTGCGGCGCTCGATGTAGTCGGCATTCCAGGTGCTGGTGATGTCGTCCTCGCGCGAATGCAGCACCAAGGCCGGCGTGGTCATGCCCGGCAAGCTCTGCTTGACCTTGGCGATCAGGCGATGCAACTCGCGCACGCTGACCCCCGACATCATCAGCAAGCCGGCATTGTCGCTTTCACCGGCCAGCATCTGCTTCTCGATGATCGCCCGTAGCCGCGGGTTCTTGATGCCATAGGGCGATTTTTCGACGAACTTGCACAGGTGCACGCCAAACGGGATGCTCATGAACAGCGGCGTGAAGGGCGCCAGTGGGGTCATGTTCCAGCCGTCGTAGCGCAACGTGGTCGAGTACAGCAGCAACCCCGTCACCCGCCCAGGGTTTTGCGCCGCCAGGTACATCGACAGCAGCGAGCCCATCGACAACCCGCCGACGAACACCTGCGCGTACAACGCGCGGATGCCGTCGAAGGCGCGCTGGGCGCTGGCGAACCAGTCGCCCCAGCGCGTGGCGCGCAAGTCGGCGTTGTCGCCGCAATGCCCGGCCAGGGTCGGTACGAACACCGTGCAGCCGCGTTTGGCCAGCCCTTGGGCCACCCGGCGCAATTCTGCCGGGGTGCCCGTCAGGCCGTGGATAAGCAAAACCGCGACGGTGCCGTTACCGATGACAAAACCGGCGTCGCCCTCGCCCAGATCCACTCCTGGGTACATCATTTTTTGCAGACTCGGTGCAGCAGGCGATCCAGCAGGCCGATGGCCAGGTCGATTTCCGCGTAGCTGATTTCCAGCGACGGCGCCAGGGTGATGACGTTCTTGTAGTAACCGCCCACGTCGAGGATCAGGCCCAGCTTGCGACCGTCGATTTCCAGATCGCCCTTCATGCCTTCTTCGACCATCAGATCGAGCATGGCCTTGTCCGGGGTGAAACCGTCTTCCTTGCAGATCTCGCAGCGCAGCGCCAGGCCCAGGCCGTCGACGTCGCCGATGATCGGATAGCGGCGTTGCAGGTCCTGCAGGCCGGCGAGGAAGTACTTGCCCTTTTCCATGACCATGCGGCCGTAGTCGATCTCGCTGGTCATGCGGAACATCTCCAGGCCGACGGCGGTGCCCAGCGGGTTGGAGGCGAAGGTGGAGTGGGTCGAACCTGGCGGGAAGATACCTGGGTTGATCAGCTCTTCGCGGGCCCAGATGCCGCCCAACGGGTTGAGGCCGTTGGTCAGCGCCTTGCCGAAGACGATGATGTCCGGTTTGACGTCGAAGTGCTCGATCGACCACAGCTTGCCGGTGCGGTAGAAGCCCATCTGGATTTCATCGACGACCAGCAGAATACCGTGCTGGTCGAGGACCTGCTTGAGCTCGCTGTAGAAGTTCATCGGCGGTATCACGTAGCCGCCGGTGCCCTGAATCGGCTCGACGTAAAAGGCCGCGTATTCGCACTGCTGGGTTTTCGGATCCCACACACCGTTGTATTCGGTCTCGAACAGCCGCGCGAACTGCTGCACGCAGTGGCTGCCGTATTCTTCCTTGGTCATGCCCTTGGGGCCGCGGAAGTGGTACGGGAACGGGATGAACTGCGCGCGCTCGCCAAAATGGCCGAAGCGGCGACGGTAGCGGTAGCTGGAGGTGATCGATGAAGCGCCAAGGGTCCGGCCGTGGTAGCCCCCCTCGAAGGCGAACATCAGGCTCTTGCCGCCCGAGGCGTTGCGCACCACTTTGAGCGAGTCTTCGACCGACTGCGAGCCGCCGACGTTGAAGTGCACGCGACCGTCCAGGCCGAATTTCTTCTTGGCATCGACGGCGATGGTTTCCGCCAGTTCGATCTTGCCGCGGTGCAGGTATTGGCTGGCGATCTGCGGCAGGGTGTCGATCTGCTGCTTGAGTACGTTGTTCAAGCGCGGGTTGGAGTAGCCGAAGTTGACCGCCGAGTACCACATTTGCAGGTCGAGGTAGGCCTGGTCTTCGGTGTCGTACACGTAGGAGCCCTCGCAGCGGCTGAAAATGCGCGGCGGCTCGACGTAGTGAACGGTGTCACCGAAGGAGCAATACTTGGCTTCCTTGTCCAGCAGGATCTGATCTTCGGGGCTTGCGATGCGTTTATCCGACATGGTGGAAGAGTTCCTGTGATTCGAGGCTGTAGTGAGGAGCGGGTGCGGCGACTGCCTGTGGCAAGCGCGCCAGCAGCGCTGGAAGTTCGCTGAAGGAATCGAAGCGCGCGTAGGGGATGCCCTGGCGCTCGCAGTGTTCGGCCAGGCGGCCTTTGGCGAACACGAAGTCGGCGCCAGCGGACACGCACATGTCCGACTGGCCATCGCCAATCACCAGCACGCGTTTGCCGGGCGGGGTCGACTTGCATTTGCAGTTGCCCGACGCCGCGCGACAGGCGTCGCTGGCGTGGGGGAAATCGATGCTCCAGGCGTCCGGACCGGCCTGGCGCAGACGGTTGGCGATGATCGGCAGCAGGCTGCAGTAGTTGCGCGACAGAATCCGCGCGATGGCTTGTTCGATGCCGTCGCTGACCACCTCGATGGAGGCGCCGAGTTCGCGCACGTGGTCGACGAAATCGGGGAACGCCGGATCGATCTCGACGCTGTCGAAATACCCCAGCAGCTCGCTGGGCGTAGCCTTGACCATCGCCAGTTGGCGACCCAAACATTCCCGCGAACCGATGTTGCCGGCCAGCCACTGGTCTTCTACCGCTTCCCAGGCAGGATCGGCGAAGCGTTGAAGAATGTTGTCGATGACATCGCTGCGGGTGATGGTCCCGTCGAAGTCACACACGATATGCCACTGCAGCATCTGCATTGTCCTCGTTGATGCGGCGCACGTTGCGCGCAACGAGGCTAGAGCATGGACTGTGCCAGCTGTGGGAAACGCCAGCGGGCCGGGCCTTGCGGGCATTTCGAACGTGAATGCGCAAGAATTTCCCGCCCCCGGGCTACAATTTTTGTAGCTCGCTACAAACAACATGAGTGCTTGCACGGGCCGCGGCGATGGGGATAGATGCGCGCATTCATCCGATTGGAGTTGCGGATCATGCCCGCCCGTTTTTCATTGTCCTTGCTCATCGTGGGCCTATGCGCCAGCGCCTTTGTGCTTGTCGATGGCAGCGCCGTGGCCAGCGCCGCCCCCCTTACCGGCGACATCGGGACTGGCGCCAGCTATGAGGTCCATGACCCCAGCGGCAGCCGCTACGAAACCCGCCCTCTGCCCTACTTCGACCTGACCTGGGGCAACGTTGAGCTGAGCAGCGACGACGGCTTGCAGTGGAGCGCCTTGCACAGCGGCGGCTGGAGCGCCGGGCCCTTCATCAATCACCTCGACGGTCGCACGGCCAACGGTTCATTGCGGGGGTTGGGCGATGTCGACGACATGCTGGTGGGTGGAGGCTTCGTGGCCTACAGCCCGCAACCCTGGTGGAACGTCTCGGCCCAGGCCGGGCGCACGGTTGGCGGCGGCAGTGGCAACGGCGGCCTGATCGGCAAGCTCGGTGGCGAGCTGGACTACCCGGTGTACCGCGGCATCATGGGCAGCAGCCAAGTGAGCGCGCACTTCAGCGACCACGCCATGATGCAGACGTTTTTTGGCGTCGATGCCCAACAGGCACAGGCATCCGGGCTGCGCACCGACCATGCCGGCGGCGGCCTGCAGGCCACCGTGCTGAGCCAGGCGCTGCAGTTTCCGTTGCTCGACCATTGGTCGCTGGTGACCACCCTGAGCTGGACCCATCTGCAAGGCGCGGCGGCGGACAGCACCCTGGTCAAGGCCCGCGGCCGGGTCGATCAGGGCGAGGCCGACGTCGCCGTGGCGTATCACTTCTGATGACCTTGACTCTCTTTGCCCTCATCGCCTTGACGGTGTCGCTCGACGTGGTCGGGCAACTGGCGTTCAAGCTCGGCCTGGACGCCCTGCCAGAGCTCGCGGGTGGTTTTCGTCTGCTCGGCTTTTGCCGGCAACTGTTCGCTGCGCCGCTGTTGTGGACCGGCATTCTGGCCTATGTGGTGGAATTCGTGACCTGGCTGACGGTGCTGTCCATGGCGCCGTTGAGCCTGGTGTTTCCGGCCGCAGCGCTGAGCTACTGCGGCGTAGTGGTGGCCGGGCGCGTGGTGCTCAAGGAGCACATCAGCCGCCGCCGCTGGATGGGCACCGTGCTGATCACTGCGGGGGTGATGCTGGTGTGTGCCACGCAATGAATCCCCTGACTGACTGGACTTGATCATGACCATGCACATCACCAAGCAGAGCGCTGGCGTCGGCTTGTGGGCCCTGCTGATCGGCTCCGAGAGCGTCGCCCAGCTTGCCATGAAGATCGGCAGCGCAAGCCTGACCAGCCTGCCCATGGGGCTGGATTGGCTGAAGACCGCACTGAGCAGCCCCGGCGTACTGATCGCCGTGGCGTGCTACGTCTTTTCGTTTTTTACCTGGATGCTGATTCTGCGAATTACCACGTTGTCCAAGGCCTTCCCGTTGAGCTCGGTGGTGTTCGTCGCGGTGCTGCTGGGCTCCTGGCTTGGGCTGGGCGAACACATCAGCGGCCTGCGTTGGCTGGGGGGCCTGGTGATCGTTGCAGGCATTGGCGTGATGGCTGAAGGTGCCGAGGGGTGAACCGCTGAATCTGATACCCGCACTGGGGGCGCAAGATTGCGTTCGGCGGCGAGGAGGCTCTCAAAAACACCGCTAAAGGTGGGGCGTTGAGAATGGGGAGTGGTCCTTTGCTGCGGGCCTGTGCGGCTCGCCCTGCCCATTGGCCCTTCGCCTAGGCTCAGGGTACCCGCGTTCCGGCACCTGAAGAGAGGTCACGGCGCAATGGGCCATCCTTGGCCCAATGCGCCTGACCCGGCATCCTGCCGGGATCGCCCTCTCTTCAGGCGCCTCCACGCGGCCTGCTGGAGGGGCGGCCGCACAGGCCCGCAGCAAAGGACCAGCCGAGATTTGAGCGATTTCAGGAAAGAGCAGACACCACAAATATCACTGTTCTGCTTTCGAGCCGGCCTTGGGGTCGCGGCCCCCTTCCAGCAGGCCGCGCTTCGACGCACTGGCGAGGGGATAGCCGGCATGGATGCCGGCTAAGCCCCGTTGGGCCACGGAAGGCCCATCGGGGCGTGCCCCTCGCCAGTGCGTCGAAGCGCGGGCACCCTGAGCCTAAGCGAAGGGCCAATGGCGGGGGCCGCGACCCCAAGGCCGGCTCGAAAGCAGAACCACCCAATCCCCAGCCCCATCCTGCAAAATCACTGCCCAGCGCTGACACCCTCCCAAGACCCACCCAAAGCCGCCTGCAACTGCACGCTAGTCACCAACTGGGTCCCCACCAAACTCAACAACGTCTGCCGTTCACTAAGACTCGTGGCCTGCGTCGTCGCCACATCCAGATAGTCGATGACCCCGGCTTCATACTGATCCCGGCTGACCGACGCGGAATCCTCCGCCGCCTCTGCAGAAGTGCGACGCGCCACCAATTCCGGCTCCAATGTCCGCAGCTCGACCAGATAATCCTCCACCTCGCCCAAACCGGTCAGCACCGTCTGTCGATACGACGCCACTGAAGCATCGTAAGCCGCCCTCGCCTGCTCCACCGTCGCCTTGGTCTTGCCGAAGTCCAGCAACGTACCGGTCAGGCTCGGGCCGATGGACCAGAAGCGATTAGGCAAGGAGAACAGATTGCTCATGGTCGAGCTTTGATAACCGCCACTGGCACTCAGCGTCAGGTCCGGATAATAGGCCGCGGTGGCCACCCCGACCGCAGCGTTCGAGGCCGCCATTTCCCGCTCCGCCGCAGCGATGTCCGGGCGCCGCTCCAACAAACGGCTCGGCACACCCAGCGGCACCTGAGGCACGTGGTAAGCCCACTTGGCATCCGCCGCCAGGCTGAATTCCGCCGGCGCCTTGCCCATCAATAAGGCGATGGCATGCTCGTACTGCGCGCGCTGCCATTGCAGATCGAGCATCGACGCCCGGGCACTGTGCAGCTGAGTCTTGCCGGTAGACAGGTCGGCGCGCGAAACGATCTTCTCGTCGTACTTGTTCTGGATGATCTGCAGGTAACGCTCGTAGCCCTTGATGGTGTCCTCATACAGCGCAATGCGCCGATCGAGAATGCGCAGCTGGAAGTAATCCTGGGCCAATGACGATTGCGCGCTGAGGGTTGCGTTGGCCAGATCGGCGGCGCTGGCCTGGGCACTGGCGCGATCTTCCTCGACAGTACGGCGCAGCTTGCCCCAGATATCGGCCTCCCAGCTCAGACTCAACGTCGCCGAATGCTCGTTGCTGGGGCCGCCTGCGCTGCCAGCACTGCTCGAACCGCTCGATCCGGTGCCGGTCTCGCTGCGGGTGGTGGCGCCGGTGGCCGAGACAGTCGGCAGCAACTCGGCCCGCGATCCACGCACCAGCGCCAGTGCTTGGCGGTATTGCGCCGCGTACTGAGCGACGTTCTGGTTATTGAGCTGTACCTGGGCCACCAGCGCGCTCAACTGCGGGTCCTGATACAGCGCCCACCACGGGCCCTTGGGTAGTTCATCCTGGGGGCTGGCGGCCTTCCAGCCCGCGGCTTCCTTGAACGCCACCGACACCGGGGCGCTGGGGCGCTGATAGTCCGGGCCGACCATGCAGCCACTCATCGCGGCGGCGACGGCCAGGGCCAAACACAGACGCGACGGCTTGAAAACATTCATGGGATAACCTTCATCAGTCAATCAGCCGGCGGCGTGCGAGCGGCGAATACGGGTATGCCACAGCTGCCGAGTGGCACGGCTCAGGCGGTCTAGATACAGGTACACCACAGGGGTCGTGAACAACGTCAGCAACTGGCTGAGCGCCAGGCCGCCGGCGATCGCCATGCCCATGGGTTTACGCAAGTCGGCGTCGCCGCCACTGCCCAGGGCCATGGGCAAGGCGCCGAAGAACGCTGCCAGGGTGGTCATCAGGATCGGCCGCAGACGCATGCGGCAGGCTTCGATGATTGCCTGCTCGGGGCTCAGGCCCTGCTCGCGTTCGGCCATCAAGGCGAAGTCGATCATCATGATGGCGTTCTTCTTGACGATGCCGATCAACAGCAAGATGCCGATCAAGGCGATCACCGTCAGCTGCATATTGGTGACCTTCATCAACAGCAAGGCACCGACCCCGGCCGAGGGCAAGGTCGACAGAATGGTCAGCGGATGCACATAGCTCTCGTACAGCACGCCGAGGACGATATACACCGCCAGCAGCGCCGCGAGGATCAGCCACGGCATGCTCTTGGCCAGCGCCGCGAAGGCCTGGGCGGTACCAGCGAAACCCACCTGCACATCGCGCGGCATACCGAGCTTGTCGATGGCGCCATCGATAGCCGCAGTGGCCTGCTCCAGCGATACGCCATCGGCCAGGTTGAAAGCCACGGTGCTGGTCGCCGACTGGCCCTGGTGCGCCACCGACAGCGGCGCGTTGTCCGGGCTGAACGAGGCGAAGGCGGTCAACGGGATCTGCTCCTGGTCGCTGTTGACCACATACATACGCGCCAGCATGGTCGGATCCTGGGTGTACGCCGGGTCAAGGCCCATGATCACGTGGTACTGATTCATGGTTTTGTACAGCGTGGCGACCTGGCGCTGGCTGAAGGCATTGTTGAGCAGATCGTCGATGTCGCTGGTACTCACTCCCAGGCGGCTGGCGGCGGCGCGATCGATGTGCAGCTTGATCTCTTGACCGCCAGTCTGCGAATCGGAGTCGATACCGGTGAGCTGCGGCAAACTGCGCAACGCCGCCTCGACCTTGGGCGTCCACAGCCGCAGCACGTCGAGATCATCGGCGCGCACACTGAACTGATAGGTCGCGTTAGCGCTGCGGCCACCGATGTGGATATCTTCGGCGGGCATCATGAACACCTGGATGCCGGCGGTCTTGCTGTTGGCCATGCTCAGGCGATTGGCGATCACCTGAGCGGTGTCCTTGCGCAGTTTGTAATCCTTGAGACGAATGAAGAACATACCCGTGTTGCGCGAACCGAAACCACCGCTGCCGGTGGAAGTGTTGACCGCCTCGACATCCGGGTCGGCGGCGATGGCCTTGGCGATCTTCACCAACTGTGGTTCCAGGGCCTGGAACGAGGTGTTCTGGTCGCCGCGCACGGCGCCCATGAGCACCCCGGTGTCCTGAGCCGGGAAGAAACCCTTCTGCACCGTGGCGTACAGGTAGACGTTGAGCATCACCGTCAGCAGCAGGCTGAACAGCGTCAGCAGGCGATGACGCATGACCCACACCAGCGCCGCCAGATAGGCATCCTGCAACGCCTGCAAGCCGCGCTCGACCCACTGATACAGGCGCGGCACCGGCTTTTGATGATCAGGCTGACGCAACACCAGCACGCACAACACCGGGGTCAAGGTCAGCGACACCACCATCGACAGCACCAGCGCCACGCTGAGCGTCACGGCGAACTCCCGGAACAAGCGCCCGACGATGTCGCCCATCAGCAGGATCGGAATGAACACCGCTATCAACGAAACCGTCATCGACAGCACGGTAAAGCCCACTTCCCGGGTGCCCATCAGCGCTGCCCGCAGCGGGCGCATGCCCTGCTCCTGATAGCGCGCGATGTTTTCCAGCACCACGATGGCGTCGTCCACCACAAAACCGGTGCAGATGATCAACGCCATCAGCGACAGATTGTCGAGGCTGTAGCCCACCAGGTACATCACCGCGCAGGTGCCGATCAAGGAGACCGGCAACACCACAGCGGGGATCAAGGTCGCGCGCGCGTTGCGCAAAAACACGAAGACCACCACGATCACCAACAGCACTGCGATCAGCAGGGTCTCCTCGGTATCGTGCAGCGAAGATCGCACCGTGGTGGAACGATCGATCATGGTCGCCAGCTGTACATCACCCGGCACCATCGCCTGCAGCTGCGGCATCAGCGCCTTGATGCTGTCGATGGTCTGCAGCATGTTGGCGCCCGCCGAACGCGTCACGCCCAAGGTCACCGACGGCTGGCCGTTGAAGTAACCACCGACGAAGGTGTCTTCCACCGAATCGTAGACGTTGGCGACATCGCCCAGATGCACCGCAGCGCCGTCCTGATAGCTGACCACCAGCGCCCGGTATTGATCGGCCTGATCGAGCTGGTCGTTGCTGTCGATCATCCAGTGCTGGCCGTCACCCTGAAGAATGCCCTTGGGCTTGGCCTTGGTGGCGTTGCTGATCGCCGTGCGCACGGTGTCCAGCGAGATGCCGGCGTGGGCCAGTTGCTGGGGCTGCAAATCGATGCGCACGGCGGGCAGCGAACCACCGCGCACCGACACTTCGCCAACGCCCGTGACCTGAGCGATCTTCTGTTGCAGCGTGCTGTAGGCCAGGTCGTACAGCTCGCCGCGGCTGCGGGTCGGCGAGGTCAGCGCGAGCATGATGATCGGCGCGTCCGAAGGGTTGGCCTTGCGGTAGGTCGGCAGCGATGGCATCGAGCTGGGCAGCAAGCTGCGCGAAGCATTGATGGCCGCCTGCACGTCGCGGGCGGCACCGTTGATGTCACGGTCCAGGCCGAATTGCAGCACCAGACTGGTGGAGCCCTGACCGCTGCTCGAGGTCATCTCGGTGATCCCGGCGATGGTCCCGAGGCTGCGCTCCAAGGGCGTGGCCACGGTGGCGGCCATGGTTTCCGGGCTGGCGCCAGGCAGGCTGGCACTGACGATCACCGTGGGGAAGTCCACCTGCGGCAGCGGCGCCACCGGCAGCAGGACGAAGCCGAGCACACCGGCCAGGGTGATGCTCAGGCTCAGCAGCAGCGTCGCCACGGGCCGCCGGATAAAGAACCGCGACAGGTTCAGCGGGCGGCTCACGGCGTAGTCCTTGCCTGATCATTGCGGCGACCGAATCGGGCACGCGCGCGCTCCGACAGGCCATCGAACAACAGATAGATGACCGGCGTGGTGAACAGCGTCAGCAACTGGCTGAGCAGCAGACCGCCGACGATCACCAGCCCCAACGGCCGGCGCAATTCGGCGCCGGCGCCGGTGGCCAGCATCAACGGCAAGGCGCCGAACAACGCCGCCAGCGTGGTCATCAGGATCGGCCGCAAGCGCAGCAGGCAAGCGCGATGGATCGCGTCGCGGGCACTGAGGTGCTGGTGCTGACGGCCCTCGAGGGCGAAGTCGATCATCATGATGGCGTTCTTCTTGACGATACCGATCAGCAGAATCACGCCGATCAAGGCAATCAGGCTGAACTCGGTGCCACACAGCAGCAACGCCAGCAGCGCGCCGATAGCCGCCGATGGCAAGGTCGAGAGGATGGTCACCGGGTGGATGAAGCTCTCGTAGAGCATGCCCAACACGATGTACATGGTCACCAGCGCCGCCAGAATCAGCCACAGGGTGTTGCCCGTCGCGGCCTGGAAGGCAGCGGCGGCACCCTGATAACGCAAGGTGATACTGGACGGTGCCTGCAGCTCGGTCATCACGCTGCTGATGGCCTGCTGCGCTTGCTCCAGCGAGTAGCCGTCGGCCAGGTTGAACGACAGCGTCACGGCCGGAAACTGATCCAGGCGCGCCAGGCTCAAGGCGCCGGTACGCTGGCCGACCTTGGCGATGTCGGTCAGGCGCACCATCGAGGCCGGGGTGTTGGCGGTGGTCGTGCTGCTGGTCGAGCCCGTGGTTGCAGTGCTGCTCGAACCGGTACTGGTAGTGGTGGTGCTGGTGGTGGTCGACGCGTTGGCCGCCGCCAGATAGATATGGTCGAAGGCCTCCATGGAATTCTGGAAGCGACCCGGCACCTGCAGCACCACGCGGTACTGGTTGGACTGGGTGAAGATGGTCGAAATCAGACGCTGACCGAAGGCGTTGTACAGCGCCGTATCCACATCGGATGCGGTGATACCGTAGCGCATGGCCGCTGCCCGATCCAACTCGACATAGGCAACCAGCCCCTGATCCTGAAGGTTATCGACGACATCACGGAGCTCCGGGCGGTTCTGCAGTTTGGCCATAAGCTTGGGAATCAAGGCCGCCAGATTGGCGCTGTCGGCATCGTCGAGGGTGAACTGATACTGGCTGGGCGTCAGCTGATCATCCACCGTCAGGTCCTGGGAACTGGTGAGGTTCAGCTGCATGCCCGCGACGCTGGCGGTGGACTGCTGCAAGCGCTTGATGATTGCATCGGCGGTGTCGCTGCGTTCGTCGAACGGCTTGAGCTCGATCTGCAGCCGGCCATTGTTGAGCGAGGCGTTGGTGCCATCGACACCGATGGTCGAGGACACCGATTGCACCGCCGGGTCCTGACGCACCACCTCGACCAGCGCCTGCTGACGGCGCGCCATTTCGCTGAACGACACGTCCTGAGAGGCGCGGGTAAAACCCTGCAGCAAGCCGGTGTCTTCTGGCGGGAAAAAGCCCTTGGGCACGATGAGGTACAGCAGCGCCGTCAGCGCCACGGTGGCGACCGCCACCAGCAGCGTCAGGCGCTGATGATCGAGCACCCACAGCAGGCCGCGATCATAGCCGTCGAGCACACGCTGGTACTGGCGATCGCCCCAGGCGGCAAAGCGGCTTTGCTGGTCTTTTTCGACATGGCGCAACAGGTGGGCGCAGAGCATCGGCGTGAGGGTCAGGGATATGACCATCGACACCAGAATCGCCACCGCCAGGGTGATGGCGAATTCGCGGAACAGCCGGCCGACCACGTCGCCCATGAACAGCAGCGGGATCAGCACCGCGATCAGCGATACGGTCAGCGAAATGATGGTGAAGCCGATCTCCTGGGAGCCCTTGAGCGCGGCCACCATGGGCGTCTCGCCCTCCTCCAGATGCCGCGAAATGTTCTCGACCACGACGATGGCATCGTCGATCACGAAGCCGGTGGCAATGGTGAGCGCCATCAGTGTCAGGTTGTTGAGGCTGAATCCGGCCAGGTACATGACGCCGAAGGTGCCGACCAGCGACAGCGGCACCGCGACACTGGGGATCAGCGTGGCGGTGAGGTTGCCGAGGAACACGAACGTCACCAGCACCACCAGGCCGATGGACAGCATCAGCTCGATCTGCACGTCCTTGATCGAGGCGCGGATGGTTTGCGTGCGGTCGTTGATCACCGCCAGTTGCACCGAGTCCGGCAGGGCCTTTTGCAAGGTCGGCAGTTGCGCCTTGATGTTGTCGACCACGTCGATGACGTTGGCGCCGGGCTGGCGCTGCACGTTGACGACGATCGCCGGCTGGCCGTTGGCGGTGGCCGACAGGTATTGGTCCTGGGGCGCTTCGGCGGTGGTGGCGACGTCTTTGAGACGCAGCGCGGCGCCGTTTTCATAGGCCAGCACCAGCTCGCCGTATTCGGACGCATCGCGCAACTGGTCGTTGGCATCGATGGTGATCGAGTGCGCCGGGCCGTCGAAACCGCCCTTGGAGCCGTTGACGTTAGCGGCGTTGACCTTGGTGTAGACGTCTTCGAGAGTCAGGCCGTGAGCGGCCAGCGCTACCGGGTTGACTTCGATCTTGACCGCTGGCTGCTGACCTCCGGCCAGGCTGACCAGGCCCACGCCGGAAATCTGCGACAGCTTGAGCGCCACCCGGGTGTTGACCAGGTCCTGCACACGGGTCAGCGGCAGGCTGTCCGAGGTCGCGGCAATGGTCAGCACCGCCGTGTCCGCGGGGTTGACCTTTTTGTAGGTGGGCGGGTTGGGCAAGTCGGTCGGCAGCAGGCTGTCGGCGGCGTTGATCGCGGCCTGGACCTCCTGCTCGGCGACGTCCAGCGACAGGTCGAGCGAGAACTTGAGAGTAATGACCGAGGAGCCTGCCGAGCTCACCGAGTACATCTGCGACAGCCCAGCCATCTGCCCCAGCTGACGCTCCAGCGGTGCGGTCACCGCCGAAGCCAGCACGTTGGAGCTGGCGCCGGGATAGAGGGTCGAGACCTGGATGGTCGGGTAATCGACTTCCGGCAGCGCCGAGGTGGACAGCAGCCGGTAGGCAAAAATCCCCGACAGCAACACCGCCACCATCAGCAACACCGTGGCGACCGGGCGCTCGATAAACAGCCGTGATGGATTCATGGGGCTTTGGCGCCTGCCGTCTTGTCGGCGGCGGGTTTTTCGATCTCCACCGCCGCGCCGTCGCGCAGGTGATCGATACCCCGGGTAACGACCTGATCGCCATTGGCGATGCCGTCGGTGATCACCGTGCGCTCATCGATATTCGGCCCGACCTGCACCGCCTTGCGGTTGGCCTTACCGTCCTTGACCACATAGACAAAGTGCCCACCGGAGCTCAACTGTACCGCCGCCGCAGGGATGACCACAGCGCTCTTCAGGGTATCGGTCTGCAGCTTCACGTTGACGAACTGGTTGGGGTAGAGCTTCTCGTCCGGATTGTCGAACACAGCCTTGAGCTTGATGCTGCCGGTGCTGGTGTCGATCTCGTTGCTGATGAACTTCAGGGTGCCGGTGGCCAGCACTGCGGTGCCGAGTTGATCCATGGCCTGCACGCTCAGCGCCTGGCCCTGGCGCACCTTGGGCAGCAGGCTGGCGAGTTGCGCCTGAGGCAGGCTGAAGGTCACGCCGATGGGGTTGGTCTGAGTGACGGTGACGATGCCGGTTGTGCTCCCGGACTGCACGATATTGCCCGGATCGACCAGGCGCAGGCCGACGTAGCCATCGATGGGCGAGACGATGCGCGCGTATTGCAGGTTGAGCTTGGCGGCGTCGATCTGCGCCTGGTCGGTCTTGGCCGCACCGGCGTATTGGCCGACGGTGGCGACCTGGGTGTCGAGGTCTTGCTTGGCCAGGGAGTCCTTGGCGTACAGGCGCTTGTAGCGCTCGACGGTGAGCTGCGCGCTCTTGAGCAGTGCGTTGTTTTCTTCCAGCGCGCCTTTGTATTGATCCAGGGTGGCCTGGTAGGCACGGGGGTCGATCTGCGCCAGCAACTGGCCCTTTTTCACGTACTGGCCTTCGGTGAAGTACACCGCCTGCAGTTCGCCGTCGACGCGGCTGGTCACCGTCACCGAATAGTTGGGGATCACCGTACCGAGCGCTTGCTGGATCACCGGCACGTCGGCCAGCCCGGCCTGACCAGTGGCGACGCTGATGGTGGCGTTCATGCCCATGCCCGGCCCGCCCGGCCCCCGACGGCCGCCTGCGGCCATGCCGCCAGGCGCCGAGTCAGGGCTGGAGGAATGCTTGTAGATCAGGTAAGCCCCACCCAGCACGGCAATGCACAGCACGGTGAGGAGCAAGGGTTTACGGGAGCGAGATCGGGCAGCCGGAGTTTGGGTCATTGATACACTTCTGCAAGGCTGAAATACGAGGCAGGCACACAGCAATGCCCGCGAACAGGATGGAGATTAGGGAATAATTGTGCAGGAAATATGGAGGGGGGTGGCGGGCCTCAGGGATGTGGGCTGAATGTACAGGCCTCTTCGCGGGCAAGCCTTGCTCCCACAGAGTTAACCGATCCTGAGTCGTACACCTGTGGGAGCAAGGCTTGCCCGCGAAGAGGCCGATAGCCTTGCACATCTATCCCTGAAAAAGCGCCTACCGCGGGCAACCAACGGCAGGATTATCCGCCCACTGCCGCGCCGTGCCGGCAATGCGCGCCGCCAGATCGCCGATGGCTTTCTGATGCGCCAACACCAGGCTGTTGAGATCGACCCCGGCGTTATCCTTCACCACCGTTGCGCAGGTCAGGGTGGTGCGCTTGCTGTCGTCATTGCCACGACGGCTCAGGCTCCACACCACATCCACCAGCGCGTACTGCCCAGGCACGCTGTCGAACCGGCGCACGTCAGCCTGCAACGACACCACCGGTTGCCCGGCATTTTTCGGCAAGCCCGACAGATCGCGAACGCCCAGTTGGCGTTCCATCTGGGCCGCCAGGGCATCGTGGAACTCGTCCGCCAGCGGCGCGCCCCAACGTTCGTTATCGAGGATGGCCAACCGGCCCTGATCCTGGCGCACCACCAACTGCGGCTGATCGACCTGCACCGGCATGCGCACGGTCAGCAGCTCGAACTGAAAGTCCGCGGGCGTGACCGCCTTGGGCGCCGATTCGGTGGTGGGCACCAGTGTGTAGTAATGAGTGGCCGGCGACGTACAGGCCGCCAATCCCAGCGTGGTGCCCAGCAGCAGATAACGCAGCATCATGGTTTGGTTTCCAACTGAATATCACGAGAAGACGAGCCACTGGAGCGATAGGCGTCCGGCGAGCCTTCGCTCACCCGTCCGCGAATCAGCGATTCAGGATGGCGGCCGAGGAAGTCGGTCAGTACCCGCACCGAGCGCGCGGTGCGTTGCACTTCGTCCATGGCCTGGCCAATCTGCTGACGCTGCGGCGAATCATCGCCCAGGGTGTCGGCGGCGGCGGCCATGGTCTTGCGCGTCTGGGCCATGGTATCGGCCAGTTCCGGCAGGACCTGACCGTTGAAGCGGCTAAGCGTCTTGTGCATTTCGTCGAGGCTGCCGTTGAGGTTGTCGGCAATCTGCTCGATCGGCAGCTTGCTGACCTTGTCGACCATGGCCTGCAACTGCTCCTGCAACTTGTCGAAGCTGCCCGGCGCGGTGGGGATTTCCAGCGGCCGCGCAGACATATCGAAGTTCACCGGCGCTACCTTGGGCAGGAACGCCAGGGAGATATACAACTGCCCGGTCAGCAGGTTGCCGGTGCGCGCCTGAGCCCGCAAGCCATGCTTGACGAACTCCGAGAGCATTTTGGCGGCCTGCGCATCCTCGTTGCCCTTGCCGGCGATCTGCGTGAGCTTGTCGTTGGCCTTGCCGAGCCGATCCGGGAAGATCACCGCGCCGACCATGGTCGGGAAGGTCTGGGTCTTGGCGTCATAATCGAGGTCGATCGACACCACGCGGCCCAGGTTGACCCCCAGGAATTCAACTTGCGAGCCGACCGTCAGGCCTCGCAGCGACTGGTCGAAGCGCATGCGGATATAGCGCGGCGTACCGTCTGGCGGTGCCAGGGCGCTTTGCTGATCGGCGAACAGATCGAACTTGGTCATCTCCGCCGCTTGCTTCTGATCGGGGTTGTACTTGGGCTCGACGAACGCCACGCCGCCGGACACGATCGAGGACACCGACTGGGTGTTGACCTTCAGGCCATCGGCACCAAGGCTGATATCCACGCCGCTGGCGTTCCAGAAACGGGTATTGGTGGTGACGAATTCATCGTTGGGCGAATTGACGAACACTTCGATGTCGACGCCCTTGCCGTCCTGGCTCAAACCCACCTGCACCACCTGGCCGACCTGGATACGCCGGTAGTAGACCGGCGAGCCGATGTCCAGCGAACCGAGGTCGTCGGCATGCAGGCTGAAGCGCTTGCCACGCTGGCCATAGGTAATGGGTGGCGGAATTTCCAGGCCGCGAAAATCGCTGCGGGTCTGTTTCGAGGCGCCAGGGTCGGCACTGATAAAGGCGCCCGACAACAAGGTGTCGACGCCCGAGATCCCCTGAGCGCCGATGCGCGGGCGCACCACCCAGAAGCGCGAGTCTTCGGTGGTGAATGACTTGGCCGAGTCCTTGAGCTCGATGGTCGCGACCACGCGGTTGCGATCTTCGCTCAGGGCGATGGCAGTCACCTGGCCGATCACCACGTTCTTGTACTTGACCTGCGTCTTGTTGGCTTCCAATCCTTCGGCCGTCTCGAAACTGACGGTGATCTTGGGGCCGGCCGACAGCGAGTTGTGCACCACCATCGACAGCCCGATCACGGCCGCGACAATAGGCACCAGCCACACCAGGGAAACGTTGAAGCGACGCCGACGAACGTCGGGATTGCCCGGCGTGCGGGAAGGATCAGCAACGGGTTCAGACATCTTCAACCTCTGCGTCCCAGATCAGCCTGGGATCAAAACTCATGGCTGCCAACATGGTCAGCACAACGACGAAACCAAAAAACAGAATGCCCAGCCGCGGCTCGATGGTGCTCAGCGAACGGAACTGCACCAGCGCCGCCACCAACGCCACCACCAGCACATCGAGCATCGACCAATAACCGATCAGCTCGATGAATCGGTACAACCGCGAGCGCTCGCGCATGGCCCACTGGCTGCGCCGCTGCGCAGTCACCAGCAAGGTGCCGAGCACCAGAAACTTGATGCAAGGCACCGCCACGCTGGCGACGAAAATCAATACGGCGATATCCCAGGACCCACCCTCCCAGAACTCGATCACACCGCTCATGATGGTGTTCTCGGCGCCACTGCCGAATAGATCGGTATACATCACCGGCAGAAGGTTGGCGGGAATGTAGAAAATCATGCTGGCCAGCAGCAGTGCCCAGGTGCGGGTGATGCTGTTGGGCTTGCGCGGGTGCACGCTGGCATCGCAGCGCGGGCAACGATGAGTGCCTTCGACGCAGGCCAGGCCGCAGGTATGGCAAAGGGTCAGCCCCATGGTGGCGGCGGTGGGCGCAGGGCTGCTCATTCGCGCTCCTCCAGCTCGGTCCATAGACGCCGAATGCTCTTGCCGGATATCAGGATGATCAACACGGTGAGCATGGCCAGCGCCCACAAGCCCAGCCCCGGATGCACGCTGAGCATGCCACCGAGCTTGACGATGGCCACCAGGATGCCGAGCAGGCACACCTCGAGCATGCTCCAGGGCCGCAGTTGTTCGAGGGTACGCATACAGGCCTTGAAGCCCGGCGCGCGCAGCCCGACGTTGGCGTAGCTGAGCAACCAGCACAGCAGCAGGATCTGCAGGCCCGGAGCGAGGATGATACACAGGCCCGCCACCGCCGCGATCAGGCTGATCTGCCCTTGCGCCAGGGCCTCGACCGACTGCCACAGCGTTGCGGCATTGGCCAGGCCCTTGAGACTGATGGAGATGACCGGAAAAATATTGGCGAACAGAAACAGGATCAGCGCCGTGACCGACAGCGCGAACAGTTGCTGAATGCTCAGCCCGTGACCGCGTTCCAGCACCCCGCCACAGCGCTGGCACAAGGATTTTTGCCCGCTGAGCAGCGGCACCGGCGCGTAGACCGCGTCGCAGTGTTCACAAATGATCCAGGGGCAGGGTTCGGTCATGGGGCAGTTTGATCGTCGTGTTGAAAAAATGCCGGCTCAGGGCGCGCGACACTATAAATCAAACGCAGGCGAGTGGCGTCATTATGGCGTCAATCAACTGCGACTTCACAGTGTGGAGGCCGTCTCGGCGAGTCCTGCAGAGATAGCCACTTGCCATAGACCGCGACTGGTGGCGCAGGGTTCAAGGGTCGCGAAAGGTTCGCGGCCCACGACTCACAGCGAGCGCAGATTCCACGCCAGCCAGCGCCAGGGGTATTGCTCGGCAAAGCCCGCGCCCTTGCATTGCTCCTGGTGCACGAATACCCGATGCCCGCGGCTCAGGGGCTGATAGTTATGGCAATAGGGGCAGCGCACGATATCGCCTTCGAGTAGCCACTGGCGCGACCACTCCAGCATGTGTTCATCGCGCTCGGCGTATGGATCGGAATATGAACTCAACGGCAAAGGGCCTTCAATACGGCAGGATACAGACGGCCGACAAGGTTACCTCAGGTGGCATGAGGTTTCATCTGTGGGCGCTGAACGGGTGTTTTGCCTGGTCGCAGCGCTTCAGTAGGCAAGATCACCGACCAAGACTATGATCTGACCCCATGAACCCACCCCCACTGCGCCAACCCTGCCCGCCCGGAGCTTGCATATGCGAGCGCGAACGGCTGCAAGCGTTGCCAGACGCTGACCTGCGGATTCTGCTGCTGACCCGCCAGGAAGAGAAACGCTTGCTCGAACGTCTCGAAAACCTCGACAGCCTGGCTGACCTGGTGCGCGTGCAGCAACGCATGTTCGAGCAACTGGGCTTGCGCGTGCACGTGGGCCCCGGCGCCAATGAAGTGCGCACTATGCGCGGCATCCGTATCGAGCTCGATGAACTGCCGGGGATGTGCCGCAAGACCCGTCAGGCGATCCCCGCCGCGATTCGCCGCAGTCTGGAAAAACGTCCGGAAATCGCCTTCAACCTGCTCAACGCCAACGACTTGCTGCGCGACGCCTAGTCTTGCCGACGCGTCCCGGCCAGCAGAAAATTCCCCGGTCGCTCACCCTCGCCCGCTTCCAGCAGCGGCACCTGGGCTTCATCCTTGAGGCTCACGCCCGATAACTGCCGCACACAGGCCTCACGCATCAGGTACAGCAATTTGTGCGCGGCCATGCCGTAGCTCATGCCTTCGAGGCGCACGTTGGATATGCAGTTGCGTGCCGCATCGGTCAGCCCGACCCGCGGCGCGTAGGTGAAATACAGGCCCAGGCTGTCCGGTGAACTGAGCCCAGGGCGCTCGCCGATCAGGATCACCACCATGCGCGCCTTGAGGCGCTGCGCCACTTCGTCGGCCACCGCCACGCGGCCCTGGCTGACCAGGGTCACGGGTGCCAGGCTCCAACCCTCGGCGGCGGCCTGGTCGTCGATACGTCGCAGCATCGCCAGGCTATGGCGATCAACCGCCAGCGCCGACAGACCGTCAGCGATCACCACCGCGACGTCGTAACCCTGGGGGTTGGCTTGTGCGTGGGCATCGAGCAACGCCGCCGAGTCGTCATCGAGCCGGCGCCCCAGGTCGGGACGTTGCAGGTAAACGTGGCGATCGGCGGCGGCGCTGTGCAAGCTCAGGCACTCACGGCCACGCTCGGCCAGTTGCGTGGCCAGCGCCCCGCCGTCGAACGGCAGGTGCACGGCATCGCGGGCCTGGGCGTGGGCGAACTGAAAGTCCAGCTGAGCGCTGGTGGGCAAGCTGGTACCGGCGCGACCCAGGGCGATACGCGCGGCGGTCAGATTGCGCAGTTGCTGCCAGGGGTCGGCCTGGGCGGGGCTGGTAGAGGGCGGGGTGTCATCGGGGGGCAGTTTCACGGGGTACCTCGGTTTTCTATGCAGGTCGCTGGATTCGCGTGCTGCTGATGGCCTCTTCGCGGGCAAGCCTTGCTCCCACAGGTGTACGACTCAGGTCCAGCTTGCACTGTGGGAGCAAGGCTTGCCCGCGAAGGGGCCGGCCCGGTTTGCACAAGTACATCAGGTCAGCTGCGCCAATGCCTGCCGGAACGCCGGCGGCAACCCGTTACCCAGGCGCAACTCGCCATCGCGTTGATGCAGGATGCCCATGCGTGCCAGCCACTCTTCATATTCCGGCGCGGGCTTGAGGCCCAGCGTCTTGCGCGCATACAGCGCATCATGGAACGAGGTGGTCTGGTAGTTGAGCATGATGTCGTCCGAACCCGGGATCCCCATGATGAAATTGATGCCCGCCACCCCCAACAGGGTCAGCAGCATGTCCATGTCATCCTGATCGGCTTCGGCATGGTTGGTATAGCAGATGTCGCAGCCCATGGGCACGCCCAGCAGCTTGCCGCAGAAGTGATCTTCAAGGCCTGCGCGGATGATCTGCTTGCCGTTGTACAGGTACTCGGGGCCGATGAAACCGACCACGGTATTGACCAGAAACGGCTTGAAATGCCGAGCCACGCCATAGGCGCGGGACTCGCAGGTCTGCTGGTCGACGCCATGGTGGGCGTTGGCCGACAGCGCACTGCCCTGCCCGGTCTCGAAATACATGAGGTTGTTGCCGACCGTGCCGCGCTTGAGGCTCAGGCCCGCTTCGTAACCTTGTTGCAACAGCTGCAGGCTGATACCGAAACTCTCGTTGGCCGCCTGGGTGCCGGCGATGGACTGGAACACCAGGTCCAGCGGTACGCCGCGCTCGATGGCGGCGATCGACGAGGTGACGTGGGTCAGCACGCACGCCTGGGTGGGAATCTGGTAATGATTGATCACGCCATCGAGCATCTTCAACAGCTCGGTGATGGCGCTGAGGCTGTCAGTGGCCGGGTTGATGCCGATCATGGCATCGCCGTTGCCGTACAACAGGCCGTCCAGGGTGCTGGCGGCGATTCCGGCCGGGTCATCGGTCGGATGGTTGGGCTGCAGGCGCGTGGACATTCGCCCACGCAGTCCGATTGTGTTGCGAAAACGGGTGACCACGCGGATCTTCTGCGCCACCAGCACCAGGTCCTGAATGCGCATGATCTTCGACACCGCGGCGGCCATTTCCGGTGTCAGCCCAGGCGCCAAAGCTCGCAGGCTGTGCTCATCGGCCTCATCCCCGAGCAGCCAGTCACGCAACCCGCCTACGGTCAGATGGCTGACCACGGCGAAGGCCTCGGCATCATGGCCGTCGATGATCAGCCGCGTGACCTCGTCGACTTCATAGGGGATCACCACCTCGGTGAGGAACTGCTTGAGCGGTACGTCCGCCAGGGCCATTTGTGCGGCCGCGCGCTCGGCGTCGCTGGCAGCGGCGACGCCTGCCAGGTAATCGCCCGAACGCGCCGGGCTGGCCTTGGCCAACAACGACTTGAGACTGTCGAAGCGCCAGGTCTGGCCACCCACTGTGTGTACGAAACCGCTCATGGCTCAAGCTCCTGTGGTCAAGGCTGCACTGGGCACACCGCGGCTGCGTACGGCGGCGCAGAACAGCGCACCCACCACCATCAAGGCGAGGAAGACGCCGAAGATCAGGGTGTTGAACCAGATCATCGCGATCAGGCAAACCACCGCCAGCACCAGGGCGATGCCCGGCACGATCGGGTAGCCAGGGGCGCGGAAGCTGCGCTCCAGATGCGGCTCGCTGGTGCGCAGTTTGAACAGGCTGAGCATGCTGACGATGTACATGACGATGGCGCCGAACACCGACATGGTGATCATGGCGGCCGTCAGGGTCATGCCTTGTAGGTTGACCAGGCTGTCGCTGAAGATCGCCGCGATGCCGACCACGCCACCGGCGAGGATGGCGCGGTGCGGGGTCTGGAAGCGTGACAGCTTGGCCAGGCCTTTGGGCAGGAAGCCGGCGCGCGCCAGGGCGAAGAATTGACGCGAGTAGCCCAGGATGATGCCGTGGAAGCTCGCGACCAGGCCGAACAGGCCGATCCACACCAGCATGTGCATCCAGTTGGAGTTGCCGCCGACCACGGTTTTCATCGCTTGTGGCAAGGGGTCGTTGATGTTCGACAGCGCGCGCCAGTCACCCACGCCACCGGCGAAGATCATCGTACCGATGGCCAGCACCACCAGGGTCAGGATGCCGCCGATATAGGCACGCGGGATGGTGCGCTTGGGGTCCTTGGCCTCTTCGGCGGCCATGGCGGCGCCTTCGATCGCGAGGAAGAACCAGATCGCGAAAGGTATCGCCGCAAAGATACCGGCGATGGAGCCGCTGCTGAAGCTGTTCTCACCCGACCAGCCACCGAGCACGAAGTTGCTGAAGCTGAAGCCCGGCGCGACCACACCCATGAATACCAGCAGTTCGATGACCGCAAGGATGGTCACGACCAGTTCGAAGGTCGCGGCGATGTTGACCCCGACGATGTTCAGGCTCATGAACACTACGTACGCGCCGACGGCTGCCCAGCGCGGGTCCAGCCCCGGGAACTGCACGTTGAGGTAGGCACCGATGGCCATGGCGATGGCCGGTGGCGCGAAGACGAACTCGATCAGTGTCGCCAGCCCGGCGATCATCCCGCCACCCACACCAAAGGCCCGCAGGCTGTAGGCAAACGGCCCGCCAGCGTTAGGAATAGCGGTGGTCAGTTCGGTAAAGCTGAAGATGAAGCAGGTGTACATCACGGCGACCATCAGCGTCGTGACCAGAAACCCCAAGGTACCGGCGGTGCCCCAGCCATAGCTCCAGCCAAAGTACTCACCAGAGATCACCAGCCCGACGGCGATGCCCCACAAGTGCAGTGTGCCCAGCGTGGGCTTGAGTGTATTGACGGTCATTGATCACACCTCGGAAATCCAGCGGCAAGATTGCGTAAGGCCAGCATAACCATAGGCTACGGGCCAAGACTTGACCGCGAAAACGCGCATTTGCGCTGTGCGGTCAATTTTTACGATCGTCGCGCCAAAGCGGGGCGGTGCGCCCCAGAAACGCACACTTCTACGGCATTCATCCTTGTAGCGAGGGCCTCGGCCCCGGCTGCGGTCTATCCGTTACAAGTAATGTGCCTGATAACAGGTGATCGGGCGCGGGCCTCCTCGCTACAGGCGAATACAGTCATCAGCCGGAATGGACTTTGCATGAAACATTTTCATACAGATCTTCAATGGTACCGATTGACTATGCTCCAACCCTTCCTTGCACCCGCCGCCAGCGCCACCCGCCCCAGCAACCAAGGCGTGTTGTCAGCGGCAGCCAATGGTCTGGACGGCTTCATCAGCCACCACGGCGGTGACCTGGACCGAGTGTTCGGCCGCGCCGGTATCGATCCCGAACAACTGCAACACCCCACCTTGAGCCTGGCGTTGCCCAACTATTGCCAGGTCCTTGAAGAAGCCGCCCGGCAAACCGGTTGCGACAACTTCGGCCTGCGTTACGGCCAGCAGTTCAAGCCCCAGGCCCTGGGGCTGCTGGGTTATGTGGGGCTGTGCTCGGAAAATCTCGAGCAGGCACTGATCAACTTTGCCGCAGCCTTCCCCTATCACCAGCACAGCACCTTGATCCGCCTGGTGGACCAGGGCGAGTGCTACCGTTTCGACTATCAAGTGCGCCACGACGCCATCGTCGAGTGTCGTCAGGACGCTGAACTGACCATGGGCATGGCCGCTAATCTGGTGCGCCATGTGCTGGGTGACGGCTGGACGCCGCGCGAAGTGGGCTTCGAGCACGCCCGCCCGCAGGACTGGCGCGAGCATCGCGACGCCTTCGGTGCACCGGTGCGCTTCGGCCAGGGCGGCAACTGGATGCTGATCCCCAAGCAGCCACTGATCGGCCACGCCATGCCGGGCCACGACCCGATGCTGTTGATGGTGGTCAAGGACGCCATTCGCCAGCTTGGCGAACGCGCCAGCGGGCCGCAACTGCCAGAGCAGATTCGACAGCTGTTGCGAGCCACGCTGCATCATGGCGAACCAGTGCTGGAGTTGATTGCCGAACACCTGCAGTTGAGTCCGACGATCCTGCAACGGCGCTTGCGTGACCACGGTTTGAGTTTCACTCAGATGGTGGACCAGACCCGCCAGGCCATGGCGCGCCAGCATTTGCGCGACGGGCACTTGAGCATTTCGCAACTGGCGCCGTTGTTGGGTTATTCAGAAACGAGCGCGTTTTCACGGGCGTTCAAGCGCTGGTTCGGGGTCAGCCCGCGGCAGTGGCGCCAAGGTAGCTAGTCGCCGGAACACCAAGGAGAATATTAATTCGAATAAATACCCGATTACCGAATTTATTTCCACGCCACCCGCGACACAGAGCGGTTTTATCAAAATATTTCTTCACTGACACGAGTAACCTTTCCCTATTCTCAGTCACTCGTGAAACCTTTCCACATGACCCCTCTTCCGCTCTATTTCGACTATGCCGCCACCACCCCCGTCGACGACCGCGTTATCCAGGCCATGGTCGAGTGCCTGGGGCGGTCGGGCAACTTCGGTAATCCGGCGTCCAGCTCCCATGCCTTCGGCAGCAATGCCAGGCAGGCAGTGGAACTAGCGCGGCGCCAGGTGGGCGAGTTGGTGGGAGCGCCCGCCGAGTCGATCATCTGGACGTCGGGCGCGACCGAGTCCAACAATCTGGCGATCAAGGGCGTCGCCATGGCCAGCACGCCGCAGCGTCGCCACCTGATCACCAGCGTGCTCGAACACAAGGCGGTCATCGACACGGTGAATCAGCTTGAAGCCCAGGGTTTTCCTGTCACCTGGCTGACTCCGGATGGCAACGGGCTGATTCAGCCCGCAGCGGTGCAGGCGGCCTTGCGCGCGGACACCTTGCTGGTGTCGCTGATGCGAGTGAATAACGAACTGGGTACGCTGACCGATATCGCTTCGATCGGCACATTGGTGCGCGAGCATGGCGCTTTGTTTCATGTCGATGCCGCGCAGGCGACGGGCAAGGTCGATATCGATCTGGACGCGTTGGAGGTCGACTTGATGTCGTTCTCGGCGCACAAGACGTATGGCCCCAAAGGCATCGGCGCTTTGTATGTGGGCCCGCGTGCACGGGGCGCAGTGCAGGCGCAGATCCATGGTGGCGGGCACGAGCAGGGGTTGCGGTCGGGCACCTTGGCGACTCATCAGATCGTCGGCATGGGCAGCGCTTTTGCCATCGCTGCGAATGAACAACAAGCAGAAACGCAACGTATCACCGCACTGTCGCAGCAGTTGCGTGAAGGCCTGTTGGCGCTGCCGGGGGTGACGCTCAATGGCTGCGCGGCGCAGCGCATCCCACATACGCTGAACCTGTGCATCGCCAGGCCTGGGTTCAACAGCGCGAATCTGGCAGGCTCCCTGGCCGTGTCGTCGACGTCGGCATGCAATTCGGCGAGCAACGCAGCGTCCCACGTATTGCTCGCCATCGGGCTAGACCACAGCCAGGCCAGCAGCAGCGTGCGCATCAGCCTCGGCCGCTATAGCCAGGCGGCGGATGTGGAGCAGGCGATCGCAATTCTTGACCAGGCCCTGAAAGCACCCGCGCCGCTTTGGTAACGCTGTGATGTTCTGGCTCGCGTATGGACCTAAAAGATCTATCGCTTGAAAGGGCCCCTTCGCGGGCAAGCCTCGCTCCCACACTCAAGATCGGCTGACTCTGTGGGAGCGAGGCTTGCCCGCGAAGAGGCCAGTGCTGCTAACGCAAACCTAGACGTTGTACACCGGCTCACCCAGATTGAGCATCAGCCGATTGGCCCAGGCGAAAATCGAAATCGCGTGGATCAGGTCCAGAATCGGCCCCTCTTCGAGCCCATGCTCACGCAGCGCCGCGATATTCGCTGCGCTGATATTCGCCGGATCAACCGTCAGATCGATCGAAAACTGCACGATGGCACGCTCGCGCGGTGTCGTCCCGGCCGTCGCCGGATCGGCGAACACTTCGGCGATCACATCATTGCGCTTGGCCAGCTGCTCGAAACGCTGGGCGTGCACCGAGCAGCAATACACACACTGATTGATCCGCGACACCACGGCGCTGGCCAGCTCGCGCTCAGCGCGGGACAGCCCACCCGGCGCGTACATGATGGCGTTGAAGGCCAAAGAGCGCTGACGCAGGATCTCGGGTTGATGAATCAGGGTCAGGTAGTAATCCGACACCTTGGCCTGGGGATGGCTCTCCTCCAGCACCGCCGTCTGCTCGGGGGTAGCCTGGTCGACGCTGACAGTGGGCAGCCAGGCTTTCCAGCCCAGCACTTCGTTGGTGAAACCGGCAATACGGATCGGCTCGCTCATCACGCAACTCCTGCGGATTGCATCGCCAGCAGACCGCTGGCCAGACGCACTTGATAGGACATGAACGCCACCAGCTGCGCAAGAGTGACGATTTCCGGGGTCGACAGCCCGGCCTCGGACAGCGCGATCAGGGCGTGACGATCGCCTTCTACCGGTGCCTTGATCAAGGTCCCGGTGAACGCCAGCACAGCCTGCAAGCGCGGTTCGCCCAGGGCTTCGATGGCGCCCGTGGCAACGGCTGACAGCTGCTCGGCCGACACGCCGATCGCCTCGAGACGCTCCAGGTAATGCGCGGCCAGCAGCGGCTGCGGTGTCAGCAGGCAGGCGTGGTACGCCACCAGCAGGCGTTCGGCCTGGCTCAGGCCGTCGGCGACCTCAGCGGCGAAGAACAGCTCGTAGCTGCTCTGGGTGGCAGCCAGCACCTTGTTGCGAAACTGCCGCGCGGCATGCACCGGCGAGCCGGGTGCGATGTGCAGCAGGGTGTCGAGCACGTCCGGCTCGGGTGTGGATTCAACGAAGGTCATTGTGGGTTCTCCATCAGGACCGAGAAGCTTGGGCGCTCAACGACCACTACAAGGATCGAGCATCGTTGGCGTGCGGAAAATCGTTTCGCGGGCAAGCCTGGCTCCCACACAGTCAGCAGCCCCAGAGCCGTACATCGTGGGAGCAAAGCTTGCTCGCGAAGAGGCCGGTCGTGACAACGTCTACCCCATGGCAGACATAGGTCCCCGGCCCCATATGTTTACTTCTGTTCAGTCACCATCATCGCTGCCGTGCGATCGCTCACCAACGGCTCGACCTTGAGGCCTTTACGCGCCGCCCAGATGTTCTGGTAGTGGAACAGCGGAATGATGCCGACGTCATCGCTCACCACTTTCACCGAGTTCTCCAGAATCGCGCGGCGCTTGGCCTCGTCGAATTCTGCAGTGGCGTCCTGCAGCGCCTTGTCTACCGCCGGATTACTGTAGTGCCCCCAGTTCGAAGCGCCCTGCCCTTTGGCACCGTCCACGGTGGTGAGGATGTTGGTCAGCGCATAGGCCGCCTCACCGGTGCCGTTGCCCCAGGCAATCACGCTCACCGCCA
Source organism: Pseudomonas baltica (assembly GCF_031880315.1). NCBI lineage: Bacteria > Pseudomonadati > Pseudomonadota > Gammaproteobacteria > Pseudomonadales > Pseudomonadaceae > Pseudomonas > Pseudomonas baltica. Next base: position 6,146,175 of record NZ_CP134771.1, on the reverse strand, counting down.
GCTCGTTCTTGTTGGCCTTGCCGGCATACACCGCCCATGGCATCACATCGAGCTGCACCTTGATGCCGATGCGGGTCCAGAACTGCGCCACTGCTTGCATGGCCTCCGGCGCCTGCGGGTAACGGTCGCCCGGCACGCTGACCGTCAGCTGGAAACCTTCGGGGAAACCGGCCTCGGCCAGCAGTTTCTTGGCCTCGGCCGGGTCGTAAGGGATGTTCTTGATGTTGGCGTTATAGCCGTAGGTGTTGGACGGCATCCACTGATTGGCCTCGGTCACCGTACCCTGCATGATGCGCTCGTCGATGGCCTGACGGTTGATCGCCAGCGACAGCGCCTTGCGCACCCGCACGTCGAGCAGCGGGTTTTCAGGCAGCGGCTTGCCGGCGTTATCGCGGATCAAGTCGTTCGGGCCCTTGCGAAAGCTCGGCTGAATGATCAGCGCGCGCAGGCCTTGATAGGCGTACACGCTGACCGCCGGGCTTTGCTTGAGGCGCGCGATATCGGTCGGTGCGACCTTGTCGATGACGTCGACATCACCGGCCAGCAAGGCTGCGGTGCGGCTCGAAGCATTGGCGATGAAGCGATAGTCGACCTTGTCCCATTCCGCCTTCGGCCCCCAGTACGCATCGTTGCGCTCGAAGATCGTGCGGTCGCCCGGCACGTAGGACACGAAGCGATACGGCCCGGTGCCGATCAGCGCCTTGCCGGAGTTGTAGTCGGCGCTCTGGGCGTTTTCACCGGCGTGACGGCTGACCACGTACACCGAGTTGATGTCCGGCAGCAGGTTGGCGTTGGGCGCCTTGGTCTTGACGATCAGGGTATGGGCGTCCTTGGCGGTGACCGTGTCGACGGTGCGCAAGGCGCCGGCGTAGGACGCCACGCTGCCTGGTACGGCGCGGGCACGCTCGTAGGAGAAGACGAAGTCGTCGGCAGTCATGGACGTGCCGTCCGACCATTTGACGTCATCGCGCAGGTCGAATTGCCAGGTCAGCGGGTCGAGGACTTTCCAGCTCTTGGCCAGGCCCGGCATGGTCCGATCGTCACGACGATCAGCCAGCGATTCGAAGAAATGCAAAGCGACGGAACGGTCACCGGCATAGTTGTTGAGCTGTGGATCGAGAGACGAAATCGGATCGGCGAAACCGATGCGCAGCGACTCGGCCGAGGCGCCGGTGGCGGCGAGCAGTAACGCGGTGGCAAGCAGTGAACGAATGCTAGGTTGCATGCAGGTTTCCTTGTGTGTGGTAGCGGGCTCCGCCCGCGAAGAGGTCGAAGACCTCAAAAACTTCGCGGAAACAGCCCACTCCCAAAGGGTGCGGGTCATGTCAGGGTTTAGATCTGGTCATTCAAATGGCAAGCGCTCAGATGATTGGGTGCAACCTCTCTGAGCGGTGGAGCCTGCTCCCGGCAGCGCGCAAAGGCGTGCGGGCAGCGGGGATGGAAATGACACCCGCTGGGCGGGTTCAGCGGGCTGGGGATTTCCCCTTTGATCGCGTCATACCGGGTACTGCGAACATCGAAGCGCGGAATCTGTGCCAGCAACGCCTGGGTATAGGGGTGATTGGCCGCGCCAAACAACTCCTCCACCGGCGCGCTCTCCACCACGCGGCCCAGGTACATGACGATTACCCGATCGCACAGGTGCTCGACCACACCCAGGTCGTGGCTGATGAACAGGTAGGTCAGGCCCAGCTCGTCGCGCAGGTCCATGAACAGGTTGAGGATCTGCGCCTGGATCGACACGTCCAGCGCCGCCACCGATTCATCGCACACCAGCAATTGCGGCTGCACTGCCAGCGCCCGGGCGATGCCGATGCGCTGACGCTGGCCGCCGCTGAACTGATGCGGATAGCGCTGGCGCAGGCTCGGGTTGAGGCCGGCGCGTTGCAGTTGCGCGCTGACGTAGTCATCAAAACCGGCGCTGTCGGTCAGGCCATGCAGGCGTGCGCCTTCACCGACGATGCGGTCGACGCGCAGCCGCGGATTGAGGCTGGCCGAGGGGTCCTGAAAGATCATCTGGATCTTCAAGCGCGCAGCGTGGCGCTCGGCGGCACTGAGTTCATCGACCGCCGTGCCGTCGATCCGCACCTGGCCACTGGACGCCGGCATCAGCCCGGCCACCATGCGCCCAAGGGTCGACTTGCCGCAGCCTGACTCGCCCACCAGCCCCACCACCTCGCCGTGCTGAATGCGCAGGTCGACGCGGTCCACCGCATGGGTGACAGAGGTTTTGCGGGTCAATTGCAGGCGCTGCGCCCAGCGCTCGAAAGCCCCCTCGCCGCTGGCCTTGCCGAAGGTCTTGCTGACCTGATCGAGCTCGACGATCGGGATCACATTACTGTCCATGGCTACCTCCCGGATGGAAGCAACGCACGCTACGGCCGGGTTCGATCTCACGGCTTTCAGGCTCCTCGGCACACACCGCACTTGCCCGCGGGCAGCGCTCGGCAAAGGCGCAGCCGGCGGGCATCGACAGCAGGTCGGGCGTCATCCCGGGGATCTGCCGCAGCCGCTGGCCACGCTGGTTTCGGCTCGGCAGGCTGTCGATCAGCCCTTGGGTATAGGGGTGCAGCGGGCGGTCGAGCACATCGCCCACACTGCCCTGTTCGACGATCTGCCCGGCATACATCACCGCCACGTCGTCGGCCAGGCCGGCGACCACCGACAGATCGTGGGTGATCCAGATCAGCGAGGTGTTCTGCTGGCGCACCAGTTTCTGTACCTCACTGAGGATCTGCGCCTGAATGGTCACGTCCAGCGCGGTGGTCGGCTCGTCAGCGATGATCAAATCCGGGGCGTGCAGCAGCGCGATGGCGATCGCCACCCGCTGGCGCATGCCGCCAGACAGTTGATGGGGATAGGCATTCAAGCGCTCCTCGGGGCTCGCAATACCCATCAGCGCCAAGGTGCGACTCGCATGCTCGCGGGCTTCGCGGCGGCTCAGCGAACTGTGCGCACGCACGGCTTCGATCATTTGCGTATCGACGCGCAGCACCGGGTTGAGCGTCATCATCGGGTCCTGGAAAATCATCGCGATGCGATTACCCTGCAGCTGGCGCAGCTCTCTGGCGGAGAGTCTGGTCAGGTCACGGCCCTTGAACAGCACCTCGCCGCCGCTGATCCGGCCAGGGGCGTCGACCAGGCCGAGGATGGAGAAGCCGGTCACCGACTTGCCCGAACCCGACTCGCCCACCAGACCAAGGATGCGCCCCGGTTGCAGACGCAACGACACGTCGCGCACCGCTGGCAGGACGCCCGCACGGGTGTAGAACGACGTCGACAGGTGCCGCACCTCAAGCGTCGCCTCAGGCACGACGACGGGGGCCGCTTTGATCTCAGCCAGATTCATCGTTGCAGCCTCGGGTTGAGCACGTCGCGCAGGCGGTCGCCTACCAGGTTGATGGCGACGATGGTGGTCAGCAGCGCCAGCCCCGGATACAAGCTGATCCAATATTGATTGCTGAGCATGTACTGGAAGCCGTTGGCGATCAGCAGCCCCAGCGATGGCTCGGTGATCGGCACGCCGAGGCCAAGGAACGACATGGTCGCCTCCAGGGTGATGGCGCGAGCGATTTGCAGGGCGCCGATGACGATCAGTGGCGGCAGGCAATTGGGCAAGATGTGCCCGACCACGATGCGCCACTGGCCGATGCCCTGGCCGCGGGCCGCTTCGACGTATTCGCGGCGGTTCTCCACCAGCGCCTGGCCCCGCGCGGTGCGAGCGTAATAGGCCCACTCCAGCAGCACCAGGGTGATCATCACATTGCCGACGCCCTTGCCCAGCCAGGCGAGAATCATCAGCGCCATGAGCACCACCGGAAACGACAGCAGCAAATCCACCAGGCGCATCAGCAGTGCGTCGACCCAACCACCCGCGCGAGCCGCCAGCAGGCCCAGCAAGGTGCCGACCACTGCGGCGATCAACGCCGAACCGATGCCCACGAACAGGCTGATGCGCAGGCCATAGATGATCGCCGAGAGCAGATCGCGCCCCTGACCATCGGTGCCCAGCCAGTAGGTATAACCGGCATCCATATTGGCGCTGCCGGGCGGCAGGCGCGCGTCAAGAACATTGAGTTGCATGAGGTCGTAAGGGTTCTGCAAGGTCACCCACGGCGCCAGCACCGCCACGGCGAGGATCGCCAGCAGCAGCACCGCAGCCGCCACGGCCACCTTGGATTGCAGAAATTCATCGACGCCGCGGCGCCATGGCGATTGCGCCTGGAAGCGGGTTGCAGGAACGACGCTCATCGCGGCGACTCCACACGGACCCGGGGATCGAGCAGGTGATACAAGCCGTCGACGATCAGATTGAGAATCACGAAAATCACCACCACTATCATCAGGTAGGCGACCACCACGGGGCGGTCCAGGCTGTTGATGCTGTCGAGGATCAGCTTGCCGGCACCGGGCCAGGCAAAGATGCTTTCGGTGACCACGGCATAGGCGATGGTCGAACCCAACTCCAGGCCCAGCACGGTCACCAGCGGGATCATGGTGTTGCGCATCACGTGCATGAGCATGACCCGCATCGGCGACAGGCCCTTGGCCCGGGCGAACTTGACGTAATCCTGGGGCAGCACTTCACGCACTCCGGCGCGGGTCAGGCGCAGCACCAGAGATATCTTGAACAGCGCCAGGTTGAGGGCCGGCAAGATCAGGTGCTTGAGGCCATCGAGGCTCAACCACGACCACTGCACACCGAACAGTTCACGGGTTTCGCCACGGCCGCTGGCCGGCAACCAGCCCAGGTTAATGGAAAACACCAGAATCATCATCAGCGCCACCCAGAACGCCGGCAGCGAAAAGCCGAGGATGCTGCTCGCCATCAGCACTTTCGACAGCGGATTGTCGGGGTACATGCCGGCGAACATGCCCAGCGGTATACCGATGACAACCGCCAGCAACAGCGCGCCAACGGCCAGCTCAAGAGTCGCGGGCAGGCGCTGCAAAATCAGCTGCAAGGCGTCTTCGTGATAGACGAAGCTCATCCCCAGATGGCCGTGCACGGCGCCCTGCAGGAACACCAGGTATTGCTGCCACAGCGGCTTGTCGAGGCCGAGCTGCGCGATGGCCGCCAGACGCTCGGCCTGGTTGAGGTCCTCGCCTACCAGAATGTCCAGCGGGTTGCCGATGGCATTGAGGCCGATGAATACCACCAGGGTCATCAGCCACACCACCAGCAACGACTGGGCAATGCGCTTGAGGGTCCAGCCGAGCATCAACGACGCTCCTCGGCGGTCAGCTCGCCGGCCACCCACTCATCGCCGAGCAGTTCAGGGTCGGCGTAGTCCTGCATGGCCTGAAAATGCAGGTCGATATCATCGCTGAACAGTTGGCTGACCAGCCCTTGGGCCATGCGGCGAGCGCCCTCGCTGATGGCCGGGATATCGCCGGACACCGCGCCATAGCTCAAGGCAGCCGGGTAGCTGAAGCAGTGGATGCGGTGCAGGCCGGGGCAACTGCCCGGTTGTTTTTCGAGAAACTCGAAGCAACTACCCAGGTCCGGTAGCGCGGCCAGCTCGGCATCCTGCTCGTCGGCCGGGGCCTCGAAACGGTCGCCCCAGAAGCGAATGTGTTCGGCGAAGGGCGCAAACTCCGGACGCTGCTGCAAATCGGCACGAAAGCCGGTGGCGAACACCAGAAAGTCATACTCGAGCTCGGCCTGAGCGGTGCGCACCAGCACCGTGCCCTGCCCGGACTCCTTGATCGACAGCACTGATGCCTCGAACAGAAAGCGCGAATTGCCCGCGCTGGAAACCCGCAAGGTGCTGCCCCGCGGTGCTGGCACCTGCTGGGTGTTGAGATAGTGGCGCAAGCGCCATTTCCAGGCGTCCGGCAGGCGCCAGTAGCCGTGCACCATGCCGGGGTTGCCAGCGCCCTTGCCTTTGTTGATGCGCGGCATCACGGCGCGGCGGATCAACAGGTCGACCTTGGCGGCGCCCGCCTCCAGCGCAGTGGCCGCGCTGTCCATCGCCGAAGCGCCGCCACCGATGACGCCCACCCGCTTGCCGACGAACCAGTGGTCCTGCAGTCCCGCCGCCGAATGGCACCAGTAGCGAGGCGCGACACTGTGAGCGTAGTCCGGCACCCACGGACCACCCAGGCCGTCACGGCCAGTGGCAAGCACCACATGGCGGGCGAGGACTTCACGGCCTGCGTCGCCATGGCTGATGCTCAGTGCCACCAGTCCATCGGCACGGGGCTGCACGCGGGTCACGCGGTGTTCGTTGCGTACGTCGACCTTCATCACCTGGCGATACCAGCGCAGGTACTCGGCCCACTGCAAGCGCGGAATCTTGTCCAGCGCGGCCCAGGCGTCCAGGCCGAATTGGGCTTCGTACCAGGCACGGAAGGTCAGCGCCGGCAGGCCCAGTGCCGGGCCGGTCAGTTGCTTGGGCGAGCGCAGCGTCTGCATCCGCGCCGTGGTCGCCCACGGGCCCTCGAAGCCCAACGGCGCCTGATCGAATACCTGCACGGTGACGCCCAGATGGCGCAGCTCGGTGGCCACCGCCAGGCCGGCCATGCCCCCGCCTATCACCGCGACGTCGAGCACCGCCTGACCCTGCTCAATGCGCGGCTTGACCCACGCCTTGGCCGGCAATTCGAGCCATTCGAGGTCCTGGCGCAGGCGCGCTTCGAGGGCGGCGAGGCCGATAGGGGCGTTGGGCTGTGGCATGAGGATCGGTCCCGGCAAGGCAATGGAAGAATAGGCGACTGCTCGCGCCGGTGAGCCATTGCGAATTGAGAGCGCCATGGCATCACCTGCAGCGAACCGCCCGCACGAGAGCGAGAGCGGCGTGTCGATCATTCAAAAAGCGCGCCATACATACGATATATGGATGATAAGGCGTCATGAATGCGATATACGAATACTAAAAGATGGTTTTTATTCTGCCAAAGACCTAAAAAGCATATTTATAGATCGAGACTGAATTTATCGACGGTCGCTATTCGGCGTAGATGCTCTGCAATAGCGCATCGTGTTGCCCGCTGGCGTGCATCACCATGCCCGGCACTAAGGCGCGCGCGGTCTCGCCCAATGCCTCGATCAGCGCTTGGGTGACCTCCGAGCGCGGGCTGGCATAGGCCGAGATCAAGCCGAAGAAGAACGGTATATGGCAGTCGATCGCACGTACCACCAGGCCTTCGACTGGCACACCATGGGCAGTGAATGGGTCGACCAGGGCCACTCCCAGGCCGGCGCGGGCCATCTGCATGGCGATCAGCGAAGTGTTGGTGTCGAGCATATGAGGGGGGGTGTCGCGGGCACCTTGGAAGGCCTTGTCGATGCGCCGGCGAAACCGGTAGGGATTGGACATGCTGATCAGCGTCTGCTCGGCCAGCAATGCCATGCTCAAGGTGTTGTGGGCAGCCAGAGGCGAATCGGCGGCCAGCACCGCGACGCAGGGCGCCTCGCCGATCCAGTGGATATCCAGGCCGCGATGCTCCAGCGGCAGGCTGACGGCCCCCAGGTCGACGGTTTTCGACAGCACGGCCTGGACGACGTTTTCCGGGGACATGCTGTGCAGCTGAATGTCGTAGGGGCGCAACGCCTGGGGCAGGCGCGCCAGGGCCGCAGGCAACAAGCCGGCAGCCAGAGCCGGAATGCCGACCAGCTTGACATGGCGATTCTCGTCGAGGGCGATGTGCTCGGCACGCTGGCGGATATTACGGATGCCCAACAGCGCGCTCTCGACCTCGGCGTACATCATGAAAGCTTTTTGCGTGGGCGAGACCTTCGGGCCGCTGCGCTCGAACAAGGCGAACCCCAGCTCCTGCTCCAGCTCCTGGATCATTCGCGTGACCGAGGGCTGGGAGCGCCCGAGCATCTTCCCGGCGGCGGTGACGCTGCCCGCTGACATGACCGCCGCGAAGGCTTCCAGTTGACGCAGATCCATGGGTTCAAGCCTTGTGCGAGGGTTAACCGCGCAAGCTTACTGTATGTGCAGAGCCTGACCCAAGCGTGGGGGCTGTGCCGGCCCCTTCGCCGCCGAACGCGCAATCCCGCTCCCACCGGTGCATGACGATAGTTCGACCAGCCCTGTGGGAGTACAGCCCGCTGGCGAAGGGAGCAATCGCCACAACGCCATTACCGGACGATCAGCTGCTGACCTTGCGATCATTGGCAAACATGCTCACCGCATCCACCGCCTGCCCGGTGCCCTCGAAGATTTTCAGGATCACATCCGCCGCCTGGTCCGCCAGCAGCACGCTGTTGCCAGCGCGTTCACGGGTCGCGCCCATGCTGTTGATGGTCTGGCGAGTTTCGCGCTGGATGCTCTCGACCATGGTCGACACCTCTGCCGTGGACCCGGCGGTACGTCCTGCCAGTTGCCGCACTTCGTCGGCGACCACGGCGAAGCCACGGCCCTGGTCACCTGCCCGCGCAGCCTCGATCGCGGCGTTGAGGGCCAGCAGGTTGGTCTGGTCGGCGATGCTGCGGATGGTCCCGACGATGGTGCTGATCTGCTCGGACAACTGCCCCAGCGCATCGAGCATCCCCGACGAGGTATCGATATCACTGGCGATATTGCGCATCTCCTGCGCCGCCTGACGGATCACCGCGGTGCCCTGCTCCGCGACTTTTTGCGTCTCTACCGAAATCCGCCAGGCCTGGGACGCGCTGTGGGAGTCCTGATCGTGACGGATAACCTGGGCGGTGATATCGGTGGCGAACTTGACGATCTTGTCGAGCCGACCGCTGGGGTCGTACACCGGGTTGTAGTTGGCTTCCAGCCATACCGCCTGGCCCTGGCGGTTGCGGCGCTCGAACTGGCCGCTGAACAGCTCGCCCTGGTTCAGGCGCTTCCAGAAATCCTGATACGCCTTGCTGGCCGCCAGCTCCGGCGCGCAGAAAGTCCGGTGGTGCTTGCCCTGAATATCCTTGAGGCCGTAGCCCATGGTCCGCAGAAAATTGTCGTTGGCCGTGATCACCGTGCCGTCGAGGTTGAACTCGATGACCGCCATGGCCCGATCGATGGCTTTGAGCTTGGCTTCTGCCTCATGTTCGGCCTCGATACGCGCGGTCACGTCGGTGGCGTACTTGACCACCTTGCAGACTCGCCCGGTATCGTCCAGCACCGGGTTGTAGCTCGCTTCGAGCCACACCTTGCGCCCTTTGGCGTCGATGCGCTCGAAGGTACCAGCGACAAATTCGCCGGCGGCCATGCGCGTCCACAAACGACGGTATTCAGGGCTGTTGGCGTATTGCGGCTCGCAGAACATCCGATGGTGTTGTCCGTTCACCTGGTCGGCGCTGTAGCCCATGGTCTTGAGAAAATTACCGTTGGCTTGAAGAATCCGACCGTCCACGTCGAACTCGATGACTGCCATAGCGCGATCGATGGCCTGCAGCAGACTGCGTTGCATCGCCATCTCGCGCTTGAGGTCAATCATGCCTTGCTTGTTATTGGCGAAAAACATGTTGCTCGCTCCCGGACAGGCACCACGTCGGACCGGGTGCCAGTACGTTGTACGATACCTGTACATGAGAACTATACAAGAGCAGCTCATCATTAGAGCTTAAGCTTTAGACCACGTAGATCAAGGCTTACAGCCATAGAATAGCTTTTAGCCACTATTATACCTTGGCCGTTGGCAAGCTCCGCGCATAGTAGGGCCGGCGCGGCGCCCTGGACACCGCATCGCCTATGTGATCCTTGTCGTCGGCGGCAACATGCAATGCCAGCTTCATCACCTCCACCTCGCTGGCATCGGCTTCGTTGCTGGCCGTGAGTTCAGCGCCGCAGCCATGGGTCGTCGACCCCAGCCAGGGCTCGTCCACCGTGACCCAGGGCCCGGTGGCGAACCACGGCACGCCGCGCACTTCGCGGCGTACTACCTGACCTGGATGGGCGCGCTCGTGGGCATCGAACCAGTCCTCGACGCGGTCATCGATCCAGCCATGCAGGCGCCAGAACGTCGGATTGAGGTGGGAAGAGAACGGATCGCCCAGAAAATCGTTGTCGCGGGCGAACCAGTGCTCGGCGAAGTCCGACGGATCACGCGCGGCCGGCACCGGCTCGCCGGTCGCAGGATTGCGCGGGACGCTCGACCAGCACATGTGCAGCCAGTCGTGCAGGCTCAGCTCCAGCTCGGAGCCGAACTGCGCCAAGGTCATCTTCGCCAGGTATTGATGATCGCGATAACGGGACTCCCAGACCTGAAAGTTGCTGTAGAAGGTTTCCGGACTCTTCACCAGGCCCATGCCGACGCTGTAGGGTTGGTCTTCCGGGATCTGCCAGGTCGGCGGCACGCAGCAGCCGCCGTGGTTGTCGTAAAAACGTGCGAAGCCGACCCAATCCTGTACGGCCGCCGGCGGCGGCACCGGGAAATGCCGCCAGGACGGCAGGTCCTGGTAGGTGCGCGCGGTGGTCAGCATGTAGCGATGCATGAAGAAGAAGTCTTCGCCTGAGCCGTTGTGGTCCTTGGTGCGCCCTCGGGCATCGCGCTCGGCGTTGCGCGGGCCAGGTTGCCAGCCCAAGGCACGCAAGGCCTCGCGACGGTCATCGGACAACAAATGCCATTTGTCCCGTGAAAAGTGCCACAACTGGTGCTCCAGGCGTTTTTGTGGGGTGATGCCCCAGGCCAGCAAGCCGGGCGCGACAGGCAAGCGTTCGCGCGATTCCGGAAACGGCTGCTTGCGCGCAACGAAATTCGCCACTTTACCCACCGAAGGCTTGTTCGGGTCCAGGGTGTGCAGTTCGCCGGTCATGGTGTCGGCATCGGCCACCCCGAAGCTCGCCCACTGTTCATTCAGTTGAGAGACGAACTCATAGGCCGCCACCTGCCGCGGCGATTCGCGATCGAGCAGCCGCCAGCGGATTTCCTGCACCGACGCATCGACCATGTCGCCGAGTATCCGGTAGCGTGGTTCGGCGGGCGTGCGCAGATTGGCGGCGGAATCGACATAGCCGGATAAACCGCGGCCGCGCTCGGCGACGTCCAGAAACATCTGTACATCGCTGCCAGGCAGCCCTTCGAGTGCCGGCATACCGCTGACGTCCAGCAACCAGATGCCGCGCAACTGGCTGCTGAGATGTTGCATCTTGGCGTCGGCCAGTTCGACTTTGGGGGCGTCCGGGGTCAAGTCCTTGTCCCGGTAGGCTTTGTAACGTTTGGCGGCGAAATAGCCGGCAGGCGCCAGCACGCCAGTGAGCGCCATCCCCGCCAGAATCTTGCGGCGTGAAATCTCCATGCATCCCTCCCCATACAACAATAAAAGGCGCGCTCCGACCTCCTGGTCAGCATCGCCGTGCACCTTGCTAAACAGACAAAAGACAGAATATTGACTTTTTTTAGATTTTTTAATAATCACGCCATCTAATTGACGAATACGTTAACAGATATTTCAAGATCCCCGCTAGTGGCCCCTGGGTACCGCCCGGCGGCCACCCGTAGCCAGGAGGCTCGCCCGCGACAGGGCGTATCGGCAGCAACTGCCTGGAGGCCCTATTTCCGGGGGCAAGCCTCCTGGCGACAGCGTCGTTTGCGGACCCCGGTGGCCGGAATGAGCGGACCTCAGGCCTGTTTTTCTTCACCGCGCGAACCGTCAAGATGGCCACCTTCAAGACAAGGGACTGCGTCCATGAGCATTTCACAGGAATTCCCCCGCGACGCTGTCGAACAGCCCGTCGCCGATACTCGTCTGCCTTGGACCGGCCTGCTGGCCTTGGCCATGGCCGGATTCATCACCATCCTCACCGAAGCCCTGCCGGCCGGCCTGATGCCGCAGATGGGCAAGAGCTTGCAGGTCTCCGAAGCGCTGGTGGGGCAACTGGTGACGCTCTATGCGCTGGGTTCGTTGCTGGCGGCCATACCGCTGACCTTGATGACTCAAGGCTGGCGGCGTCGGCCACTGTTGATGATCGCCATCGGCGGCTTTGCCGTGGTCAATACCATCACCGCACTGTCCAGCTGGTACCCGCTGACACTGGTGGCACGGTTTTTCGCCGGGGTGTTTGCCGGGTTGGTCTGGGCGTTGTTGGCCGGCTATGCGGCGCGCATGGTCGCGCCGCCACTCAAGGGCCGGGCGATTGCAGTGGCCATGGTCGGCACCCCGCTGGCGCTGACCCTGGGCATTCCCGCCGGCACGCTGCTGGGCACCATCGCCGGCTGGCAGACCACGTTTATCTGCATGTCGGTGATGACCCTCGCGTTGTTGCTGTGGGTGCGGGTCAAGGTGCCGGACTTCGCGGGTCAACCTGCCACCGAGACCTTTTCGCTGGGCTCGGTGTGGCGCATCGCCGGGGTCAAGCCGGTGCTGTTGGCGACTCTAGGGTTTGTCCTCGCGCACAACATTCTCTATACCTACATCGCCCCGCTGCTGGTGCCATCGGGCCTGGACGCGCAAGTCGGCATCGTTCTGCTGGTATTCGGCGCCTCGGCGCTGGGCGGTATCACCCTGATCGGCATGCTGATCGATCGCTGGCTGCGCGAGTTGACCCTGGTGACGACGTTGATGTTCATCGGTGCCAGCGTTGCCTTGGCGCTGTGGAGCCAAAGTGCGGCGGCGGTGTACGCCCTGATGGTGGTCTGGGGCCTCGCCTTCGGCGGCGCCGCGACGCTGCTGCAGACGGCCTGCGCCAAGGTCGGCGAACGCGCCGCCGACGTCGCCCAGGCGATGCTGGTGACCACCTGGAACATGGGCATCGCTGGTGGCGGTATCGTGGGGGGCTTGTTGCTGCATGGCCAAGGCACCCGCAGCCTGCCGTGGGTCGCGGCGCTGCTGCTGGCGGTGGTCTGGGTAACGGTGCTGCTGGCGCGGCGGGCGGGGTTCAAGCCAGTGGCCCATTGACCGGCATCACACTGTAGCGAGGAGGCTTGCCCCCGATAATATCGGCCACTCCTCGCAGCAGCTGGCTGGCCCCTTTAAGCCGCAAGCCAGGCTGTTGAAGGCGTACGCGCCTGCCTCCCTGTTCAGGCTTCCTTTTCTTACAACTTCAATATCCATCCCCACCTACAACCGCTTCACCCCACCGGTCACGCTGTCCTTTCCTGACAAAGAGACAGCGACATGGATGACCATCTCAGAAACACACGGCAAGGGCCGGTATACCTCGACTCATCTCACATCACCTCGACCTATGATGGTGTGCTCCTGGAAGCGAACCACCCGCTCGGCAGGCCAGGCGGTTACGTGTTTGGAACCGGATATCTGTCTTCCACCGCCATCCCGGTTTTCCCCGAAGACTACGGACCACCTCAGCCTGAAGCCTATGAAAAGGAAGTCGACGCTCAGCTTCAGGCTTCGAAGCAAAGGGTATCTCAAGCCAATCCGCAGATCCTTGCCACTGCCCGGGCAGATATCGATACCAGGGTGGCGGACACCGCCCCTTTGGTCGACATCTCGCCAGTAGGCCATATTGCCGCGAAGCTTGTAGTAATCGACTCCCTGATAGCCGAAGCCAATCGCCTATCAGTCAGATGGCAACGGTGGCATGCCTGCCAGCAATGCCTCGATATGACCTTTCGGCGGTAAAAGGTCATATCGAGGCATTGCTGGCAGGCATGCCACCGTTGCCGTTACAAGCGGGCGTGGACAGTCTTTTTACCGATCCGCCGTTAGGTAAGCCAGAACTGGAAGCACTGTTGCAGTTCGTAGAACTCGACCGCGACAAGGGACTGAATACGTCGTTCTCCAAAGCTCGCGAAGCTGTTCTGCGCAATGAAAGCATTCGCCACCTGAAAGAGTTGGCTGTAAGGCTGGATGCAATCCGCACTGCTACGGCGTCCAGCCAGCAGCGCCTGGCCGAACATAACGCTCAACAAGCCGCGTTGACGGCTGAGCTGGAACGTCAAGCCACAGCAAAGCGCGAACAGCTGGAGCAGCAGGCTCGCGAGGAGGCGCAGGCTGCCGCAGCTGAACTGGAGAGACGCCTGAAGGCACAGGCGCAAGAGGATGCTCTGAACGCGGCTAACGCGCGCCTCGATGCGTGGCGGGCGCTACCAGGCGCCTTGGTTGTCGACATTCCGCAGCTCAAAGGTCAAGCCCCCTCGCTGGTAGCCGCAGGCTCAGCGCTATCGATCCTAGACAGTAATCCCCTATCGCTGCGGACCGCCATCAGGACGGCTATCGACATACTCTCCAAGATCGCGCTCGGGATAACCTCATCGGCCACGGTGTTGCTGTCGGGCCTGGCGGTGGGCTTTATCGCTCTGCTCTGGCCATCGAACCTGGGCAATGGAGAGCGTCGCAGCGTGCTGCTGATGCCGCTGGACACCTTGCCTGCGCCAGATTCGGCCACCTTGGACGCGGCAGCGCAAAGCGGCCAACCGGTCACCTTGCCATACGCCGCTACGTTGCGCAGTGACGCCGATGGCTTACGGATAAATGTAGTCGCTGGCCGCGAGGACTTTCCGCTCCGGGCACCGGTGATCGACCTGACGTTGAACACGCAGACAGGTGCCTATCAGGCGTTGATCAATACCCCGCCACGGCTGATCCACGTCACGCCGATAGTGCAACCCGGTGATGCCTCCACCGAACTGCCTATCACCGATCCGCTGAAGCCTGTCTAGCCGGGTCCTTCTTTGGAACTGCAAGGTCTGACCGGGAACGTAACCCCTGGTTACGAAGCGCTGGATGCCGAGCTGTATATCCTTCGCTATCCTGCCAGCACCGGCTTGCCTACGCTTTATCTAGCGGTTGAACGGCCGCCAGTGGAGCTCGGAGAGGTCGGGCCGTATAAAGATTTGGCGCAACGCAGTAAGGGAGATCGATTGGATATCGACCATGTTCCGTCAGGCAAAGCACTAGAGATCCACTACCTAGAAGCGAATCCTCTGATGCCAGTTGACGTGCGTAAGAAGTTAGTTAGTAGAGGGGCCGCTGTCGCTATCCCAAGGGAAATCCATCAGAGATACAGCGAAACTTATGGAGGAAGGAATACCAAGGATAAATCGGCACTCGATGGTGCTAACTTAGAGGTAGCCGTGAATAGCAACATCAACGCATACCGACCCGCGCTCCTCGAATCAGGTATGTCAACCGAGCAAATCACGGCCATAATTGAGGCTTTGCACGAAATGAACCGGAAGGACGGCCTTTACGAATGATTGAACAGAACTTTGAAAAGGTAGTAGCTGCTCTCGGCAAACCCGAGGCAGAGGTCATCGCTGAGCTGGGACTACTTCCTGATATGAAATACCCAACTGAGGATGAATCCTTCTTCTTCGACTACAAACCGGAGAAGGGTGTAGAATTTGTTTTCGACTCAGAAACTTTCCACTTCATTAAGGTGCATATTCTACTTAGGCCGTCCCCGATGGCAAGCCACGTGTATACAGGCGCCCTCCCCTTGGGCATCTCACTGGACTGGAATCGAGAAAAAGCCCATTCCATCCTTGGCCAACCGACGAAATCCTGGCCGGCCAATAACATACCAACTATCGGTGATGTAGGCGGCTGTGATTCATTTACGCTGACAGGTCACGAGCGTCTTGAACTGTTCATCGGATATTCAACCTCCGGAGATATTGACCAAATCAGTGTAATGCACAAGAACCGCCCTGTTTGACCTCCTCATATATATTTTAACGATTGGGCGTGATTGTTAGTAATGCTGGCGTCGCCATTGACAATCTACATGGGCGGCGTCAGCGTTTTCGTCCTAGTCTAGGGAAGGAATTGGCTACCTCTGAACAGGAACGCACCTAGCGCCACGAAGTACAGGATGTCGAGCTGCATAAGCCCAGCTATCATGCCAGCGCATTATCTTGCGGTTACATCTATGCGAAAAATTGATCCCCAGGATCTACGTAACATTCTCGCCATGTGCGCGTCACTGACCATTCCAGTAAAGCCCTCACAAAATCGAAAAAAAGCTGAAATATATAAATGGTCGCAGAAAAATTTAACGAAATATTAAATACATTAGGCAGAGCAGAACCAGAGGTCATTAACGTTCCGGGTTTGACGCCACAAATGAAAGACCCCACCGACGACAATTCATTCTGGCATACGTACTCAATAGAAAATGGCGTTGATTTCATGTTCGATGCTCAAACCTCAAAGTTCGTCGAGGTTCACATCCAGCTAAAAGCCCGGCCTGGGGATATGCAGGTCTACTCCGCGCCACCACCGCTAGGTATTTCCAGCACTTGGAATAGAACCCAAGCCTTGGAATTTCTTGGCTCACCGACTCGTTCCTGGCCCGCTACAAAACTTCCTGTATTGGGAGAAAGAGGCGGATGTGACTCTTTCCCAATAGCGGCATATCCAGATATTGAACTCTTCGTTGGGTACTTCACGGCGTGGGAGGTGGAGCGGATGAGTTCGATGCATAAGGATCGACCAATCTAGCAGCAGCGCCCTTCGTTGCAAATAAACGAAGGGCGCTTGCCCTACCCTCTACCGAGCCTTCAACCAATCCCGCAAATCACTCACCTCGGCCTCGCTGATCGAATGGCGCAATCCCGGATACAGATGAATCTGCGGGGTAATGCCAATCGCCCGCAGGCTCTCATCGGCCTGGGTCGCACTCGCCACCGGCAGGACGTTATCCGCCGTGCCATGGCCGATGAAGAAGCGCACCTTGGCGTACTGCGGATCAGCCTTTATCTTGTTCCGCAAGGGTGGCAGCAACTTGCCACTTAGCGCCGCCATCGCGCCGATGCTTTGCGGATCATGCAGCGCGACCTGATAGCTCATGATCGCGCCCTGACTGAAGCCCACCAGGGTCACCCGATCCGCACGCGTGTGGTACTTGGCCACAGCCGCTTTGATGAACGCGGCGATACGCGCTTCGCTGCTGTTCACGTCGCCGCCCAGGCCATCGTATTCGGTCGCCTCACCCTTGGGGGTGAACCACTGGTAGCCGTCCTGGCTGATCTGCATCGGCGCCTGCACCGACAGGTAGGTATAGCCTTCGGGCAAATCGTCCTTGAGGCCGAACAGGTCCGCTTCGTTGCTGCCGTAGCCATGCAGGAAGATCACCAACGGCTGGTCGGGCTGGCCGTTACCGGGCTGTTCGAGGTATTGCAGCGGCAGGTCGCCGTGCAGTGCGGGCTGAGCAAGCAGCAGAGGCGAAAACAGCAGGGACAGAGCAGCGATGAGCAGTTTCATGTCGGGATAGAGCCTTCGGGCTATGAGGGTGCACCGATCATAGCGCCCATGCCGCGCGCTTGCAGCGCCGCCATGAGCGCCTGACGCAAACATTCATCAAGGCGCCACACGCTCTTCAAGGCAATCGTCGCCGCCCATCTCGAATTCCCGACAGATCAGCGGCCGCTGACGGTAGATGCTGCAGCTCATGGTGCGGCGGTCGAGCGCCGCGCACCAGCCATCGTCGAGCCGCGCCATGGTCTCCGAGCCCCAGTCATCGACCTCGATAAAGCGCTCCGGCACCCCGGTGTCGGTGATCAACATCACTTCCAGGCGGCAGCATTTGGCCGCGCAGGTAGTACAGCTCACCGCATCAGGCGGTGCAGCATCGGTGATGGGGTGCAACGTGATCAAAGGCAATTCCATGGGCTATAGAGGGCGAGGCATGGAGGGTAGCCGGATCCGTGGCGAGCACAAGGTTTTTCCGACCTGCAACGCCTGCCTCGCAAACAGCGCCGACCAAGATAAATAGCGTTTGCACAGTCAAACTTATGGTATACCATCAGACCATATACATGGCCGAGTCGATTCCGTGCTGGCCTACACCGAACTGAAAACGGTGTGGATCAACCTCATCCAGGCGCCCATGCCTGATCCCTTCGTGATGCATTGACAGGTACCTGATCATGATCGACCCCAGTCTTTATAAAGAAGTGATGGCCTCGTTTCCGTCCGGCGTGACCGTGGTCACCGCGCTGGACGCCGAGGGCGGCATCGTCGGCATCACCGCCAGCGCTTTCAGCGCCCTGTCGCTGGACCCGGCCCTGGTGCTGTTCTGCCCCAGCTACAGCTCCGACACTTACCCTGTGCTGCGCGCCAGCAAGCGCTTCGCCATTCACTTGCTCAGCGGGCCGCAACAGGCTCACGCCTACGCCTTTGCCAGCAAGGGCAAAGACAAGGCCAAGGCAATCGAGTGGACACTCAGCGAGCAGGGTAATCCGTTGCTGGAAGGCGCCACGGCCATCATTGAGTGCGAGCTTTGGCGCGAATACGAGGGCGGCGATCACGCCATCGTGGTCGGCAAGGTGACCAATCTGATCCTGCCGCACGAACCCGTCACACCGATGATCTATCACCGTGGCAAGCTCGGCGCGCTGCCGGCGTTCTGCTGAGGCCCCGCCCCTACCCCCGTGATAAACTGCCCGATGCCGAGCGCCCTGAGTGGCGTTCGGTGCCTTTCGTGCCCAGCACAGCCACAACCAGAGCGGACCCGATGAAACGCCTGCCACTTGACGATAGCTTCAAGGTCCATCGCAACCCCGTCACCCTGCGCGAAATCGTCCTGGACAAACTGCGCGGCGCCATCATGAATTTCCAGCTGCTGCCCGGCGACCGCCTGGTAGAGCGCGACCTCTGCGAACGTCTGGGTGTCAGCCGCACGTCAGTACGCGAAGCGCTACGCCACCTCGAGTCCGAAGGCCTGGTGGAATTCGCCGACGCCAAGGGCCCGAGCGTAGCGATCATCACCTGGGCCGACGCTTGTGACATCTATGAGCTGCAATGTGTGCTGGAGGGCTTGATCGTGCAGCTGTTCACCCTCAACGCCAAGGCCAAGGACATCCGCGCCCTTGAGAAGGCCCTGGAGGTCAATCGCAGGGCCCTTGAAGAGCAGGAGCTGCCAGCGGTACTGGATTCGGTTCAGGGTTTCTACGATGTGCTGCTCGAAGGCGCCGGCAACAAGGTCGCGGCCACTCAGCTGCGCCAATTGCAGGCGCGCATCAGCTACCTGCGGGCCACGTCGATGTCCCAGGCAAACCGCCGCAGCGCCAGTAACGAAGAGATGCAGCGCATCGTCGCGGCGATCAAGAGCGGCGATGCCCTGGCCGCTCACCAGGCATCGGTCGACCACGTGCGCGCGGCCGCCAAGGTGGCGCTGGATTATCTGCGCGGCGAGCAGGAAGGCAACGCCAAGGTGCACGAGATCGCCACGCCGGTGATGCTCAAGGAACCGCGTATCGCGCGCTGAATGTTGCACTGGCAATACCGGCATCAACGACTGGGCGTGGACGCGTTCGGCTTCTGGTGCGACAGCGGCCTGCCGCACGCCGAAAAGAAAAATCCCTGAAGTTGTTCATTGAGCGGGTCGTGCCGGCGTTTCGTTAGCACGCCGGCTGTGGGCGGCAATCACGCTCCCGCCCTCGCCGTCTACTAGAACAACGCCAGCTGATAGGTGAGGATCAAGCGGTTGTGGTCGATGTCGCTGGCCCCTGTCGCATTGGTGCGGAACGAACCGTTGCGCACACCGATGCCCACGCCTTTGAACGTACCTTCCTGGATCACGTAATCCAGAGCGATGTCGCGCTCCCATTCGTTCTGATCACCGCCCGCCGTCGCCTTGATGTTCTGGCCATTGAGGTAAATGGTCGAGAACTTCAGGCCCGGCAGCCCAAGGCCTGCGAAGTCATAGATGTACTGGGCAAAGCTGGTGTTCTCCCCGGCACGGGCGAAGTTGGAGATCAAACGGTCGGTGATCAGGTAGGTGGTACCGCCGCCGGCACCTTCGTTGACCAGGCTGCCCTGGTTGAGCTGCACGAAGTTGCTGCCTTCCGAGACCCGCTGATGGCCGGCCATGAAGCTGTGGCCGCCCAGCGCGTAGGTGAACGACGCGCTCCAGGTGTTGTTCTGGATCTCGCCGGGGGTGCGTGCATACCCGCTCGTCTTGTAGCCTTCGGCGCGCCCGGAAGCACTGCCGTTGGCGCCGTCGGAACCGGTGTGGAAGAAGCGCAGGTCGGTCTTGAACGATTGGCTCTTGTCGATGGCCCAGATGTGGGTCAGGCCGGCGAAGTGCTGGGTGTAGTAGTCTTCAAGGTTCGCGTAGTAGTACTGCGCGGTGAGGCTCTTGGTGACGGCATAATCGCCACCGGCGAACCAGAACTTGTTGCTTTGCTGAGTACCGCCACTGACCGCGAGCCCGGTGCTGTTGGTCGAAGCACGGCCGACAGCGTGCTCGATCAGCCCGCCGGTGAAGGTCAGGTGATCGATATCCTTGCTGATGAATTGCGTACCCTCGAACGTCTGCGGCAACAGGCGGCCATCGTTGGGCACGAGGATCGGCAAGTTAGGGATCAGGGTGCCGGTCTTGACCTCGGTCTTGGCGAAGCGCACCTTGCCAGTCAGCCCCAGACGCCCGAACTGGTCGGCATCATGGCCCCCATCGGTAGGAAACAGGTTGCCTGGGCTGCGGTCCTCGCCGGCCTTGCCGACTTTGCCGCCACCGTCCAGCCGCACCGCATAGGTGCCCAGCGCATCCAGGCCAAAGCCCACGGCACCTTCGGTATAACCAGACTGCACCTTGAGCACGAAGGCCTGGCCCCAGTTGTGTACCTGGCCGCTGTAGGCGCTGTTGCCAACCTTGCCTTGACTCTCGCGAATGTCGTTGGACAAGTCGAGGTTTTTGAGGCTCAGCGTGGCCTTGCTGTCGTCGATGAAACCGGCGGCGCCCGCTTGTTGGGCGGCGATGCCGAGGGCAATGGCCATTGCCAGCTGTGAAGAGGTGTTCATGCTCGATTCCAGTGCAGACATGAAAGTCTTGAGTTTCTGCTGGGGCTCGAAGGCAAGCGATGGCTTGCCGTACATCCGAATGGACTTGAGCCCCTAATGGGCTCGTTGCGGTGGACCGCTGGCGACGGGAGGCAATTTATGACAGGTGAATTATTATTAAAAATAATTTTTTTATCGCATTCAAGAATTAAAAAGCATATCGGACTATTCGGTTAATTCAGAGTTCCGCCAAAAATTCGTTTGGAGCTATCCTTGCTCCTGATGGGGAATCACCTCACCGGATTGACCATCGCCTGCCCTGCCAGATAACGCTCGACGTTATCGATGAACAGCTCCGTCTGCCCGGCCCAGGCCGAATCGGAGCGGCCGGCGATGTGCGGGGTCAGTACCAGATTCTCGAACTCCAACAGCGCCTCGGGCCGAGCGGGCTCGCTTTCGTAGACATCCAGCGCTGCCCCGGCGATCACGCCCTCGCGCAACGCTGTCGCCAATGCCGTGGTGTCCACCACTGAGCCGCGGCCGACGTTCACCAGGTAGCCTTCAGGGCCCAGCGCTTGCAGGATCGAGCTGTCGATCAGGTGCAAGGTCGCCGCGCCACCGGGCACCGCCACTACGAGAAAATCGCACCAGTGCGCCAGGGCCGTCAGGTCGGCGAAGTAGCGCGGCGGCCAATCCGTCACCGGGTTGCGGCTGTGATAGCCGATGTCCATGTCGTAGCCGCCCGCACGCTTGGCCAGGCAGCGGCCGATATGGCCGGCGCCCACCAGGCCGAGGCGGCGCCGGTGCAAGCCGGGGTCGCTGGGCAGGGTGTTGCGATCGCAGCCGGCCCGGGCCAGGCGATCCATCTGCGGAATGCGCCGCACCACTGCGCCCAACAGCGCCATGGCGTGGTCGGCAACGATATCGGCATTGGCACCGCCACCGTGGGTCACCGCGATACCGCGCTGAGCGGCATGCTGATGATCGATGTTCTCGTGACCGGCGCCCATGGCACTGGCGATCCGCAGCGCCGGAATGGCGTCGATCTCGGCAGCACTCAAGCCCCGCGAGCCGTTGGTCAGTACCGCCTGTACGCGGGCCGATTGAGCATCGCTCAGGGCCTCGGCAGCGGGGTTCAATACCTCGAAACGCTGCTGCAGTCGCTGTACCACGGTGTCCGGCATGGGCACCAGCAGTGCCAGCGGTATGGATTCGGATGACATGTCCAGACGCTCCATGAATGTTAATGAATCGGCAGCTAGTTCTTGCTTGTGCCCAGCAACTGCGCGCGCAGATCCGGATCGCGGCTGCGCGGATCGAGCCAGATGGCGAAGAACGCCTTGGCGTAGGTCAGGTCCTTGATCTCGCTCTTGAGCTGGTCGCCGACGTAGAACTGTGCACCTTGCCCCGGCAGAAACACGCCGGTCAGTCGGCTGCCTTCCTCTACGTCGACGAACGACTGCTGCATCTGTTCACGCCAGCGTTGCAGCTGCTCGGCACTGACTGCGCTGCCTTGGATACGCTTGATTTCATTGATGCTGGCGTCCACCAGGGCGTCGCCCTTGATCGACCTGTGGTAGGTCAATTCAAGGGCGAAGGGAGTGCTGTCGTCCAGATGGTCGGCCGGGGTATACAGTCGCGCGGTATAGACCAGAAAGCCGAATTTGCGAAAGTCCCCGGCGCCCAGCAGGTGGGCGTTCGCCAGCGCGGTGTGCCAGCCGGCCAGTGCTGCGGGGCTCAGCAGCAACACGGCAAGCATCGAAGTCACCAGTAACGTCAGACGGCTGAACAGCTTCATCTACCACTCCAGTCGTATCGCCCGTGGATCACAGACGCTATAGGCAAAGCCGCCAATGCACAACTGCGCATAACGGACCGCAGGCCGCGCATACAGGGGCAAGGGCATTAAACATTAGTTAATTTACCGCCGCCACGCACCGCCCTTAGGCTGAGAACAGGGTATATCGCCAGGTGTGCCCGGCCGAACGGCTGTTCCTTCGGCCCGATACGCAGCGGAGCCGTCAATGAAGTATGTGCTGGTAATCGAACAGGATGAAGTCACGGCCCAGGCCGTGATGGCGGAGCTCAAGGGGCACGGGTTCAGCGTGCAATGGGCCGACAACGGCTCTACCGGCCTGGCCATGGCCGTAGCGGGCCGGTACGACAGCATCATCCTGGCCCGGCGATTATCCGACATCGACGGCCTGACCATCGTCGCCACCCTGCGCGAGCAGCATATCCACACGCCGATCCTGATGCTCAGCGTGCCCGCCGGGGTAGACGCCAGCGTCGAGCACCTGCGCAGCAGCGGCGACGACTACCTGACCAAACCTTTCACCAGTGGCGAACTGGCAGCGCGGCTGGCCATGCTGCAGCGCCGTGGCGAGGATGCGAACCTGTCTGCATCGCTGGTCAGCGGGCCCTTGCATCTGGAACTCGATACCCAGCGGGTCACGCGCGATGGTCAGGCGCTGGAACTGCTGCCCTCGGAGGTCAAGCTGCTGGCGTTTCTGCTGCGTAATATCGGCCAGCGGGTGACCAGCACCATGCTGTTCGAACAGGTGTGGGGCTACCCCTTCGACCCCGGCAACCAGATCATCGAAGTGCACATCGATCGCCTGCGCCGCAAGCTCGTCGGCCCCGGCGCACCGACCCTGCTGACCTTGCGCGACGGCGGCTATCGGCTGCAGGCCGCATGACTCAAGCGCTGCATCGCGTCCAGTAACTTTTATTTAATCTCGCCCCCGTTGAGCGGCCGCTGGCTCTGGCCTACCGTGTGCGACCTTTTTTTCATATTCACTCAAGGCCCGCCGTCCGTGACCTTTCGCTTGCTGCCGTTGCCCCTCGCCCTCGCCTGTGCCGCCATCACACCTTTGGCCCTTGCCGACGGCCCCGTCTCCGCAACCCTGCGCAGCGCCGAGCCGATGATTCCTGCACCGCCGCAACTGGGCGCGCGGTCCTGGGTAATGATGGACGCCACCACCGGCACCATCATCAGCAGCCAGAACCCCGACGAGCGCCTGCCACCGGCCAGCCTTACCAAGTTGATGACGGTGTACATCACCACCCATGAACTCATGGCCGGACGTCTCAAGCCTGACGACAAGGTCACCATCAGCGATAACGCCTGGCGCACTGGCGGCTCGCGGATGTTCATCACCCCCAACAGCCAGATCAGCGTCGACGACTTGATGCACGGCGTGGTGATCGATTCCGGCAACGATGCCGCCGTGGCGCTCTCCGAACGCATCGCCGGCAGCGAAGACGCTTTCGCCGGGATGATGAACCAGACCGCGCAGAAGCTGGGCATGACCAACTCCCACTTCATGAACCCCACCGGCCTGCCGATCGACGACCACTACTCGTCGGCCCACGACATGGCGGTGCTGGCTCAGTCGATCATTCACGACGAACCCGCCTACTACCCGCTGTACGCCAACAAGTACTTCACCTGGGGCGGGATTCGCCAGCCGAACCGCAACCTGCTGCTATGGCGCGACGCCTCGGTCGACGGCCTCAAGACCGGCCACACCGACGCCGCCGGCTACTGCATGGTGACCTCGGCGGTGCGCAATGGCGAGCGCCTGATCACGGCGGTGTTCGGCTCCACCAGCATGGCCAACCGAGCCTCGGACACCGAAACCTTGCTGACCTACGGCTTCCGTTTCTATGAAAACGCCAAGTTGCAGAACGGCCGGGCGGTGCTTGCACAGCCGCATGTGTGGAAAGGCGCCGCCGATACCGTCCCGGTCGGCCTGGCCAGCGACTTGGTGCTGACCCTGCCGCGCCGCAGCCATCAGAATTTCAACGCGCACGTCAACCTCAACCCGGACCTGGTCGCGCCATTGCCGGTGGGCACGGTGGTCGGCAGCTATGACGTGTTCGATGGCACCGACAAGCTGGTATCGCGGCCACTGGTGACCTTGGCCGACACGCCTCAGGGTGGCTGGTTGCATCGTTTGCTGGATGGGATTCGGATGTTTTTTGCGTCGAAGTTCTGAGGTGCGTTGTGTATCGATGCAAATGACCCCTTGAGAACACTCGAGTATCAAAGCTGAAACCCGAATCCCCCTTGCAGTCGCCGGGGGAATACTGGCACATTCAGCAACAGGCTTTAGTCCAAAGCCTGTTTGGAGATGTGCCATGGATGTCGACACCCTCAACGCGTATAACGTCTACGCCAAGCCCTTCGCCCAGCACTGGCACGAGCAACCGCAACCCAGCGATCTCTACACCCTGCTGAACACCTTCTTCACTCCTGGCCTCACTGCCGATATCGGCTGCGGCGCCGGGCGTGACGTGGCATGGCTCAACAACGCCGGTTTCGACACCGTGGGTTATGACGCCAGCGACCTGTTGCTCGACCACGCCCGCTATCGCTACCCGAACCTGCGTTTCGAGCTGTCCTCGCTGCCGGATCTGGCCAACATTGTCAGCGAACGCTTCCAGAACATCCTCTGCGAGTCGGTGATCATGCACCTTGACCTGCGCCTGATCCGCCCCTCGGTGGCGCGCATGCTCGACCTGCTGGTGCCGGGCGGCGTGCTCTATATCAGTTGGCGCGTGATGAAAGGCAGCGCCAAGCGCGATCAGCATCGTCGCCTGTATTCGGCCTTCGATAAATCGCTGATCCTCCAGGAATGCCTCGGCCACCGGGTGCTGCTGGATCGCGAAGACCTGAGCGAAGCGTCCGGCAAGCGCATCCAGCGCATGATCATTCGCAAGCGCGGATGAACCGGCGCGATAACGAGCCTGCCATAAAAAAACCCATCCACCGCGTGCGCCGTGGATGGGTCGTCGTCCTGCAGTTGGGTCTTACACCTTGACGATCCAGCCCGCCGGGCCTTCGATGTCACCGGCCTGCACGCCGGTCAGCTCGTTGTACAGACGCTGGGTCACCGGGCCGACTTCGGTCTCGCTGTAGAACACGTGCATCTTGCCGTCGTATTCGATGCCGCCGATCGGCGAGATCACCGCGGCGGTGCCGCACGCGCCAGCTTCGACGAACTGGTCGATCTTGTCGATGAACACGTCCCCTTCGATCACGGTCAGGCCCAGGCGCGTTTGCGCCAGCTCGATCAGCGACAGGCGGGTGATGCCCGGCAACACCGACGGCGATTTCGGCGTGACGAACTCGTTGTTGGCGGTGATGCCGAAGAAGTTGGCCGAACCGACCTCTTCGATCTTGGTGTGGGTTTGCGGATCGAGGTAGATGCAATCGGCAAAGCCGGCGCTCTTGGCAGCCGCACCCGGTTGCAGGCTGGCGGCGTAGTTGCCACCTACCTTGGCGGCACCGGTGCCGTTGGGGGCTGCACGGTCGTAGCTGGAGATCTGGAAGTTGTGCGGCTTCATGCCGCCCTTGAAGTAAGGACCGACCGGGATGCAGAACACCGAGAAGATGAATTCAGGGGCGGTACGCACGCCGATGTTGTCGCCCACGCCGATCACGAACGGGCGCAGGTACAGGGCGCCACCGCTGCCATAGGGCGGGATGAAGCGTTCGTTGGCCTTGACCACCTGCTTGCAGGCATCGATGAACATCTCGGTCGGCACGTGCGGCATCAACGTGCGATGGCAGCTGCGCGCCATGCGCAAGGCGTTCTGATCCGGGCGGAACAGGTTGATCGAACCGTCCTTGCAGCGATAGGCCTTGAGGCCTTCAAAGCACTGCTGGCCGTAATGCAGGGCGGTGGAACCTTCGCTGATGTGCAGCACATTGTCTTCGGTCAGGGTGCCTGGCTGCCAGTCACCGTCCTTCCAGTTAGACAAATAGCGCAAATCGGTCTTGATGTAATCGAACCCCAGTTTGTCCCAGTTAAGGCTTTCGTGACCCATGACACCCTCTACGCTTTGAACGACCGCCTGAACCTTTCAGGCCGCTGATTATTGACAATGGCTGTAACAATACTGCATTCGGACGCCGGTTTCAGCAGGTGCGTCGCCACATGAGCAACTTTCATCGGCGCGAGCTGCGCGCCTGGCCGTTCGTCCGTTGCCACGCACGGGCCTTGCGCAAATCCGCGCTAGTGGCAACATGCTATCGAGCACCGCCCATCTCTTTATTCGAAGCCTCCCCATGCCCAACTTCCCTCTCGAACCTGAAAGCGACGTCTACAAGACCCTGCTCGAATCCACCAAGGCCATTCCCTGGCGCATCGACTGGGACACCATGACCTTTACCTACGTCGGCCCGCAGATCGAGGCGCTGCTGGGCTGGACGCCACAAAGCTGGGTGGGCATCAACGACTGGGTCGAGCGCATGCACCCGGATGATCGCGATTATGTGGTGGAGTTCTGCGTGACGCAGTCCCAGGCCGGCGTCGATCATGAGG
The DNA here is from genome assembly GCF_031880315.1 of Pseudomonas baltica. Taxonomy (NCBI): domain Bacteria; kingdom Pseudomonadati; phylum Pseudomonadota; class Gammaproteobacteria; order Pseudomonadales; family Pseudomonadaceae; genus Pseudomonas; species Pseudomonas baltica. The sequence continues at coordinate 6,119,256 of NZ_CP134771.1, read as the reverse complement.
CCGACTATCGAGCGCTGACCAAGGACGGCGGGTATGTCTGGATCCGCGACGTGGTCCACGTGATCCGCAAGGACGGCAAGGTCGAGGCGTTGGTGGGTTTCATGTTCGATATCAGCGAGCGCAAGGCCACCGAGGAGCATCTGCTCCAGCTGCAAAAACAACTGGAGGAGTTCTCCTTCAGCGATGGTCTGACCGGCATCGCCAACCGGCGCATGCTCGACAAGGTGCTGGAGCGCGAATGGGCACAGGCGCAACGCAGCCAGAAGCCGATTTCGCTGATTCTCGCGGACATCGATTACTTCAAGCAGTACAACGATTGCTACGGCCACATGAAGGGTGACGAATGCCTCAAGCGCGTCGCCCAGAGCCTCAGCCTGGCGGCCAATCGACCGCTGGATTTCATCGCCCGCATGGGCGGTGAGGAGTTCATCTGGGTACTGCCCGAGACCGATGCCGCCTCGGCCCGCGAAGTGGCCAACAAGTGCCAGCAGTTGATTCGCCAGGCGCAGATCCCCCACGAGCGCTCGCAGGTATCGACCTGGCTGACGGTCAGCCTCGGGGTGGGGACCATGATCCCGGGGCAGCAGGCCCACGCGCTGAGTTTTGTCGAGAAGGTCGACGAGTTGCTGTATCTGGCCAAGCACAATGGCCGCAAGCGCGCCGAGTATGGGCAGTTTGGGGGTTGATGCTGTGTATCGGCCGGGAGGGGCCCTTCGCGGGCCAGCCGCATCACCGCTAATTCAAGAGATGAAACCTGCCCGCCAATTTTCCTCGACAGCTGCTCTGACGTTTTGGTTATGCTAGGGTCAAATAAATCGCTAACCGCTTATTACCCATAAGGAAATGCTCGCGTCGCGCCCAACCGCAACACCGCCTGATGCTTGCGGGCCGCAGTGGCCTGCAGCTGTCGATTCAAGGAATCAGAGTATGGCTCAAAGACACGTCATCAATGCCTCGGTCAGCCCCAAGGGCAGCCTGGAGACCCTGTCCCAACGCGAAGTGCAGCAGCTCAGCGCTGCCGGTTCGGGCAGCACCTACACCCTTTTTCGCCAGTGCGCCCTGGCCATCCTCAATACCGGCGCCCATGTCGACAACGCCAAGACCATCCTCGAAGCCTACAAGAACTTCGAAGTCCGCATTCACCAGCAGGACCGCGGCGTACGCCTCGAACTGCTGAACGCGCCCGCCGACGCTTTCGTCGATGGCGAAATGATCGCCAGCACCCGTGAAATGCTCTTCAGTGCCCTGCGCGACATCGTCTACACCGAAAGCGAGCTCGAAAGCCAACGCATCGACCTCAGCAACTCCCAGGGCATCACCGACTACGTCTTCCATTTGCTGCGCAACGCTCGCACCCTGCGCGCCGGCGTCGAGCCCAAGATGGTGGTGTGCTGGGGCGGTCACTCGATCAACTCGGACGAGTACAAATACACCAAGCGCGTCGGTCACGAGCTGGGCCTGCGCAAGCTCGACATCTGCACTGGCTGCGGCCCTGGCGTGATGAAAGGCCCGATGAAGGGCGCCACCATCGCCCATGCCAAGCAGCGCCTGGAAGGCGGCCGCTATCTGGGGCTGACCGAACCCGGCATCATCGCCGCCGAAGCGCCCAACCCGATCGTCAACGAACTGGTGATCCTGCCGGACATCGAAAAACGCCTCGAAGCCTTCGTGCGCGTCGGCCACGGCATCATCATCTTCCCGGGCGGCGCCGGTACGGCGGAGGAATTTCTCTACCTGCTGGGCATCCTCATGCACCCGGACAACCACGACCTGCCCTTCCCGGTCATCCTCACCGGGCCCAAAAGCGCGGCGCCGTATCTCGAGCAACTGCACGCCTTCGTCGGCGCTACCCTGGGTGAAGCGGCGCACAAGCATTACCAGATCATCATTGACGATCCGGTCGAAGTCGCGCGGCAGATGGCCTCGGGCCTGAAGGATGTGCGGCTGTTCCGCCGCGAGCGCAACGACGCCTTCCATTTCAACTGGCTGTTGCGCATCGAGGAGAGCTTCCAGCGGCCGTTCGATCCGACCCACGCCAACATGGCCAGCCTGCAATTGCGCAAGGACCTGCCGGCCCATGAACTTGCCGCCAACCTGCGCCGGGCGTTTTCCGGGATCGTGGCCGGCAACGTCAAGGACAAGGGCATTCGCCTGATCGAGGAGCATGGCCCCTACGAGATCCACGGCGATGCCTCGATCATGCAGCCGCTGGACAAACTGCTGCAGGCGTTCGTGGCGCAACACCGGATGAAGCTGCCTGGTGGCGCGGCGTACGAGCCGTGCTACCGCGTAGTGACCTGACCTTGGGGGAGCGGGCTCCACCCGCTCCCACAGCTGCAAGCTGCAAGCGTTCAGTGTGTCAGTTCAATCTTCCAGAGCATCTGAATTTTCTGGCTTGGCGAACCGATAGGTCGTGAAGCAGCACACCAACAAGCCACTGACCGCCAGCATGCCGCCCACCAGCCCGATGTTCGATGTGCCCAACTGACTCATCACCACGCTGCCCAGCAGCGCCCCGCCGCCGATACCGATGTTGTAGATCCCGGAATGCAAGGCCATGGCCACGTCGGTGGCATCTGGCGCCAGGCTGATGACCTTGGACTGCATCACCAGGCCGAAGCACATGATCGCCGCGCCCCAGATCACACTCAAGGCGCCCAGGTGCGAAGCGTTCAGAGAGAACGGCAACAGCAACATCAGGCACAGCCCCAGCACCGCCACCGACGCGATCAGGAATCCCCGCGGGAAGCGGCTGCTGTACAGGCTGAACAACAGCGAACCGATGACTCCGGCGCCGCCGAACAACAGCAACAGCACGGTGGTCATGTCGCCGCTCAAGCGCGCCACCCCTTGCGCGAAGGGTTCGATATAGCTGTAGGCCGTAAAGTGCGCGGTGACCACCAACGCCGTCAGCACATACAGCGACACCAGCGCCGGGCGCTTGAACAGAATCGGCAAGCTGCGCAGCGAACCCGAGTTCTGGCTCGGCAGCAACGGCAGCGTCTTGGCCAGCCACAGCACGGTCAGCGCCGCCACCCCGGCGATCGCCAGGAAGGTCGTACGCCAGCCCAGCGCTTCACCGACGATACGCCCGATCGGGATGCCCAGCACCATTGCCAGCGACGTGCCGGTGGCCAGCAGCCCCAGCGCCTGCACTTGTTTGCCCGCCGGCGCTACACGCACCGCCAGCGACGCGGTGATCGACCAGAACACCGCGTGGGCAACGGCGATACCGATGCGGCTGATCAGCAACACAGCAAAGCTGTTAGCCATGCCGGACAGAATGTGGCTGGCGATAAACACCACGAACACGGCTACCAGCAAGGTGCGCCGTTCGATATTGCGGGTCAGCAGCATCATCGGCAGCGACAGCAAGGTCACCACCCACGCATACACAGTGAGCATCAGCCCGACCTGGGCAGTGGTCATCGAAAAGCTGTGGCCGATCGCGCTCAACAGGCCGACCGGCACGAATTCGGTGGTATTGAAGATGAAGGCGGCAAGAGCCAGAGCGATAACGCTCAACCAGCTGCCAGCCTGAGTGCTCGTGGATGTATTCATCGAGTGTCCGTCAAACCTCATGGTGCCTTGCGCCCGCAACGGCCGTGAGCTGCACGCAAGAACCGGTAAACCCGCCCCTACAGAAAATCCACGCACGAAAACCCCGCTCGAAGGGAATCCCTTGAACGAAGCAGCAATGAGCAGAATTTTTATCGGTATGGTTTTTCGGTACGAGAGGTACGGCCAGATGCGGCGCATTCTACGCCGGTGCCGTGCACGGGACAATAATCCCCTGGCTAAGGACCGGCCGTTTGGCGCCAAACGGTTGCGACAGGTTGCCGCATGTGTTGCTGCCGCGCCACCCCAGGCAATAGCCAGGACAGGCTGCTAGACTGCTGCGCAGCTTGCCCTCCGAGGACTTTATGATCGACATCCGCCCCATGACCGCCGCCGATTTCGAGCGCTTCTGGCCGACCTTCCAGGCCGTCGCCGAGGCCCGGCAAACCTATGCCTACGACCCGGCCCTGACCTTCGAGCAAGCCCGCTATCTGTGGCTTGAACTGCCCTTGCACGCTCTGGTGGCCGAGGCAGATGGCCAGTTGCTCGGCAGTTACTACCTCAAGGCCAATGCCGCCGGGCCCGGCAGCCATGTCAGCAACTGCGGCTACATGGTCACCGAGGCGGCGCGTGGCAAAGGCGTAGCACGGCTGATGTGCGAGCACTCCCAGCAGCTGGCGCGCGATAACGGATTTTTGGCCATGCAGTTCAACTCGGTGGTCGCCAGCAACGAAGTGGCAGTAGCCTTGTGGCAGAAACTCGGGTTCGAGGTGGTCGGACGCTTGCCCAAAGCCTATCGCCACGCTCTACACGGGTTAGTGGATTGCCTGGTGATGTACAAATGGCTGACCGCAGAACCCGACTTGGCGCCCACCTCCTCGCCTAAGCTGCTGATCGGGCGCAAAAATATCGAATCGGTCGTTTCCAGACCGCGACGCACACCCCGTGGCTAGCGGCATACATGCCAAAGGACAGACGTGAATGGCATCTGAAAAATCGGTGAAAAAAGCGTAATGAACCTGTAGAACTTTACGCAATGACCTAAGGTCATTAGCGAACACTGGCTTGTAAAGTTGATGTTACAAAAGCCTGGAGGGCCGCCTTTGGAGGCCTCTATCAAGGCGTTGTGCAAGCGACGGTGAAACCTGGACAGTACGTCATAAAAAAACAAACCAGATGGAGCTTGAAAAATGGGGTTGAAGCGTAGTCTCGCAATCAAATGTGCGATGGGGTGTCTGGTAGCTGCCATGGCCGGCAGCGCCCAGGCAGCCACGATCAGCGGCGCAGTCGGCATGACCGGTCAGAGCGACATGACCTACCGAGTCGGCCTGGGGCTGGATTGGGACAAGACCTGGCTGCAGTCCTCGGTGGGCCACCTCACCGGTTACTGGGACCTGGGCTTCACCTACTGGGAAGCGGGTGAACACACCAGCGCGCGGCAGTCGATTTCTTTTGCACCGGTGTTCGTCTATGAGTTTGGCGGTGGCACTGTGGTGCCCTACCTCGAAGCCGGCGTCGGCATCGCCGGTTTCAGCGGCACCCATGTGGGCAGTCGCGATCTGGGCTCCTCATTCAACTTCGAGGACCGCCTGGGGGTGGGCCTGAAGATCGCCCAGGTGCACCGCTTCGGTGTGCGCGTCATTCACTATTCCAACGCCGGGCTCAGCGAGCCTAACGAGGGGATCGAGTCGTACTCGCTGTTCTACAGCATGAACTTCTGATTTTCCCTACCGATTGCCTGTAGCGAAGGGGCTTACTCTGGACAGATTTCCAGACAACCACCATGGAGGCTGACCCGTCCCTTCCTAGTGCGAGACCCTCGCTACAGGGCCAAGAGCAAGACTCGGAGTTTTATCGATCTTGCAGGGCTTTATAGTGAGCTCATCGCCTGAACGTCGAGTCCGATATGAAACCCGCATCCACCACCCCGAATGCCGAGCGCATCACCCGCGCCTGCCAACTGATCGAACAGGCCGACACCCTGCCGAGCCTCAACGAGGTGGCGGACGCCGTGGGGCTCAGTGCGTTCCACTTTCATCGCCAGTTCAAGGCCGCCACCGGACTCACACCCAAGGCCTACGGCGCTGCGCACCGGGCACGCAAGCTGCGCACGGCGCTGACTCAGGGCGGCTCGATCACCGAGGCCTTCTACGACGCAGGCTTCAACTCCAATGGTCGCTTCTACGAGGCCGCCACCGGCCTGCTTGGCATGAAGCCCGCAGACTTTCGCGGCCGCGGCCACAACAACCGCATTCGCTTCGCCGTGGGTGAATGCTCACTGGGTTCGATTCTGGTGGCGCAAAGCAACCGGGGTATCTGCGCCATCCTGTTGGGCGACGATCCCGATCAACTGCTGCAAGAGCTCCAACGGCAATTCGCCAATGCCGAGTTCATCGGTGGCGACGGCGATTTCGAACAGTTGGTCGCACAGGTGGTGGGCTTTATCGAGGCCCCGGCGCTGGGCCTCGACCTGCCGCTGGATATCCGCGGCACCGCCTTTCAGGAGCGCGTCTGGCAGGCACTGCGCACCATCCCGGTGGGCAGCACTGCCAGCTATGCGCAGATTGCCGCGCAGATCGGCGCACCCCACGCCTACCGCGCAGTGGCCCAGGCCTGCGGCGCCAACACGCTGGCCGTGGCGATCCCCTGCCATCGCGTGGTACGCAGTGACGGCGGGCTCTCGGGCTATCGCTGGGGCGTGGAGCGCAAGCGCCAATTGCTCGAAGGCGAACGGCCCGGTGCCTCCAGCGGCGAACCCGCAGACGGCTGAACCCGCACCCCTGCTCGCTAGAGCTGCCAGAACAGACAGGCCTGGGCCGCCACATCGAACCCCGGATTCATCGCGCCCAGCCAGCGAGGTTGCCGCACATAGGGTTGATGCACCACATGGCCGCCACCCTTGAGCGCATACAACACCACCGTGACGCCTTGGGGATTGCGCCACAGGCTGCGCATGGGCGCCAGTTTCGGCAATTGGTGAGCCGACACGGTGTCGTCCTGCTGCAACCGAGCACCCGCCCGCTGCGCGAAAAATTCTGCGGTCGCCATCGATGAGCGCACCGCGTCGCACCGGGCCAGGCCGAACCAGCTTCCGCTGCCGCCCTCGAACGGATTGAGCCGGTCAGCCGTCCCGTTGATGATCAGCATCGGCACTGCCACGCCGCCCGCTGCCGGCCCGGGGGCGTCACCGATCGGCAAACTGGCGGCGATCGCGGCGGCACCGGCCAGCTGCTGTGGCACTGCCAGTGCCAGCCGATAGACCATCTGGCCGCCGCTGCCATAACCCAGTACATAGACCCGCTCGACATCGATTGCATGCTCGACAGCCATTGCCTCGATCATGGCCTGAATAAACGCTATGTCCTCGGGGCTGCCACTGCCCCACCCGGCTGGCTGGGCGGCCGGATAGGCCACCGCGAAGCCGCATACGCGCGCCTGCTGCTCCAGCGCCTGGCCGATCAACCCGCGCATCGCTGCAGGATCTTGTCTCTCGCCATGCAGCGCAATCACCAGCGGAGCGTCCGGGACCAGTTCGCGTGGGACGTAGGTGTCGTAATGGCGCGCGAGCGGCGCGCTGCCAAGCTCTCGATGAGCCAGCGTGCCCTGCCCCAAAGACACGGGCACACGCCGAGCATGCAGCAGGTAAATCGCGGCGCCGCCGAGCATCAGCAGGACGACCAACAGCGCAAGCACAATCCACATCGTCGGGTGGCTCTCCTCGCGGGGCGATTGTCGGGAACATACAGCCAGTGGCGATAACTTAACTATACGTCGCACGCCGCACGCCGCACGCCAAACGCCGGGCCCGAGACAGACGAGCCGTACTTCTGTTTGGCGGACTGTAGGCCATGGTAGTTCAAGCGCGCCACGAAAAAATATTCAGTTGAAAGACAACGCCGCCTCGGCTACAAGTTTGCCTCGGGCGCCCACCGCTGATGGGGGCGGCGTCTTTCGGATCGACACACCCACGCCGCGACAAGAATAATCCTGTCCTTGAGACCTGCGGTGTCGATCGATTTCAACCGCATTGATCCTGCAAAAAAGGTAAACCGATGAAAGTGCTCATGCTCCACGGCATCAATCACAACATGTTCGGCAAGCGCGATCCAAAGCAGTACGGCACCATCACCCTGGCCGAGATCGACGACCAGCTGCGCGCCCTGGGCAAGGAGCTGGACACCACGGTCGAGACCTTTCAGACCAACCATGAAGGCGAGATGTGCGAGCGCATTCACCAGGGCTACCTCGACAAGGTCGATGCCGTGCTGATCAACGCTGGCGCCTGGACTCACTACAGCTACGGCATCCGCGATGCGCTGGCGATTCTGGAAGTGCCGGTGATCGAAGTGCACATGTCCAACATTCATGCCCGTGAAGAATTCCGCCATCACTCGGTATTCGGCGAAATCGTCACGGGGCAGATCTGTGGCCTTGGTGTCGACAGCTACCTGTTGGCCCTGCGCGCCGCCGTTTCGGCCAACCAGCGCAAGTAAGCATCCGCGTGCGGTCGTGCTCAGCCTATCCGGCGGCTGACGAAGTCCACGAACGCGCGACTTTTGGCGGGGGGTTGCATGCGTGGCGGCAGCAGTGAATACAGGCTCAGCCGCTCGTCAGGCCAGTCGGGGAACAGCTCGACCAGGCAGCCCTGCGCCAGCAGCGCTTCGTTGCCCAGTGCCATCAACTGGGCGATCCCCTCACCCGCCAGGCAACAACTGTGCAAGGTGTTGACGTCGTTGACCGTCAATACGCCTTCGGTAGTCACGTCCAAGCGCTGGCGGCCACGATGGAACGCCCAGTCATGCAAACGCCCAAGCTCGGCATCGCGATACTGAATGCAGCGATGGTCGGCCAGCTCCTGCGGGGTGCGCGGCCGGCCATGAGCGGCCAGATAGCCGGGTGTGGCGACGGTCAGCAGCCGAGTGTCCATTAACTGACTGGCCTGCAAGTGGCTGACGGGCGGCTCGCCAAAACGCAGCCCCAAGTCGAACCCTTCGCCGACCAGGTCCCCGAGGCGCTCGCGGGTCACCAGCTCGAGCTGGACCTCAGGGTAGGCGCGCAGGAATTCCCCGATCAGAGCGCCAGACAGCAACCGCGCCAGACTAGGGTCGATGTTGACCCGCAAACGTCCACGCACCGCCGCCGCGCCGCGGGTAGTACTGTCGGCGGCTTCTTCGAGCCCGGCGAGCAACGGCATCACCAATGAATGAAAGCGCCGACCGTCCTCGGTGAGGCTCACCGTGCGGGTGGTGCGGTCGAACAAGCGGACCCCCAGGCGTGCCTCCAGCCGGGCGATGGCGCGGCTGACGCCGGGCTGTGACATATCCAGAATGTCACCTGCCGCTGCAAAGCTGCCTTGCTCGACAATGGCGACAAATACACCCATTCCATTCATTGAACGTTCGTCAAAAGCCATGACACATGCTGTTCCGTCATCAGTCAGAGGAGCGCCATGTTATCTGTTAATGGATTGTTTGCCACCCCACAATCGGCGTCGCCTGTGTGTTTCATCAGGTCGCAGGCAGATTCGTGGCCGGCGCCGGGCTCTGCTAAGATGCCCCGAGCCTACGCTGACGCACCAGCGCGGCCCCGACCTGCGAGCCCTACCGCGCCATGGATTCCCACTCATCACCGCCCCCGGCAGCCAAGCCGCACCCTCATACCGCAGCGCCAACGCCGCGCAGCAGACGCACCCTGGATCTGCTCGGCGGCGGCAGCGAACCCGATCCACGCTTTACCTTGGCCAACGAACGCACCTTCCTGGCGTGGATTCGTACCGCGCTGGCGCTGATGGCGGGTGGCATTGCCGTCGAGGCCTTCACCGCCGATGTGTTCATGCCTGAATTGCGCAAGACGCTGGCCATCACCCTGCTGGTGCTGGGCATGCTTATCAGTGTCAGTGCTTGCCTGCGCTGGCTGAATGTCGAACGGGCGATGCGCCAGCGCAATCCGTTGCCCTTGCCGCTGCTGGTGCCGTTGCTGTCCATTGGCGGCGCACTGGTGACGGCGGTACTGATCGCTTTCGTTGCGTTGCGCCAGGTGTGAACCGCGATGACCAGCCTGCACCATGACGTCGGCCTGCAACCGGAACGCACCCTGTTGGCGTGGCGGCGCACGCTGCTGTCATTGCTGGCGGTCAGCACGTTGTTCTTGCGCTGGATCCCACACCACGGCGCGTTTGCCTTCGGCCTCATCGGCGTGGCGATGCTCAGCGTGGTGACGATCTGGCTGGGGCAATGGCGGCGCTACCGGGTCAGCGCCCGCGCGATCAGCGAGAACCGTACGCCGGTGGCGCTGCCGGAAATCGCCGCCTTGGGGTTCGCCTGCAGCGCGCTCGGCGCGCTGGGACTCTATGTGGTCTTGAGATTTTGACCGCCGCTGTAGCGAGGGGGCTTGCCCCCATCACGGTGGATCAGACACTGCTGCAGTGATTGGCAGCCCCTATCGGGGGCAAACCGCCGCTTTTAGAGGAGCGATGAGTGACGCTGCCCCTTGGTAGCCTGCCCCAGCACGCGAGAAAGCTGATCCACCGAGTAAGGCTTGTGCAACAGCTCGAACCCCGCCAGGCCGCTTTCCTCAAGGACATGACTGTAGCCACTGGTGAGGATCACCGGTAGTTGCGGAAACAGCTCACCGATACGCGTCGCCAGCTCGATACCGTTGATGCCCGGCATGACCACATCGGAAAACACGACGTCAAAACGCCCCGGCACCGATGTCAGCTCGACCAAGGCGCGCTCGGCGGACTTCACCCACACCGGCGCATACCCCAGCTCCAGCAGCGACTCGGCGGCAAAGGCGCCGACCTCTTCGTTGTCCTCGACCACCAGCACGCAAACGCCCCCGCCACTCACCTGCGCCAGCTCGCCGATCACAGCCTCGGTGGCCGTGCGGGCCTGCACGCTGGGCAAGTACAAGGTGAAAGTCGCGCCCTGGCCTGGGGCGCTGTGCACTTGCACGTCGCCGCCCGACTGCCGGGCGAAGCCGAACACTTGAGACAACCCCAACCCGGTGCCGTCGCCAAAAGCCTTGGTGGTAAAGAAAGGCTCGAAGATCCGCGCCAGATCTGCAGGATCGATACCCGCCCCCGTATCGCTGATCGCCACCGCGACGAATTGACCCTTGGCCGCATGCTGCCCGGGGATCGCATCGACTTTGGCGACCGTGATCGTCACCCTGCCCTGCCCGGCCATGGCGTCACGGGCATTGACCGCCATATTGATCAGTGCGGTATCGAACTGGCTCGGGTCGGCATGGATGAAGCACCCCTCGTCCGGCAACTGCAGGTCGATGTTCACTCGCGAGCCGACCAGGGTATTGAGCATGCCGATGACGGCACTGACGCTGGCGCCGACATCAAAGGCTTCTGGCTTGAGGGTCTGGCGTCGCGCAAAGGCAAGCAACTGGCCAGTGAGACGCGTGGCGCGGTTGACCGTCTCGGAGATCGCCTCAACGTAACGCTGGCGCCGCTCGGGCGCCAGATTAGGCCGCCCGAGCAGATCGGTGGAGGAGCGAATCACGGTCAGCAGATTATTGAAATCGTGGGCCACACCACCGGTCAGCTGCCCCACGGCTTCCATTTTCTGCGCCTGGCGCAGCGCTTCTTCAGTATCGAGCAAGGCGCGAGTGCGGCTCTCGACCTGCTGTTCCAGGGAGGCCGTCAGGGCCCGCAGGCGATGTTCGGCGCGGCGCCGCTCGACCGCCATGCGGGTTCGGTGAGCCACTTCGCGCACCAGCGCGAGATCCGCCGGGTGCCAGACCCGTTGTTCGGCATGGTTGAGGTAAAGCAGCGCCACCATGCCGCCCTCTTCATTGACCGGCATGTTGACGAAAGCCTGGGCGCTGATGGCCTTGAGTGCGGCCGCGGTGGCGGCCGTCATTGGGTCTTTCTCGGCATCGGCTATCACGATGGTCTCGCCACGCTTGAGTGGTTCGATGTAAGAGCCGTAGTCGCGAAAGTGCAAAACCCCGGCCAGCGTCTTGATACCCGGGGCATTCCAGTCGCGTTCGATGGTGATGGTTTCGTTGAAGGTATCGACCAGGCCATAGCCAGCCCGACTGACTTCGAGGTGGCGGCCGAGGATCTCGGCGGCGGCATACGCCAGCTCTGCCGGATCGGCCAGGTCGCGGATACGATCGCTGAGCTGCGCCAACGCCTGGCGCCGGCCCTCTTCGGCCATGCGCTCGGTGATGTCCTGAGAAATACCGGTGATGCGCAGCGCCTGGCCCTGTGCATCACGCAGGGTACGGCCGCGCACGTTGATCCAGCGCAGCTCGCCCGCCGGGGTGAACAGCCGGTAGTCGATCCTGTAATCGCTGCCACCGACGACACTCGCTTGCAGCGCCGCCTGCCGGCGCTCACGATCGTCGACATGAACGGCTGCAACCAGTTGCGCGTAGCTGAAAGCTTCGTCAGGGCCACGGCCATAGTGCTCCCGACAGGTCGCCGAGGTCGTCAGGATCTCAGACGCCAGGTCGAGGCTCCAATGGCCGACGTCGCCGGCCTCCAGGGCTTCACGCAGCTCCAGCACGCTCGCCTGCAACGCGGCGGTCTGTGCGCTGGAGCTTTCATGCTGCGCCGGGTTGGAGGGATCAAGCGCATCGTTCATCAATATCGCGGTAGTCACGCTTTCGCCTTACATGGATTAGCGGTGGCCAACCGTCGGCTCGACGTGGCCGCAAAGGTACGACCCTTACGGCTCGCAAGCGTTCAGCGATTGTGTCGCTATGTTTGCCCATTGATAGCAACTTTCACCCAGAGCGCCCGGCGACACGGTAGACTTTTCGCCTTCGCGCCCTTTTCAGGCCTTTCCGGAGCCCGTTTCATGTCTTCTTCGCCCGCCGTGGCACCCAGCGCTGCGCCGCAAATGACGCAGGGCCTGATCACCCTGTTCGCCTTTTGCTGCGGGGCCATCGTCGCCAACATCTATTATGCGCAACCGATCATCGACCTGATCGCCCCAGAGGTTGGCCTGTCGGCCCACGGCGCCAGCTTGATCGTGTCACTGACCCAGATCGGCTATGCCCTGGGCTTGTTGTTCCTTGTGCCGCTGGCCGATCTCCTGGAAAACCGCCGCTTGATGCTCGCCACCTTGGGGCTGTCGACGCTTAGCCTGGTGGCGATCAGCTTCACCACGTCGGCACCGGCGCTGCTGGCGATGTCGTTGCTGGTGGGGTTCAGTTCGGTGTCGGTGCAGATGCTCATCCCGCTGGCCGCCCACCTGGCACCCGAACAGACTCGCGGGCGCGTGGTCGGCAGCATCATGGGCGGCCTGCTGCTGGGCATCCTGCTGGCCCGGCCGCTGTCCAGCCTGATCGCCGACCATTTCGGCTGGCGTGCGGTGTTCATGACGGCCGCCGTGGTGATGCTGGTGATCATCGCAGTGATGGCGCGAACCATGCCACAGCGCCGACCGGACCATCACGCCAGCTACGGCGAATTGTTGCTGTCGCTGTACCACTTGATGACCCGACACGCCCTGCTGCGCCAGCGCTCCTTGTATCAGGGCCTGATGTTCGGCGCGTTCAGCCTGTTCTGGACGGCGGTGCCACTGGAGCTGTCCCGCCAGCATGGTCTGAGCCAGAGCCAGATCGCCATTTTCGCTCTGGTCGGCGCTATCGGCGCAGTGGCCGCACCGCTGGCCGGGCGCTTGGCCGACGCGGGCCATACCGCCCGAGCATCACTGCTGGCCATGGTGCTGGCACCGCTGGCGTTCTGGTTAGCACTGGTGCATCCCGCCTACAGCGTGGTGGGCCTGGCGATCACCGGCGTGTTGCTGGATTTCGCCGTACAGATGAACATGGTGCTGGGCCAGCGCGCCATCTATGCGCTCGACGCCAATAGCCGCGGACGCCTCAACGCGCTGTACATGACCAGCATCTTTATCGGCGGCGCGGTGGGCTCGTCGCTGGCCAGCAGTCTTTACGAACGCGGCGGTTGGGGCGCGATCGTGATCTGCGGCAGCGCCTTGCCGCTGATCGCGCTGGCCTGCCTGCTGGTCAATTCGCGCCGCCGCTAGCCGCAAGATCACGCCCCATGCGGGAGCCTCAGCCCCAGGTGTGCACCAACAGGTAGGTGGCCACCATCAGACACACGCCAGCGAACAGACGCTGCAACGCCTGGGCAGGCACCCAGGGCGCCAGCAGCCTGCCGCAGAGCATGCCGACCAGGCAGGCGGCGATAAACCCGCCGCCAGCCGCCGGGATGCTCACCCCGGTGCGCAAGGCACCCACAATCGCAACTGTCGACACCAGCGCCACCACCATCAACGATGTGGCGACGACCCCATGCACACGGATGTCGGTCAGTTGCCGAAAGGCCGGCACCAGCAAAAAACCCCCGCCTACGCCCAGCAAGCCACTCAAGAAGCCGCAACAGGCGCCCAGTATCGCCAAGGTGGCCGCGCATTTGCGCGTCCAGTGCAGGCGCCCGGTGGCAGGATCGAGCATGCAGTTCTTCTGTTGCCAGCCACCGGACTCGTCGGTGCTGCGATTTGCCTTGATCATCCGCACCGCGACGACCACCAGCACCACGCTGAACAAGGTCGCCAGGCTGGCGCTGGACAGACGATGGGCGACATAGAGCCCCCATGGCGCCATCAGCGCGCCCAGCGCCGCCATCAACAGCGCCGCGCGGTAGCGCACCAGGCCCTTGCGCAAGCCATCGATGGCGCCCAATGCCGCCGCGCCACCCACCGCCATCAATGCCACCGGCCCCGCCTGAGTGATAGGCCAGCCCAGGCCAAGCACCAATGCCGGTACCGCCAGCACGCCACCGCCGGCCCCGGTCAGGCCGAGCAACATGCCGATCAGGACCCCAAATACCAGCGCCTCGATCATCCCGCGTGACCCAGCCCGAGCACCCGCCCGCAATAAAGCCCGGAGAGAGTTTTCATCACCTGGATCACCTCGTGACTGGCCAGGCCGTAAAAAATGTACTTGCCTTCACGGCGGGTCGCCACCAGGCCTTCATCGCGCAGTACCCCCAATTGCTGGGACAAGGTCGGTTGGCGCACGCCGGTCATGGCTTCGAGTTCGCCGACATTGCGCTCCCCCTGGGTCAATTGGCACAGGATCAGCAAACGGTCCTCGTTGGCCAGCGCCTTGAGCAGCGCACAGGCCTTGGAGGCCGACTCGCGCAGGCGGCTGACGTCTTCGGCAGTCAGGGAAAAGTCCATGGGGATGCTCTTGTTGGCGGGCATCGGCGGATTATCTTTGAACACACTATATAAAACAATATATTGTGTTTGCCTTGAATGATCACCAGGAGCTGAACATGTCAGCGCAAATAGAGTCATTCTTCGACGCCGACTCTTCGACCTTCAGTTACGTAGTCCACGCCGGCCCCCACAGCGCCTGCGCCATCATCGACCCGGTGCTCTCCTACGATCCACGTTCGGGGCGCACCAGCAAGGTCCGCGCCGACGAGATCGCTGCCTTCGTGCGTACGCACCAGTTGCAGGTGCAATGGCTGCTGGAAACCCACGCGCATGCCGACCATCTGTCTGCCGCACCCTATCTGCGCGCGCAACTGGGTGGGCGCATCGCTATCGGCGAGCACATCTGTCAGGTGCAGAAGGTGTTCAAGACGGTGTTCAATCTCGAACCCGAATTCCACCTTGACGGCTCTCAGTTCGATCACTTGTTCAGCGCCGATGAATGCTTTCAGATCGGTGAGCTCAAAGCCCAGGCCCTGCATGTGCCGGGGCATACGCCTGCCGACATGGCATTCATGATCGACGGCGACACGTTATTCGTCGGCGATACGCTGTTCATGCCCGACGTCGGCACTGCGCGCTGCGACTTTCCGGGCGGCAATGCCCATCAGCTGTACCGCTCCATCACTCGCCTGCTGGCCTATCCGCCGGCCACCGCGTTGTACCTGTGCCACGACTACCCGCCCGCCGGGCGTAGCGAGCGCTGCCGCAGCAGTGTTGGCGAACAGCGCGCGCACAACATCCACGTACGTGACGGCATCAGTGAGGAAGCGTTCGTGCAAATGCGCGAAACCCGTGACCGGGGCTTGCCGATGCCAGTGCTGATGATGCCCGCGGTGCAGGTCAATATCCGGGCGGGAGAGTTGCCTCCTGCCGAAGCCAACGGCGTGCGGTATCTGAAGATCCCGCTGGACAATCTGTAGCGAGGAGGTTTGCCGGCAACAGCGTTTTGCAAGCTGACGCAATGGGACGTGACGCGCTGCCATCGGCAGCGAGCGCCCTCGCTACAGGGCGGGGGTCATGCTCAGTTCTGCTGCGGGCATTCACCTTGTACGCGGTAGTCCAATTCGTGCTCGACGCCCTCATGGTTGAGATAGAGCATCTTGGCCTTGTCGATGCCGCAAGGGCTGCCGGTGGTGTTGTCGCTGATCACCCGGGCCACATCGAGATGGACGAATGCCGCGTCCTTGTCCATCACCGGTTTGGTCTGCGCGGCAGTGGCGGCGAACACCGAAGAAGAGGCTACCAGCGCAAGGCCGAGGGCAAGTGTCTTGAATGACAGGTTCATGGTTTATCTCCGTAAGATATCCGAGGTTGAAGCCGTTGCCTGGCACTGTAAAAGCACGGTGCATCAGGGCTGCGGTTATCAGTATGACGCCTGCCAACCCTTGTCATTGCTCCCCTAAAGTTAGTTTCACCCCTTTGACCAAGGCCTATATCAGGGTTCATCCACAGTTTAATGTGTGCACATTGCCGATAATGCCACTGGCCCTGTCGAGTAAACCGATTCAGCCGCCCACCTGACTCAGACGGTTTAACTTGACACGCCCTTAAATAAACTTTTGTTAATATTACTTTTCATCTGTATCAAAGGCATAACGTTCCAGAACGCCCTGTGCGCTTCAGTGCGCTATAGTCAAGGCATCACCCGCCATCGGTAATCGCCATGCCCCAGGTCGAAACTCCGCACCAACTCGCCCTGCAACTGTTTCTGGGCCAACACCCGGAAGTGGCCCACGATCTTGATCGTCTCAATCCGTTGCTGGCCCAGGTCGCCGGCCTCACCCTTCAGCAATATCGCGAGGAACGTCTGCACGAGGCCTTCGAGCAAGAAGCCGAACGCCTGGGCCTGTTCGCCTGGGAACTGACCTTGCAATTCACCAGCCCGACCCCGCAGGCCTTCGAAGAACAGCGCCGCGAAGTTCACCGCGAAGTCGCGCAGATGGCGCATATGGGCTGGGAGGAATATTGCGAGCTTAATAATCTGCCGAGATGATCCTGGCCGGAATGGTTATAAGGCCTCTGATAAATGTTATGACCAAGGGCACCCCTGCGCTCATTGCATTTTTGTTAACATCGTCGCCCCGACGTACCCACAACAAGACATTGCCCCTTGAACTTGTCTCGCTCCCCCACATCGATCTTCGCCCAACCCGGTTTCAGCGCGTTTTTGTGTGTGCGCCTGGCCGCCGTATTTGCTCAGCAGATTCAAGCGATCGTCATCGCCTGGCATATGTACGACCTGACTCGCGAGCCGCTGTCATTGGCCTATGTGGGCATGGCGCAGTTCATTCCGATGGTCATCCTGCTGTTGCCGGCGGGCGACTTGCTGGATCGCTACAACCGCCGCCGCATCCTGCAGATCAGCTGGACCGTGGCCACGTTCTCCAGTGGTGCTCTGTTGTGGCTGACGCTCAGTGGCACCCAGGAAACCTTGCCCTACTACCTGGCCATGCTGGTGTTCGGGTGCACCCGCGCCTTCACCGGCCCGGCGCTGCAAAGTCTGCTGCCGCAGATCGTCGCCCGCGCATACCTGGCCCAGGCGATTGCCACCAACAGCATGATCATGAAGATCGCCACCATCGCCGGCCCGCTGCTGGGGGGCTTGCTGTACGCCGGCATCGGCGGCTGGACCTACGGCGTCTGCCTGCTGGGCTTCGCCACCGGTGTGATCCTGCTGCAATGGGTGCCCACCACCCACACGCCACCGCCCAAGCCGGACGACGGCACCACTGCGGTTACGCGCTTTACCGCCGGGATCCGCTTCATTACCTCGCAGCCGATCATCCTCGGGGCGATCTCGCTGGACCTGTTCGCGGTATTGCTCGGCGGCGTGGTTGCCCTGCTGCCGATCTACGCCCAGGAGATCCTGCACGTCGGGCCTGAAGGCCTGGGCCTGCTGCGCAGCGGCATTGCCGTGGGCGAACTGTGCATGGGCCTGTACCTGAGCATCCGCCCGGTCAACGCGCACATGGGCCTGCGCATGTTCGCCGCCGTCGCGGTATTCGGCCTGGCCAACATGGTGTTCGCCTTGTCGAGCTGGTTCTGGCTGTCGTTCGCGGCATTGATGGTGGCCGGGGCTGCGGACATGATCAGCGTGTACATCCGTTCGTCGCTGATCCAGTTCGCCACTCCGGATGCCATGCGCGGTCGGGTGAGCGCGGTCAATATGCTGTTCATCGGCTCGTCCAACGAGCTGGGCGAATTCCGCGCCGGGGTCAGCGCCACCGCGTTGGGCACTGTGCCGGCAGCGATATTCGGCGCGGTGAGCACGCTGGTCATCGTCACCGCCTGGACCCGGTTGTTCCGCCCGCTGTGGTTGGTGCAGAACAACGAAGCAGTGCTGCCGAAAAGCGCCCCGGTCGCGGAGCAGGCTGGGGCCTAGGGGCAAGCTGCAAGCAATTTGGGGCGTTGGCCAGGGGTGTTCCATCAGGCCTGTCTGAATGGCGTCTAGGGCGCCAGCAGTGGATGACGCTTGAGATCGTCCAGCGCCAGCGGCCGCGCGAAGTAGTAGCCCTGCGCGTGCCCGGCGCCCATCTCCTGCAGCAGCCGCAGCGACTCGGCATCTTCGACGCCCTCGGCCACCACCGGCAGACCCAGCGATTCGGCCATGCGCACGATAGCGCGCACGATTGCCCGGCTACGGTCGCTGGCGGTCAGTTCAAGAATGAACGACTTGTCGATCTTCAAGCCGCTGAACTGAAACTGATGCACATAGCTCAAGGACGAGAAGCCCGCACCGAAGTCGTCCAGTACCACCGACATGCCCTGCTCCGCCAACTGCTGCATTGCCCGGCGGGCCTGATCCGGCTCGGCCACCAGGGCGCCTTCGGTCAGCTCCAGGCAGATGCGCGACGGCGCTACGCCATGGCTGGCCAGCACCGCCAGGGCCTCATCGGCAAACTCCGGGCGGGTGATGCTGTAACTCGAACAGTTGACGTGCACGATTGGCCAGTGCGCATGCTCCGGGTCCGCGAGGATCATCGCCACCGCCGCCAGCATGTACAGGTCCAGGCGCCCGATCAGGCGCAAGCCCTCCAGCGCCGGTAGAAAGTGCACCGGCGCGAGAATCTGGCCGTTAGGCAGACGCCAGCGAATCAAGGCTTCGAGGGCGACCAACTGGCCGCTTTCGACATCGACGATGGGCTGGAAATACGGCAGCAGCTCATCCTGGCGCTTCAGCGCATTGCGCAGCGCACCTTCGCGCTCGACCTGATCGGAGAACTCGCGGCGCAGCTCCTGATTGAACACCGCAAAGCTGTCGCGCCCGGCATTCTTGACCCGATACATGGCGGTATCGGCGTCGCGCAGCAGGTCGGCAGGCTCGTGATGGAACTCGGCATCGGCACCGACGATACCGATGCTGCAGGACGAAAACACCACATGACCGTCGATATGGAACGGCAGGTCGAATGCCTCCAGGATCCGCTCGGCGATACTCACCGCCACTTCCAGCGGCGCGTGGGGCGCCAGCACGGCGAATTCATCACCGCCCAGACGCGCCAGCAGGTCTTCGTCGCGCAGGCAACTGCGCAGGCGCGCGGCCGCCTGCATCAGCAGCTGATCGCCGAAGTGGTGGCCGCGGCTGTCGTTGATCAGCTTGAAGCGATCGAGGTCGAGGAACATCACCACCAGGTCGTTGCCGTCGCTGCGAAACGCCTCCCAGGCCGATTGCAGGCGCTGCTGCAAATGGCTGCGATTGGGCAGCGCGGTGAGGGCATCGTGAGCGTTTTCGTATTGCAGGCGGGCGTTGAGCTGATCGAGTTCGCGGGTGCGGCTCTGCACCCGCGCTTCGAGCTTGAGATTGGCAGCCAGCACTGCCTCTGCGGCGCTGCGGCGGGACAAGGCCGTATCGATATGGCGGGAAACGAACGTCAGCAGTTCCTGATCGCGGGTGCTATAGCTGACCAGGCGCGAGTAGCTCTGCACCACCAACACGCCGCGCACCACATCGTCATCGAACAGCGGAATGCCCAACCACGACTGCGACCGGATCGGGTCGCTGGTGCGCTGGATCTCGCCTGAGGCCATCAACAGGCTGGCGTCGTTGAAATCGATCAGACAGGCGCGGCGCTGGCGGATCACGTACTCGGTCAAGCCGCGATTGCTGCGACGCGGAGCCGGCGCGGCGCTTTGGTGTTCATCGACGTAATACGGGAACGTCACTTCCTGGGTGGTGACGTCGTACAGCGCGATATAGAAGTTACGCGCTACCAGCAGCTCGCCGACGATGCCGTGCAGGCGCCGAAACAGCTGCTCCATGTCGCCGCTCTGGCTGGACAGCTCGGCGATCTGGAACAGCGCGCTGTGCAGGTGCTCGGCACGCTCGCGCTCGGCCACTTCCTGGCGCAATGCGGTGTTGAGCTGAGACAGCTCGCGGGTGCGCTGGGAGACGGTCTCTTCAAGATCGGCGCGGTGCAGAATGCGGTCCAGCGCCATGGCCACGTGGCGGGCGACCACGAGAAACAGCGCGCGGTCTTCGGCACTGTAGATGCGCGGCACATCGTAGACCTGCATGGCGATCATGCCGAACACCTCGTCAGAGGCATTCTTCAGTGGCGCGCCCATCCAGAACTCCGGCCGGTCGCCCACGCAGAAGAACCGTTGTTGCGCCTGGGCCGCAGCGATACCGGCAGCATCGATCAGCAGCGGGGTGCCGCTGGTCAGCACCTGGGCAGTCAAAGACAGGTGATCGCGGTCCAGGTACTCGTAAGTTTCGGCCTCCAACGCATCGACATCGATCTTGTCGACGTAATAGGGATAGCTGATCTTGCCGGTGGCCGAATCGTACAAGGCGAGGTAGAAGTTCTCGGCGTCGATCAACTGCGCCAACTGCTGGTGCACCGCCACCAGGAACTCAGAGCGCTCACGGGTAGTGCTGGCCAGATAGATGATGTCGTAGAGCACTCGCTGGGTGATCTGCGCACGCGCCAGGGCGTCGGTCTGCAGGCGCTGCCCCAGGCGGTAGGCCAGTTCGGCCAAGGCCGGGTCATGGGTTTCACTGATCGGCGCCAGCAGCCAGCCGAGCACGAACTCGCCGCGGCCCGCCGGCCAGCGATGCAAGCGGCGCGAGGCGCAAAAACTGTCGAACTGGTCGTTGTCGATACTGGCCGGCCAATCCAGCCGTGCGTCGCCCTCACCTACCCGGTGCAGCTGTTCCCCCGCCCGATAGATCACCCAGGCCTGGGTGTGCGCACTCCGGCGCGCGGCGCGCAGCAAGACGCACAGCTCGTCGGCAGCGAACTGATCATCAAAGGTATCGATGGTCCCTGATGACAGGGAACGGGACTCGAATGGCTGTCGCGGCGAAATCATGAGCACTCCATGGCGTAACACACTCGCTGCCCATCATCATGTGCTATCACCGCTGATGGCAATAGCCGCTCAGGCTTTACATGAAATACTGTGAAACTTATTTACATAAATCCTGGGTTTTCAACAACCTTGCCCAAAAACGGCGTCGCTTAGCGCTCAACCGCTCAGCCGTCGCGCTGGTCCTGGTGAGACTTGAGTACCCGCGCTCGGCTATTGGCCAGGTGCACACGCATGGCCGCTCGCGACGCGTCGAAGTCCTGGCGGGCAATGGCGTTGTAGATGTGTTCGTGCTCACGCACCAGGCGGCTGTGCGCCAGCTGGCGGTCGAGGCGCGCGATGGATGCGGTGCTCAGGCGTGCCCGGGGGAACATGCTGGTGCCGAAATGGGTAATGATTTCGATGAAATAGCGGTTGTTGGTGGCGTGGGCGATCTGCAGGTGGAATTGAAAGTCGGAGATGATCGAGCCACCGGTATCACTGGCCAACTCGAACCGCGCCAGCGACTCGCCGATGGCGCCAAGCTGCTCGTCGGTGCGCCGCAGCGCGGCCATCCCAGCGCCTTCGACCTCGAAGCTCATGCGTACATCGATGATCGCCAGCACGTCTTGCAGAGTGACGATAGTGGTCGGGTCGAGGCGCGATACCGCCGAACCTGGCGTATTGAGGACGAAAGTACCAATGCCTCGGCGGGTTTCCACCAGCCCGGCCACCGCCAGGCGTGACAGCGCGTCACGCACGACCGAGCGACTGACGCCGCCCGCATCCATGAGTTCGACTTCGCTGGGCAGCTTGTCGCCGGGCTTGATCAGGCCATCGACGATCTGCTTCGAGTAGTCATCGACCAGGGTCTGGGCCAGGTTTCGCGACTTGCGCCGCGGGCTCTTTGGATCGAGGGGTTCAAACGCCAAGGGAATCAATCTGTCAGCGGGAAAGAACCCAATCATATAGCAGCGATGAGCGCTGTGACAGCCATGGCGCACTCCATGGAACGACCCGCAGGGCCGCCGGTCCATTCAATATGACCCACACTGCGGCGATAGAGCGCATCAATGGGACAATCGGCACAGACGATTAGACGCCACCGGTGCCGGGCAGTACCGTACAAGGCACAGGCCGTGAAGCTTTAGCTGGCATAGCCGATACAGAGTCTGCAGCAGGCCCGTGGCACTGGCGGCGCCACAGGCGTAATCTAGAGCCATCCGTAACCCCTCAGCTTCGCGGCACGGTATGCCACCATGGCAGCCCCGCCTCGCTTCCCCGCGAAGCCTCACATCTGGAGTCAAGGTGCAGGACAGTTATTCACGCAAAATCGATTATCTGCGCATTTCGGTCACCGACCGTTGCGATTTTCGTTGCGTCTATTGCATGGCCGAAGACATGCAATTCCTGCCCCGCGCGCGCATTCTCACCCTTGAGGAAATCGAAGCACTGGCCGCGCAGTTCGTCGCTCTGGGCACTCGCAAGATTCGTCTGACCGGCGGTGAGCCGCTGGTGCGTGCCGGCATCGTCGGTTTGTGCGAGCGTCTCAAGGCCCTGCCCGGGCTGCAGGAACTGTGCATGACCAGCAATGGCTCGCAGTTGGGCAAACTGGCGCAGCCGTTGTTCGATGCCGGCCTGGACCGTCTCAACATCAGCCTCGACAGCCTCGACCCTGCGCTTTTCCGGGAATTGACCCGTACTGGCG
This sequence comes from Pseudomonas baltica, assembly GCF_031880315.1. Classification (NCBI taxonomy): domain Bacteria; kingdom Pseudomonadati; phylum Pseudomonadota; class Gammaproteobacteria; order Pseudomonadales; family Pseudomonadaceae; genus Pseudomonas; species Pseudomonas baltica. The sequence goes on along the minus strand of NZ_CP134771.1, from coordinate 6,096,486 downwards.
ACCTGCATCAGGTGATCGCCGGCATCGATGCCGCCCGCGCCGCCGGCTTTCGCCACACCAAGCTCAACTGCGTGGTGCTCAAGGGGCGCAACGACCACGAGATCAACGACCTGCTGCAGTTCGCCCTCGATCGCGAGCTGGATCTGACCTTCATCGAAGAGATGCCCCTGGGCACCATCAGCGAGCACAGCCGCGCCGAAGCGTTCTTTTCCAGCGAGCAGGTACGCGAGCGAATCAGCGAGCGCTACACCCTGATCAGCTCCGCCGAGAGCACCTCCGGGCCCTCGCGCTACTGGCGTGTGGCCGAGGCGCCGCACAGCCGCATCGGTTTCATCTCGCCCCACAGCCACAATTTCTGCGCCACCTGCAACCGCGTGCGCCTGACCGCCGAGGGCCGCCTGCTGCTGTGCCTGGGCAACGAGCACTCCGCCGATCTCAAAGCCGTGTTGCGCGGTCACCCCGGCCAACCGCACAAACTCGAGAAGGCCATCCTCGCGGCCATGGCCATCAAACCGTGGAAACACGAGTTCCGACTCGACGATGAAGTGCAGGTCGTACGCTTCATGAACATGACTGGCGGCTGAAAAAGGGAACGTCCGGGCGTCTGCGCCGTCTGTGCCTTATACCGCCACGACGCCGAGAGTCGCCCCATGAAATCCACGCCGCTGCTGTTTCTTGTCGCTGCCGCCCTGTCGACCTACCTTTGGGCCGCAGATCCCGACGCCAATCCCAACATCGAGCAGATGCACAAGGACTACATGGCGCCGATGAGCCAGATGAGCGAATCGATGCACAAAGGGGTGATGGCCGACGACCCCGACGTCGCCTTCGCCTCTGGGATGCTTGCTCACCACGAAGGCGCCGTCGCCATGGCCAAGGTCCAGCTCAAATACGGCAAGGACGCGCAGATGCGCAAACTGGCAGAAAACGTGATCAAGACCCAGGAAGCAGAAATCGTCGAAATGAAGGCCTGGCTGGCCAAGCATCCCGCCTCAGGTCACTGAGTACAGCCAGCCGCTCGCTGCATGCCCGCAAAAAGGACTCATCGCTCATGGACGCCAGCAAGATCAACGGCAACGTCGCCGAGACGCTCATCGTTATCGGTGCCTCGGCCGGCGGTATCGACGCACTCAAGCAAGTGCTGTCCAAGCTGCCGGCCGATCTCCCGGCGGCAGTCGCCATCGTCCTGCACAGCGGCCCCAACAGCCCGCGCCTGCTGGCAGACATCTGGAATCAGCACAGTAGTTTACCGGTCAGCTATGCCAGCGGTGGCGAGGTACTGCAAGCGGGACGGGTGTACATCGCCCCGCCCGATCAGCATCTGGAGGTCATCGACGGCGGCCGACTGCATCTGGACGACGGTCTGCGGGTACTGCATTCGCGTCCCAGCGCCGACCGGCTGTTCGAAACCGCGGTGAAGGAGTTCGGTAAGCGCACCATTGGCGTCATCCTGACCGGCGGGGACGGTGACGGCGCCGCCGGCATGCGCGCCATTCATGCCGCAGGCGGCATTGGCGTCGTGCAGGAGCCCAGCGATTCAGTCGACCCGAGCATGCCGCTGACGACCCTGCGCACCGATCACCCACGCTACTGCATGCCACTGCGGGATATAGGTGCGCTGCTCGGTGAGCTGGCGCTGAGGCTGGGATAGCTCGTTAGCTGCCCCGGCGGGTCAGTCCTTGTAATCCGTGCCGTGGCGATCCAGTTCGCGGATCAGGGCGTTCCAGTGGCGCTGGACACCTGGCCCGGTACCGCTGCTGAATACCTTGGCTTGTTCCTCGACCTTGGCGACAACTTCGGCTGGCGGGAAAATCAGTTCGGCATTGCCAGCCGTCTGCGCGGCGATCTGGATATTGCAGGCGTATTCCAGGCGATGCAGCTGCTGAAAGGCGTGTTCGACACTGACGCCCGCCGTGAGCAGGCCATGGTTGCGCAGGATCATCACGCTCTTGTCGCCCAGATCGGCGACCAGGCGCTCGCGCTCATCCAGATCCAGCGCCACGCCTTCATAGCCGTGATAGGCCACGCGCCCGGAGAAGCTCAGAGAATGCTGAGAGATCGGCAGCAGCCCACCTTTTTGCGCGGACACCGCGATACCGTCGCGCGTATGGGTATGCAATACCGCCTTGAGGTCGGGACGCGCGGCGTGGATGGCACTGTGGATCACGTAGCCGGCGTAGTTGATGCCCAGGCCGGTCGGATCGTCGACGATGGTGCCGTCGATATCCACCTTGACCAGGTTGGACGCGCTGATCTCATCGAACAGCAGCCCGAAAGCGTTGATCAGAAAGTGTTCCTCAGGCCCCGGCACCCGCGCCGAGAAATGCGTATAGATGTGGTCGGTCCAACGCTTCAGCGCGGCCAGCCGATAGGCCGCAGCCAACGTGACACGTACTTCCCATTCTTCCGCCGACACGCGGTCGCGTACGGAAGTATCGAGGGACTCGTTGCTGACGGGCAAGGCACTGACATTGCTCATGGGTATCTCCGTATTCGAGGCTATCTGCTTTCAAGGCGCTGTGAGGGTGGCCATGCATCGCTGGTCAGGCATCGATGGCCAAGCATGGAACGCAGCCTAAAGCTACGGAGCATTGAAGGAAAAGCACTTTTCGGTCTAAGCTAATCATTAAAAATTAGCATATTAAAAAACCTCTTTATGCTTATATTCGTACCAGCCGCGACACCGTGAACCTGCCGGATGGAAAACCACCATGACCGATAATTCGAACCCCGAGCGCCTTCGCACCTTTATTGGTGCCTTGGCCGAACTGATTGACCGCGATCCCAGCCAGGAGCAGCTGCTGCAACAAGGCGGCGAATTGCTGGGCCGTCTGGTCAGCGTAGACGACTGGCTGCCTGACGCCTTTGCCGTGCCGGATCCGCAGCGCTACCAGCAGTTCCTCCTGCACGCCGATTCGCGCCAACGCTTTTCAGTGGTCAGTTTCGTCTGGGGTCCAGGCCAGACCACACCCATTCACGATCACCGCGTGTGGGGCCTGATCGGCATGCTGCGCGGCGGTGAATACTCCCAGGGCTATGCCCGCGCCGCTGATGGGCGGTTGCATGTCGAAGGCCCGGCGGTCCATCTGCAACCGGGGGATGTGGAGCACCTGGCACCCGACAGCAACGATATTCACCAGGTTACCAATGCCTTCGCCGACCAGGTCTCGGTCAGCATCCACGTGTACGGCGCCAACATCGGCGCCGTACGCCGCGCCGTCTATCAGCCAGACGGCAGCGAAAAACTGTTTATTTCCGGCTACACCAATACCGTCTTGCCCAATATTTGGGACCTGTCCAAGGACCTTGCCGCCCCTACCTCCTCGACACCGGAGCACGCTACACGATGAGCCTGACTGCCACCCGATCCTTTGCCGACATACGCCGGGCCCTGCTGGCCCGCACTGAAGTGGCATTGGTCGATGTCCGTGAAGAAGATCCCTACGCCAAGGGCCACCCACTGTTCGCGGTGAATGTCCCGCTGTCGAAGCTGGAACTCGAAGTGTTCGACCGGATACCGCGGCGTGACACCGCCATCACCGTCTATGACGATGGTGAAGGCCTGGCCGAATTGGCCGTGCACCGCCTCGAAGCCCTCGGCTACAGCGATGTGCGCCTGCTGGAAAACGGTTTGCAGGGCTGGCGCGACGCTGGCGGCGAGCTGTTCATCGACGTCAACGTGCCCAGCAAGGCCTTTGGCGAGCTGGTCGAACACGAGCGCGACACGCCCTCGCTGCCTGCCGAAGAAGTGCGCGCGCTGCTCGACCAGAACGCCGATGTGGTGATCCTCGATGCGCGTCGCTTCGATGAATACCAGACCATGAGCATCCCCAGCGGCATCAGCGTGCCCGGCGCCGAACTGGTACTGCGCGCCCGCGAACTGGCGCCCGATCCCAAGACCCGCATCATCGTCAACTGCGCCGGCCGCACCCGCAGCCTGATCGGCACTCAGTCGCTGATCAACGCCGGCCTGCCAAACCCGATCGCCGCCTTGCGCAACGGTACCATCGGCTGGCTGCTGGCCGGGCAGACGCTGGAGCATGGCCAGGCGCGCCGCTTCGCCGAAGTCGACGAAGCCACCCGGGCCCAGGCCGCGACCGCTGCGCGTGAAGTGGCCGACCGTGCCGGCGTGCAACGCACGACTCTGGCGCAGTGGCAGCAATGGCAGGCCGACGCCACCCGCACCACCTACTTGTTCGACGTGCGCACGCCTGAAGAATTCGCCCTCTCGCACCTGCCGACAGCGCGCTCGACGCCCGGCGGCCAGTTGGTCCAGGAGACCGATCACTTCGCCAGCGTGCGCGGTGCGCGGATCGTGTTGGTGGACGACGATGGCGTGCGTGCCAACATGTCAGCCTCGTGGCTGGCGCAGATGGGCTGGGATGTTTCGGTCATCGACGACGCCCAGCACAGCGACTTCACCGCCAGCGGCGAGTGGCGGCCCAACGACCCGGAAGTGAGCAACTTCGAGACCATCAGTGCTCAGACGCTGCAGCAATGGCAGGCCGAGGGCAGCGTGGCCGTGCTGGACTTCACTACCAGCGCCAACTACGTCAAGCAGCACATCCCCGGCGCCTGGTGGGCACTGCGCTCGCAATTGCAGGACGTGCTGTACAACGTGCCGGACGCCGAGCGCTATGTGCTGACCTGCGGCACAAGCCGCCTGGCGCGCTTCGCCGTGGCCGAGGTCGAGGCGTTGACTGGCCAGCCGGTGTTCCTCCTCGAAGGCGGCACCGCCAGCTGGAAAGCCGCCAACCTCCCGCTGGAGGGCGGTGACGAGCGCCTCGCCGCCGCGCGTACCGATCGCTATCGCCGCCCTTATGAAGGTACCGAGGCACCGCCTGAGGCCATGCAAGCCTATCTGGACTGGGAGTTCGGTCTGGTCGCGCAACTGGGTCGCGATGGCACCCACGGCTTCAAGGTGATCTGATATTCGGGGGGCGCTGCGGTATTGGCGCCGATGCGGCTGGCGCTTTCGCGGGCAAGCCTTGCTCCCACAGTATGTGACTGTCAATCCTGTGGGAGCAGGGCTTGCCCACATCGATACGGCTGGCGCTTTCGCGGGCAAGCCTTGCTCCCACAGTATGCGACTGTCAATCCTGTGAGAGCAGGGCTTGCCCACATCGATACGGCTGGCGCTTTCGCGGGCAAGCCGTGCTCCCACAGTATGCGACTGTCAATCCTGTGGGAGCAGGGCTTGCCCACATCGATGCGGCTGGCGCTTTCGCGGGCAAGCCTTGCTCCCACCGTATGTGACTGTCAATCCTGTGGGAGCAGGGCTTGCCCACATCGGTGCGGCTGGCGCTTTCGCGGGCAAGCGTTGCTCCCACAGTATGCGACTGTCAATCCTGTGGGAGCAGGGCTTGCCCGCGAAAGCGTCAGTGGCTTCACTGAAGATCGTGTGCCGCCCCCCCTTCCATAAGCTAAGACACCTTCGCATTTCACGGACGAACCTGAAACGCCCGCAACACATTCAGCGTCACCTGCCCCACCGAATTCGCCTCACCCCACGCGGGCAGCGCCCCACCCCAGCACACCGACCCTACCGCGAACACCAACCCACCCGCCTCGCTGCGGCGGATGCACAGGTCAGCGCGGCGGCGCGGTCCTTCGTGAGGCTCCTGCTCGCCGGTGTCCAATTCATAGCTGTCGTCGAAAGACTCGGCACAGGCCAGCACTACGGTGTTTGCCGGGGTCCCCCAGTGGCGACTGGTACGGTCTATTTCATAACCGGCCGCACCGCCCAACAGGATTCCCGCAGCGTCGATACGCTCACCCGTGACGCCCTCGAACACCCAGGCCCAGGCAGGCTCGTAACTGGCCGGCGTCCGTGCGTAGGGCTGCGCCCGAGTGAACCCCATGGCCGCTGTGCCAACGCCCAGCAGACGGTGCTCGGGGCGCCCGCGCCAGCGCCACAGGCCGCCCGGTTCACCGGTGATCGACAGATGATTTTCGCCCGGCGCGCTCTCCCAGGTGCGTACCCCGCGCTGGCCGCGGCGCACCTCCAGCGTGCCCTGCTCGTCCAGCGCCGCCACCCAGTAGAAACCGTTGCCGCCCAGGTAGGCGAGGTTGCCGCCGCCGTCGATGTAAGCCTGCAAGGCGTCGAGCATTGGCGTGGTCCAGTACTCCGGATGGCTGCCGGTGATGACCCCGGTGCAGCCGTCGAGCAGGTTTGGATCGCGGTGCAGGTCATGGTCGCTGATCACCTCTACGGCCACGCCGTTGTCGGCGAAAAAGCGCAGCATGTGCAAGTCGACAGGCAAGCCGTGGGGGCCGCCGCACAAGGGGTACTGGTAGTCCTCGCGAACCGTGGTCCAGGGGCATGGCCAGGTCGCGAGGGACACGCCGGAGCCGTCCTGATGGCTGTCGTAGAGGCTCAGCCAGCGATTCTGCTGCGCAGCCCGATGGCCGGGGTCTTCGAGCTGCCACGGGTAGAGGGCTTCGGGCAGCGCCTCGTTGGCATAGGCCTGATAGGTCAAAGTCGGCAGCGCGAACAGCAATCCTCGCGCGGGCTGCGCGGGTAGCACTACAAAGGCAATGTCCGCCTGCCCCGAGGCGCTTCGGACACGCAGCGCGTACACGCCGGACGGCGTCTGGGCAGGAATCGTCAGAGACAGGCTCTCGGGCCAGTCGAATGCCGGTCGATCATCCTCGTGCAGATGCACCGCCGCGTACTGCTCAGGCGCACCGCGCGGGTCATGGTAATCACCGGTCCATGCCGGCCCTCGCGCGGCCCAGGTGGGCGCGCCATGGATGATCAGCGCAGCGCGATGGCCGTGCTGATCGGCGACGCGATCGACGGGCTGGATCGGCAACGGCCAGACGGAGACGCCGTCGATTCCGGCTGCGGTGATAGTGGCCACGCGGGCATTCAGCGTCGGTGAGCGCTGCGCCCAGTCGGCGGCGATATTGATGCCGTCGATGCCCCCACGGGCCCCTGAGCACTGCTGATCGCAGAGCACTCGCGCCCCCTCGGTGATGCAGATCCGTCGAACCTGCTCGTTCCATTCGAAACGCATCGTCAGCCAGATATCCCTGGGCAAGGCCACCGCCGCGAAGGCGCGCTCAGCGCCGCTGATCAGGCTCACCCCAACCTGTGGCAGATAGCGGCATTCGAAATCAGCTGTGGACAGCACCACCCGCTCGCCCTGATTGGCCGTCAGCAGCAGATCGAACGTCATCCACCCGCTCGCCTCGGCAACCGGCACCTCGATCCATGACCCTAGCTCGAAACCCTGCACGCCAGGCGCTTGCGCCATGCCTTGCAACGGCCAGCGCAGCGCCGGTTGCTCCAGTCGATCCAGGCGCACTACCTGGGTGTCGAGCACTTGCGTGACGCAGGACAGATGAAACCCCAGGCGCTCGCCGGGCCGAGCGCTGAGGGTGCTGGGGTAGCCCATGATCGGCAAACTGGAATGGTCGGTGAGTCGATGCATGCTGCGTCTCCAATAACGGCCCAGGCAGTTTCGCTGGCGCGCCGGCCAAGGTAAAGTCTCGGCCATCGTTGCTCAAGAAGAGCCGCGCGCCCCAGACAATCAATCTCGACAACGGACTGCCCCGCCATGCTCGACGTCTTCCACGCCCTGCCCTTCACGCCGCTGAACTGGGGCCTGATGCTGGTCGCCATTGCGATCGCCTATATCGTCTTCGGTATCGCCGGTTTCGGCACCGCGCTGGTGGCCGGGCCGTTTCTGGTCAGGCTGATGCCGCTCTCGCAGGTGATACCGCTGCTGGTACTGCTGGATTTCATCGCCGCGTTCGGCAATCTGCTGCCCTCGCGTCAGGCCGTGGTCGGTCGCGAGCTGCTGCGATTGCTGCCGTGCATGGCGATCGGGTGCACCTTGGGGGTGGTGTTTCTGCTCAGGCTGCAATCGGATCGGCTGCTGCTGTTGATGGGCGTGTTTCTGGTCGCCTATGCCATTTACATGCTCAGTGTGAAGGTCAAGCCCGCGCAGTTGTCGGCACTGTGGTCGATTCCCTTGGGCACGGTGGGAGGCGTGTTTGGCGCCTTGTTCGGCAGTGGCGGGTTTCTCTACGCGATCTACCTGAGCGCACGCCTGGAGGACAAACAGCAAGTGCGCGCCACGCAGAGCGCGCTGATCAGTTGCAGCACCCTGGTGCGCCTGACCCTGTTCATCGTCGCCGGTGTGTATGCCGATTTCAGCCTGCTGGCCCTCGCGCTCTGCCTGCTGCCGGCCATGGCCGGCGGCTTGTGGCTGGGCCGGCGCCTGACCTTGCGCATGTCCCGCGAAGCCTTCGTGCGCCTGGTGACCTGGCTGGTGCTGGCCAGCGGAGTGACCTTGCTGTACCGCTATTTCAGTGGCTGATACGGGCCGGCATCACGCCAGGCGCCGGTAGCGCAGCCACACACCACCGCCTTCCTGCACCTCGGCGCTGGTCAAGGTCAGATAATGCGCATCGCGCCAGTCCTGCTGCTTGATCTCGAACGAAGCCGGGTGTTCGCCACGGCCATCGATCAGCGGCAGGATCACCACGCTGACCTCATCCACCAGCCCGGCATTGACGAACGAGCCACTGACCGCCGGGCCGCCCTCGACGATCAATCGCTCCGTGCCCAGCTCGCGACCGAGTGTCTCGACCACCTGATACAGGTCGATGTCAGTCTTGCCGGCGAAGAAATACGACACTTCGATGGACTGCAGATACGCCAGGTAGTCATCGGACACCGCTTCGGTCAGCACTTCGACCACATGGGAGCCCAGCGCCTCGTTGCTCTTCCAGGCAACCTTGCCGTGGGGGTCGATGGAGATCGCATACTTGTCCGCATCGCGCTTGGCAAACCATGCGGTGCGCGGGATCGGCGCCTTGGCCAGCCCAGTCGGATAGCCCTCGCCGTGCGCGATTTCCTCCATGGTCACCCGCCCGCAGATCCACGCATCGAAGGCAAAGCCCTCGGCGAGTTTCTCGTACAGCTCGCCTGCGGCCTTCTTGAACGGCCGATCCCAACCGTCGGTCAAGGCGTGGCCGTCCAGAGAGGACATCATGTGACAGATAACGTAAGGCTTCATCGCGGGGCTCCGGGTCGGGATATTGATTTAATGCCGACCCGGGATCGCCCTTAATAGTTCAGCTGGCTGGATGATCTAGACCCTGCGCACGGGGCCGGGATATTGGGCAACCAGGCCATCGGAGGTCAACAGCGTAATGCCCTCGACGGTCGCTTGAGATACCAGAATTCGGTCGAAAGGAGCTTTGTGAATGGCGGGCATGCCCTCTACGCCCACGGCGTGCTCGCTGGCGATCGGCAGTTCGCTGTAGCCGTTGTCCAACAGGCAACGGCGCAGCACACGGGCATCGACTTGGAAATCAGCCCGCCCCAAGCCCTTCTTGATGGCGATCTCCCAAAGACTGGCGGCACTGAAAAACAGCTCATTGCGCGGATCGTCAATCAACTCGCGCGCCAGCGCGGAAAGAGCCGGCGAATCCGCCGCTACCCACAGCAACAAGTGCGTATCAAGCAGCAGTTTCACGCCTCGCCACCGAATAGGGCTTCGATTTCATCGGCGCCCATACGATCGAAGTCATCCGGCACCTGGATTTGCCCTGCCATGAAGCCAATGCGTCTGGTCTCGCCAGCCTCTGGAGCCCCCAATGCCATAACTTTGACCAGCGGCTTGCCGGCCTTGGCGATGATGAACGACTCGCCTTTGCTTGCAAGATCGATAAGCCGCGACAAGTGAGTTTTCGCCTCGTGAATATTGACGGTATGCATAAAACCTCCAACGGACTAAGTCCGGTTAGTCTGGTCTCAATTGGCAGCATCCGCAACCACTGCGCCCGCTTCGCGCGAGCGCAGCAGATCAACGGATCGATAGCGCCCTACTTGACGAAATTATCCACCAGCAGGTGCGCCACATCGCTGCCCCGCCCGCTCAGCACCGCCTTGGCCGAATACAGGGCCATGTTGGACACCTGCGAGAACTCCACCTTGGGCGGCATCACCAACTCTTCAGGGTTGACCTTCACATCCAGCAGCGCCGGCCCTGGATAGGCCAGGAATGCCGCTACCGCTTGCTCCAGTTCAGCGCCTTCGGTGACCTGCTGACCATGGAAGCCGATGACCTGAGCCAACTGCGAGAAGTCCGGATTGAGCAACTCGGTGTAATTGTCCAGCAGGCCCTCGACCTTCTGCTCGATCTGCACGAAGTTCAGCGAGGCGTTGTTGTAGACCACCACCTTGATCGGCAGCTTTTCCTGCACTGCGGTGAGCAGGTCCCCCAGCAGCATCGCCAGCCCGCCGTCGCCCGACAGCGAGATGACCTGGCGCTGCGGGTAGGCCTTCTGCAAGCCCAGTGCCTGGGGCATGGCGTTGGCCATGGTGCCGTGGCGCAGGCTGGTGAGGGTGCGGCGCTGGCCGTTGACGTTGATATGGCGCAGCAGCCAGACCATCGGCGAGCCGCCGTCCGCGGTGAACAGCGCATCGGCGCTGGCATGCTTGTCGAGCAGGTGCGTCAGGTACTGCGGGTGGATCAGCTCGCCGTCGGTGTGGCGCTGATCGTGGGCCAAGGTCTTGAGGGTCTTCTGCCGGACCTTCAGGCACTCTTCCAGATAATCGTGCTCGCTGCGCTCCGGGATCAACGGCAGCAACGCTTGCAGGGTCGCGGTGATATCGCCGACTACACCCAGATCGATCGGGTGACGACGGCCCAAGTGAGCACCCTTGCGGTCGACCTGAATCACCGTGGCCTTGGCCGGATAGAATTGCTGCCAGGCAAAGTCGGCGCCCAATAGCAGCAACGTGTCGCAGTTCATCAAGGCGTGATAGCCCGATTCGACCCCGAATACGCCAGTCATGCCCATGTTGTAAGGATTGTCGTACTCGACGAAATCCTTGGCCCGCGACGTGTGGGCGATAGGCGCCTTGAGGCGACTGGCCAACTCGACCAAGTCATCGTGGGCACCCTCGCAGCCGTAGCCGGCATAGATGGCGATCTTCTTGCCCTTGGCCAGCAATTCGGCGATCTGCGCCAGTTCGTCGTCATTGGGCCGCAACACGGGGCGTGGTTGATGGGCGGTGAACGGGCGATCGCCTTTGACTTCCATGCTGCTGATGTCGGACGGCAGGATGATCACCGCCACACCGCCTTCATTGAGCGCGGTCTGCGCAGCCATCATGGTCACCCGGCGAGCCTGCTGCGGGGTGTAGACCTGTTCGCAGAACACCGTGCAGTGGCCGTACACCGCCTTGAAATCCACCTCTTGCGGGAAGTCCATGCCCAGCTCGCTGGTCACCACCTGGCTGGCGATCAGCACCAAGGGCGCGCCATTACGTTGCGCTTCGAAGATACCGTTGATGAAGTGCAAGCCACCTGGGCCACAGGAACCGGCGCAGGCGGTGAGGCGACCACTGATCAGCGATTCGGCGCCGGCAGCGAAGGCGGCGACCTCTTCGTGGCGCACGTGCACCCAGTCGATGTCGCTGCGGTGGATGGCGTCGGTGACGTAGTTGAGGGTGTCACCGACAATCCCGTAGCAATTGCGCACACCGGCAGCGTGCAGGGTTTCGACGACGATATCGGCAACTTTCTTGGCAGCCATGGGGTGCTCCTTTCGATTTTGGCGCGAAGGGTTCCATGGTTAGTGGGCCGTGCCAGACACGAGTTCAGAGCGATTGGCGCGGGTGGTCATGAAGAAAATCTCATGGCCCACCGCTGGACCGGACGTTACAGCCCCAACTCACTCAACCCCGGATGATCGTCCGGGCGTCGCCCCAACGGCCAGTGGTACTTGCGCTCGCCCTCCTTGATCGGCAAGTCGTTGATGCAGGCGAACCGCCGCTGCATCAGGCCATCGGTATCGAATTCCCAGTTTTCGTTACCGTAGGAGCGAAACCAGTTACCCGAGTCGTCATGCCACTCGTAGGCATAGCGCACGGCAATCCGATTGCCCTCGAAGGCCCACAGCTCCTTGATCAACCGATAGTCCAGTTCCTTGGCCCACTTGCGTGCCAGGAAGGCTTGCGCCTGCTCGCGACCATGAACGAACTCGGCGCGGTTACGCCACTCGGTATCCGGCGTATAGGCCTGCGCCACCTTGGCGGCATCTCGGGAGTTCCAGCCATCCTCGGCCAGGCGTACTTTCTGGATTGCTGTCTCGCGGGTAAAGGGCGGCAGCGGCGGGCGTTGTGTATCGCTCATGTTCGGTCTCGCTCAGAAGGGTTTGTAGGGCAGGAATTTGCCATCGAGGGTGATCACCGCGCGGCTGCCGCCCTCGGGATCGTCGACCTTTTTCAGGTCGAGCTTGAAGTTGATGGCACTGACGATACCGTCGCCGAACTGCTCGTGGACCAGGGCCTTGAGCGTGGTGCCATAGACCTGCACCATTTCATAGAACCGATAGATCGTCGGGTCGGTGGGGATGCGCTCGGGGATGCTGCCGCGCAACGGGATGGCTTGCAGGCGAGCGATGTCGTCGTTGTCGAGGCCCAGGCGCTCGCCGACGATTTCTGCGCAGGCGGCTGGCAGGGGATGCTGCCCGAGCAAGGCCGCAGTGACATAGACCAGGCTCAATTCGGTGCCTTGTGCGAGGGCTTCCCAAGTGAGGTTTTTATCCAGCTTGGCAGCGAGGATACGTTCGGTCAGGGGTTGACGCTGGGTTTGGCTGGCATCGGCGTGCATGGTGTAACTCCTTCATCGAGATGGGTTACCTAAACCCATAGCACAGCACGTACCAACTTCACTTATTATTTAGGCCATTGATAAATATAGTAATTTTAGATTTTAAGATAAACGATATTTCGTCATTAACGACACTTCGTACTAATATCGACGATATATCGTCATATCTGGCTCCACCGCCGTTCGAGGATCACCATGAAAGCCCTGACCCCACAACTGATCCTCGGCGCCGCCGGTGAAGGCATCTATGGCATCGACCGTCGCGGCCACGCCACCTTCGTCAACCCCGCGGCCGAGCGCATCCTCGGCTGGAGCGCCGCCGACATGGTCGAGCGCAACACCCACGACCTCATGCACCATCACCACGCGGATGGCAGACCCTATTGCGGCACCGATTGCCCGATCTATGCCGCCTTCAACGACGGCGAAGTGCACCACGTCACCCACGAAGTCTTTTGGAACCGCGACGGCCAGCCGATCCCGGTGGAATACACCAGCACGCCGATGCGCGATGGCGACGAACTGGTAGGCGCGGTGGTGGTGTTCCGCGACATCAGCTCGCGGCTCGAAACCGAGCGGCAATTGCGTCAGGCGCTCAGCGAAGTGCAGCAGCTCAAACAGCAACTCGAGCAGGAAAACGCCTATTTGCAGGAGCAGATCGCCGTGGACCAGGGTGGCCATGACCTGATCGGCAGCAGTGCCCCCTTGCAACGCATTCACCAACAGATTCGCCTGGTGGCGCCGACCGACGCCAACGTACTGATCTGCGGCGAGTCGGGCACCGGTAAGGAGCTGCTGGCCCGCGCCATTCACCAACAGAGCCTGCGCCGGGACCGCCCGCTGATCCGCGTCAACTGCGCTGCCATCCCGCGCGAGCTGTTCGAGAGCGAATTTTTCGGCCACGTCAAAGGCGCCTTCACCGGCGCCATCAACGAGCGTGTCGGGCGCTTCGAGTTGGCCCATGGCGGCACCCTGTTTCTCGATGAAGTGGGCGAAATCCCTCTGGACCTGCAAGGCAAGCTGCTGCGCGTGCTGCAGGAACAGCAGCTGGAACGCGTCGGCGACAGCGTCACCCGGCAGGTCGACGTGCGGGTCATTGCTGCCACCAACCGCGACCTGCAAAGCGAAGTCAGCCAGGGACGCTTTCGCGAGGACCTGTACTTTCGTCTCAACGTCTTCCCGATCGAGTCCGTACCCCTGCGCCGCCGGCCCGAGGATATCCCCGGGCTGGCCAAGCATTTTCTCACCCTCGCCTGCCGCCGCCTCAAGCGCCGCGAACCGGTCCTCAGCCTGGCCGATATCCAACAGCTGCAGCGCTACCCGTGGCCGGGCAACGTCCGTGAGCTGGAGAACCTGCTGGAGCGCGCTGCGATCATTTCCATCGGCGCGCGCCTGCATCTGGAAATGCCCAATGCGCCAACGGTAGCCCATAAGCCGCTGCCCAGTCGCGCCGGCATGCGCATCCTCACACAGACCGAACAGCGCGACCTGGAGCGCGACAACCTCATCGCGGCGTTGCAGGCCTGTCAAGGCAAGATCGCGGGTGCCGGGGGCGCTGCCGAGCTGTTGAACCTGCGGCCGACTACCTTGCGCTCGAGGCTGGATGCGTTCGGGTTGCAGCCGGCGGCGTTCAAGAGCAAGGGCTAGACCAAGAGCCGCCGCGGTCACGAGCTGCCTCACACGGTGTTCGCCGATCCGCCCTGCGCTTCATGCGCCGAACGATATCGGTTCTGGCGCCCGCAAGGTGATCGCACCAAGGCTGGCGGCTATTGAACAACGGCGGCGCCTCTCCTATGGTTAGCCCACCTGACCGGGCGCCTCCGGTTTTTTGACCTTGCAGAGATGGATCACTCATGCGCTATTCCCCGTTCACCGACCGCATCGCCGGCAAAGGCGTCGCCGCCTGGGACATTCACCACGCCGCAGTGGTGGCCGAGCGCGAAGGGCGCGATGTGATCGTGCTGAGCATCGGCGATCCGGACTTCGCCACGCCAGCCGCCATCACCGAGGCTGCGGTTCAGGCACTGCATGCCGGAGATACCCACTACGCCGAAATTCCCGGACGTCCGGCATTGCGCCAAGCGCTGGCCACCCGCTACGCCCGGCTGTGGCAGCGGCCGCTGGCGGCCGAGAACGTCTGCACTGCAGTCGGCGCCCAGAACGCCTTGTTCGCCGCCTCGATGTGCCTGTTGCAGCCTGGCGATGAAGTCATCGTCCTGGAGCCGATGTACGTGACTTACGAAGCCACCATCCAGGCGTCCGGAGCGACACTGGTGCGGGTGCCCTGCCCGGCAGCCAACGGCTTTCGGCTCGATCCGCACGCGGTCACCTCCGCCATCACCCCACGCACACGGGCGATCTTTATCGCCAACCCGAACAACCCCACCGGCGTGGTGCTCGATGCGAGCGAAGTGCATGCCTTGGCGGAACTGGCCATCGCCCACGATCTATGGGTCATCGAAGATCAGGTCTACGAAAGCCTCACCTATGGCGTGCCGCACCTCAGCATCGCTGCCCTGCCGGGTATGGCCGAGCGCTGCGTGGTCGTCGCCAGCCTCTCCAAGTCCCACGCCATGACCGGGTGGCGGGTCGGCTGGGTGATCACCGAGCCAGGGCTGATCGGCCATATCGAAACCCTGATGCTGTGCATGACCTATGGGTTGCCGGGTTTTCTGCAGACTGCGGCCCTGGCAGCGCTTGACTGTCACGATGAAGTCACCACACAGATGCGCGCCGTCTACCGCCGTCGTCGCGACCTGGTGATCGCAAGCCTCGGTGATTGCCCCCACCTGAACGTGCTCAAACCAGATGCCGGCATGTTCGTGCTGGTGGACGTACGCCGCACTGGCCTCAGCTCGTTGGACTTCGCCTGGCGGCTGTTCCACGAAACCGGCGTGGCGGTGCTGGATGCCGAAGCCTTCGGCGCACCGGCAGCGGGTTTTGTAAGGCTGTCGTTTACCTTGGGGGATGACAAGCTGGCCGAGGCGTGTCGACGCATTCGCGGGTTTGTGGAGGGGCTTTGAGGGCATTGCTTTTGCGGTCAAGTCGCAGCAGAGGCGAAAACGCCCAGGCGACTGCCCTGATACGCTGGGCGCAGCAATTCCCTGAAACCGTCACGCATCGCGCCGCGCTGGGTCCAGGGACAAAGTTCGCCGAAAGATAGGCTGCGTCGATGCTTGAACATCGACGCAACTCTCAGCGACCCGGTAGAAACAGCAGGGACCGGTGCCCTGTCAGATCGCCCAATCCACCCCCACGCTGTAACGTCGACCATCCAGCACTTTATGGTACTCGTCGTAGCCGATCCGCTTGTCGAACACGTTGTACACCCCGGCCAGCAGCTTGAGGTCAGGGGTCACTTTGTAAGCCGCGCCCAGGTCGACAAAGGTGTAGGCCGGCGTGTATTCAGAATCCCCATTGCGCAAATATTCCAGGCTGCTGGAGCGGTAGTTCAACCGTGTCCAGGAGGCCAGCCGGTCGGTGGTTTGCCAGTTCAGCGTGGTGTTGTACATATGCCGTGGCGTGTCGTTCAACGGCTTGCCTTTGAGCGCACCCGTCTTCTGCTCGGAGCCCGTGAAGGTGTAGTTGCTGGCCAGCGACAGGCGCTCGGACAATTGCCAATCCAGGGTCGCCTCGATGCCTTGCAACTGCGCCTCATCAATGTTGATGCGGTCACTGATGAACTTGTACGCGGTGGCGCCGATCATGCACTGGCCCGAGGCGTTGCCGGTGCTGTCTACGCAGCGCCGCTGCGAGGTGATCCGGTCCTTGAAGTCGGTGCGAAACAGCGTCAGCGCGCCGCTGACGCCTTGCTGGCCGTCCCAGATCACTGCCAGCTCCTGGCTGATGGTGGTTTCAGGTTTGAGCTTCGAATTGCCGACGATGATCGCCGGGTCGCCACCGCCACCCGTGATCTGTCCCCAATTGTCGACGGCCGCGCGGATATCGGGCGAGCGATAGCCGGTGGACACCCCGCCTTTGACCGTCCACTGGCTGTCCAGGTGATAGACCCCGTACAGCCGCGGCGACCAGTGCCCGCCATAGTTCTCATCCTGATCCAGGCGCAATCCGGCAGTGAGTGCAAAGTCCTCGGTGAGGCGCCATTCATCCTCGGCGAACAGCGCCCAGGACCAGCGTGTCAGGGTGCTCAGGCCAGCACCCGCCTCCAATTGATTGCCCAGGTCGGTCAGGTCTTCGTACAGATATTGCCCCCCGACGGTGGTGACATGACGATCGCCGAAATACGACATCTGCGAGTTGACCAGCGTGGTCCGCAGGTCCATCTCACGGCCGGGGTTGGTGCTGCGATCGGCCTGGATGTAGCTGTCGCTGTGCAACGCACTCCAGCGCCCGGAATGGCTGAGGGCGACATGGGTGCGCGCGTAGTTGTTGTGATCGTCCTTGGTGCCCGCGCGCCCGCGGTGGCTGTCGCGCTGCTGCAACGTATGCCCGCCTTCCAGCATGAACGTGTTGAACGCGTCCGGGGTCAGCGCCAGCTTGGCGGTCCCGCTGTCAGTGGACTGCTCCTTGAAACCGCGGATGAAGCGATCCTCGTCGCGCCGATTGCGTTGCCCGTAGAGTTGCAGCCCCAGCAACCCGTCGATGAGCGGCCCGGCGGCGAATACCTCGGTGTTGTTGGCATTGCCCGAGGCGGAACGCTCCTGCAGGGTCAGCTCGCTGCGGACATTGCCATACCATTGTTGCGAAACCTTGCGGGTGATCACGTTGATCACCCCACCCATGGCATCGGAGCCATACAGCGACGACATCGGCCCGCGTACCACCTCGATCCGCTCGATGGCGGCCAGCGGCGGCAACCAACCCTGCTCGATGCCGGAGTTGTCGCTGTTAGGGCGCGTAGCCCGTGAGTCCTGCCGCTTGCCGTCCACCAGGATCAGCGTGTACTGCGACGACATGCCGCGAATCCTGATATCACTGGTACTGCCGCCGCCGGTGACCTCTACTCCGGGTACGTCGCGCAAGGCGTCGGTCACGTCACGGTAAGACTTGTTGGCGAGCTGCTCCTGGCTGATCACCGTGATCGACGCCGGGGCGTCCTTGAGTTGCTGGCTGAAGCCCGAAGCGGTGACCACCTGGTTGGGCAGTTCCATGGGGGTAATTTCGGCACTGACGGCCACGCTGTAAAGCGAGCAGCAGCCAAGGGCAAGGGTCGATGGAGCGAGGAGACGAGACATGGCAAATCCTGAAGACCAGGCACCGCGAACGGCGCGAAGCCACCCATGGTAGTGAGAATCATCCGCACTAAAAGCCGATTTACGATACTTACGTTTTTCCTGGGAATGGTTTCCCCCTTGTAAATCCAAGGGCCAATTGCCACTTTTTTTGAAATTTCTTGAAACATCCCCAGCCCCCATCCCCCTTGGCCTCGAGCGCCGACAACCGGGCGCAATGTCGCACCCCAGAGCCTTCGCAGCGGTTGCGCTGAACCGGTTCAGGTGCGATAACAAAAAGGCAACCTGCTCGAACATCTATAAAAAACGTAGATTCACAGGGCATCGGACGTCGACCCTCGGCGATCCTGCAACGGTTGTCATTTTGCTCGCGCGCCCCGACCGCACACCCTGTGGATCGCCGTGTCATCGAGTCTGCCCAACAACCTCATAGAGGCCATTCATTCGGCGTACGCCAACGCCGTGCAACAAAAAGGAACGTGACATTGAGCGATCAATCCACTCCGAACACCCCCCTTTCCCGCTTCTGCAAGATGCTGGGCATTCCCTACCCCATGTTCTGGGGTTTCGTCGGCTTGCTGATCTTCATGATCGGCGACGGTGTCGAACTCGGTTACCTCTCCCCCTATCTCAGTGATCACGGCATGGCCGACGACCGCATCGCGGTGGTCTTCACCCTGTACGGCGTGACCGTGGCAATCTCCTCCTGGCTGGCCGGTGCCCTTTCCAGCCTCTGGGGCCCCAAGCGCGTGATGATGCTTGGCCTGCTAATCTGGAGCGTGTTCGAAACGTTGTTCCTGCTCTACGGTCTGGAGAAAGTCAGCTACCCGATGATCCTGCTCACCTATGGCCTGCGCGGCTTCGGCTACCCGCTGTTCGCCTACGGCTTTCTGGTGTGGATCGCAGCCGCTACGCCGTCGCGCAAGATGGGTCTGGCGGTAGGTTGGTTCTGGGTGGCCTATGCCGCTGGCCTGCCGACCCTGGGTTCGCTGGTGGCGAGTTTCGCCATTCCACTGATCGGCGCCCTGCAGACGTTCTGGCTATCGTTCGCGCTGGTGGTGTTCGGTGGGCTGATCGGATTGATCGGCATGCGTGAAGCCCACGGCATGCAGCGCCTCGCCCCCGAGGGCGAAAAACCGCTGCGCTCGATGACCAAGAACATCACGATCATGTGGACCAACCCCAAGGTCAGCCTGGTGGGCCTGGTGCGGATCATCAATACCTCGTCGATGTTCGGCTTCCTCATCGTGATGCCGGGGTTCTTCATGGACACCGTCGGCTTTACCCTGGAGCAATGGCTGCGCCTGCTGACCATCGTCTTCGTGTTCAACATCATCGGCAACCTGACGTCCAGCGTGATCAGCACGCGCATCGGTTATCGCAACACCATCCTGTGGCTGGGCGCAGTCGGCAGCACCATCAGTACGCCGCTGTTCTTCTTCATGCCTCAGGCGTTCCCGCACAACTTCATGCTAGCCTCGGTGTTCGGCGCGTTCTATGGCCTGACCCTGGCGTGCTTCGTGCCGTTGTCGGCCCTGGCACCGGCGCTGGCGCCGCAGAACAAAGCTGCGGCGCTGTCGGTGTTGAGCCTGGGCGCAGGCGCTTCGACCTGGGTCGGGCCCGCGGTGGTGGCGATCTTCAACGAAAGCTTCGGCCTGGGCGGTGTGGTCTGGGCGTTTACCGGGCTCTATGCGTTGAGCGCGGTGATGATGACCTTCCTGCGCGACCCGGAACCGGTACATGAACCGGTGCTGACCAAGGCCACGTCGCGGATCAAGATAAAAGCCCCGCGTCAGGACCTGCGCTGGGCACACGCTACCCGCGACTGAGGTGACACTCGTGTGAAGCGAGGGGGCTTGCGCCCGATGGATTTTGCAGACACCACCACGTCTGAAAGTTCATCGGGGGCAAGCCCCCTCGCTGCATTTGCGACAGGCCACTCAGATTTGCAGCCCGCAGAGCGCAATGCTCAACCACCCCCTGCTTATTTGTAACAAATGGCACATAACCTGCTATAAATTTAAACAACTTTTCACTTGACCCTTTTATCCGCTAGGGATTTCCAGCACCACTGCGCAACGCTTGCCCATCGATGGTGCACTGCGCAAACCGCAAGCACGGTCACCCGACCGCAGGACCAAAAAGAGCGCCTGTTCGATAGTGAACGCCCGGCGCCAGGACAGAAGGCTTTTCACCATGAATGCCCGTACGCCGACCTCTGCAACGTCCGTCGACCTCGTCGCGCCGGCCACGGACCTGGCCGAAGCCCCCTTGTGTTTCGGCCCCTTTGCGCTGTACTCGCGCCAGCATCTGTTGTTGCGCGACGGTCAGCCGGTGAACCTCGGCAGCCGCGCCATGGCTCTGCTGGTCGCCCTGGCCAGCCGCCCGGGCGATCTGTTCGAAAAGCACGAATTGCTGGCGCTGGCCTGGCCACGGGCGGTAGTCGAGGAGTGCAATTTGCGCGCGCAGATTGTCAGCCTTCGGCGAGTGCTTGGCGCCGAGGGCAACTTCTGCTGTATCAGCACCGTGCCAGGGCGCGGTTACCGCTTCAGCGCGCCTCTACGTGCAACGCCCAGCGCGCCGCCGGCGGCTGCAGTCGATGCGCCAATGGCTGCGGCGCCCGCCACCCCGATACTGTCGCCCAGCGCCATCACGAACATGCCGCAGCCTTTGGCGCCCCTGACGATCACAAACAGCACCGCCCAAGGCATGCCCAGCGCGGTCACCGCCGTCGGCCGTGAAGCGTTGCTCGAGGCCCTGAGCACGCAGCTCCAGGTGCATCGACTGCTGACGCTCACGGGCGCCGCAGGCATGGGCAAGACCACTGTCGCCCTGGCCCTCGCCGACCGCTTGCAGCCGTACTTTGCCGATGGCGTACGCTTTATCGACCTGGCCCCTATCGACGCCCCGCAACCGGTGCAGGGCATGATCGCCTGCGCGCTGGGCATCGCGACCGAAACCGCGACGCCCTTGCAGGAGCTGGCCGACACCCTGGGCGACAGCCACCTGCTGCTGGTGCTCGACAACGCCGAGCATGTACTTGAGCCCACCGCAATGGCGGTAGAAACGCTGCTGCTGCATAACCCGCGCATCCATGTGCTGGTCACCAGCCGTGAGCCGCTGCGCGCTGCCTGCGAGTACGTGCATGAACTCGCGCCCTTGCCGGTCCCTGCCGAGCACCAGCGACTGCGTGTCGAGGACGTCGAGCAATACCCGGCACTACAGCTGTTCATGCAACGGGTGCGCGGCTTCGATGCCGATGTCGTCTTCAGCGCTGGCGACCTCGACGATGTCGCCTGTATCTGCCGCAAGCTCGATGGCAACCCGCTGGCCATCGAACTGGCGGCGGCGCGAGTGCGGGCGTTCGGCCTGCGAGATCTGGTCGGATTGCTGGACGGCAGCTTTCGCTTGCAGATGACTGGCCGGCGCACCGCACTGGCGCGCCAGCGCTCGTTGAGTGCTGCGCTGGACTGGACCTACGCCATGCTCGGCAGTGATGAGCAGGCACTGCTGCAACAACTGGCAGTGTTCAAGGGTTCCTTCAGCCTGGAGGCGGTCAAGGCCGTCATCGATCTCGGCCTGGACGATGTGCGCGATGCCCTGCCACTGCTCGAAAATCTGATCGACAAATCGCTGCTGAGCCTGGCCGAACACCCCCATGGCAAACGCTATCGGTTGCTCGAAACGACTCGCCTCTATGCCGTGCAGAAACTCGATGAGGCAGGCACCGGCCGCCTGGTATTCCATCGCCACGCCCTGTGGGCGCTGAAGCTCATGCACCGTGCCAACCAACAGTTGGACCGTCTGCGCCCCGAGCACTGGCTCAACCAATATGCCGTGGAGATCGACACCCTGCGCGGCGCACTGCAGTGGGCCTATGCCGACGTCGGCGATCGGCCATTGGCGGTCGAGCTGACTTTGTTGAGTGCGCCGCTGTTGTTGCGTTTGTCGCTGATCGGCGAATGCCATGAGTGGGTCAAGCAAGGCCTGAGCAATGCACCACTGGCGCCCCCGGTCACGGCACGCCAACGCATGCGCCTGCTGACCGTCAGCGCCAGCTTGCTGATGCTCACCTATGGGGCCAGCAGCCAGATGCGCGAAGCCTGGGCCCAGGTGCGTATCGACGCCGACGCATTGGGTGACACCGACAGCGCCCTGCGCGCGATCTGGGGCCTGTGGAACGACCGTATCTGCACCAACCAGCATCGCCTGGCGCTGACCCTGGCCGACCAGTTCTTGACCCATGCGCGTAATCCGTTGCAGGGCGATCGGCAGATGCTCGGGATGCGGATGCGCGCCGTACCGTTGTTCTACATGGCCGACCTTGCCGGTGCTCGTCAGGCCGTGGCGCAAGCGCTGAGCTCACCGCTTTGCGCCCGCTCGCACCTGGTGGAGATGCATTTCGACCAGCGCATCGCCACGCGCTCGCTGCTGGCCCAGGTGCAACTGCTGGAAGGCAATATCGGCCAAGCGCTGCTGACCGTCGACGCCAACGTCCAGGACGCCATCAACCTCTGCCACCCCGCCAGCCTGTGGTACACCCTGTGCCTGAGCGCCATACCTATCACCCTGATGGTGGGCAGCCTGCACAAGACCCGGCAATTGATGACCCTGCTCAAGGACAGTTCACAAGGCCGCGAGCTGCACTTGTGGCGGCAACTGGCGCGCTGTTTCGACAGCATTCTGGCGATTCGCGACGGCGCACCACAGATTGGCGTGCCGCAGCTCGGCGAAGCCCTTAACCAGCTGCGCGACCAGGGCCATTCGCCGCTCTACAGCCTGTTGCGCTGCGAGTACGCGCAAGGCTTGGCGCTGCTGGGGCTGGAGGAGCTGGGGCTGGAAATGCTCGAAGAAACCCTCACGCTGGTCCGCAGCCGCGAGGAGTTATGGTACGTGCCGGAATTGCTGCGCGTGCAGGCGCAACTGCTGCGCCGCCAAGGCCCGGCGGCCAGTACCGAGCGCTTGCAAGGCTTGCTCGCCCAGGCCGACGAATGCGCACAACGCCATGGCCTGAGTTTCTGGACCACGCGCATTGCCGCCGACACGCAGCGCGTCGACGAGCCGCTGCCGCTGCGCCGCCTTCAGGGCAACCTGGCAGGCTAGATCAAGCGCGCCGCCACCAGCAAGTCGGCCACCGCCTGAAAACAGTGGTCCGGGATCGGATCACCGGCCACCGCGCGCCGAGCGATATCCGCTGCCAGCGCCTGGTCAGCAGCGATGGCGATCCCCAGCCCGGTAGCCTCCAGCAAGCTGGCCTGGGCCTGGGTCGGCTCGACCCGGAACACCACCACCGGCACCGGGGTTTCGCCGCGTACATAGCGCAGCCCCACCAGCCAACCGCTGCCGTCGCCGATCATCAATGAGGCGCGCCCCAGGCCCAGCTGGGTCGCGAAGGCCTGCATTTCCTGGCGCTGACGGCGCCGCTCGCGCTTGATCAACGGGTCGCCGTCAGTGTCCTTGCGTTCGCGTTTCTGTTCGCTGTGGGTCATCTTCATGTCCCGGCCGAACAACCAGCGCTGCATCATCACGTCCACCGCGCCGAGTAACAGAAACGCCGCCAGCACGGTAAACACAAGCGGCTTGAGCACCGCGTAAAAGGTCGATTCGATGCAGCCCGCGCCACACCGCGAGGCCTCCATCAGTGCCTGCAACGCCTGACGCCCGACCACGTAAAACGCCAGGCCCAACAGGCTGACCTTGACCAGCCCCTTGATGCACTCGACGAAGTTGCGCATCGCGAACAGGCGCTTGAAGCCTTCGCCAGGATTGATCCGTTTGAAGTCCGGCTTGATCGGTTCGACGGCGAACACCACGCCCTTCATGGTGATCAGATTGGTGAGGATCACCGCCCCTCCCGTGACCGCCACCACTGGCAGCGTCAGGTCGAGCAGAATCTGCTCGGCCAGGTCGATGACCCGCGGCCAGACACCCGCGAACGGCTCGATATACAGCTGCGCGACCAGATCGACCAGCGCCGTCACCTGGGCCTGGGCGCGGGCCACCAGCAGGGCGATGCACAACGTGCACAAGAGGATGACCATGGCCGAGACCAAGTCCTGACTCTTGGCGACCTGGCCCTTGGTGCGGGCCTCGCGCAGCTTCTTGTCGGTGGCCGGCTGGGATTTCTCTTCGCTGGTATCAGCCATCGCCGCACCTGTTCATCCGGCCACGCCCGACAGCGTCTTGAGCACCTCGACGGTACCGCGAAAGGCCGCCAGCTGGTCGAGCATCACCGGGATCAAGAAGCCGATGTAAATCACCATCAGCACCGAGAAAAACAGGTTCTTGACCGGCAGCGACAAATCGAAGATGTGGAAGTTGGGCGCCATGCGCGACAGGTACGCGAGCATTAGGTCCGTAATCAGCATGGCGATCAACAGCGGCGAGACCATCAACACGCCAATGCGCATCACCTGGTCGAGAATCGACAGAATCGCCATCAACGCCGAGCTGGCGAACAACGGCGTGAAGGCGGTCACCGGCCACAACTGATAGCTGTGGTAGTAGCCGCCGACCATCATGATGAACCCCCCGGACATGAAAAACAGGGTGATCAGCATTACCGTCAACAAGGTCGCCATCACACTCGACTCCCCCGAGCCACTCGGGTCGAGAAGTTGCTGCATGGTCGATCCCCGTTGCAGGTCTACCAGTTCGCCGGCCATTTCCGCCGCCCAGAACGGAATGCCGAACAGCAGCCCGATCAACACGCCAATGAGAAACTCCTTGACCATCAGCCCGGCGATGAAAAACCCGTTGTGCTCGGGCATGGCGGTGAAGGCCTGGAACACCGGCAGCAGCATCGGCACCGACACCGCCAACGCCACACAGGTCCGGATCATCCCGGTGAGCCCCAGACGATTGAACGCCGGGGTGACCATCACCAGGCCCATGGCGCGGCTGGCCGCCAGCGACGCTGAGCTGATGGTCGGGTAGGCCAACTCGACGAAAGCACTGGGCAAGCCGATATCCATCGGGGCTCAGCGCGTCCACAGCGCAAAATTGTCGAGCACCTGGCTGCCCAGCGCGGCGACCTGCCCGGCCAACAGCGGCCCGACGAAGACGATCACCAGCAGGACCGCCACCAGCTTGACCACCTGCGGCAGGGTCTGGTCCTGGATCTGCGTGAGCGCCTGCAACAGGCCGACACTCAAGCCGACGATAATGGCCACCGCCAACGCCGGTGCCGACAACAGCAGCACGGTCATCAGCGCCTGTTTCATCAACGAAAGAAAAACGTCCTGCCCCATGGTGTCACCCGTAGCTAAGAATGAGCCCGTGCATCAATCGCGACCAGCCGCTGATTGCCACGAACAGGAATATTTTCAATGGTATGGAAATCAGCGTCGGCGAGACCATCGACATGCCCATGGCCATCAACACATTGGCCACCAGCAGGTCCACCACCAGAAACGGGATGTACAGCAGAAAGCCGATCTCGAAGGCGCGGGTCAGCTCCGAACTGACGAACGCCGGCACCAGCACCACCAGATCGTCGTCACGCAAATCGGCGCGGGCTTCAGGCGACCAGAGGGTCTCGGTGGCCTGCACGAAAAAGCCGCGCTCGCTTTCGTTGGCAAAGCGCGATAGATGCGCCTGTAAAGGCGGACGCAAGGCATCGCCTAACTCTTTGAGCTGTTCGACGTTCTGCATGTCCAGCTGCCGACCCTGCACCTGGTGATACATCTCGCCAATCAGCGGCGTGGTCACGTACACCGACAGGATCAACGCGATGCCATACAGCACCAGGTTGGGCGGCGTCTGTTGCACGCCCAAGGCGTTACGGATGAGGAACAGCACCACGGAGATTTTCATGAACCCGGTGAGGGTGACCACGGCCAGCGGAATCAGGCCGATGGTCGCCACCACCAGAATGATTTCGATCAGATTGGGCTGATAGCCGTTCATGGAGTGGCCAGGCTCAGCAGGCGTACGCCCAGGCCGCTGCCGATGCGCACCAGCTCGCCATGACCGACGCGGCGGCCATTGATTATCAACTCGACCCGTTCGCTGTCGGTGGTCAGCGGCAGGACACTGCCGGGGCCCATCTCCCGCAATTGCGCGAGGGTCAATTCATGGCTGCCCAGTTGGCAGGTGAGCGTCAGGGGCAGGCTGTCGAGGGTGCCGTCCGTTGCTTGGAGGGTACTCATGGGGTGGTTCCTGTTCACTGGAAAAGGGACTGTTTTCAGCGGCTGGCGTAACCGTAAACGGCCGCCGTCGACCTGCACCGACGCGTGCAACCGATCGCCGATCACCAGGCTGGGGTCGGCATCGGCAGGTTGGTCGAGCATGACCACATCGCCCGGCTGCAGGCTCTGCCACTCGGCGACGGTCAACGGCGCGTCACCGGCGTTCAGCTGTGCGGCGACGGGCAGCGTATCGAAGGCCAGAGGAGCCCTGGGGCAGCAGCGGTCGAGGACGTCGACAATCAAGGCGGCGCTGCTTGCGTCCATGACCAGGCAAGCGGATTGCGCAGCGTGGTCGCCCAGTCGCAGGGTCAGATCTAACCGCAAGGGCGCCTCGAAAGACGCGCTGGGGAGGATGCGTAGCGGCTGCTCAAGCAACGTTTCCAAGGATTCGAGCAGTGGCAGCCAGGTGTACTCGATCAGCAGGCTGGTGGCGAGGTCGACGGGGCTGGGGCGCTGCGGTGAATGCTGCGGCCCCTTCGCGGGCAAGCCTTGCTCCCACGGCTCTACGCCGCTGGCAGACCGTGCATTGTGGGAGCCAGGATCGCCCCCCGACTCCACGCCGCTGGCAGGCCGTGCACTGTGGGAGCAAGGCTTGCCCGCGAAGACACCTTCACTGCCCGCGAAAATCTCCGGCATACCCCCCGACTCTACACCGCTGGCAGGCCGTGCACTGTGGGAGCAAGGCTTGCCCGCGAAGAGGCCTTCACTGCTCGCGAAAATCTCTGGCATATCCCCCAATTGCCGAGCCACTGATCTGGGTAGGCTCAAGCCGAACCGAGCCTCGCCCAACGCGCACAGCAATAGCAGATGATCACCGTCGAGCACGGTCTCGTCTTTGCCCCACTGGACCCTGAGTGACTGCCCCATCACCTCGCCTTGCCACGGCTGGCGACGCAAGTGCAGGCGATTGTGCAATGTAATCTCGGCAGGCCCTGACGGCCACTCTGGCACCTGCAATGGGCGAACATCGGCAGACTCTGTCGGTATCCAACTGCCTGGCGCAGCGGCCCTTGCCTGTCGTGATCGCTGTGGCAATTCCTGATTCATCGCGGTGCTCCCAGTGCAGCGTCGGGCAATTCGTCATCGCGTAGCTCGACGGCGCGGCGCTGGTCTTGCAGATGCCGGTCCAGCAGGTCCTGGCACTGGTCGGCCTGCTGTTGGCGACGCAGGCGCTGCTGGCTCAAGGCGTCACGCTGTTGGTGCTGGAGCTGCAGGCCCTGTTCGATATCACCGAGGTCGGCCTGCAGGGCGTGGCGGTCCTGTTCGAGGCTGTGCAAATGCTCCTGGGCGTTTTGCCAGGCCTTTACCGACAGGCCTTCGGAGAATTTTCCATACAACGCCTCGGCTTCGCCGGCCAATGCCTGGCGATGCTCGAAAAGGCGCTGGCGAGCGGCATCACGCTCGCTCTCGGCTTCGCGACACAGCTGCTGCTGGGCCGCCAGCTCTCGGGTCACACGCTGCTCACGCAGCACCCGCAACGCACGTAATTCCCGCAATTGGTTGGCGTTCATGGCGGCGTCTCCATCAATAGCTCCTGGCAACGGACATCAAGCGAACACCTTGCGCATTTGCTCCAGCGCGTCGGCGTGATCATCTGGCGCCTGACGCAAAAAAGCTTGAATGGCGTCGTGACGGGCGATCGCCTCGTCGGCCAACGCGTCACTGCCGGCAACGTACTCGCCGACCTGAATCAACATCTCGATATCCCGCCGCCGGGCAATGAGCTCGCGCATGCGCGCCGCCAATTGCCGCTGTTCGGCACTGGCCACCTGCTCCATCAAGCGGCTGCGGCTGCGCAACACATCGATGGCGGGGAAATGGTTGCGCTGCGCCAGCTCGCCGCTGAGGACGATGTGGCCGTCGAGAATCGAGCGGGCCTCCTCGGCCACCGGGTCGCTGGCCACGTCACCTTCGGTCAGCACGGTATACAGCGCTGTGATGGTGCCCGAAGGTCCCGGCCCGGCACGTTCGAGCAGGCGCGGCAAGGCCGAGAACAACGACGGCGGATAGCCTCGCCGCGTCGGCGGCTCCCCCGCCGCCAGGCCGATCTCGCGCTGGGCACGGGCGAACCGCGTCAGGCTGTCGAGCAACAGCAGCACGTTGCGCCCCTGGTCGCGGTGATACTCGGCCAGGGCGGTGGCCACATAAGCGGCACGTACACGCTCGGCTGCGGGTCGATCCGAGGTCGCTACCACCGCCACGGTGCGTGCTCGGGCCTGGGCGTCGAGCTGCACATCGAGCAGTTCGCGCACCTCGCGACCACGCTCGCCGATCAAGCCGATGACGATCACACCGGCATCACTGTGGCGAATGATGCTGGCCAGCAGCGACGACTTGCCCACCCCGGGTTCGCCGAAAATCCCGACCCGCTGCCCCTGAGCGACGGTGAGCAAGCCATCGATGGCGCGCACGCCCAACTGCAGCGGACGCTCGATCAGCTGGCGAGTGAAGGGCGCCGGCGGTTCGGCATACAGTGGGCACGCGTGCAGCAAGCCCAGAGCCGGCTCGCCGTCCAGATAGCCGCCCATGGCATCGATCACCCGGCCCAGTTGCGCGTCCCCGGCCTGCACCGCCAGGGCCTTGCCGGTGGCGGTGATCCAGGTGCGGCTGGACAGCCCTTGCAGCGAGCCGATGGGCGAGAGAATAGCCTCGTCCTCGTCGAAGCCGATGACCTCTGCGCTCAGGCGCTGCGGGTTGTCCGGGTCATGCAACTGGCACAGTTCACCGATACGCACACCGGCCAGATTGGCTCGCAGCAGGACCCCGCGGACGCTGCGCACCGTACTTTTCAGCGGCCGTGGGCGGGCATGGCCAAGACGCTCGTGAAGACACTGGATCAGCGGATCGGCGCCATCTTGCGCCTGTATCAAGGTCGTCATGGGCGTCCTTCCCCGCCCTGCTCGTCATGCCCAAGCAAGCTGGCGCGGATATGCTGCAACTGCGCCTCCACACCCAGCTCGACGCGACCGACCGGGCTGCACAGGCATGCGTCGCCTGGCGCCAACTGGTCGTCGGCGGCCACACCAATATGATCGAGCCCATCCTGGTCCAGGCGGCGGCGCAACGCGTCGACCTCGGCGCGGGGCACCTGCAAGGTCAAGGTTTGGTCGTGGCGAAACGCTGACAAGGCCTGGCGGGTGCAACGCACGACGCGCTCGTCGCTCGGCAGCTCGCCAATGATCTCCCGGGCGATGGCCACGGCCAGTTGCGCGATCGCCGGCTGCAGGGACAACAGCCAGGCATCCGCGCGGGTGGCGGTGCGTGCAAGCAAGGCGGCGACCTGTTCGTCCCCCTCCCGACGGGCCTGCTCGAAGGCCTCGCTGCGCGCCTCGCGCAGGGTCGCTTCGCTGTCGTCGCGCAGACGTCGCGCGTGCTGCTCGGCGGCTTGTACGAAGGCGTAGCCATCGATCCACTGCGCCGTCTGGGCGGCTCGCAGGATACGGACGCCGGGCTGCGGCGGCAGGCTGTTGGCGAGGTCATCAGGCAGGGACATCGGCAGGCTCCATGGAGGGTTGATCGAGGGTCGCCTGGAGTACGACGGCCAGGCGGCGGACCAGCTCGATACGTTGAGGGTCCAGGGCTTCGTTGCGCGCCTTGACGGCCCCTTCGCGGGCGAGCCTTGCTCCGACGGGTGTATGGCTCAGGTGCTGCTCGTGCTGTGGGAGCGAGGCTTGCCCGCGAAGAGGCCGATGCTGCTTGCCCACAGCCACAGAATCTCCCACAGCGTTGGGCAACACTGTGGGAGCAGGCTCTGCCCGCGAAGTTTGCGAGTCCAGCGCCGCCTGTGGCAGGCGCAACTGCAACCACGCCTGCAACGGCGCAGGCTGCGCGGCAAACCAATCGGCCACGCAGGCCTGGCCGTCGCGATCGATGGCCACCAGCAACGCCGACGGGCTGTGCAGCAGATTCGCCGCGCCGGCCCATTCACGGTGTTGCAGCGCCAGGTTGAACACCTCGGCGCCCAGTTGCTCGCGCCACTCGCAGACAACCGCCCCGCGTACCTCACGGCTCAGCGCGGCGGCATGCCAGACCGCCCCGCAAAGGCGCGGCAAACGGCTGAAGGCAGTGGGTGGCAACAGCAATACCGGCAAGTCGTCTTCACTGGCGGGCGTCAGTGGCGCCAGGGGCGCGAGCTGGAAGTGCGCCATCAACAGCGCTAGCAAGCGAGCGCTGAAGCGTGCCGAATCGGTCATCTCGCCAATGGTCCGATCCGAGAGCAACTGGGCGAAACAGCCGCGCAGTGACTGGTGATCGACGAAGCGCAGCGGCTGTGCGGTCAAGGCCCGCCAGGCCAGCAGGTGGTTCATGGGGTCTGCTCCAGTGCATACAGCGTCTGCGCGCGGCGCCGCGACCACGCCTGCCAACCGACAAAGCCGCCCAGACCCAACG
Organism: Pseudomonas baltica; assembly: GCF_031880315.1. NCBI lineage: Bacteria > Pseudomonadati > Pseudomonadota > Gammaproteobacteria > Pseudomonadales > Pseudomonadaceae > Pseudomonas > Pseudomonas baltica. The sequence continues at coordinate 6,066,078 of NZ_CP134771.1, read as the reverse complement.
CCAACACCAGCAGTACACCGAACAACCAGCGCGCCCGGCTGACGTCCTGCTCGAGCATCCACAGGCCCATGAAACTCGCCATGACCGGCTGCGTGCCGCCGCTGGCGGGCATCCGTGCCTTGATTGCGGTAACCGACACGCGGTCGTAATCGAGTCCGGAAATACCGTTGGCGATCAGTGTCTTGATCTGCGGCACCAGCACATTGATGTCGGTCTGCGGGTCATAACGCACCAGCACCGAGGCGGAGGATGGCGAGATCACTCGCTTGAGCAAGTCGTTGTCCGGCAGCACCACGTGCACCCGGGCGGACAGAATCCCATCGACCTCGGACACGCTATGGGACAGTTCCTCGCTCAAGGCAAAGACCATCTGCGCGCGCTCCTGCACCGGCGAGGAAACCAGGCCATTGCCCTTGAACACTTCGCCCATGTTGGAAAAACTCTGCGCCGGCAGACCGGCGTCATCGAGCACCGCCATGGCCTGGGCGAAGCGCTTTTCGTCGACCACCAGCTTGAGCTGACCGTTGTCCTGAATCTTGCGTTGTGCCGGGATGCCATCGCGCAGCAACACCGCGAGCATGGCGTTGGCATCGCGCTCGCCGAGGTTAGTGTAGAGGTCGATGTCGCAGGCCTGCAGCAGGCTGGTCAAGACCACCATCAGGGTCAGGCGCAAGGCGCGGCGGGTCATGGTCATTGCCCCTTGATCAAGGTGTTGGCGGAGCCGGAAATCTGCGTGGCGCCGCGCACCACCATCTGAGTTTCGATGGAGTAGTCGAACATGCGCCCCAGCGAATGAACGATCTGGTCGATCTGGCCATCGCCGACCCGCGCTGTGGGTTGGCCCTGAGCGACAGTGACCGGCGCGGGCGAGCTTGCAGCACCAGCAGTGGTTGCCGGACTGGCGCTGGGCGCACTGCTGCGCGTCAGCGAATCGGCCTGCTGCGAGAAGGTGCGCTGGCGATCGATAAAGCCATTGAGGCGCTCCATCAGGCTGTCGCCCAGCTGCGTCGGACTCGCCCCTTGCGGCGCACCCTTGGCGGTTTCGGCCATGTGCTCGAAGAGATTTTGCGATGCCCCAGGGGCGCCGGTCGACGCCGCCGGTGGCACGGCAGCGGCCGCGGGTGCAGCAGCAAGGCTGACTGTCATGGTAGGGACCTCGGATTATTCTTCGTCGTCGTCCGACTGGGCGTCGTTCAGCATTTCCTGGGCCCGCGGCATGATGATGAACTGGCCGCCGACGATCACCGCCTGGGAGATCAGCTCGTTGGTGAACTCTTCATCGGTCATGTCGCTGCTCTGGGCGTTGTCGACTGCGGCGTTGAACTGGGTTTCGCTGCTGGTGCTGACATCGGTGTTGGTATCGACGGGATTCACGGCCATGGGTAGTGCTCCTTTTTACGTGGTCTCTGCCGCTCGGCAGAGGGGACTGAAGGGATTCATTGCTGGCTCACCGTGCTGCCACGGAACACTCGCACGCCGCGCTCACGGGTAGCTGGGGGCGCCGGGGGCGGCACGCTGTGATCAACGTGTTGCTGGACCAGCGCCAGGTACGGCGGCGGGCCGCTGACCAGCAGCTCGTCGTGCTCGGGCCCATCGCGCTGCTCGAGACGCGGGCCGCTGACGTCGAGTTCGCTCAGGTAACCGCGCAAGGCTTGCAGCCGCGCCGGGCTGGCCTGGAACAGCCGCGTGGCGATCTCGTCATCGCTGTTGAGGTACAGCACGCTGCCGTCGAAGTACCAGGTCAACCCGTTGCTGTCGCACAGCTGGGTAAGGAAGTCGCCAGCGGTTTTGGCGTGGACAGTGCTGCGCGCCTTGCCGCGGACCTTGTCGGAGAACACCAGGGCGAAGCCGAGGTTGTGACCGAGTTCCTGCAGGGCGGCGCGCACGTCCTGCTCCACCAGCACGTAGGCGTAGGGTTCGTCGAACCATAGCGGTTGGCTAACCGACGCCTCGCGGGCAGAACCCGCTCCCACAGGGAGTTCGGCATGCGCCATGTGGCTAAGACCGAGCAGCAGGATCAGGCAGGTGCGGATCAGGGGCAGCTTCATCGAGCCGCCCCCTGACATTCCTGAACATAGGGGTCGCTATTGCCTGCCAAGCCGATAAAATGGCCGCTTCGTTGCGTCCAAGAGTGCTGTTCATGACCCACCGCTACGCGCCTCCCCTGTTGCTGCTCGGCTCGCTGTTGTCCGGCGCCCTGCTGCTCAGCGCCTGCAGTCACACGCCCGCGCCACCGGCCGCGCCCGCCAACAGCTACCAGCGCCTGATCGGCCTGGCTGGCGACCTTGAACAACGCGGTGATCCGGCCTCGGCCGCCTCGCTTTACCAGCGTGCCACCGAGCAGCCCGAAGCGAATGTCGATACCTGGCTCAAGCTCGGCCACGCGCTGCTCGCCGCCCATGACGATCGCGGCGCCGAACGCGCCTACCAACAAGCACTGGAACTGCAGACCGACAACAGCGACGCGCTGCTGGGGCTGGGTACCGCGCAATTGCGCAGCGGCAAGCTCGATCGCGCCGTCACCGTGCTGACCCAGGCCGCCGTCGACGCGCCCCAGGCCCTGACCTTCAACCGCCTGGGCGTGGCGCAGATTCTGCGTGGCCAGGCGGCTGCGGCGCAGTCGGCGTTTCGCAGCAGCCTGAAGCTGGCACCCAACGACCTCGATACCCAGTGCAACCTGGCCCTCGCCTACGCCCTCGGCGGCCAGCACGAACAGGCCCTGAGCACCATCCGCAGCGTCGGCCTGTCGCCCCGCGCCCTGCCCCGGCACCAGCGCAACCAGTTGCTGGTGACCGTGCTCGCCGGCCATGACAAGGACGCCGCAGCACTCACGCTGGAAGACATCTCGGCGAGCGAACGCCAGACCCTGCTGGTCGAGGCGCGACGCATCAAGGCCATCAAGGACCCGATCCAGCAAGCCCGTGAACTGGGGCTGGTCGACAGCGCTCACTGAGCGATTCACTTGCCGTCCCCCTGAGTGCCGGTAGCGGCCTGCTGCTCGGCCTGGCGGCGGCGCAGTTCTTCGCGGTCATAGCCGTCGATGTATATCTGTGCAGCGCGACCCACCGGTGCGGCCATGGTCGGGCCGGTGGCGCGGCCCTGAGTCAGGTCGTCGCGCTGCTCGACCATCTGCATCAGCAGCAGGTTGTTGGCGCAGCCGGGGGCCAGTAACGGCTTGTAGTCGTCCCCCAGACCAATGCTGTCTTCGGCCGGTGGCTTGAGGCATTCGCGTGGCAGCATCTGGGTACGGCCGTCGGCACCGGTGAACGCAGTGTAATCCGGAGAATAGGAAGCCGGCGGCAGATGGGTCTGGCAGCCGCTCAGGGTCAACAGCAGCATCAGGATGGCGGCTGCGCGACGGCCGGCTGCACGTTGCGCCGTTCGCGGGCAGAGCCCGCTCCCACAGGGGAGTGTGTGCATCGGATGGCCCCTCAATTTAGATAGAACCCGAACGCTCCACCGCTGCGCGGACCGGCGGCGGCGGTGGTGGTCGGCTGCGCATCCAGTGGCGTGGCCAAGGTGCGACCGCGCACCGGCTCGACCAGATACGGGGTAATCAGGATCACCAGTTCGGTTTCGTTACGCTGGAAGCGTTTGGAGCGAAACAGATTGCCGAGGATCGGCATGTCGCCGAGCATCGGCACCTTGTCGATGTCCTGGGAGCTGTCGCGCTGGAACAGCCCGGCGATGGCGAAGGTCTGGCCGCTGCCCACCTCGACTCGGGTGTCGGCACGGCGCACGCGAAACGAAGGCACCAGGTAACCATTGACCGTGGCGGCATTGGTGGTAACCACGCTGCTCACCTCGGGGCGCACCTGCAAGGCGATGCGACCGTTGGGCAGCAGGGTCGGGCTGAACAGCAGCGACACACCATAGGGCTTGTACTCGACCCCCACCAGGTCGCGATTGACCGGCACCGGCACCGGGACTTCGCCACCGGCCAGAAAGCTCGCCGTCTGCCCGGTCATCGCCGTGATATTGGGCTCGGCCAGCACCTCCAGCACGCCGTTGCTCTGCAAGGCTTCGAGCATCGCATCGATATTGACGTTGCCCGAGGCCAGGCCGGCGCTGATCACATTGGAGGCGCCGCTGGCGGCATCGGCGGCCAGCGCGCCGCCCGTCAACAGGCCGAATGAAAACGTGCCGTTGTTGAACATCGCGTTCCAGTTGACGCCGTAACGCAGCAGCTCGTTGCGCGAGACTTCGGCGAAGCGCACGCGGATATTGACCTGGGCGGAGCCAGCGTATTCGGCGCTGTTGATCGCGCTCTGCAGGCCCTGCCCTTCGGTGCTCAGCAAGGCGTTCAAGTCCGTGGCCTCGCCGACGTCCTTGACCTTGCCACGCGCGACCAGGCGGTTACCAGCGGCACTCACCTGAGTCTGGCTGCCGGGGTGCAGGTTCTGCAGCGGCCGGCTCACGGCCTGGGCGCCAGCGCCCACCGCCAGGGTCAGAGCGGCGGTCTGCTCACCGTTGTCGCCCAGAGCAATCAGGCTGGTCTGCCCGGCATTTTTGCCAAAAATATAGATCACCCCGGGCGACACCACCTGCAGATCAGCGATGTTCGGGTCCGCCACCAGCACCGATTCCACCGGCGCAGCGAAATGCAGGATGCGCCCCTCGCCGGTGGCCAGGTCGAGGGTGCCGCGGGCGCCTTTGGCAATGTTGTCGCCCAAGGCTTCAGCGCTGGCCGTTAACGCCAATAGCCACAGACAGAACATCGGAATACGCAATCGAATCATGAGGCACTCGCCAGGCTAGTGACTGCGCCGCCATTGCCGGCCCGGCGCGAAGAGGTATCGACGGGATGCAAGGTGCCGACCGCTTGCAGGTTGTATTCGCCGGCCAGTTCGCGGAACGACAGCACCGCCAGTTCCAGCTCGCCGCGCACGGTCAGGCGCCGCAGTGCACGGCGCAATTCGGGATGGCTGAGCAGCACGCTGCGGTCGTCATCCTGGCGCAGGCCGCAGAGGCCGCGCAGTTGGGTCAGCAAGGCGCGGCCCAGGTCATCGGGCAATATCGCTTCGCGGCCTTTGTCCTGGCGGCGCACGGCATTGCGCAGTTGTTCTTCCAGGGCAGGCGCCAGCACGAAGGCGCTGATCACCCGCTGGCGATCGGCATGTTGATGGCTGATCTGCCGCGCCAAGGCCGCGCGCAAGTATTCGGCCAAGCGCCCAGGATCGGCTTCGCGGCTGCCCCACTCGACCATCGCCTCCAGCAATGCGCGTTGATTGCGTAGCGAAACGCCTTCGGCCACCAACTGCCGCCAGGCCTCGGCAACACGCTGCAAGGGCACGGTACGCAACGCCTCCTTGACCAGCTCCGGGTACTCGGCTTCGACCCGTTCGAGCAACACGCGGGTTTCCTGGATGCCGAGGAAGTCGGCCGCGTAACGACGCAAGGTGCGTTCAAGCAGGGCCACCAGGACTTCCTCGGTGGTCAGATAGCCGATGCCAGCCTCGTCAAGGCGCGCCTGTTGTTCGCGTGGCAGCCATTGCCCTTGCTCTTTGCCTAGGGGGGCAGGTGCTGGCAGGCAGTCGAGGTCGAGCAATTGCGCATGCACGGGATCGTCCTGCAGCAGCAGGTGCCCGGCCGGCAACTCGCCTTCACGGACCGGCACGCCTTCGAGTTCGACGCTGTAGGTATCAACGCCCTGTTGGCGATCGATGCACAGGTCAGGGACAGGCACCTCGATGCCCAGCTCACCGCGCAAGTCGTGGCACAACGCTTCGATGCGTTGGCGCAGGGGTTGCGGCGGCGCTTCGGCGGCCAGGGTCGTACCAAGTGTCAGGAGCACACGGCTGTGCAGCGGGCGTGGGAACGCATCGGCTGGATTGAGGCCGTCGGTCGAGTGTTCGGCCTGCGTGGTGAGGCCTTCTGTGCTGGCGTCTTCGCCAGTAAGCGGTGCTCCCACAGGATCGAGGGCCAGCTCGCGGGTGCGGCGCTCGCGGCGCCAAAGCACGAAGGCCGAGCCGCCGAGTATGGCCGCCAGGCTGAGGAACACCGCTGCAGGGAAGCCCGGCAGAAAGGCCACGCCCAGCAGAATCAAGGCGGTCAGCGACAATGCCCGGTGGCTGGTGCCCAGCTGGCGGACGATCTCGGTGCCCAGGTCGTGCTCGGTGCCCTCGCTGTTGACCCGGGTGACCACCGTACCGGCGGCGACCGAAATCAGCAGCGCCGGAATCTGCGCGATCAGGCCGTCGCCGACGGTCAGCAACGAATAGGTGTGCACGGCCTGAGCGAAGGGCATGTCGCGTTCGAGCATGCCGATCAACATGCCGCCCAGCAGGTTGACCGCGAGGATCACCAAACCGGCGATGGCATCGCCCTTGACGAACTTCATGGCACCGTCCATGGCGCCGAACATCTGGCTTTCGCGCTCAAGGCGCGAACGCCGGCGACGGGCCTCGGCCTGGTCGATATCGCCGTTGCGCAGGTCGTTGTCGATGCTCATCTGCTTGCCGGGCATGGCGTCCAGGGTGAAGCGTGCGGCCACCTCGGCGACCCGCTCGGCGCCTTTGGTGATGACCACGAACTGCGCCACGGTGATGATCAGAAACACCACCAGGCCGACCACCACCTGGCCGGCGATGACGAAGTCGCCGAACGCCTTGACGATGTGCCCGGCATTGCCGTCCAGCAGGATCAGGCGCGTAGTGGTGATCGACAGCGACAGGCGGAACAAGGTGCTGAGCAGAATCAGCGGCGGCAATGCCGAGAACTCCACCGAGTGATGGATATAAAACGCAACGACCAGAATCAGCACGCTCAGAGCGATGTTGACGCCGATCAGGCTGTCCACCAGATAGGTGGGCAGCGGGATGATCATCATGGCGATGGCCATGAGCATGAAAGCGACAATGATCACGTCGCTGCGTTGCGCGGCGATGCGCGCCAAGGCATTGAGGCGGGCGACGAGCATCATGCCGCCACCTTGCGCAAGGCCAGGTAATGCTTGAAGCATTGCCGTGCTTCATCACGCTGGGCGGCTCGCCACAACGCGCGGCTGCGCAACAGCAACAGCGGCGCCGACTCGCCCTCCAACCGCTGCAGACGATCCAGTGCGGCGAGTGCCCGTGCGCTGTCACCGCTGTCGGTAAAGGCCAGTGCCAGGCTGTGCAGCAGTGGCCCGTCGTCCGGGGCCAAGTGGGCGGCGATCAACAGCATCACCAGCGCCCGCTGCGCCTGACCGCTGCGGCGGTAGCGCTGGCCCATGCCCTTGAGCAACTCGATGCTGTCGCGGCGATCGCTTTGTCGCGGTGGGGAGGTGCTCATGCGGGGACCTCATTCATGCGCTGTTGATCGAGCCATTGGCGGGTGTCGATTTCCTCGCCGAGCAACTGCTCGGCCAGGGCCTTGATCTGCGGTTCGGCATCCAGCGTCGGCAGCACTTCATCGAGCAGGTAGTGCAGAACCTGTACCGAGCGCGCCGGGCTGAACAGCTGGGCGCTGATTTCATCGCTACCGGCGCTGCGCTCCAGTTCGCCTTGCAGGGAGCGCCGGGTGCGCACTTCGCGGCGATTGAGCAAGGCCTCGAAACGTTGCTCGGCCCGCGGTTGCAAAGGCCGCAGGGCCTCGACCGCAGGCGTTCGTTCGCTGCTGGCGCCCTGTACGGCAGGCACATCGGGGCGCGGATCGACTTTCATGGATGGCTCGTCACAGGGTGAAGGTAAAGCGTTCGGTGCCGCGCGCGAGGATCACCTGATCGGCCTCGATGCGCTCCAGCACCCAGTCATCGGCCACTGCGGAGCCTGGGTACAAACGCTTGCCGGTATCGCTGATCACATAGGGATGGGGCCCGAAAAACACAGCCTGGAAGCGAACTCGCGGGGTCGCCGGCACGCTGCTGACGGACACCTGCGGATGCAGCACGATGGCCTGACCAAAACGCCGATCGAAGGCCTGTTGTACGCTGGTCCAGGCGCTGCGCTGTGCTGGGGTGACGCTGCCTTGAGCGCTGAGGCCGCCGTCGCGCGGACCGATTTCAATACGGGTCAGCTGCGCGGTTTGCAATTGTTCGGCCAACCAAAGCTGCGCCTGTTCGACCGTGGCCGTGTTGGTCGCTGCCACCGCCACCGGGGCCTCTGCACCTCCAGCCTTGGCCCGCATTGCCATTTGGCTGTGATCGCGCTGCAGGCTGAACGAGCCGAACGCCGCCGCGCACAGGCCCATGAACAGCGCAGCGCACAGCCACTGACCATGGCGGCGCGAGAGCAATGGCGCGGTGTGCGCCTTGGCTGCCGCGGCTTCCCGCAGGCGCAGCTGCGCGGTGCCAAGCTGCAAGTCGACCGGCAAGTGCGCGCGGTGTCCGTTGCCCATGGGTACCCGCAACGAACGGCCCGCCGCGTCTATAACGTGCACATCGCCGCCCCGGGCCTCGATTGCCAAGGTGCCGCGCTCCAGACGCAGCAACAGATGCGCAGCAGCCACCCCGGCATCGCTGAGCAGCAGGTCGGCACCGGCGCCGCTGCCGATCAGGTACGCCGGCAGATCCAAAGCCAGGCAAACGCCCTGGTGCAGGCCCGCGGTTATTTCAAGCTGGATTGCACTCGCCGCAGCGGCTGCCTGGCGAGGTAACGAAGTCGGTGAAATCAATGCTGTCATGATCAGTCGACCACCCTGTGAGGCACGCGAGCAGTGCGAACACTGCCCGCATGAACGACGTCAGTTCTGCGGACGTTGTTTGGTCGCGTCGAGCTCCGCCTTCTTGGCAGTGGAGATCTCGGTGATCTTGGCGGACTTCTCGATCGCCATGTTGAAGGTCGCTTCCATCTTGTCGATAGCGGAATCGGCGTTGCCCGAGCTTACTGGTGGAGTATCGGCCATGGTGTATCTCCTTGTTCCAACGAGTGAGTGTATGGATCTGTCACTAGGGTCCAGGACGCTCATTTGAAGACGCTAGAGCACTGTTGAATGAAAGTGCGCTGCGTCACTTTCTTGCTTATCCATGTTCAATTGAGCGTTCTGCCTCAGTGCCGGACGGATATTACTCAGAGCAACTTGCATTGCGCTGTGAAAACTTGTGAAAGCTGATATTCAATAATTATCGCTTACCATGACATCAAATAGCCGCCATTTTTAAGGCTTTAACTCTAGTATTATTTTTTCGCACTTCGGGAACTTTCATAATGGCCGGATCCCTCCCCGCTTTTGCTGCGCGACGCCGTGAAGCACGGCGCCACGCCATTGCCAGAGCCTGCCGGGCGCCTGTGAAACGTTGTGAAAATAATCCGCGTCGGCTGTTCTTCACGGCGCAGGCTGATACTGTTCCAACGCCCAACATATATTGAACAGCGCAATACTCTTCGTTCATCCGGGTTGCTCACGCGACTATTCCAGTGCACTGCCCATGATCGGATCGAGTTTGTGTGCATGTCGTTGCCATTCACATCACTAACGTCCAACAGGAATTGCACGTATGTCCTTGAACCCCGTCGCCAACCCCGATTCGTCCGTGCCGCCTGCCGGTGCCCCCGGCGCGCGAGCACGCTTCGCCCAGGTGCTCAAGACCCGCGAGCGCGAGGCTGTGCAATACCGCCCCGCCACCGCCGACGAAAAAGCCCCGGCGCTGGGCGACTTCGCCAGCATCGAAAAACCCGGCACGGTGGCAGCGGACACGGTGCGATTTACCACGCGCGACGGTGAGGCGGTGATCGTCTACAAATCCACCAGCCCGGCCCTGTATCAACAGGTGGTGGACGCGCAGCCGAAAATCCAGGGCGTGGTCGCCAGCCTGGAAGCCGGCTACAGCCTGGCTGCCAGCGATGCAGCAGCACCCGACACCTTGGGCGGATACGCGCGTATCGGCGCGCCTGACGAAGTCGGCCCGGGGCTGATCCGCTTCGAGACCAGCGACGGCAAGAAGGTCATCGTCGATCAACAGACCAGCCCCGATCTGTTCACCCAGGTCAGCGATGACTACAAGGCGCTTTCGGGGGTGTCGGCCAGCCAGAAGGAAGGCTACCGAATCGCCAACGCCGACGATCAGCCGCCCGCCAAGCTCGGCGACTTCGCCCTCGTCGGGCCGCCGGACGAGACCGGTCCGGGGGTGATTCGCTATGTCACTCAAAGCGGCGAAAAGGTGGTGGTCAGCGAGCGCGACAACCCGACGCTGTTTCAGGCCGTCAAGGACGCCTATGCCAGCCTCACCGGCTTGAGCGCCAGCGAGGCCGATGGCTACCGCCGCGCGGGCGACAACGAGGTGTGGCCGCCGGTGATGAACACCACGGTCGGGCCGCCCGACGAGGCGGGGCCCGGCACCATCCGTTATGAGCACGACGGCCAGAAGGTCGTGGTGGCCCGCGATGACAATCCGCAGCTGTTCGACTATCTGGTGTCGGTCCAGCAGGTGGTCACCGACCCCGGCAAGCGCGCAGCACTGGAGCAGGCCGTCAACGGCGGCGAGACCCTGGCCGATCGCAATACGCCGCTGCCCAAGCTCAACGACATCGTCAATTTCGGCTGGATCGAAGGCCAGGAGGACAACCAGCTCAGCTACCAGACCCAGGACGGCCAGCGCATCGTGGTGTCCCGCGAGCTGACCCCGGACCTCTTCGAGCAGGTCAAGAGCGTCAAGGAGGCCTGGGGTTCTATCCATGACAGCGAAGCAGAAGGCTACAAGCTAGCAGGTGCCAATGACTTCCTGAAAAATCAGGACATGACCTTCGGCTCACCCGACGAGCTCGGCAACGGCCTGATTCGCTATGAGAACGCCGATGGCAAGTTCATCGTCTCCAAGGACGTCAACCCGCAACTGTACGACCAGGTGGTCGCCAAATGGGAAGCCTCCACCGCTGGCTCCGTGGACGATACCCGCGCCAAGTACAACCTGCCCAGCGACACCGACCTGAACATCATCGACAAAGGCACCGGGGTCAAATCCGATGAAGACGATGACAGCTCGCCGGAGCTGACCGTCGGCGAACTGGCCACCAAGGAATTGATCGACCAGTATCGCGCCGGCGTCGAGGACGGCTCCATCGCCAAGGATGATCCGCGCGCCAAGCTGGTCCGCGCCATCGAAGCCCAGGCCGCCTACCAGAATGGCCGTGGCCTGACCGGCTACGAGGAAACTCCCGGCGCGTTCGGCGGTACCTGGCGCGAGTTCGACGATCATCAAACCGAACTGACCTCGGCCGACATGCACGACATCATCGACGGCAACAAGCTGCAGGAACAGCTGTCGACGCTGTTCGCCGACCCTACCGTGCAGGCCGACTACAAGAGCAAAATGGACGACGCCCTGAGCCATGTCGGCAACAAGGACGAGATCAAGCAGAAGCTGCTGGACCTGACGTCCAACCCCGATTACATCCTCTACCTCAAGGACCTGCAGGCCCAGGGCAAGGGTCACGAAGCCCAGCAGGATCTGAGCAATACCTTGTCGCAGCTGTCGTTGCTCGACCCGCAGGCCGCCGCCAAGGCCGCGCAGTCGATCCAGGCCGATGGCTTGACCAGCGACCTCGACGACCTCATGGCCGACCCGAGCAAGATCTCCGACGAGAACAAGGAACTGGCTACCAAGGACCTGTTCGGCCTGCTCAAAGGCGTGCTCAAGGGCGAGCTGGTGGACCTGCCGCGGCGCACCCAGGAGACCATCGAGAAGTTTCTCGAAGAAGGTCTGAACGACAAGCAGAAGTCTTCGGCGGTGACCAAGGCGCTGGAAGAGCTCGGCGAGGTGTACAAGAGCAAGGGTTCGATCAGCCAGGCCGACCTCGATACCGCATTGTCCAAGCCGTACATCCCGATCGCCGACCGCGGCACCTTGGGCCAGGTGTTCAGCACCCTCAACAGCAAAGGCGTACTCGGTTCGGTGGGCGCCAGCGTCAACCTCTTTTCCGGGATTTACCAATTGGTGGGCCAAGGCGGCAAGCTCGGCGAGACACCCTTGCAGCGGCTCTCGGTGGCCAAGGACTTCATCAGCTTTGCTGGCGCCTCGGGGCAGTTCGTGCGCCTCGGCGACCATATCGCTACGGCGCTGGGCAAGGGCGGGCTGGTGGAGTTCCTCGGGCTCGACAAGACGGTGCCGGAAATCTGGGGCAAGGGCGGCATCCAGGAGCCCAAGTTCGAATTCGAGACGGACAAGCTACCGGCCGACATGAAGGCCAAGATCACCTCGGCGCTGGATTCGGTGGCCAGTTACAAATACGGCGATGTGTCTTCGGTGCTCGGTGATGGCGCAGGCGGCTCGGCAGCGGAAAAATCGGCGTTCTCAGGGATCAGCCAGACGTTGGACGATGCAGTCAGCGCCGCCGGTGGCAGCAAACTCGCCGCAGGCACCGCTGGGCGTATCGCCGGATCCGTGGTCAAGGTGCTGGGCCCGGCAACCGACCTGGTGGGTGGCTTCGCCGATATCGTCCTCGGTGCCTTCACCATCAAGAGCGGCATCGACAGCGGCGATCCACTGGCCAAGGCTTCCGGCGGGCTGCAGATCGCCTCAGGGGCTTTTGGCGCTTCGGCTGGGGTGCTCGGCGCAGCGGGCCTGATCGGCGCTGGCGGTGCGGCCGCCGCGGCACTGACCGGGCCGTTCTTTCTGGTCGGGGTGGTGCTGGCGGTGGTGGGCGGCATCATCGGGTACTTCGTCGACCACAATAAAAAACAGAAGGCCAGCGAGCACGAAAACGACTGGTACCGCGACCTGGCAGCGGACGGCCTGCTGCAAGACAACTGGGGCGACAAGGTCGAGTACGCGCATTATTCGATCTACAACTACGGCGGCCGCGAAGCACCGGACGACGATAGCTTGTTCCGCTTCCAGGGCGCCGAATGGCAGCACTTCGACGAAACGCCGCAGAAGGGAGGCTCGTCGAGTAACCGCCTTGATGACGACCTGCATGTGGATTATGGCGACAAGCCCGAGAGCAGCGACAGCAAGGAAAAGCCCGAAACCGGACCTGGCTCGTCGGGCTGGAGTGGATCCAAGGTCTGAGATAAATCCGGGGGGCTGCCCAAGCCCTTTGGACGCTTTCGCGGGCACAGCCCGCTGGCGCTCACCCCTGCATCGCTTCCAGCAACCGCGCCTGTCGCACCGCCAACGCCTGAGCCTGATCAAGGTCGATCAAGGCAAAACGCACGCTGTCCCCCGGCAAGCGCTGCGCCAGCAACGGCAAGTCGACACTGGCGACATGAGCGATCTTCGGGTAGCCGCCGGTGGTTTGCCGGTCGGCCATCAACACGATCGGCTGACCACTGGGAGGTACCTGCACTGTCCCGAAGGGCACCGCCTCGGAGAGCAGTTCCAGTGGCGCCAGCAACGTCAGCGGCGCCCCAGCCAGGCGATAGCCCATGCGTTCCGAGTCGTTGCCAATGCGATAGACGCTATCGACCAGCGCCCGCTGCGCCTCGGTGCTGAACGCCGACCATTCACGCCCCGGCAGGAGGCGTATCGGCCGCTCGCCGGCACTCAGCGGATCGACCTGCAGCGCCGCCGGAATCTGCACCCGTGGCGCGTTGCGAAAACTCGACGCCAACGCCAGCCTGTCACCCGCTACCAACTCGCGGCCTTGTACGCCGCCCAACCCACCACGGCGAAAGGTACTGCGACTGCCCAGCACCGCTGGCACCCGGTAGCCGCCCTGCACGGCCAGATAAGCGCGGGCGCCATGCACACGCTTGCCGAAGTCCAGCACCGTACCTGCCTCTATCCTCACCGCTTGCCCCGGTGGCAACGGCACGCCATCGAGGCGAGCGCCCAGGTCGGCACCGGTGATCGCCAGCAGGCAAGCGCTGTCGAAGCGCAAGGTCGGCCCCTGGAGCGTCACTTCCAGGCTGCTGCATTCGAGCGTGTTGCCAACCAGCAGGTTGGCCAGGCCATGGGCCAAGGCATCCATCGGCCCGTTGACCGGCACGCCGAGGTGTTGATAGCCCAGCCTGCCGACATCCTGGACGGTGCTGCACAACCCCGCACGGACCACCAGAATACTCATGGCTGTGCCTCGGCCTGCAGGGCCTCGAAGGTCGCGCTGTCGATGGCGACGAAGCGCACCTGATCACCGCTTTGCAGCCGGCACGGCGGCTGATGGTCGGCATTGAACATCGCCAGCGGGGTGCGGCCGATCAGGTGCCAGCCGCCCGGCGAATCGACCGGGTAGACGTTGGTCTGGCGGTTGGCGAGGCCGACGCTGCCGCGGGGCACAAGGGTGCGCGGTACGCTGCGCCGCGGCGGGTTGAGCACCGGATCGAGGATGCCGATATAGGGATGCCCCGGCGTAAAACCGACCATCAGTACATCAAGCCAATCACGGCCGTGCAGCGCGATCAACTGCTCGGCCGACATCCCGCACGCCTGTGCGGTAGCGTGCAGATCAGGCCCGTACGCGCCGCCATAGCACATGGGAATTTCGATCCGCCTGGGCGCCACCGCAGGAGCGCTGCCCTGCTCGGCCAGCAACTGTTCTATCTGCCTGAGCAGCGCGGCATAGGGCGTTGCAACGCCGGCCGGCACAGGGATGTGCTCCGGCCGATAGTGCACCCCCACCGTGACCATGCCGGGCACGATATCGGTCAGCCCGAGCAGGCGGCCGAGGTCGCGGGCATGGTTGAGCGCTGTTGCCGCCGAAGCGGCCTGGCGGTTGGCATGAAGACTTAGCACGCTGGCGAATTCCAGCACCAGGCAGCTATCGCCCGAGGGTGCCGCGTGCCACTTGAAAGAATCGCTCATCGAGTACCTGTACGCCGAATCAGCAAGGGACGTGTCACTGCGCTTGCAGTATCTGCGCAAAACTGTGCGGGTCGACGTTGCCCCCCGACAGCACCACCGCTGCCGTGCGCCCCTCCAATGCCAGCTTGCCGGACAGCAGCGCCGCCAGCGCCACCGCGCCGCCCGGCTCGACCACCAGCTTGAGGTGCTCGAAGGCGAACGCCATGGCCTGGCGTGCTTCGTCATCGCTGACGCCCAAGGCGCCGGTCAGTTGACGACTATTGACCGCGAAGGTCAATTCGCCTGGCATCGGGCTCAACAGCGAATCGCAGATCGACCGTACCTCGCTGGGGTTGCCGACGCGCACGCCCTGGGCCAGCGAACGGGCGGTGTCGTCGAAGTCGCGGGGTTCGACCGCGTAGACTTCGATATCGGGGTGATGGGCCTTGAGCGCCGTACCGAGGCCGGCGATCAAGCCGCCGCCACCGCAAGGCGAGAGCAGCACATCGATGCGCTGCTCACCGGCCTGCTGGACGATCTCCAGCCCCGCAGTACCTTGCCCGGCCATGATCAGCGGATCGTCGAATGGCTTGACCGTGACGGCTCCCGACTCGCTCGCCAGTCGCGCGGCGATGGCTTCGCGGTCTTCGGTGTAGCGATCGAACAGCACCACCCGGGCACCGTACTCGCGGGTGCGTTGAATCTTGATCTGCGGGGCATCGGCGGGCATCAGAATGGTGGCCTGGAGACCCAGCAGGCGCGCCGCATAGGCCACGCCCTGAGCGTGGTTGCCGGACGAGAACGCCAACACACCACGCTGGCGTTGCTCGGGGGTCAGGCTGGAGAGCTTGTTGAAGGCACCGCGAAACTTGAACGAACCGGTGAGCTGCAGCACCTCCGGTTTGATCAGTACCCGGGCCCCGCAACGCTCGTTGAGCACGGCCGATTCCAGCAGTGGCGTGCGTATGGCGTGGCCGTCGAGGCGCTGGGCAGCGAGTTCGATATCCGCAAGGGTGACAACGCGATCCATGGTCGAGCTCCGATGGAGGTAGGCGATGAGGAGGTGCAAAGGCGCAGGATAACCTGAAGCCGTCAAAGGCCGACAGGCACAGATTACCCCTGCAGACACCATACACATCACATCGGCGGAGCCACTCGGACTGGCGTGGCCTCACTCCACCCCATGCTCCTCGGCAAAATCGCTCAGCAGATCATCGCGCAACGCGATGAACGCGCTGTCGCTGCGCCGCCGCGGACGCGGCAGGTCGACGTCCAGCACCCGGCGGATGCGCCCAGGATGGGGCTGCATGACCACCACGCGATCGCCGAGGAACACCGCTTCGTCGACATCGTGGGTGACCAGCACCATGGTGATGCGCTCCTGGGCCCAGATGCGCTGCAGTTCGTTCTGCAGACGATTGCGGGTCAGGGCGTCAAGGGCGCCGAAGGGCTCGTCGAGCAGCAACACCCGAGGCCGGTTGACCAGCCCGCGGGCAATCGCCACGCGCTGGGCCATGCCCCCCGACAGTTGCCGGGGATAGGCCTGGGCGAAACTCTCCAGCCCCACCAAGGCAATGTGCTCGCGTACGCTGTCATGCTTCTGCTGGGCCGACAGCGGTGCATTCTTGAGGCCCACCGCGACGTTCTGCTCGACGGTCAGCCACGGGAACAAGCGATGATCCTGGAACACGATACCGCGCTCCAGCCCTGTACCGCTGATGGCTGCGCCATCGAGCAGGATGCGCCCCTGATAGTCGCCATCCAGGCCGAGAATCAGGCGCAACAGCGTCGACTTGCCGCAACCGCTGGCGCCGACGATGCTGATGAACTCTCCGGGCGCGATGTCCAGGTCGATGTCCTCCAGTACCTGCAGAGCGGCGGCATTGCCGCGTTGCGCGTTGAACTGCTTGCTGATGTGCTGCAGGGACAGGCCGTTGGCGGGCATAGCGCGAAACCTCGATCAGAATGGAAAGACTTTATTCGGCACTGCCGTAACGCCGTTGCAAACGACGCTCCAGCGCCCGAGCCAGAGCGTTGAGGGTCCAGCCCACCACACCGATGACGACCATGCCGAACAGCACCAGGTCCATGCGAAAATGCTCGCTGCCATCGATCAGCAGATTGCCCACGCCCTCCCCCGACACCAGCAGGTATTCGGCGCCGATGGTGGCGAGCCAGGCGTACACCAATGCCAGGTAGATGCCGGTGAAGATCGACGGCAAGGCGGCGGGCAGCAGCACACCGATGATGGTCTGCCAGCGGCTGAAGCCATACACCCGCGCCACTTCGAGCAAGCCCGGCGGCACGTTGCGCAGGCCGTCGCACGTGTTGACCACCACCGGCACCAGCGCCGCCAGCGACAGGAATACCACCTTGGACACATCGCCCAGGCCGAACCACACCGAGATCAGCGGGATCCAGGCGAACAGCGACACTTGCTTGAAGGTATTGAAGCTCGGCCCCACCAGGCGCTCGAACAACGGCGACAGACCCAGCACGCAACCGAGGATCAAGCCCAGGCTGGTGCCGATGGCAAAACCACTGACATCCCGCGCCAGACTCGCCCCCAGGCCACGCCAGAACGGCAGCGAACCAAGCTGATCCCAGGCCGTTTCGAGCACCTTGGCAGGCGACACCAGCAGGCCCGACTGACTCCAGCCCTGTTGCACCGCCAGCCACCAGACCAGTACGGCCACCACCGGCACGACCAGGCCGCGATAATCGCGCGTTCTCACCGCGCTCATGCCAGACGCCCCGCGACCGGTGCGGCGCCGGTGTGCAAACGCCGTTGCAGCAAGTCGAAACTGCGATCGATCAGCCAGCCGATGGCGCCGACGACCACTACCGACGCCATCACCAGATCCAGCTGGAACAGTTGGCGGCCGTAGACGATCAGGTAACCCAGGCCTTCGCTGGACGCCACCAGCTCGACCACCACCAGCGACAGCCAAGCCTTGGTAAAGCCCAGGCGCAGGCCAGTGAACAGGGTCGGCAGCGCGGCCGGCAGTACCACATGGGTAATGCTCTGCCGACGGCTGAAGCCATAGACCCGGCCGACTTCCAACAGCCCCGCGGGCGCCTGCCGGAATGCCTGCAAGGTACACAGCGTGACCGGCACCAGCGCCGCATGGGCGATGAGTGCGTATTTGAGCGGCTCGCCGATACCGAAGATCAGCAAAGCAAAGGGCAACCAACCCAGGATGGGGATCTGCACCAAGGCATTGAACGTAGGCAGCAGGTAAGCCTCGACGGTCCGCGACAGCCCCATGCTCACACCGATCAAGGTACCCAGTCCGGCGCCCACGGCAAAACCGATCAGCACCCGTTGCAGGCTGGCACTGGTGTTGAGCCACAGATCGCCGCTGGTGGCGAGGTCGGTGAGCGTCTGCCAGACGTAGGCCGGTGGCGGCAGCACTTGCGCCGACAACCAGCCACGATCGGCGCCCAGGGCCCACAGGCCAAGCAGTGTCAAAGGCAGCAACCACGGTAACGCGAAGTAGATCGGCCGCGCCTGCCACAGCGGGCGACGCGCCCGGCTGTGACTGCTGGCCGGCTTGGCCGCAGCGGTATCAAGCGGCTGCGGCGTTGCGTTGCGCGGCGTCACTGGCAGAGTCTGGATCTGCGCGGCACGTTCCCGAGGGTGTGCCGGCAGACGCCCGGCGGTCGCTGAATGAGCACTGCTGGCCATGGCTTATTCCCCTTTCTTGGTGTCGACACTCGCGGCGGCCAGATTGGCGGCGGGTTGTTTGCCGTCAGCCGCATAGGCGGTCCAGAACTTCTCCAGGCCCTTTTTCTTCAAGGCATTGTCCAGATAGCGAGTGTCGAACCAGCCATCGATGCTCACGGGCCGGCGGATCAGCTTTTCCTCCAGCGACTGCTGAGCCACCAAGGCGTAACGGCCGCGGACGAAATCATCGATCAGGGGCGAGGTACTGTCGCGCAGCGCGAGGCCATTGAAGTCGGCCTTGATCGATGCAATGGGTTCCTGCGTCTTCGCCCATTCGATAATCACCGCGTCACGGTTGCCTTCGTTGGAGGCCCATTGCGCGGCGTCCACCAGGGTATCGACGACCTTCTGCACTTGTTCCTGGTGAGACTTCTCGTAGTCGCCGCGCACCAGCAACGCGGCCTGACGCGTGTAGCGCGGGTCGTTCTCGGCATTGTCGTAGATGATGTCGACCAGCCCTTCGTCGCGCAGCTTGAACAGCTCGCGGCCACCGAAACCGGCATCCACACCCTTGGCCGCGAGGGCCGCCAGGTTGCTGCCGGAGTCGAGGTTGATGATTTTCAGGTCGCGTTCCTTGAGGCCGTGGGCGGCCAGCAGGTTGTCCGCGACCAGTTGCAGGTTGGTCCCGCGAAACAGCCCGACCTTCTTGTCCTTGAGGTCCTCGATGGTCTTGATCGGCGAGCCCTTGGGCACCGCCAGATAGACCCTGGAACGCACCCCGGCCGCCGCCAGCAGCTTGGTGTCAAGACCATTGGCGCGGGCCACCACCTGCGGCATGTCGCCTTCATAGGCGAAATCCAGCTGCTTGTTGGACAGCGCTTCGTTGACCGCAGGCCCCGCGCCCTTGAAGAAGAACCACTGCACCTCGGTATCGGTGCCGGCGAAAGCCTTCTCCAGCAGTTGCTGATTGCGCAGGATGCTCACCGAGGAGCCACTAAAGGTCACTGGCTCGCCGCCGCCCGCCGAGGCCACGCCGATGCGCAGCACCTCGGCCTCGGCCTGGCCTGCCAGCAACGCAATCGCCAGCCCCAGCAATGCTCGGGTGTTTCGTTTCTTGCCATGATTCAACGACGGCTTGCGCACTGACATCGATAAGCTCCATCCAACGATTGAGGGTGTGGCGTTACGCAGCCAGATGCTTCTTATCGGCTTCGGTCTTCGGTGAACGGGTTTCCGGCGTCGGCTTGAGGGCCTGGCTGGGACGACCGTCGACGCCGACCGGCACATCGCCGTCGATGGTGGTGCGGCGCACGATGCGCTGGGCGTTACCGTAATCGTTGATGGCGATATGTTGCGTGGCGCGGTTGTCCCAGATCACCACGTCGCCTTCCTGCCAGCGCCAGCGCACGGTGTTGTCGAGGTGAGTGATACGCTCATGAAACAAACGCACGAGTTGTTTGGAGTCGTGGGAGCTGACGCCCTGAATATGTTTGACAAAGTGCCCGAGGATCAAACTTCTTTCACCGGTTTGCGGGTGCACCCGAACCAATGGATGTTCGGTTTCATACACTTCAGCGGCAAATTCGGTACGGTAACGCTTGGCGCCATCTTCCTGGGTATCGCGCGGCACCGCGTAATCATAAATATTGCTGTGTACCGCGCGCAGGCTGTCGGCCAGAACTTTCAAGGGCGTTGGCAAGTCGGCATACGCAGCAGCAGTGTTGGCCCAGACGGTGTCGCCACCGTAAGGCGGAATCACCACACCGCGCAGGATCGAAATCTTTGGATAGTTGGCCACGAACGTGACGTCGGTGTGCCAGGAGTTGGCGCGGGTTTCCTTGGCATCCAGGTGCAGGATGGCCGTGCTCTTCTCGGCTGAGCGCACGGTGGGATGGGGCACCTGGTCACCGAAGCGACGGGAAAAGGCTTCATGTTGCGAATCATCGAGATGTTGATCGCGAAAGAACAACACCTTGAACTTCAATAAAGCCTGCTCAATGGTGTTGAAGTCATCATCGGACAACTTTTCATCCAACTTCACACCGCTCAAGGCAGCGCCAATTTTACCAGCCACGGGATTGATCTGTATCGCCACGGTGCAACTCCTGACTCAGGGTTTGTTGTGGGAGCGATCATAAAGACATAAAACCGAGGTTGGCTAATCACCGTTTTGCATAACTATAGACTTGGCGCAAGCGACAGCCGTCTCTTCGCCGGCAAGCCTTGCTCCCCAGGTGTCAGTCAATAAACCTGTTTTCAGTGCAGGGACAGAGCGTGCTCGCGAAGAGATCGGCACGGCATGCAAGAACATCAGTTACTTCATTTAACGCTAACTCTATAACCAAACTGTTATTGCCGAATTATCAAACTTCGGCAATAACGGCTATAAGCATTTACAGGCAAGTCGCCAGAGCGGCAATCATCTGTTGCTTGGCAGGAGTATCGCTGTAGGCGAAAAAGTCGACCTGGGCACCGGCGCCGGCAGGGCTGACATCGGCCAGGTACTCGTTGTCACGGGTATAGACCGTCAGCCCGCCTTTGGCGCCAGGCTGGGTGTAGGCTGCCAGGTCCGCGCCGACCAGCGCCGGGTTCTGCCACGACACCGCGATGCACTGGGCGACATCCGCCGCCGCACGCTTGCCGGTGAAGCTGGCGACCACACCCCGCTCACGCACCGATGACATGGAGTGCAGCGCGCAGCCACCCAAGGTAGCCAGCGCCAGTGCCATCGCCGTTGCCTGTGTCAGAACCCGCATGCTGGAAATCCTTGCTGAAAAAGGAAAGGATTCTATGCCAGATCGCCCCTGGCAAGCACGCGCTCGACCACTTCGCGGCGGGTCGCCAGGGACGCGGCGGTCTTGCTGTGCGCAATCGCCAATACATCTGCCGGGGCGGTGTGCGGGCTGCCGCTGTCGAACGGCGGCGCCGGAGCGTACTCCAGCGCCAGTTGCAGCACCTGGGCGGCCTGCTCGCCCACCAGTTCCGCCGCCATCACCAGGCCGAAATCGATCCCGGCGGTGATGCCGCCACCGGTGATCAGGTTGCCGTCGCGCACCACCCGCTCCTGCACCGGGATGGCCCCCAGCGGCGCGAGCAATTCATGGTAGGCCCAGTGGGTGGTAGCGCGGCGACCCTTGAGCAGCCCGGCAGCGCCCAGCACCAGGGATCCGGTGCACACCGAGGTCACGTAACGTGCAGTGGCGGCCTGAGCGCGCAAAAAAGCCAGCGTCTGAGGATCTTCCATCAACGGCCCGACCCCGGCACCGCCCGGAACGCACAGCACATCCAGCGGCGGGCAAGCGTCCATCAAGGTGTCGGGCGTCAGGACCAGGCCGCTGCTCGAACGCAGCGGTGCCAGGTCCTTCCAGATCAGATGCACGGTCACATCCGGCAACGACGCGAGCACGTCATACGGGCCGGTCAGGTCGAGTTGCTGGATGTTGGGGAACAGCAGGAAACCGATATGGGTGGTCATGGCGAAGCTCCTGGGGAACAGCATCTGAGGATGACGGTAGACGAGACCCACTCTAGCGACGTAGGCTCTGGCGCATCCGCCAACCTACCCTCGGATCACGCCAAATGTCCCCTCGCCCGCGTATCGTCGATGTGCTCGCCTTCCCTAACGCACAGGTGCTGGATGTGACCGGGCCATTGCAAGTGTTTGCCTCGGCCAACGATCTGGCGCGTCAGCAGGGCCAGGCGTTGCCCTATGCGGTGCAGGTGATCGCGGCCCAGGCCGAACCGGTAATGACGTCCTGCGGCCTGGCATTGGTGGCGGCCCCCCTGCCCGCCAGCGACGCGCCCTGCGACACCTTGATCATCGCCGGTGGCTGGGGTGTCTACGAGGCGGCCTGCACAGTAGACCTGGTGGCCTGGGTGCGCGAACGCGCGCCGCACTGCCGACGCATGACCTCGGTGTGCACCGGGGCTTTTCTGCTGGCTGCCAGCGGCGTGCTGGACGGGCGCCGCGTGGCCACCCACTGGACCCGTTGCGAGCAGTTGGCGCGCACTTACCCGGCCTTGAAGGTCGAAGCCAACCCGATCTTCATTCATGACGGCCCGGTATGGACGTCGGCAGGTGTGACGGCGGGTATCGACCTGGCCTTGGCACTGGTCGAGGCCGATCTGGGCCGCGGTGTGGCCCTGGAGGTGGCCCGGCATCTGGTGGTGTTCCTCAAGCGCCCGGGCGGCCAGGCGCAGTTCAGCAACACGCTGGCGTTGCAGCAGGACGACAGCCGCTTCGGCGAACTGCACAGCTGGATTGCCGAACACCTGACCCATGATCTGTCGGTGAACACCCTGGCGGCGCAGGCGGGCATGAGCGAGCGCAGTTTCGTGCGCCATTACCGCAGCGCCACCGGCCAGACCCCGGCTCGTGCCATCGAAGCCTTGCGCCTGGAAGCCGCGCGCCGGCTGCTCGCCGAGACCGTCCTGCCGGTCAAGCGCGTGGCCAGCCAATGTGGGTTTGGCAGCGAGGAGACGCTGCGGCGCGCGTTTGTGCGGAGCATGGACATCACCCCGGTGGAGTACCGCGAGCGGTTTGCGCTCGAAGCTTGAAGCACTGTATACCCATACAGATAAAACTTGCCCAACCCGCCGTTTTTACTCATCCTGTGCATTCCGCTCCCCTGACAGCGATTGCCCATGCGTCTGTTCCTCTGCGAAAAGCCCTCTCAAGCCAAGGACATTGCCAAGGTGCTCGGCGCCACCCGCCGTGGCGATGGCTGCTGGCTGGGCAACGCGGTGACGGTCACCTGGTGCATTGGTCATCTGCTCGAGACCGCCCCGCCGGACGCCTACGACGAGCGCTACAAACGTTGGGTGCTGAGCGACCTGCCGATCGTGCCGGTACAGTGGAAAATGCTGGTGAAAAAATCCACCGCCAGCCAATACAAGGCGGTCAAGCGCCTGCTTGGCGAGGCCCGTGAACTGGTGATCGCCACTGATGCCGACCGCGAAGGCGAGATGATCGCCCGCGAGCTGGTCGATCATTGTCGCTATCGCGGCCCGATCCAGCGCCTGTGGCTGTCGGCGCTCGACGACGCCTCGATCCGCAAGGCCCTGGGCGCTCTCAAGCCGGGCGCCGAAACCTTCAACCTCTACCATTCGGCACTGGGTCGCTCGCGTGCCGACTGGCTGATCGGCATGAACATGAGCCGGCTGTTCACCCTGCTCGGGCGTCAGTCCGGCTATCAGGGCGTGCTGCCGGTGGGCCGGGTACAGACGCCCACTCTTCGGCTGGTGGTCGATCGCGATCGCAGCATCGCCGACTTCGTGCCCGTGGCGTACTGGGCCATCGACGTGCAGTTGCGCCGCAGCGACAGCCTGTTCACCGCGCAGTGGCAAGGTCCGCCAGACCACTGCGACGACCAGGGCCGCTGCCTCAATCAAGACAGCGCCCGCGCCGCCGCCCAAGCCATGACCCAAGCGGGCGAGGCGCGGGTCATCAAACAAAAGACCGAGCGAGTCCGTGAAGCCGCGCCGTTGCTCTTTGACCTCGGCACCCTGCAGGAGGTCTGCTCGAAAAAACTCGGCCTCGGCGCCCAGGAAACCCTCGATGTGGCCCAGGCCCTGTATGAAACCTACAAGGTCATCACCTACCCGCGCAGCGACTGCGGCTACCTGCCCCTCAGCCAGCACGCTGAAGCACCGAGCATCGTTGCCCAACTGGGCCGAGCCGACCCAGGGTTGAACGAATTGTTGCGCCACGTCGATACCAGCCGCCGCTCCAGAGCCTGGAACGATGCCAAGGTCAGTGCTCACCATGGCATCATCCCCACCGCGGCCAGCGTCGACCTCGCCCGCTTGCCCGGCAAGCACCGGGCGGTCTATACCCTGGTTCGCGCACGCTACCTGGCACAGTTTCTGCCCAACCACGAGTTTGATCGCACCCAAGTGGATCTCGACTGCGCCGGGCAACCGCTCAAGGCCGTGGGCAAGGTGATCGTCGAACCCGGTTGGCGCCGGGCCATGCCCGAGGCGGTAGCGGCCGCCGCCAAGGGCCGCGAACCTGCAGTGGTCCAGACCTTGCCGGCACTGGCCCCAGGCGATATCTGCACGGTGGCCAAGACGATCCCCAAGGACCTGTGGACGCAACCCCCGAAACCCTTTACCGAAGGCGACCTGATCAAGGCGATGAAAAACGTCGCCAAACTGGTGGACGACCCACGCCTCAAGCAAAAACTCAAGGACACTACCGGCATCGGCACCGAGGCCACCCGCGCGGGCATCATCCAGGGCCTGATCGACCGGGGTTACCTGACCAAGAATGGCAAGGCACTGGCTGCGAGCCCGGCGGCCTTCAGCCTGATCGACGCCGTGCCCCGGGCCATCGCCGACCCGGGCACCACGGCGATCTGGGAGCAAGCACTGGACATGGTGCAAAGCGGCGAAATGAGCCTCGAAGAGTTCGTCACTCGCCAATCGGCGTGGATGAGCAAGCACGTGGAACGCTGCATGGGCATGCGCATGAACATCACCGCTGGCCCTGCCGGGGTCAAGCCACCGTGGAAGGGTAAACGCAAAGGCAAAGCGGGCACCTACACCGCCAAGAAGCGCGCGCCCGGCAAGGCAAAGGCTGCTGCTTCGTGAATCAACGCCTTGGTTTTGATACTGCCCTGCGCCTTGCAGGTATAAAACCTGAACGCAGAGGACCTATACATGACTGCCTGTTGGGTCGCGGATTTTTCGGATGGCCGATGGGAGCTGGACCATTCCCCATTCCCCACTCCCCAATCCCCAATCTCCAAGCACCCAATACGCAAAAAAACCGCCATCCGAAACACGGTGGCGGCTTCTTTCCAAGGCAAGCCCCCTCGCTACAGGCTGGTTGACGCTACATGGGGCACCGCAGTATCGGTGTCGGCAACCGGCAGCTCATCATCGGGACGACGCAGCTCGCCAACGATGAACGCATAGCTGATGAACGCCCCGGCGGCATTCAACGCCACATAGATCAACGCACCATTGAACGACCCCATGGACTGCACCATATAGCCGATCACGATTGGCGTGACGATCCCGGCGACGCTGCCGAAGGTGTTGAAGATCGCGCCGTTCATGCCCGCACTGCGTTTAGGCGAAACGTCGGAGATGATCGCCCAGCCCAGTGCGCCCATGCCCTTGCCAAAGAACGCCAACGCCATGAACACCACCACCAGCACATCGGTCTGCACGTAGTTGCACAGGATCATGCTCATCGACAGCGCCATGCCAATGAAGATCGGCAACTTGCGCGCCTTGGTCAGCGACACACCCTTGCGCAGCATCCAGTCGGAAATCAGGCCACCACCGATGCCGCCGATAAAACCGAAGATCGCCGGAATCGCGGCCAACAGACCCGCATTGAGGAGCGACAAGCCGCGTTGCTGCACCAGGTAGACCGGAAACCAGGTCAGGAAGAAAAACGTCAGGGTGCTGATACAAAACTGCGCGATGTAGATGCCCAGAAACATGCGCTGCCCCAGCAACTCCTTGGCGCTGGCCCAGGTTTCGCCCCAGCTCTGCTTCTTGCCGGCCGACGGCGGATGCTCCTGCAGATTGGCGCCCCCGTCGCGGATCTCCTGGAGCTCGACGGCGCTCAGCGAAGCATGGTCGACCGGTGCCTTGATGCGCCACACGAACACCAGGCCGATAGCGATACCCGCAGCGCCCATCACGTAGAAAATCCACGGCCAGCCCCAACGCGTCGAGATCCACGCCAGCAGCGGCGTGAACACCACGGCAGCGAAGTACTGCGAGGCGTTGAAGATCGCCGTGGCCGTGCCGCGCTCGGCGGTCGGAAACCACATCGACACGATCTTGCTGTTGGCCGGGAAGCACGGCGCTTCCGCCACACCGACCAGAAAGCGCAAAGCGAACACCGCGAAGAACGCCAATCCCAAAGGCATGATGGCAACGGTACCCACCGCCGCAGTGAACACCGACCAGGCAATGATTGCGATACCCAGCACCTTGACGCTGCCGAAACGGTCGATGGCCAGGCCGCCGGGCAGTTGCAGCAGCATGTAGGCCCAGGCGAACGCCGAGAACAGCCAGCCCATTTCTGCGTGGCTGAGGCCAAGTTCGTTGGAGACGCTGGCACCCGCGATAGACAAGGTCGCGCGGTCGCCCTGATTGATGATCATCATGATGAACAGTAAAGCGATCACCTCGAAGCGGCGATGCTCGGCGATATAACGCCGAAGAGAAGCTATTTTTTTCATTGTAATTCTCGATACCGGACAGCGGTGGTTAGCGCCAGGCCAGCGGGGTATCCGCGGCCTGCGCGGTGCAATGGGTCCTCAATGGGCGATCAACGACGGGTCTCACGAATGATAGCGTCGGGACGCTGCTTGACCTCAGGCCGCAACGCGGTACCCAACCCAGGCAGGGTCGGTGCCGCAGCAAAACCTGAAGTGATTTCAGGCAAATGCGTGACCAGCTCGCCGTACCAGGTCGACAGCGACGCGCGCACCACTTCCTGCAACACGGCAGTCGGTGCATGCAAGCCTAACTGCAGGCCGGCGAACAAGGCTACCGGCCCGGTGCAATCGTGGGGCGCCAGCGGCTTGTTATAGATCTGCGCCAGCGCAGCGATCTTGCGGGCTTCGGTGAAGCCGCCACACCAGACCAGATCCAGCATCAGAAAGTCCATGCTGCCGGCGTTCAGCAGATCGCGGTAAGCAGTGCCGCCACCCAGAGTCTCGCTGGCGCAGATCGGCACTCGGGTGCGATTGCGCAAGTCGGCCAGGGCCTGGGCGTCGTCCATCTTGCACAGCGGATCCTCGACCCAGTACACGTCGAACTCTTCCAGGGCCTGGCAGATACGCAATGCCGCAGCGCTGTCCCACAGGCTGTGCAGCTCGCACATGATCTCGATGCGATTGCCCACCGCCTTGCGGATCTGGCGGAAGGCTTCGACGCCCTGCTGCACCTCGGCGAGGCTGATGGTGTTGGCGCCCGCTTGGCGGGCGAAACGGTCGAACGGCCAAATCTTCATGGCCGTGTAGCCCTCTTCCACCAGGCTCACGGCCAGGGCGCCAGCGTCGCGAGCGAAGGCCAGTTGATCGTCGTAGGGCCCCTGGGCACGGTCGTTCGCGGTGATCTCCCGGCGAGCGCCTTGCTGGGTGTTGAAGTCGTAGCCGGCGCAGGTGTTGTACACCCGGATGCGATCGCGGCAGGCACCGCCGAGCGCCTCATAGATGGGGATACCGTGGCGCTGGCCCTTGAGGTCCCACAGGGCGATGTCCACCGCGCTGGCGGCACGGATCTCGGCGCTGGCGCTGTGAAAACCGACGTAGGGGGTGGTCAGCTCGAGCGAGATGGCCTCGATCTGTCGGGAATCGCGACCGATCAGCCCCGGCGCGATCAACTCGTGCACCGCCGCTTCGACGGTCGCCGCACCGCGGAAGGTTTCACCAAGGCCGATCAAGCCTTCGTCGGTCTCGATTTCCACCCAGATCAATTTGGGCCGCTCGGGCAGCCGGAGCGTACGCACGCAGGTGATTTTCGACATCTTCAGGTTTCCTGAACTCTTGTATTTGGAAATTATTTGCACAGTCGTGACCAGTGGTAACCGTTGGTAGCGTTACCATTTGATAGCAAACCTATCCCATCCAAACCAAGTCTACAAGGAAGACCATCGTCTAGCTTTGAAAAAAAGCTTGAATGGTAACGCTACCATCCCATACTGAGAGCAATTGCCACAGGCAATCCAATAACCATAAAAACCAGCAGACCGGAGAAAAGATGAGCACTAGAACCGTCATCATCCTGTGCCTAACCGTCGTGTACTTCGTGGTCATGACCTTGATCGGCTACGCGGTGCGCAGACACGCCAAAAGCAGCGAAGGCTTCACCAACGGTGGCCGCAGCTTCCCGGCCTACCTGATCGGCGCGCTGCTGCTGTCGGAATTCATCGGCAGTTCGGTCAGCCTGGGGACCGCGCAGAAAGGCTTCGAAATCGGCATCTCCGCCGCCTGGAACCTGGTCGCCCTGTCCCTGGGCTTCTTGTTGCTGGCCTACGTCATGGCCAAGAAGTACAAGGAAACCGGTCTCAACACCATCTCTGCCATCCTTGCGCAAAACTACGGCGAAGGGGTGCGCTACGCGGCATCCATCCTGACCATCTTCGCCCTGAGCATCGTCTGCGTGGCGCTCTATGCCAGCGGCGGCGCTGTCTTGGCCGCAGTACTGGACATCGACAAGAACCTCGCCATCGTACTGGTCGGCATCGTCACGGTGTTCTACGTCAGCCTCGGCGGCATGCGCTCGGTGGTGTACACCAACTTTGTGCATGCCCTGATCAAGTACATCGGCATCCTTGTGGCGCTGGTCTTCGCGCTCAAGTCGTCCGGCGGCATCACGGCCTTGCAAGCCCAGTTGCCGGCGCAGATGTTCGCCTGGGACGCCGTGGGCTGGGGGCAGATCTTCGCCTGGATGATCGGCGGCATCGGTTCGATCTTCGCCACCCAGTACGTGATTCAGGCACTGGTGAGCAGCGACGACGAAAAGACCGCCAAGCGCGCCTGCCTGTATGTCTCGAGCCTGATGATCCCGTTCGGCCTGGCCACCGCCCTGATCGGCATGTGCAGCGCCCTGCTCTATCCCGGGATCAAATCCATCGACGCGCTGCCGGTGCTGATCACCCACATGCCGACACTCGCCGCCAGCCTGGTGGTGATCGGTCTGGCGGGGGCGCTGTTCGGTGGGATCTCGGCCGGGACCCTGGCCTCGGCCACCCTGGCGATGAAAGACTTCTACAACCCGATGTTCAACAAGGAAGGTAACGATCGCAAGTCCGGGATCTTTATCCGCGTGGCGATTCTGGTGCTGGGATTCGCGCCGCTGATCCTGGCGATGTATGCCGACAAGCTGTTGATGATCGCCTTCCTCGGCAAGGCGCTACGGGCCACCCTGGCGGTGGTGGTGCTGATGTGCTTTTACGCCCCGCGCTTCGGTACACCGCGTGGTGCACTGGCCGGGATCATTCTGTCGGTGATCAGCACGATCGCGTGGTTTCTGGCGGGCAACCCCTATGGTATCGACAGCTCGTATTTCGCCCTGGCCAGCCCGTTGCTGACCATGGGAATCAGTGAGTTGCTCAAGCCTGGCCAGCCGCGCAGGGCCGAGTCGCCTAGTTGATAGCCACCCCATCGAACCCTGTCTGGGGCTGGGGTTACTGGGCTGAGGCGGTGCTGCCGCGCTCCATCAAGGTAAAGCCGATATCGATTGCCGCGTTTTGCGTCGTCTGGCCCAGCAGCCGCTCCAGCAGCATTTGCGCGGCGCAATCGCCCATGTGCTTGCCATCGATGCGCACCGTCGACAACGCCGGGAAGGTATGACTGGCGAAGTTCATGTCGCCAAAACCCATCACCGCCAGCTCCTGCGGCACCCGAATGCCACGGGCCGCAGCCTCGGTCAGTACGCCATGGGCGATGGTGTCGGAAGTGCAGACGATCATCAACGGCCGCTGCGCCGACAGTTCGATGCCGTCGAGCAGCACGCTCAGCCCCGTGCGGCCATGGGCCAGGGTCGGCAGGCCCTGGAACACCTGCTGCGGCACCTCGGTGAGGTCGCGCTCGGCCAGCGCCTTGATGAAACTGTCGGCACGCCGCAGGCCGCGTGGGTCGTTGACGGCCAGCAAGGCGAACTGCTCGTAGCCGCGCCCCAGCAGGTGGCGGGCGACCTCGCGGCCCACTTGCTCATGGGAAAAGCCCACCAGCATGTCGATCGGCTCGGGGCTCAAATCCCATGTCTCGACCACCGGCACCCCGGCAGCGCGCAGCCGATTGCGACTGGCGGGCGTGTGCAGGGTACCGGTGAGGATGATGCCGTCGGGGCGGCGGCTGAGGATCACGTCCAGCAGTTCTTGTTCTTGCTCGCTCTGGTAGCCGGAGATACCCAGCAGCACTTGGTAGCCGGAGCGGGTCAGGCGGTCGTTGATGGCCTGGAAGGTGTCGGAAAATATCGGGTTGGTGACCATTGGCAGCACCACCGCCACCAACCGGCTGCGGTTGCTTGCCAGGGAGCCGGCCAGGCGGTTTTGCACATAGCCGGTCTGATCGATGGCGCGCTGCACCTTGAGGCGGGTTTCGCTGCGCACGGTATCGGGCTGATTGAGGCAGCGCGAGACCGTCATCGGTGCCACGCCGGCCAATCGGGCGACATCGCCCAAGGTAACGCCACGGCCGGCGCGGCGGCTGCTGTCCGGAGTCTTGCCCGTCATTGTCTGTGTGTTTTCCCGGCGGTTTCAGGTGTGATTCGAGGCGCGCTGCAATCAAGCGTTCAGGGGGTGGATCGTATCAGTCGCGCAGGGTCACAGGCGAGCGGCGCTGACATCGGCCACCTTCTACCGGTATATTCAGCGCCGCCTGGCAGGCTCGCCTCGGGATTTGCGTTGTAACTCAGGGCGCCTTCGCGACCACACTTGGCGTCCACAGGTATTCGACGCCGAGGGGGCAAAGCGCACTTGCCGAGGGGCCGGCAACATTCACCCACCACCAAAGCAACATGCACGGAAGGGTCGTCTTGGATAGCGCTAAACACAAAAAAGGCCTGACTGACGTGGCCGAACTGGCCGGGGTCAGCCTGAGCACCGTCGATCGCGTGCTCAACGAGCGCGGCAGCGTTTCAGACGTCAAACGCCGCAAGGTGCTCAACGCCGCACGCACGCTGGGCCTGCGGCGCCTGCTGCCCTCACCCGTGCATGGCCTGCTGCGCTTCGACCTGTTGATGGTCGAAAGCCACACCGACCACTACCAGCGCCTGACTCAGGCCTTCCAGCGCCAGGCACGGCTGCTCAAGGCTCGCCTGGTGCTGCAACACCAGACCTGGCACGACCGCAACCCGCAAGACCTGCTCGACTTCATCAATCGTCCGCGCACTGCGCGCCAGGGGCTGATCGTGGTCGCCCACGACACCCCCGCGATCCGCGCCGCCCTGCAACTGCAGATCGCCCGCGGCGTGCCGGTGGTGTTGCTCACCAGCAGCCTGTCCGGGCTGGTGGGCGCCACCTACATCGGCATCGACAATCATGTGGCCGGGCGCAGTGCCGGGCGCCTGCTGGGGCAGTGGCTGGGGGCCTGCCCAAACGGTGGCCAGGTGCTGCTGATCACCAACTCGCTGCTCTACCACGCCCACCAGCAGCGCATCGGCGGTTTCATGCAGGTGCTGCACGAGCGCGCGCCTCACCTGCAGATCAGCGCCCCGGTCGAGTGCCACGACGACGACGCCCTCACCGCCCGCGCCGTGCACCACGCCCTGGACAACGGCGCCACCCTGGCCGCCATCTACAACACCGGCGCCGGTTCCGAAGGGATCCGCCAAGCCCTGCTGGCGCGCAATATCCGCCCCGCCTGGATCACTCACGAGGCCAGCCAGCAACACGCCCGGTTGCTGCGCGAGGGCGTGCTGTCACTGGTGCTCGATCAGGATCCGGAAGGCCAGGCCGACGCCGCCATCCAGCACCTGCTGTACGCCAACGGCGATCTGGACATCCCACCGCAGATGCACCCGCAACTGCGCATCGTCATCGACGAGACCTTGCCCCACCGAGCTTCATGAAAGTTTCTTGAGGGGAACACGTCAATTGGTTAATGGCGCGGTGATATGTCGCGCCTTATCATCGCCCGCCGTGACTGGTCGGTCGCGAGGGCTCTGGCCTGCGCGTCGATCGCTACTTCCTCCCCCCAAACAGGATTCATCATGCAGCGCAGAGATTTTCTTTCATCGGCGTTGGCACTGGCCGCCGCGTCCACCCTACCGGCTGCGCGCGCCGAAGTGGTCACCGGTGGCCAGCCCTGGGAACCTGGCAAAGCCAACGTTCCGGCGCTGGCCGCCCCCCGTCAGGGTGGCCTGGCGTATTTCACCCAAGCCGAGTTCGAGACCGCCGGCGCCTTGGCCGAACGTCTGATCCCGGCCGATGACCTCAGTATCAGCGGCAAGGAAGCAGGCTGCGCCACCTTCATCGACCGCCAACTGGCCGGTGACTATGGCCGCGGCGCCACGTTGTACCGCCTCGGCAAATTCGTCAAAGGCACCCCCGAGCAAGGCACCCAATCGCCCTACACCCCGGCCGAGCGCTGGCGCAAAGGCCTGGCCGCGATCGACAGCCATTGTCAGCAAGCCTTCAAGAAAACCTTCGTGCAACTGGACGGCACCCAGCAGGACGATCTGCTGCGCAGCATGGAGAACGGCACCCTGGCGCTGGGCGACGACGTCGAGACCAAAGAGCTGTT
Source organism: Pseudomonas baltica (assembly GCF_031880315.1). Lineage (NCBI taxonomy): Bacteria > Pseudomonadati > Pseudomonadota > Gammaproteobacteria > Pseudomonadales > Pseudomonadaceae > Pseudomonas > Pseudomonas baltica. Next base: position 6,033,557 of record NZ_CP134771.1, on the reverse strand, counting down.
CGAACAGATCCTCGCCAATGTCCGTGAAGGCTTTCTGGCCGACCCGATCTACGGCGGCAACAAGGACATGGCCAGCTGGAAAATGCTCGGTTTCCCAGGCGCGCGCTACGACTTCCGCGACCTGATCGGCAAGAAAGGCCAGAAGCTGCAGATCATCCCTACCAGCTTGATCGACAACACCCTCTGACCGACCTCGGAGGCGCGCCGCCCCCTGTGTGACAGGCGTAGCGCGGAAAAATTATGTGAGCAGTGCGGTCTCCCCGACACCTGCCGTCTTGCCTGTGATTGACGAAGTATTGATGAGGTATTGTTCATGGCGAATGTACGCCCAAAAGCTGACGCGGTAATCGTCGGCCTCGGCTGGTGTGGTTCTTTGATCGCAGAAGAACTGACCCGTGCCGGACTCAACGTGGTAGCGATAGAACGCGGCCCGTGGTTCGAAACCTCCACCGATTTCCCGCCGTCGGTCGACACCGACGAATTGCGCTGGGACACGCGCCGCAGCATGCTGCTGCCGCCCGCCATCGAAACCACCACCTTTCGCAACAACCGTTCGCAAACCGCCCTGCCCACCCGCGACTGGAGCCTCAACGAGCTCGGTTACAACGTCGGCGGCTCGGGCACTCACTGGGCCGGCATGGCCTGGCGCTTTTTGCCATTCGACTTCGAGCCCTACAGCTACACCCTCAAGCGCTACGGCAAAAAGCAACTGACCGAAGGCCTGATCGTGCAGGACTGGGGCGTCACTTATGACGACCTCGAACCCTTCTATGATCGCTTCGAGAAAATCGCCGGTGTATCCGGCAAGGCCGGCGTGCTCAACGGCAAGCAGATCGAAGGCGGCAACATCTTCGAAGGCGACCGCAAGAGCGAGTTCCCGCTGCCGCCACTGGCCACCACGCGCCTGACCGATCTGTTCACAGAAGGCTCCAACAAGCTTGGCCTGCACCCCTTCATGGTTCCAGCCGGCCAGGCCTCCCAGGCCTATACCAACCCGTTGGGCGTGCGCATGGGCCCGTGCACTTACTGCGGTTACTGCCTGTACTACGGCTGCGGCAACTTCTCCAAGTCGAGCCCCAATGCCTGCGTGATCCCGGCGCTGATGCAGCGCAGCAACTTCACCGTGCTGACCGAGTCCGCTGTACTGCGCGCCAATCTCGCCGAAGACGGCAAGACTGCCACCGGCGTGACCTACCTGGACCGCAACCAGAAAGAATGGGAACAGCCGGCCGACATCGTCATCTTCTCGGCCTTCCAGATGCAGAACGTGCGTCTGCTGTTGCTCTCCAAGATTGGCAAACCGTACAACCCCGAAACCCGCAGCGGCGTGGTCGGTCGTGCTTACAGCTTCCAGACCGTGTCGGGCGCCAACCTGTTTTTCGAAGACGAGCAGCTCAACCAGTACATCGGTGCCGGCGCCCTCTCGGTGCAGGTTGACGACTACAACGGTGACAACTTCGACCACACCGGCAAGGGCTTCATCGGCGGCGCCGGGATCCTCGTGGTCGCCCGTGGCGCACGCCCGATCGGCAACGCCGACGCGGTACCGCCAGGCACCCCGCGCTGGGGCAGCGAGTGGAAAAAGGCCTACAAGCACGCCTTTCAGAACGGCACCTTCATCTTCAATCAGGGCACCAGCTTCTCCCACGACGAGTGCTACCTGGACCTGGACCCGGAGTACAAGGACGCCCACGGCGATCCACTGATCCGCGTGACCTTCGACTACAACGAAAACGATCGCCGCATGGCGAAATTTACCGAAGACAAAGCCGTCGAAATCGGCAAGGCCATGGGCGCCAAGATCGTCAATGGCTTCGACTCGGCGGCCATCAACTACGGCCCGTACCTGCCAGCCAGTGACCACACCATCGGTGGCGCGGTCATGGGCACCGATCCGAACACCAGCGTGCTCAACCGCTTCCAGCAAAGCTGGGACGTGCACAACGTGTTCGTGCTCGGCGCTTCGTCGTTCCCCAACAACGCCGGCTACAACCCGACCTCCACCATCGGCGCCCTGAGCCTGTGGACGGCCAAGGCCATTATCGATCAGTACCTGGCCAAACGCGGCCCTCTGGTGGAGATGCCAGCATGAAGCCCCGTTTTCGCATGACCCTCGCCGCCGTCGCCGTGCTGTCCATGGGCAGCGCGCTGGGCCTGTACGGCGCGCTGGGCATGGCCGATGCCGCCGACGGTATCGTCCAGCCTGGCCAGCAGAGCGGCGACGCTCAGGGCATCAAGGCCCAGCCCAACAGCGCCAAGGAAGACCCGGCGGTGATCCGTGGTCGCTACGTCGCGATCGCGGGCGACTGCGCCGCATGCCACACCGATCCGCACCAAGGCAAACCGTTCGCCGGTGGTTACGCCCTGGAAACACCGTTCGGCCAACTGCTGGCCAGCAACATCACCTCGGACAAGACCACCGGTATCGGTGCCTGGACCGAAGAGCAATTCACTCGCGCCGTGCGTGAAGGCAAGGGCAAGGACGGCGAAAACCTCTACCCGGCCATGCCGTACAACGCCTACGTGAAAGTCAGTGACGCTGACATGCATGACCTCTGGGCCTATATGCAGACCGTGCCTGCCGTCGACAACAAGGTGGTTTCCAACCAGCTGCCCTTCCCGTTCAACATCCGCCTGATGATGATGGGCTGGAACCTGCTGTTCTTCGACAAGAGCCCCTTCGTGCCGGTGGCCGGCGCCAACGAGCAGATCAACCGTGGTGCCTACCTGGTGCAGGGCCTTGGCCACTGCGCGGCGTGCCATACCGCGAAGAACTTTCTGGGTGGCGACAAGAGCGGCGCCTTCCTGCAAGGCGGCGACCTGGCCGGCTGGCATGCACCGGAAATCACCAGCAACCGTTATGTGGGCATCGGTGCCTGGACACCGGCGCAGATCGTCCAGTACCTGAAGACTGGCAGCAACGACATTGCCGTCGCTTCCGGGCCGATGGCTGAAGCGGTGACCAACTCCACCCAGCACATGACCGATCAGGACCTGCAGGCCATCGCCGCGTATCTGCAGACCCTGCCCGGCTCCTCGGCGACCAAGCCAGCACCTTTGACGGCAACCGAAAGTGCCATGAAGCAAGGGGCGAACGTCTACTCGGCCAACTGCTCGGCGTGCCACAACAGCGACGGCAAGGGCATCAACCAATTGGCGGCCGGCTTGAACAACAATCCGTCCCTGCAATCGGCCAGTGCCGCGAGCCTGATCACCACCGTGCTGCAAGGCGGTCGGGGTGCGGTCACCCTGGACAATCCAACCAGCGGCGCGATGCCGAGCTTTGCCTGGAAGCTGTCCGACCAGCAAGTCGCCTCGACCCTGACCTATATCCGCAACACCTGGGGTAACGCCGCGCCGGCAGTGACCGCAGACGACGTCGCCAAGGTACGCAAGGACCTCAAGCTACCCGGGCAGTTGAGCGCCACAAGCGCTGCGCAGTAAAGCTTGCAGTAACGCGCGCGTTGCAATACCTGCATTACAAAAAAAATGACACGGCGGCAGCCACCTGCCGCCCGTGGATCTAACACAAAAAGGGATGAATCACTATGCCTCGTCAATTGCTGCCCCTGGTGCACCCACGTTCTGCCATGGCGTTGTTTTTGTCGTTATGCGCCGCTTCCAGTTTCTGCGTCAGTGCCCAGGCGGCTGATGCCTTTGCCGTCGACTCGCCGTGGATGACCGGCGACTGGGGCGGTCTGCGCACCGACCTGCTGAACAAGGGCGTCGACATCAAGCTGGGCTACACCGGCGAGTCGGCCTCCAACGTGCACGGTGGCTATAGCCACGACCGCGTGACCCGCTACGCCGACCAATTCAACATCGGTGCCGACCTCGACCTCAACAAGCTGCTGGGCTGGAGCAATGCCAACGCCAGCATCTCCATCACCAATCGTAACGGTCACAACATCAGCGACAAGATCAGCGATCCACGCGCCACTGGCATGGGCTCGACCCAGGAAATCCAGGGACGCGGCGCGGTCACGCGCTTGAGCGAATTGTGGGTGAGCAAGGGCACCGAAGACGACGTCGTCAACCTCAAGGTCGGTCGCTTCGCGGTCAGCGATGATTTCGCCATCGAAGACTGCCTGTTCCAGGGTCTGGCGTTCTGCGGTTCGCAGCCGGGCAACTACGTCAACAGCATCTATAACGGCCCGATCAGCCAGTGGGCCGCGCGCCTGCGCTATCGCGTGACGCCTGATGTGTACTTGCAGATCGCCGCGTTCAACATCAACCCATCCGACCTGGACAACGACAACGGCTTCAAGCTCAACGGCTCGGGCACCAAGGGCACCCTGGTGCCGGTCGAGCTGGTGTGGATGCCGAAGGTCAACAATCTGCCGGGCGAGTACCGTGTCGGCTACTACCACAGCACCGCCAACGGCACCGACGTCTACAAGGACTCGAACAACCGTCCGGCGGCGATTACCGGCGAAGACTACCGCAGCGATTCGAGCCGCCACGGTTTCTGGCTGGTGGGCAAGCAGCAGCTGACTTCGGTCGGTGGCGATACCTCGCGCGGGCTGGTGCTGACCGTCAGCACCACCTTTCAGGACAAGGCCACCACGCCGGTCGACAGCTATCAGAAAGCCAGCCTGGTCTACAAAGGCCCGTTCGATGCCCGCCCGACCGACACCCTCGGTTTCGGTATCGCCCGCGTGCACGCCAGCTCGCAGTTTCTGCGTAACGCCAAGACTGCCAACGACCAGAGCGGCCTGAGCTACGACGACGCCGGCTACGTACCCGAGCAGCACACGATGTACCAGGCCGAGCTGAACTACGGCATCCAGGCGACCAAGTGGCTGAACGTGATGCCGAACATCCAGTACATCAAGAACCCGGATGGCGTGCGTCAAGTCGATAACGCGCTGGTGCTGGGCCTGCAAGTGCAATCGCAGTTCTAAGCGATTGTCGCAAGGCTTGCCGGCCTCTTCAGGGCAAGCCTTGCACCCACAGCGGTACAACGCCAGATCGGTAGACACCTGCAGGAGCAAAGCTCGCCCGCACAACTCGATCCACGCCGGGATACATAGCAACCTAGTAATTCATAGAGCACTAAATAGCCTGCTATAGAAATATCCAGAGAAAGCACCGCACCGTGATACCTGAGGAATATCTAAATGAATAGACGAGACGCCTTGATCTCGCTCGTGCAATTGACTGCACTGGGCGTGGCCAGTACCGCAGGAGCGAGTGTCATCAGTTCCCGCACGCAGATGCCCATCGGCACCGACGCCGACGCTTTGCCCAAGCCACCGCGCAAAGGTGAACTGGTCTACCTGAGCGCTGCCGAAGCCAAGGAAGTAGCGGCCATCTTCGACCGCTTGATCCCCGAAGACGAACTTGGCATGAGCGCCAGCCAGGCAGGTTGCGTCGACTTCATCGACCGCGAGCTGGCCGGCGACTTCGGCAAGGCCGCCAGCACTTACAGCCTCGGCCCCTACAAGCCAGGCACCCCGCAGCAAGGCCCGCAGTTCAAGCAGACCCCTGCCGAACGCTATCGCGCCGGTCTCAAGGACCTGGCCGCATATTGCCAGAGCCAGCACGGCAAGCTGTTCAGCGCGCTGGACGGCGACACTCAGGACACCCTGCTGCACGCCCTGGAAGACGGCAAGCTGAGCTTCCCGAGCACGCCCGCCGCGGATTTTTTCGCCCTGCTGCTGCAAAACGTGCGCGAAGGCTACCTGGCCGACCCGATGTACGGCGGCAACAAGGACATGGTCGGCTGGAAGCTGATCGGCTTCCCCGGCGCGCGCTACGACTACCGTCCCTACGTCCACAAAAAAGGCATGGCGCTGAACATCGAGCCGATCAGCCTGCTCGACAACGCGAGCTGATGCGGCACCGCTGTTGACAGCCACACCTGGCGGCCGCCCCTACCGGCCGGACCCATTTTTCGCCACTCGGTACGTACTCGACCATCGTGCCCGGCTGCGCGCAATCAAGGATTGACCCATGGCAAACGCAAGACCCAAAGCAGACGTAGTAGTGATCGGGCTCGGCTGGTCCGGCTCCGTCATCGCTGAAGAACTGGCTCGCTCCGGCCTCAAGGTCGTGGCCATCGAACGCGGCGCCTGGCGCGACACCGCCACTGATTTCCCGCCGGCCATCGACACCGACGAACTGCGCTGGTCGACCCGCAAGGAAATCCTCCAGCCGCCCAAGCTGGAAACCTACACCTTTCGCAACAACGCTTCGCAGGAAGCCCTGCCGGTGCGCGAGTGGAGCAACCTGACCCTCGGCTACAACGTCGGCGGTGCCGGCACCCACTGGGCGGCGGCCTCGTGGCGCTTCAACCCGTTCGACTTCCAGCCCTACAGCAAGACCGTCGAGCGTTACGGCAAGCAGCAACTGGTGCCCGGCCTGCTGGTGCAGGATTGGGGCATCACCTATGACGAACTCGAGCCGTTCTACGATCGCTTCGAGCGCATCGCCGGCACCAGCGGCCAGGCGGGCGTGATCAACGGCAAGGTCATCCCCGGCGGCAACCCCTTCGAAGGCTCGCGCAGCCGCGACTTCCCGACGCCGCCGCTGGTACCAAGCCGCTGGAACGACATCTTCACGCAAAAGACCACCGAGATGGGCTACCACCCCTTCCCCGTCCCGGCCGGGACCATTTCGCGCGCCTACGTCAACGCCCTGGGCGTGCACATGGGCCCCTGCACCTATTGCGGCTACTGCCAGATGTTCGGTTGCGGCAACTGGTCGAAAAGCAGCCCCAACGCCTGCGTCGTGCCGGCCCTGATGCGCCAGCCGACCTTCGAAGTGATGACCGAGACCGAAGTGCTGCACATCAACAAGGCCGCCGACGGCAAGACCGCCACCGGCGTCAGCTTCGTCGGCAAGGACGGCATCGTCGGCGAGCAGCCAGCGGACATCGTCATCGTCGCCGCCTACCAGCTCGACAACGTGCGCCTGATGCTGCTGTCCGGCATCGGTGAGCCGTACGATCCGCGCAGCAAGACCGGCGTGATCGGCCGCAACTACAGTTTCCAGACCCTCTCCTACGCCTACCTGTGGTTCGAGAAGGAGCACCTTAACCCGTTCATCAACACCGGTTGCCTGGCGATCCAGATCGACGACTTCAACGCCGACAACTTCGACCACAGCGGCCTGGGCTTCATCGGCGGCGCCGGCATCCAGTCGCTGTCCAACAACGGCCTGCCGATCGGCATGGCCGGCGTACTGCCCAAAGGCGCGCCGACCTGGGGCAAGGGCTGGAAAAAATCCTTCCAGCACAGCTATCAGAACTGGGCGATGGTCCAGGGCCAGGGCACCAGCTATTCCCACGAAGATGCCTGGTTCGACCTCGACCCGACCTACAAGGACAACTTCGGTCGCCCGCTGATGCGCATGACCTTCGACTACAACCTCAACGACAAGCGCTCCGGCGAATTCGTGCGCAAGCAGTGCCTGAACATCGCCAACGCGGTGGGCGGTACCCATGTGGAGTCGTACAACTTCGCCGATGACCACTACACGCCGTTCCGCTCCAACGACTCGTCGCACACCATCGGTGGCGTGGTCATGGGCACCGATCCGAAGACCAGCGCCCTGAACCGCTACCAGCAGAGCTGGGACGTGCACAACGTGTTTGTCCTCGGCGCCTCGTCGTTTCCTAACAACGGCGGCTTCAACCCGACGATCACCATCGGCGCCCTGGCGCTGTGGACCGCCAAAGCGATCAAGGAGCAATACCTGAAAAACCCCGGCCCCCTGGTACAGGCATAAGGATCAGCGAGATGAAACGACAAATATTCGCAGGGTTGGCAGTGGTGGTGCTCGCGGGCGTCGGGGTGGCCTTGTACGCCAACGGCAACAGCAGCGCCGACGATGTCGCCGATAACCAGCGCATCGCCGCCGACAGCGCGGCGCCCGATGCCGCGGCGGTCAAGCGCGGCGTTTACGTGGCGGTCCAGGGCGACTGCGCGGCGTGCCACAGCGTGCCTGGCGGCCAGGCATTCGCTGGCGGTTATGGCTTGCAGACGCCGTTCGGGGTGATCAACTCGACCAACATCACCCCCGACACCAAGACCGGTATCGGCAGCTGGACCGAGCGGGACTTCTTCCGCGCCGTGCGCCATGGCAAACGCAAGGACGGGCAACTGCTGTACCCGGCCATGCCCTACAACGCCTACGTGAAGATGAGCGACGACGACCTGCATGACCTGTGGGCCTACATCCGCTCGGTCAAGCCAGTGGAAAAAACCGCCGAGCCCAACACCTTGGGCTTCCCCTACAACATCCGCCTGGCCATGCTGGGGTGGAACCTGCTGTTCTTCAAGAACGCCCAGTACGTGCCCGACGCCGGGCAATCGGCCGAGTGGAACCGCGGCCGCTACCTGGTCGACGGCGCCGGCCATTGCGCCGCCTGCCACACTGGCAAAAATGCCTTGGGCGGTGACACCTCGGCCTACCTGCAAGGTGCAGAGCTGCTGGGCGGCTATGCCCCGGAAATCACCGGCAACCCGCATCAGGGCCTGGGTAACTGGAGCAGCGCGCAGGTCCAGCAATACCTGAAAACCGGCAGCAATCACCAAGCAGTGGCAGCCGGTGCCATGGGCGAAGCGGTGGAGAATTCCACCCAGTACCTCAACGATGCCGACCTCGCGGCCATCGCCGGCTACCTCAAGTCGCTGCCGGGCTCGGGCGCCAAGGCACCGACCGCCGTGGCCGCCAGCGACCCGCTGATGAAGCGTGGCGCGCTGATCTACGAGGCCAACTGCATGGCCTGCCACAACGTGCAGGGTGAAGGCATCGATGGCATGGTCACCGGGTTCGCCAACAACTCGGGGATCCGTTCTCCAAGTGCGTCGAACATGATCAGCACGGTGCTCAAGGGCGGTCGTGCGGTAGCGACCGAGAGCAACATCACGGCAGCCGGCATGCCGTCGTTCGACTGGAAGTTGAACGATGGAGATATAGCGGCGGTGTTGACCTATGTACGTAACAGCTGGGGCAATGCGGCGCCGGCGGTGGATGCACAGGCGGTGGGCAAGGCGCGGGCTGCGTTGAAAGTCGCCGAGCCGATGTCGGTTTCGCGGTAAACCAACAGGCTTTTCGCCGCGCGTTCGGCGGCGAAAAGCCCCCCCCGCTACAAGGCGCGCTCACCCAGATCCTGCGCTAACCGCACCAGGTAACCATCCGGATCCTGGACCAGAAACTGTCGCTGCCCGACCTCCCTCTCCCCCGCCCGGTACCACTTCTCTTCACAGGCCATGAACAGCGGCCAACGCACCTTGCCAAGACGTTCAAGAATGGCATCGACATCGGGCACTTCGATCTGAAAGTTGACGCCACGACCGAAGGGTGCGAGCAAGTCATCCGTCAGCCATTGCCGCGCGGCTGGCCGGCGCTCCTCGAGCATGATCTGTACACCCAGCAGGTCCAGATAGGCGAACCCCTCTTCGGGGCGGTCATAGGCGATCGTGAACCCCAGCAGCTCGGTCCAGAAATACAGGCTCCTGGACAAGTCAGTGATGATGAGCTCCGGCACCAGTTTGTTTCTGATGAGCATGTTTTATCGTTCCTTGATGAGTAAAATCTCAGCGCAACCGACTGGGACTCACCCCCAGCCGCTGCTTGAACACCGTCGCCATATGCGCCTGCGAAGCGAACCCGCACGCCAGCGCTATATCCGCCAGGCCCCTTCTCGGATCCTGCAACAACACTCGGGCGCGGGCCATCCGGCGGTCGATCACATAGCTGTGCGGGCTCTTGCCCACGGCGGCTTTGAAGGCACGCATGAAAAACCCTTCGGACAACCCCAGCAGCCCGGACATGGCCTGCACGGTCAGCGAGCCCTGCAGTTGAGCATCGATGAATTCGTCAAGCCGTTGCAAGCGCTGGCGCGTCATCGATCCGCGCGGCGCCATTGGCTGCCGCACGCCCCCTGCCCGCTCCGACAGTGCCAACGCCCAGGCCTCCCAGTCATCCTCCGGCGAGCCGCGCAGCAACGCCGCGCGCATGCGTTGTGCCAAGGCAATCGCTGGTTGATCGATCACATCGTTGAACGCCTGCTCACCCAGCAATAGCGCGCCATCGGTGCGGATCACTCGCAGGTATTCGCCACCCTGTTGCGAGGCGGAAAACACCTCGCACCCCGCGGGCACCAAGGCCAGGCCATTGGGTATCGCGTGGAAAGGTCGCACCCGGTCGCTGGCGATGGCATGCACGCCGCGCTGGCTGTCGAAGGCAAAGCCGATGGCTGCCTGGGGCGCCACGTAGCGGGCTTCGTAGGGCGAGCCTGGCAGCAATTCGATTGCCCACGGCCCCGCTTCAGCGCGGTGCACTGGTGGGTAAACGGGCAATGAAGGGATAGCGGTCATGCTCGGCATCTTACTCGCGGTCGGCGCAAAAGATCAGGTCAGTTTTTTGAAAGCCCCACTGGGGGTCGCCGCCCTAGAGTAGACGAAACCGCACAGAGAACTCCCCATGCACGGACTGACCCGCAACGATATCGAAGACGCCGCCCGCCAGGTCTACCAGGTGATGCCCGCCACCGCGCAATACGCCTGGCCCTTGCTGGCCGAGCGTCTGGGTTGCATGGTCTGGGTCAAGCACGAGAACCACACGCCGACTGGGGCCTTCAAGGTACGCGGCGGCATTACCTTCATGCATTGGCTCAAGTGCACGCATCCGCGAGTGCGCGGCGTGGTCAGTGCTACCCGCGGCAACCACGGCCAGAGCCTGGCGCTGGCGGCAAGAGCCCTGGGCCTGCGGGCACTGATCGTGGTGCCTCGGGGCAACTCGGTGGAAAAGAACAATGCCATGCGCGGCTTCGGTGCCGAGCTGGTGGAATGTGGTCGGGACTTCGATGAAGCGCGCGAAGAGGCCGCGCGCCTGGCTGTGGCACAGGACCTGTATCTGGTACCGCCCTACCACCGTGAACTGGTGCGAGGCGTGGCTACCTATGGGCTGGAGCTGTTCAACGCGGTCCCTGACCTGGATACCGTTTACGTGCCTATCGGTTGTGGTTCGGGGGTGTGTGCGGTGATCGCGGCGCGTGATGCGTTGGGGCTGAAGACCGAGGTGGTGGGGGTGGTGTCCAGCGAAGCGGCGGCGGCCAAGCTGTCATTCGAGTCAGGCCAGTTGCAAGAAACCGCTACCGCCAAAACCTTCGCCGACGGCATGGCCGTGCGCAAGCCGATCCCCGAAGCGCTGGCGATCTACAGCGCGGGTGCCGCACGCCTCCTGGCGGTCAGCGACGAAGAGGTCGCGCACGCGATGCTGGTGTATTACACCGATACCCATAACCTGGCGGAAGGTGCAGGCGCAGCCGCGCTGGCGGCACTGATGCAAGAGCGCAACAGCCAACAGGGGAAAACCGTCGCCGTGATATTGTCGGGCGCGAATCTTGATCGGTCGGTGTATGCCCGGATCCTGGCTGATCCACGCCACCACTGAGCACCGCTCCCAGAATCAGCCCTGCCCTGATACCCGTGGTAGCAGGCGTGCGCGGTCGGCGGCGAAGGCATCAGCGGCGCCGCGTCTCTTCAGAATCAATCGTGGTGGAGCTGCCATTCGCCGCCGAACGCGCAAGCCCGCTACCCCAATATTGTTCACATCAGGCAGCACTCGAATCTTTCGCCACCGCCAGCTCATCGATCAAAGTCTGCCCACCCTGATACCTCGCCAGATTGGCGACGAACTTTTCCAACAGACTCTTGCGCGTCAGCCAGCTCAGCGCACTGGTGTGCGAAGACAACTGAATATGCGCGTGGTTATAAAACGGATGCCCCTCCGGCAGCGGCTCCGGTGCGGTGGTGTCCAATGTGGCGAAGCCGGCTTGCCCGCTTGCCAAGGCCGCCAGCAGGGCATCGTCGTCTACCAGTTCACCACGGGCGACGTTGATCAGGTGCAGCCCCGGCTTGGCATGGGCCCAAGCCTTAGCGTCGATGATCTTGTAGGTCGATGACGTCGCCGGCGCCACCAGCACCACATGATCACTGACCGCCATCAACTCGGCGATCGAGCCCACCAGGCGTACCCCGGCCACCGGCGAGGGGTTTTTCGATTGCCTTACCGCAACCACTTGCGCCCCCAGAGCCAGCGCCTTTTGCGCCAGCGCCTCGCCAATCGCGCCGAGACCGACCAGGCCCACGGTAGAGCCATACACCGTGGCCGTGCGCCGCGACTGCCATTGCAAGGGGCTGTTGACCCACAGGTTGGGCAAGTCCTTGCTGACCGAGAGGATCGCCGCCAGGCAGTAGTCGGCGATCGAATGCGCGGCTACACCTCTCGCGGTGCTGACCCGCGCGCTCTGCAAAAACCACGGTGGAAAGATATCGGTGCCCGACGACACCAGCTGGATCCACTTGATGTGCTGCGGCCAGTTGGCCGGGCGCTCCAGTGTATGGCGGTGCGGACCTTTGCCGATCGGCGAAGCCAGCAGGATTTCAGTGTTGTCGGGGATGTCCACCGAGCCCCAGGGCAGGCGCTGAATCTTGCGGCCCAGGCGCTGTTCGAGGGCATCGTTGAAATCGTCTTCGAGGTGACTGGTGATTACCGGTCCTGTCATTGCACTGCTGCTCCATCAAGTGAACTGATCAATCCGTCAGCTGCGCCAGCCCCAGATGCTCGCGCAAGGTCGAGCCCTCATAGGCGGTACGGAACAGGCCCTTGCGCTGCAGATGAGGGATCACGCTCTCGACGAACTCGCTGAACGAGCCCGGCAGAAACGCCGGCGAAATCACGAAACCATCGCAACCGCCGCTGACAAACAACTCGGCCAACTGGTCGGCCACCTGCGCGCCGGTTCCCACCAACTGCGGCACCCGCACACTGCTGGCGAAGGATCGGCCCAAGGCTTCGAGCGTCAGGTCCGGGCCCTGGGACAGGAGCTTTTCCGCCGCGGCGGCATGCACCAGCGGCGAACGGGCGACCTCGCCGACGGTAGCGCTCAAAGCGAAAGAAGACAGGTCGACGTTCAATTGCGAGGCCAGGGTGACGAGGCCCAACTCCGGTCGTGCCAAGGCATTGTGCTTGTCGCGCTTGGCCCGTGCTTCGGCCTCGCTGCCGCCGATAAAGGGCATCACCGCAGTCAGTACTTTCAGGCTGTCGGCACTACGGCCTTGCTGCACCACCTGGCTGCGCACGTCCTCGCGAAACGCCTGCATGGCCTTGAGGTGCGGATGAATGGTGAAGATCGCCTCCGCCCAGCGCGCCCCGAAGCGCCGCCCCCGCCCCGAAGAACCGGCCTGAATCAACACCGGCCGACCCTGCGGGGTGCGGGGGATATTCAGCGGGCCTTCGACGCGAAACCACTCGCCCTGATGCTTGACCGGGTGAATCTTCGAAGGGTCGGCAAGAATGCCGCGCTCGCGATCCAGCAGCAGCGCATCACGCTCCCAAGTGCGCCACAGCTTCAAGGCGACTTCGACGAATTCGTCCGCACGGTCGTAGCGCAGGTCGTGCTCCAGGTGCTTGTCCTTGCCGAACAGACGCCCTTCGCTGTCGTTCATGGAGGTGACGATATTCCACGCCGCGCGGCCTTTGGACAGGTGATCGAGGGTGGCGAACTCGCGGGCGATGTGCGCGGGCTCGTAATAGGTAGTCGAGCGCGTCGCTCCCAGGCCCAGCTTGCGCGTCTGGCCGACCAGGTAGGAGAGGATCGGCAGCGGGTCGAGTCGGGTGGCGTCCTGGGCGCCGTAGCGCAGGGCGGTTTCCCGCGAGCCGCCCATCTGGTCCCCCACCGCCAGGCGATCGGCGAAGAACAGGAAATCGAACAGCCCTTCCTCCACGACCCTCGCAGTGCGCGCGTAGTACTCGGGGTCGAGGTAGTTGCCGACGGTCTGCGGATGGCGCCAGACGGCATGGCTATGGATCACCGGACCCGAGAGCAGGAAGGCGGACAGGTGAATCTGGCGGCTCATGGGCGGCTCCAGCGACAGGCTTGTAAAGTGCCGGTCAGTATAAAAACCCAGGAGAAATACAGAAGAACCGTATAAGCCTAAGCTTATTCCATCAGCATAAAGAATCTTATAACCCTATCTACATGCATTTTTTTCATTATATTTTTATGCTTAAACAGCCTTGGACGCCTGCCGAGTATCGCCTATAGGATCGCCTTCACTCACGCCCTGAGGTGACGACTGAAAGGAAGATCTATGTGGCAAAGCGTAATCACGCGGCTGTTCAGCAGCGTTCTGGTGTTGTGGCTCAGCGTAACGGCGGCCTTCACCGCCCTGCACTCCCTGCCAGGCAACATCGCCGATATCCTCGCCGGCGATAACGAATACCCCGGCTTGCGCGAAGCCATCGCCGCCGAATGGGGGCTGGACAAATCCCTCCCCGCACAATACCTCGATTTCCTTGGCCGCCTGGTGCATGGCGACCTTGGCACCTCCTATGTGATGCGCCAATCGGTGGGGGCCATTCTCGGATCGCAACTGTGGCCTACGGTGCAGCTGGCGCTGACGGCAGGGGCATTGGCGGCGATTTTGGCCATTACCGTCGCGCTGCTCACCGCCGGGCGTAGCGCCCTGGGCCGCAAGATCGCCTCGTCGCTGGAATTGGTGATGACCTCCATGCCGGTGTTCTGGATCGGCATCCTGCTGTTGATGCTGTTCTCCTTCCACTGGCGCTGGTTCCCGGTGTCGGGGGCCAATGGCTGGCAGTCGCTGGTCTTGCCCGCCGTGACCCTGGCGCTGCCCACCGCCGGGATCCTTGCACAAGTATTGCGCGAGGCCATGGAGAAAGCCCTCGAGCAGCCCTTCGTGACCACCCTGCGCGCTCGCGGCCTGAGTGAAACCCGACTGCGCTTCAGCCACGTGCTGCGCCATGCCTTGCTACCGATCGTGACTCTGGGCGGTTGGCTGGTGGGAGGCCTGCTCGGCGGCGCGGTGATCACCGAAAAAGTCTTCGGCCGACCCGGTCTCGGCACCGTCACCCTCAACGCCATCACCAGCCAGGACGTGCCGGTGGTGTTGGCCGTGGTGCTGGTGGCGGCCTTTATCTACGTAGCGATCTCGACGCTGCTGGATGTTCTGTATCTGCTCATCGATCCGAGGCTCAGAAGCCAATGACCCAGACTGTCTCCACCTTCGCGCCGGATGACACCGGCGCTACTGCAGCAGCCCCGTCGACGCGCCGCAAACTGCCTCTGGGCGTGGTGCTGAGCGCGGCGTTCTTGCTGGCGCTGGCCATCGCCCTGGTCGTGCCGTTCTGGCTGACCGGCTACGATCCACTGTCGGGCGACGTCACCGTCGGCCTGCAGGCGCCGAACCTGGTGCACTGGTTCGGCACCGATCGGCTCGGCCGCGACGTGTTCGCCCGCGTAGTCTACGGCACGCGCTATTCGCTGCTGATCGGCATCGCCGGCATGCTCCTGAGCCTGGTAGTCGGCACCCTGTTGGGTTTGCTCGCCGGCATGAAAAACCGCTGGCTCGACGAAGTCGCCTCACGCCTGTTCGACATGCTCTCGGCCTTCCCTAACGTGTTGCTGGCCTTGCTGGTGATCGCCCTGATCGGCCCTGGTTTGATGAACGTCGCAGTGGCTATCGGTATCGCCGGGATTCCCAAGTTCGGGCGCTTGATCCGCAGCCAGACGCAACTGGTGCGCAACGCCGATTACGTGCGCCATGCGGTGCTGTACGGGCAGTCGCGAGGGAAGGTGTTCCTGCGCCACTTGCTGCCCAACGTGCTGGTGGCCATTCCAATCGTGGCGACCATCGATATCGGCAGCTCGATCATCGCCGTCTCCGGCCTCAGCTTCCTGGGTCTTGGCCCACAACCACCGACACCGGAATGGGGCGTGATGCTCGCCGAAGGCCGTGACGTGCTGCGCGTGGCCTGGTGGCCGAGTGTGTTCCCCGGCGTGGCCATCACCCTCACGGTGATCTCTTTTACCGTGGTCGGCAGCTACCTGCAGCGCCGCTTCGAAGGGAGGCTCGCGCCATGACCCAAGCCTTGGTAGACATCGACAACCTGAGCATCAGCTTCCCGGCCCTGCACGGCGATACGCCGCTGGTGCGCGGTTTGAGCCTGAGTATCCAGCCCGGCGAATGCGTGGCCCTGGTGGGCGAATCCGGCTCGGGCAAGAGCCTGACCGCGCGCAGCCTGTTGGGTCTGGCCGGTGATGGCGCCGTGGTCAAGGCCAGGACCTTGCAAATCGCCGGTCGCGATGCCCTGACTTTCACCGAGCAGGATTGGCGCCAGATCCGCGGCCGCTGGGCCGGGCTGGTGATGCAAGATGCGCTGGTGTCGCTGGATCCTTTGCGCACCATCGGCCAGGAGGCGGGCGAAGTCCTCACCGTGCACGACTTGCTCAAGAGCAGTCGCGAGGTGGAACAGCGGGTGGTCGAGGTGTTCGCGCAGGTCGGCATCCCCGAAGCCAGGGAGCGCGCCGGTCAATATGCCCATCAACTGTCCGGCGGCCTGCGCCAACGGGCATTGATCGGCGCCGCCATCGCCGGCGAGCCAAGCCTGATCATCGCCGACGAACCGACGACCGCCCTCGATGTGACCGTGCAACAACAAGTGATCGCGGTCTTGGCCGACCGCGTGGCCCGTGGTGCCGGGCTGCTGATCATCAGCCACGACCTGGCATTGGTGGCGCAGATCGCCGACCGCGTTTACGTGATGCACAACGGCGTGGTGGTCGACTCCGGGCCGGTGGCGCAAGTGCTCACCCGCCCGCGCCACGACTACACCCGCCAACTGTTGGCGGCGACACCGAGCGAACAGTCCCGTGGCACCCGCCTGAGTTCGGCGCGGGTGCTGCCGGCCGTCGACGAGACTCAACCGTTGCGCATCGAGCGCAGCGCCTTGCCGAGTCGGCATATCGATCGACAACAGGTGGTGCTGCACGTCGACAACATCAGCAAGCACTATCGGCGCGGCGGTTTCGGCCGCCGCAAGGAGAGTTTCACCGCCTTGCACAGCGCCTCGTTCAGCGTGCACAAGGGCGAAGTGCTGGGCATCGTCGGTGAGTCGGGCTCCGGCAAGACCACCTGCGCCAACATCGTCCTCGGCCTGCTCGAACCCGACAGCGGCAGCGTGCAGCTGCTCGGCCAGCCATGGAGCCAGGTGCCCGAGGCGCAACGCCGGCCATGGCGGCGGCAGATGCAGTACATCCCGCAAGACCCGCTGAGCTCGTTCGATCCGCGCTACAGCGTGCTGCAGATCATCGCTGAAAACCTCCACGCCCAGGATCGCCAACGCGAGCGAGTCACCGCCCTGCTCACCCAGGTCGGCCTCAACGCCGCCTATCTCGATCGCCATCCCCGCTCGCTGTCCGGTGGTCAGCGCCAACGCATCGCCATCGCCCGTGCACTGGCGGCAGAACCCGCGCTGATCATCTGCGATGAACCGGTGTCGGCGCTGGACGTGTACGTTCAAGCGCAGGTACTGGACCTGATCAGCGAGTTACAAGCCGAGCGCGGCATCGCCCTGCTGTTCATTTCTCACGACCTGGAAGTGATCCGCCACGTCAGCGATCGCGTGCTGGTGTTCCATCAGGGCGAGGTGGTCGAGCACGGCACGGTCCAGCAAGTCTTCGACGCCCCGCAACATCCCTATACCCAACGTCTGTTGTCGGCACAGCCGACCGTGGCCGCTTCACCTGCTTGCGCTTAAGGACATCATGAGAGCACCCCTTCCCCTGCTTTGCCTGGCCGTTGCCATCAGCCCATTACTGGCCAGTTGCGACAACCCTTCAGAACCCGCCAAGAGCGTCGCCAAAACCGAGAACAGCGTGGTCAAGCCCCGCGACGGCGGCGACATCACGTTTGGCGTGACCACCGAACCGGTGTGCTTCGACCCGCACAACTCGTCGCAGCAGAATGCCTTCCTGGTGATCCGCAACTACATCGACTCGTTGGTCGGCAAGCAGGCCGACGGCACGTTCGCGCCCTGGCTGGCGAAGAGCTGGCGCATCTCCGACGATGGCCTGAGCTACAGCTTCACGCTGCGTGACGACGTGACCTTCAGCGACGGCACGCCATTCGATGGTGAGGCGGTCAAGGCCAACCTCGACTGGACCAGGGATCCGGCCCACACCGCCAACGCCGCCGCCTTTCTGGAGTATTACGATCACACCGAGGTGGTCTCGCCCCATGAGGTCAAGATCGTGCTGAGCAAGGCTGACTCGGCGTTCCTCGAGTCACTGTCGAGCGTCAAGCTGGGCTTTTTGTCGCCCAAGACCCTGGCCAAGGGCGGTGACCTCTGCCAAGGCGGTCCGAACCTGGTGGGCACTGGCCCGTTCGTGTTCGACCAGTACACGCGCGGCCAGTCGGCGCGCTTCGTCAAGAACCCCAACTATCACTGGGCGCCGGCCTATGCCGCGCATCAAGGCCCGGCCTATTTGAACTCGGTCACCTATCGCTTCCTGCCCGAATACGCGGTACGTGCGGGGGCCTTGAGCTCCGGGCAGGTGGACATGATCGAAGGCGTACAGCCCACCGATCGCGCGCTGTTCGAGAATGCCCAGGGCTTCCAGTTCCTCACCGGGCCGTCGGCAGAGACATCGTTCACGCTTAACCTCAACTACACCGCCGCGCCTACCGATGACGTGCGTGTGCGCCGGGCACTGCGCGATGGCTTCGACCTGGAAGCGATCGTCAAGAACATCTACCTGGGCACGGTGCCGCGCGCCTGGTCCAACATCGGCCCGGACAACACGGCCTACAACAAGGGTCTCAAAGGTTCCTGGGGCAACGACGTGGCAGGCGCCAACAAGCTGCTCGACGACGCTGGCTGGACCGGCCGCGACGCCGAGGGCTATCGAACCCGCGATGGCCAGCGCCTGCGCATCGAGGTGGGCTACCCGCAACCTTATGTGCGCGACAACCGGGATCTGTTGATCCAGCAGATCCAGGCGGCGGTAAAGAAGAACCTGAACCTGCAGCTGGACCTGCGCATCATCAGTTCGGGTGAATGGGTCAAGTCCATCGCCGACGGCACCTGGCATGTCTATCCCAACACCCTCAACCCATCGGATGCGGCGCTGTCGCTACGTGACGTGCTGGGTGGCAGCGGGTTTTTGTATCGCGGCATCAAGACGCCGGACCCGGAGATCGTCGGTCTGATCGACCAGGCCCGAGCGACCACCGACCTTGCCAAACGCCAGCCGATCCTGGATCAGATCCAGAAGCTGGCGGTGGACAAGGCCTACGTCATCCCGCTGTTCGCGCCCAACTATCAGCTCGCGGCGCGCAGTACGTTGCACGGGTTGAATTTCGAGGTGCAGCTGGATGCGCCGTCGAATTTGTATGACGTGTGGAGTGAGGAAAATGCCAGATGAGGGCCTGTTTGTGGGGTGAGCTTGAGGGCCTCTTCGCCGCCCAACGCGCAACCTTGCTCCCACAGGTGTACACCTCACCATTGTGGGAGCAAGGCTTGCCCGCGAAGAGGCCGGCCCTGCTTGCACAGGTACACCGCACCATTGTAGGAGCAAGGTTGCGCTTTCGGCGGCGAAGGGGCCGGCCCTGCAAGCGCAGAATCACCAGCGATACGCCACCTTGGCGTAGTAGAACGCCCCGCTATACCCATACGGCGAGTACGTGCTGTATGCCAGGTTGCCGCCACTGTTGCTGTACGCGTTGAGCTTCTCCGGGTACTTGTCGGTCACGTTGTCGCCACCCAGGGTGAACAGCCAGTTGCGGTAGCGATAATCCAGAGACAGATCGAGGATCCACGCCGCCTTGAAGGTCTGGTCGTTGACTTCACTGGCCTGATAGCTGGTGAACGAGCCGTAGCGCACCAGGTTGCTGTGCAACGTCCAGGCGTCATAGGTGAAATCGTTGCCCAGGCTCAATTTGTGCTGCGGCGTGGTATCGCCCAGCAGCCCGTCTTTCTCCCGTCGATCAACGCGCAGCAGGTTCTGCCCCAACTGATCGAGAATCCCCGGATTGGCCGCCACGTGGGTGACCTTGGTGTGGTTGTAGTTGTAGCCCACCGTGCTGTTCCAGCGCACGCCGCTGTCCAGTTGATAGCGATAGTTGGCCACCAGGTCGATGCCGTTGGTGCTGGTGTTCACCGCGTTGGTGAAGTACCGCGCCGTAGTGTAGTTGATGTTGCCGACGCCGTTGGCCTGCAGGTAATTGATCGCGTCCTGATTGAGGCTCAGGTTGGACGACAAGGTGATCCGGTCACGGATGTCGATGCGGTAGGCATCGGCGGTCAGGGTCAGGTTGTCGGTGGGTTCGAAGACCACGCCCAGGCTGTAGTTGCGCGACTTTTCGGGCTTCAGGTCTTCGGCGCCGAGCAGCTTGGCGACCTTGCTGTTGGACGCGAAGGTACCGGCCTCCTGCACGGTATTGCCGATCAGTTGCGACGAGGTGTAGGCAAAGTTCTGCTGGGCCAGCGACGGCGCGCGGAAGCCCGTCGACACGCTGCCGCGAATCGCCACTTTCGGGGTCAAGGCGAAGCGCCCGGACAGCGAGCCGCTGGTGTTGGAACCGAAGTCGCTGTAGTCCTCGTGCCGTGCCGCCGCCGAGACACTCAAGCGATCGGTCAGGTCGGTTTCCAGGTCCAGGTACTGGGCAAAGTCATGCCGACTGAAGCTCCCGGCATCGGCATCGCGAAAGCCGCCCAACCCGGAGCTGCCGGTCAGGTAATAGGACGCCGGGTCCCCTGATTCGATCTGGTAATCCTGATGCAGATACTCCGTACCAAAGGCCACGTTGACCGGATTGGGCAAAAAACCGACGTTGAATTCCCGCGACAGATCCAGGCTCAGCTGCTTTTGCGTATTGCTCAGCGTGCCGTTGTAGAACGAGCGCGGCGTGGCCAGGCCCAACGAGGTGTTGATGGTGCGGGTGTTGATTTCGTACTGGTTCTGGCCGTAGTTGGCAGACAAGTCGTAGTGCCAGTCGTCCAGCCACTCGCCCCGCACGCCGACCACC